>DATGMK010000010.1:0-179724 GCA_035293665.1 Reyranella sp. | reverse complement strand
GCGGCTCGGGACCAGCGCGTCATGGCGGTGCGGTTGATGCGCAATCACGGCCATCAGCTGGCGCTTACGGCCGGCCTTACCGTGTGCCGCGGCGAGCGCATCCTGATCATCGACGCGGACCTGCAGGACCCGCCCGAGCTTCTGCCGGCAATGCTGATCCTGATGGATGAGGGCGCCGACGTGGTCTACGGCCAGCGCCGCGTGCGTGAAGGAGAGAGCCTGTTCAAGCGCGCCACCGCCGCCGCCTTCTATCGCCTGATCGGCCGCATGACGGACGTCGAGATCCCGCTCGATACCGGGGACTTCAGGCTGGTGACCCGGCGCGTGCTCGACATCCTGCTGACGATGCCCGAGCGCCATCGTTTCATCCGCGGCATGGTGGCGTGGATCGGCGGCCGGCAGGTGGCCATCCCCTACGACCGCAAGCCGCGCGCGGCGGGCGAGAGCAAGTATCCGCTGCGCAAGATGCTCCGCTTTGCCGCCGACGCCATCACCGCCTTCTCGGTAGTGCCGCTGATGGCCTCGATGACCATCGGCTGGATCATGGCGGTGGTCGGATTCGGCTTCACGGCCTATTCCTTGGTCAGCTGGGGCCTCGGCCGCAACGTGCCCGGCTGGACCTCGCTGATGGCCGCCATGGGCATCCTGGGCGGCATGCAGTTCCTGATGCTGGGCATCATCGGCGCCTATCTCGGCCGGCTGTATGACCAGGCGAAGGGCCGGCCGCTGTTCACCGTCCGTGAGATCGTCGGCGGCCCCCCCAATCCGTGAACAAGCACTATTTCTCGCTGTGGCTCGGCATCCTGACGGGAGTCGGCGGTCAGATGCTCCTGAAAGCGGGAGCCGGGGCGCCCGATTTCGTCGCCCAGCTCACGGACTGGCACACCCTGATCGGGCTCGGCCTCTATGGTGCGGCGACGGTCTGCTACCTGATCGCGATCCGGCGCATCCCGCTGTCGGTCGCCTTCCCGTCGATCTCGCTGTCGTACATTGTCGTGATGATCATTGGTGGTATTGTCTTCGGCGAGGCCGTCACGGTCGCCAAGATCGCGGGCGTCGTGCTGATCGGCGTCGGCGTATGGGTGCTCAACCGCTGATGGAGGAGGGTTCCATGGACCAGCAAGCCTTCGAAGCCGAGCTCAAGCGCGGCGGCTACGACATCATGACCAACACCACCGCCGGGGCCAAGGTGAACCCGGAGCACAGCCATCCGTTCGACGTGAAGGCGATGGTGCTCAAGGGCGCGCTGACGCTGAACCGCGACGGCCGCAGCCATACCTACCGGCCGGGCGAGGTGTTCACCATGCCGCGCGGCTGCCTGCATTACGAGAGCTACGGTGCGGAAGGCGCGGTCGTGCTGCTGGGCCGCAAGTTCTGATCTGCCTCGGCATGCATCAGCCGCCATCCCCAGCGCAGTGGGGGACCTTTTCTGTCGCGTGAAAGATCCCTCGCTACGCTCGGGATGACTGAGATCCTGTGGCAAGCCGGGCTGGCCTTCCTTCTGTCGCTGATCGTGCTCTGCAGCCTGATCGGTTGGCTGCAGAACGTGCACATGATCACGGCCAACGGGATGTACAAGAGCATCCAGGCCGAGCCGTGGATCACCGACTTCCGCCACGCGCGGCTCGATCCGTCCAACTACCTCTACTTCCCGCTCTACGGCGCGTCGGCGAAGCTGTTCGATGCGCTGGGCATCCTGCGTGGCGCGGCGTGGAAGCAGTTCGCCTATCTCAACGCCTTCTGGGCGAGCGTCGCGACGGCCGCGATCTTCGCCTTCTTCGCGCGCCTGAGCGGCGACCTTCGGGTGGCCGCTCTGGCGGCGCTGTTCCATGCCGGCTGCGGCATCGTCCTGCTGCTGTCGGTGATCAACGAAGACATCATGCCGGGCTATGCGGTGCTGCTGATCTCGATGCTGTTGGCGGCGTCGTGGTTCGACCGTCCGACGGTGCGGCGCGTCGTCGGGGTGGGCGTGCTGTTCACCCTGGCCTGGCTCGACGAATGGCGGCTGATCTTCCCGACCCTGCCGGCGCTGCTGCTGGCGCTGGCGATTGCGCCCGCCCGCGCAGCCGTGCCGTTCAAGCGGCGTGCCGGACTGATCGCCGTGCTGCTGATCACCATCGTCGCCACCGCAGGCATCGTGCAGCAGATTTGGGAGGGCCACGCCGGCGCGGTCGGCTTGCCCGACCTGCTATGGACCGGCAAGGGAATCGACACCGGCTGGGGTGGCCTCGGCTGGCAGAAATTCTGGCTGATGCTGTGGGGCCTCGGCAGCTATCTGTTCAGCTTCCTGCCGGATTACGACATGGGCGCGCTGCAGCGGGCGAGCCCGTGGCTGGCGCTGTCGGTGGCGCTGCAGGCGGCGATCCTCGGCGCGTGCGTCGCGGCGCTCTGGCTGCGCCGCAAGGAGCCGCATGTGCGGGCGATCGCAGCCGTGTTCCTGGGCACGCTCGCGGCGGGGCAGGTGATGAACATCTACTCGCAGCCGCAGGACCCGCAGATGCAGCTCAACGTCATGGCGTGGCTGTCGGTCGCCTGGGGCCTGCTGCTGTCGGCAATGGCGCGGCGGCGCGCCTTCGCGGTCCTCGCCCTGCTGTCGATCGTGCCGCTGGTCTTCAACACCGTCTCGTTCGCGCGGTGGCGCGGCGGCGACACGCGGGCTCTGGCGGCGATGGCGGCGATCGAGAGGCGCTTTCCGGCCGACTCGACCGTGTTCGTCTATTGGGGCTTCGAGCCGATCACGATGTGGCACTTCGCAATGTGGAGCCACACCTGGGACTGGGACGGCACGCCGAACGAGGCGAAGTTCAAATGGATCGCAATCGATGCCGGCGCCATCCGCCACGCGCACTGGACTCCCGAGCAGCACGCGCAGTCGATCCATCACGACATCGAGGCGGCGTTCGGCAAGGGCTACCGCGTGGTGATCGACGACGTCTGGGACTGGAGCCCGCAGCAGCTCGCTGGCGAACTCGTCGCACTATCCGCCGCCGATCGCGCCCAGGCGATCCACGCCGTGCTGCATGGCAACTACACGGCGACGCCCGCGCTCGATGTGCCGGGTATCGGCCGCTACTACGAACTGCACCGCCGCTAGACGAGCGCTGTTCCGCGATCTATTGCGCGGCTGGCTCGTTGAAAAAAGGTCCCTCCACTTCGCTTCGCTCCGGTCGGGACGGGGGATGGCGTGCGCATCGGCGCGCATTGACGACCACCACGCGTTTCCCTATACGGGCCGCGGGCCACGCTCCCCCAACGGAGTGCAGCTCTTCTGTAAGGGAGAGGATGTATGACGAAGCCGAACGCACGTCCGGCGCGTCCCGATTTTTCATCGGGACCCTGCGCCAAGCGCCCGGGATGGACTCCGGAAGCCCTCAAAGATGCCGCCGTTGGGCGGTCCCATCGCTCCAAAATCGGCAAGAAGAAGATCGTCGAGGCGGTCGACCGCACGCGGCACCTGCTGGGCATTCCCGCCGACTATCGCATCGCCATCGTACCGGCGTCCGACACCGGCGCCGTCGAGATGGCCCTGTGGTCGCTGCTCGGCGCCCGGCCGGTCGATATGCTCGCTTGGGAGAGCTTCGGTGAAGGTTGGGTCACCGATGTCGCCAAGCAGCTCAAGCTCAAGGACGCCCGCGTGCTCAAGGCAGGCTACGGCCAGATCGCCGACCTGACGGCGGTCGACTGGACACATGACGTTGTCTTCACCTGGAACGGCACGACTTCGGGCGTAAAGGTCCCGAACGGCGACTGGATCGCCGACGATCGCCAGGGCCTGGCGATCTGCGACGCCACTTCCGCGGTGTTTGCGATGGATCTGCCGTGGAGCAAGCTCGATGTCGTCACCTGGTCCTGGCAGAAGGTGATGGGCGGCGAGGGCGCGCACGGCATGCTGGTACTGAGCTCGCGCGCCGTCGAGCGCCTGGAAAGCCATTCGCCGCCGTGGCCGTTGCCGAAGATCTTCCGGCTCACCTCGGGCGGCAAGTTCTCCGAGGCGATCTTCAAGGGCGACACGATCAACACTCCGTCATTGCTCTGCGTCGAGGATGCGATCGACGGCCTGAAATGGGGCGAGAGGGTCGGCGGCCTGAAGGGCCTGATGAAGCGCTCGAGCGACAATCTCGCCGTGCTCGAGAGATTCGTGGCCGAGCGGAACTGGATCTCCTTTCTCGCCGCGGACAAGACCGTGCGGTCGAACACGTCGGTGTGCCTCAACATCATCGCGCCCTGGTTCACCGCGCTACCGGCCGACAAGCAGGCCGCGGCGGCGAAGAAGATGGCCGAGCTGCTGGAGAGCGAGAAGGCGGCGTACGACGTCGGCTCCTATCGCGACGCGCCGCCAGGCCTGCGCATCTGGTGCGGCGCCACGGTCGAGAAGAGCGACCTCGAAGCGCTGCTGCCCTGGCTTGATTGGGCCTACGGCGAGATCGAACGCGACTTCAACTCATAGGACCACGCCACTCCAGTGGCGCAATCATAAGAGCGCCACTGGAGTGGCGCGGTCCGATGAAGGAGACATTCCAATGGCCAAACCCAAGGTTCTCATCTCCGACGAGCTTTCCCCGCGCGCCGTCGAGATCTTCACCGAGCGCGGCTGCGACGTCGACTTCAAGCCCGGCCTCAAGCCCGCCGAGTTGCGCGCCATCGTCGGCAACTACGAGGGGCTGGCAATCCGCTCGGCCACCAAGGTCACCGCCGAGGTGCTGGCCGAGGCAAAGAAGCTCAAGGTCGTGGGCCGCGCCGGCATCGGCGTCGACAATGTCGACCTCAAGTCCGCGACCGCACATGGCGTGGTGGTGATGAACACGCCGTTCGGCAACGCCATCACGACCGCGGAGCACGCGATCGCCCTGATGTTCGCGGTTGCCCGCCAGGTGCCCGACGCCAACGCCTCGACCCAGGCCGGCAAGTGGGAGAAGAACCGCTTCATGGGCACCGAGCTCAGCTTCAAGACGCTGGGCCTGATCGGCTGCGGCAACATCGGCTCGATCGTCGCCGAGCGCGCGGTCGGCCTGAAGATGCGCGTCATCGCCTACGATCCGTTCCTGAGCGAGGAGCGGGCGGCGGCGCTCGGCGTCGAGAAGGTGACGCTGGAGCAGCTGCTGCCGCGGGCCGACTTCATCTCCGTGCACACGCCGCTCACCGAGCAGACCAAGAACATCCTCTCGCGCGCCAACCTGATGAAGACCAAGAAGGGCGTGCGCATCATCAACTGCGCGCGCGGCGGCCTGGTCGACGAGCTCGCGGTGCGCGATCTGCTTGTGTCTGGCCACATCGCCGGCGCGGGCTTCGACGTCTTCACCGAGGAGCCAGCCAAGTCCAATGTGCTGTTCGGCGCGCCCAACCTGGTCTGCACGCCGCATCTTGGCGCGGCGACGGTCGAGGCGCAGGAGAACGTGGCATTGCAGGTCGCCGAGCAGATGGCCGACTACCTGCTGACCGGGGCGATCCAGAACTCGCTCAATATGCCCAACGTGTCGGCGGAGGACGCGCCACGGCTGGCGCCGTATCTCGACCTCGCCGAGAAGCTGGGCTCGTTCGCGGGCCAGCTCACCGACACCGACATCAAGGCAGTTGCGATCGAGTACGAGGGCCAGGTGGCGGCGCTCAACATCAAGCCGCTCACCCAGATGGCCCTGACCGGCGTGCTGCGGCCGCAGCTCGACACGGTCAACCTGGTGAATGCCCCGGTGATTGCCCGCGAGCGCGGCATCGAAGTCGCCGAGGTCAAGCACGAGCGCGACAGCGACTACCACTCGATGATCCGCGTCTCGGTCACCACCGACAAGTACACGCGCTCGATCACCGGCACGCTGTTCGGCGGCAAGCATCCGCGCATCGTCGAGATCAAGGGCATCGAGATCGAGGCCGAGTTCGGCCCGCACATGCTCTACATTACCAACGACGACAAGCCAGGCTTCATCGGACGGCTGGGCACGCTCTTGGGCGAGAGCAAGGTCAACATCGCGACTTTCCATCTCGGCCGCGACAAGCCGGGCGGCTCGGCGATTGCGCTGGTCCAGGTCGACCAGCCGCTGTCGCCCGAGCTCACAGCCAAGATCGCCCGGCTCGAAAGCGTGGTGCAGGCCAAGGCGCTGGGGTTCTGATCGACCAAGGTAGGGCTTGGGCCGGGCCTGCGGTCTGATAAGATCGCCCGCACGGGTTGTGTGCTCCCGATGCCTTTATACTGGGTGATCGACTCGCGTGAACGGCTGATCACGGCGGTTGCCGAGGGCAACGTGCGCCGGGAGGAGATGGACGCCTATCTCCATGTCATGGCGGGCGCGCGGGCAGGTAACTATCGCAAGCTGTTCGATGGCAGCCGGGGCGAGACCGAGATGACCGCCGACGACATCATGGCCGTGGCCGTGCGGATTCGCGGCATGCAGCAACTCGGGCAGGCGGGCCCCCTGGCGATCGTCATGTCACGCGACAAGTACGAGCAGTTCGCGCGCGTGCTGGGCATCCTGGCCGTGCCCGATCGGCCAATGCAGTTCTTCAGTGACGCCGGTTCCGCGCGGGCCTGGCTGGACGAACCCCAGATCCGCGCGTGGATGGACGGCCACAGCGCCTGACCGAGGCTGCACCTGGAAGAGGGCAGGCACGAGAAAAAATCGGTCGCGCGGACCAGCCGATCCGGCTGTCATCCCGCTCCCCTTTGAGGAGGTAACGACATGCCCCGCATCAGCGAGATCACCGACGATGGTGGCGACCCGATTCTCAAGCCGGCGTTCGATCGCCAGCGCGAGCTGTTCGGCGATTTGTTGAATCCGGCGAAGATAATGGCGCATTGCCCGCCGATCCTGAAGGCAGCGGGCATCATGGGCCTGGCCTTCGAGCAGTCCGGCCAACTGCCCAAGGGCATGCTGCCGCTGATTTATACGCGCGTCGCCACGATCAACGGGTGTCCCTTTTGAATGGACATCAACGCCGCGCGTGCCGCGGAAACGACTGAAGGCGGTCTGGACAAGCTGGGCGAGCTGCTGAGCTGGCGGGACAGCAAGCTGTTCAGCGAGGCCGAGCGCGTGGCGCTCGAATATGCCGAGGCGATCACCTATACCGACCGCCAGGTCGACGATGCGCTGTTCGCGCAGGTGAAGCAGCATTTCACCGAGCCGCAGATCGTCGAACTGACCGCCGCGATCGCCTTCGAGAACTTCCGCTCGAAGTTCAATCCGCCCCTCGGCATCGAGGCGCAGGGCTTCTGCATGGTGCCGAAGCGGTAACCCCCTTCCGGCGCTTCGCGCCACCTTCCCCCGCAGACGGGGGAAGGACTGATGTCATGCCTCCCTCCGTCTGCGGGGGGAGGTGCCCCGAAGGGGCGGAGGGGGATCACTCCATCTCGATGTTGAGCTCCTTCAGGGTCTTGCCCCAGAAGGCGTGCTCGTCCTTGACGAACTGGGTGAACTCCGCGCGTGTGCGCTCGGGCGGCTGCTCGAGGCCGTCGCGGGCCAGCGCCTCATCCCATTTGGGGTTCTTCATCGCTTCCTTGGTGGCCTTCTCGATCTTGTCGAGAACGTCCGCCGGCGTCTTGGCCGGGGCGAACAGGCCCTGCCAGCTGGTCACGACGACGTCGATGCCCTGCTCCTCCAGCGTCGGCACGTCGGGCAGGGACTTCACGCGCTTGTTGCCGGTGACCGCCAGCGCGCGAAGATTGCCGCCCTTGATCTGCGACACAGCCGGCGGCAGGGAGGAGAAGTTCATCGTGATCTGCCCGCTGATCACGTCGGCCACCGCGGGGCCCGTCCCCTTGTAGGGCACGTGGGTCATCTTGATCCCGGCGGCCTTGGCGAACAGCGCGCCGGCAAGGTGATTGTTGCCGCCGACGCCCGATGACGAGAAGGTCAGCTTCTCGGGGTCCTTCTTCGCCAAGGCCACCAGCTCCGCGGCGTTGTTGGCCGGCACCTTGTTGCCGACCACCAGAACGTATTGATAGTCCGTCACCTGACAGATCGGCGCCAAAGAGGAGATCGTGTCGATCATGCCCTTCTGGACCCACGGATTGATGATCACGTTGGTGCCGACGGCCACGAACACCGTCTGGCCGTCCGGCTTGGCGGCCGCCACGGCGCGCAGGCCGATCGAGCCGGCGGCGCCGCCCTTGTTGTCGATGATGATCTGCTGGCCGATCACCGGCGTCATGACCTGGCCCAGCTCGCGCGCATTGATGTCCGTGCTGCCGCCGGCGGCATAGCCGACCACGAAGGTGACGGGGCCGCTCGGCCAGGCTTGCGCCCGCGCGGCCTGCGGCAGTACGAGGGCGCCGGCGCCGAGGGCGAGCGCCCGGCGGCGGGTGATGAAAGACATGTCTTGCTCCTTGTGGGCGGGTCCCGGAATCGCGGCGCTCTGTGCGACAATTGCACTGGCTCTGTCAACGCCTGGTTGTCGCTCAATCGGGCAGCGGCGGGTAGGTCAGCTTTGTTCCCTCGACATGCGCGAATGGGGTGAGCTTGTGCAGGCGGCTGCTGGTCGGCGACAGGATCTCGATCGCGGGAATGCCGCGCACTTCGAGCGCGTCGGCCACCAGCGAGCGGTGGCAGCGCCAGGGCACCGCTTCGGCACACATGATGGCGGCGCGCGTGTGCCGGCTGAGGTCGATCAGCTCGCCGAGCGCCTCGGTGAAGGCGGGCGTCTGCATGTAGTCGGCATAGCCGCGGAAGCTGTCGTTGCGCCAGCCCTTGTTGGGCGAGTCCTTCGACGTCTTGCGCAAGCCGCCCAGGCCCGGCAGGCCAATATATTCGATGCCGTGCGGCTTCAACGCTTGCGGCAGGGCATCGGCGTTGAATTGCGGATTGCGCCGCGAGCGCGGCACGGTGCGGATGTCGACGACGGTCTGGATTCCGTAGGCCGCGAGCAGCGCGGCGAAGTCGTCGATCGGCAGGGTAGAGTGTCCGACGGTGTAGACCGCACCCTCGGGCCAGGATTTGCGAAGCGGAGCCTTCTTCCGCGCCATCGCTCCCTAGTTCTTGTTCTGAACGTACTTGCCGGCGCCGTCGCCCGCGAGCTTGCCGAGCACCGCGCCGGACACCAGCCCCGTGCCGCCCGGGTAGTTGTGATAGAACAGCCCGCCGACCAGCTCGCCCGCCGCGAACAGGCCGGGGATGACGTGGCCGTCGGTGCTCTCAACCTCGCCCTCGGTCGTGATCTTGAGGCCGCCGAAGGTGAAGGTGAGGCCGCAGGTCACCGCGTAGGCCTCGAATGGCGGCTGGTCGATCGTGTTGGCCCAGTTGCTCTTCGGAACGGCAAGGCCGCGCACGCCGCGGCCGTCCTTGATTGCCGGGTTGAACGGCACCTCGGTCATCACCGCGGCGTTCCATTCCTTGATGGTCTTGAGGAACTGCTCCTGGTTCACGCCCTCGAGCTTGGTCGCCAGCTCCTCGATCGTGTCGGCCTTGACCTTGGTCATGCGCTTGATGCGGTACTCGTCGCGCAGCTTGTCGAGCACCTTGGCATCGAAGATCTGCCAGGCAAACTGCTGCGGCTGCGCCAGGATCACCGCGCCGTATTTGGCATAGGTGTAGTTGCGGAAGTCCGCGCCCTCGTCGACGAAGCGCACGCCGTTGGCGTTCACCATGATGCCGAGCGGGTAGGAGTGCTTCTGGAAGTTGTCGCCGACCTCGAGGTCGCCGAACTCCGGCGCGTTCAGGTCCCAGCCGACGGCGTGGCCGCCCGACCAGTTGCCGTGCGCCTTGGCGCCGATCGCCAGCGCCATGTTGATGCCGGCGCCGGTGTTGAAGCGCGTGCCGCGCACCTTGGCGAGATCCCAGGTCGGCCCGAGGTAGCGCGTGCGCATCTCGGCGTTGCTCTCGAAGCCGCCGCAGGCCAGCACGACCGCCTTGGCGCCGATCCTGACCTTGCGTCCCTTGTGGCGGGCAATCACGCCTCGCACCACGCCATCCTCTTCGATCAGCGACACCGCCGCCGTCTCGTAGTGGATCGGGATGCCGGCCTTCACCGCCGCCTTGTGCTCGAGGTCCACCAGGCCGGGGCCGCCGCCCCACGCTTCGACCGCGAGGCCGCCCCAGAACTTGTACTTGCCGTTCACCTTGAAGGCCTGCCGACCGTAGGATGGCTGGAAGCGCACGCCCTTGCTGCGCATCCACTTCGCCGTCTCGAAGCTGCGGCTGATCAGGATGTCGGTGAGTTCCGGGTCGCAGCGGTAGTTGGTCACGCGGCCCATGTCGTCGAGGAACTGGTCGGCCGAGTAGGAGCCGAAATCGACGTCGCGCTTCTCGTCCTCGGTGAGGTCGTAGAGCTGGGCGAGGTCGTCGACCCCGTGGAACACCAGCCGCATGGCGCCCGCGGTGTAGGTGCTGTTGCCGCCGCGCTCTTCCTCGGGGGCCGCCTCCAGCATCGCCACCGAGGCGCCGGTCTCGCGGGCCGCCAGCGCCGCACAGGCCGCGGCATTGCCGGCGCCCACCACCAAGACATCGACCTGGAAATCGTCCACGCTTCCGCTCCTCGATTTTGGCATGGGCTTTGCGTTACAATCCCTTGCCATGGGTGACCGGTTCGACCGTCTAAAACTGCGGCACGCCAATGTCGAGGCTTTGCTACGCCGCCCCGGGATCGGCCACAATAACGGGCCGACGTTCGACATGTCGTGGGAAGCGTGGGTGTGGCGGCGCGCCGCCGCAAAGGCTTGGAAAACACCCAGTCCCGAAATAGCGAAGATGCGTGTCCGCCGCGCGGAACGGTTGGGCATCACCTACAAGGAACTTACCGCCGCGCTGATGAACACCGGCTCCAATCTCGGGGCCGCGGTGATGCCCCTGTCGCTGGCCGCCCGCGTCCGCCGCGGACCGAACCGCGAGGTGATCGTCGAGGCGCGCAATTCGGTGGCGGCGCTCGTGGCGAAATTCGGCGGCCGGCTGTTCCTGCTGGGCGACATCGACGCCGTGCCGAAGCTCACGGACGAGGAGCGCGCCGAGTTCCTGTCGGTCGTCAACCGCGCCTTCGACGGCAAGGTCGAGGCGGTGGGCTGGGGCCATGACGGCAAGGCGATCCGCGGGATGCTGAAGAGCAACGCCGTGCCGCACCAGGAAGCCTTCCTGATCGGCGCCGGCATGGGCCACCAGGTGCTGGCCGACTCGGCCGGCCTGCCGTTCACCAAGGACATCGAAGGCTGGTTCGCCTGACCTGAGTCGTCGAAGGGGGAATGTACCAGCCACGAACCGAGCGGTATGTCGTGGCCGGATACCAGATCACCTGGATCAGGCCGGCGCCCGGCTACTGGGGCAACCACATCTTCGTCGGCACCGACGAGTGCGTGTTCGACTTCCACGGCTATTCCCGGCGCGACGCCTTCCTGGCGCATGCGGGGAAGGGTTCGAGGCGGCTATGGCCCGGCTGGGATGGGACTTTGGTGACGCTGCCGCGCGACGTGCTCGTCTCCGAAGCGAAATCGCGCGAGATTGACGGCCTGTGGCTGGCCGGGCCGCGGCACTTCCTCTACGACCCTTTGCCGCGCGCCCGTTCCTACCTCGATCGTTTTCCTGCGCCGGATCGCATTGCGCTATCTTGAGCGCAGATGGCGACGACCAAGCGCAAGCCGGCAACGCGCGGCAGGAAGAGCTCTCCGGCTGCCAAGGGGCCGCCGCGTTCGCGCAGGCGCCCTGCGGTCGCGGCCGACCTGCCGCTGCAACAGGGCCTCGTCGAGATGGCCACTGTCGGTGCGCACTCCTTCGTGTGGCTGACGTCGGTCGTGCTGTTCTTGGCCGCACTGGCCGCGGCCGCCGTCGGTATCTGGTCGCTGCGCCCCCTTCCGGCCTATTCGTCGGACCGTGTCACTGCAGGCTCGGCCTTTCAGGCGACATTCCGCGTCCAGAACGTGAGCGCGTGGTTTCCGCTCTCCCACCTGAAGATCCATTGTGCGCTGACGAGCTACGAGACTCCCGACATGGTCGCGGCGGATCAATCGTGGATCCCTGATCGTCTCGATCCCGGCCAGTCGGCGACCTTCACCTGCGCTTTCCCCGCTGCCGATCTCGATGTCGCGCTGCGGTCCGAAATCTACTTCCGCAGTGAATATGACGCGCCCGTGCTGAGTTCGTTCAGGATCGCCAACAACGGCGGTCCGTTCGTCCTCGACACGAGGCTTCTGCCGCCACGCTGGACGGCCAAACCCGGCAGGGACTAGAGGAAAGTCATGACCTCCTCTGTCGAACCGCCGCTCAAAGGCATCCGCGTCGTCGAACTCACGCACACCATCCTCGGGCCGTCCTGCGGCATGATCCTGGCCGACCTCGGCGCCGAGGTGATCAAGGTCGAGCCGGTCGACGGCGACCGCACCCGCCGGCTGCGCGGCTTCGGCGGCGGCTTCTTCGGCTACTTCAATCGCAACAAGAAGAGCCTGGCGCTCGATGCCGACGGGCCCGAGGGCCGCAAGGTCCTGGTGAAGCTGCTGCAGTCGGCCGACGTCATGATCGAGAACTTCGCGCCGGGCTCGATGGCCAAGCGCGGCCTGGGGCCCGAGCATCTCGAGAAGATCAATCCGCGGCTCGTCTATTGCGCGCTGAAGGGGTTCCTGCCCGGACCGTACGAGAAGCGGCCGGCGCTCGACGAGGTCGTGCAGATGATGGGCGGGCTCGCCTACATGACCGGCCCGACCGGCCGGCCCCTGCGCGCCGGCACGTCGGTGGTCGACATCATGGGCGGCATGTTCGGCGCGTTCGGCACGGTGCTGGCGCTCAAGACGCGCGACCGCACGGGGAAGGGCGGGCTGGTGGAATCGGCGCTGTTCGAATCGGTCGTGTTCCTGATGGGCCAGCACCTCGCCATCACGGCGATGAATGGCGCGCCGCCGCCGCCGATGCCCGAGCGCGTGAGCTCGTGGGCGATCTACGAGATCTTCAACACCGCCGATGGACAGCAGATCTTCGTCGGCATCACCAGCGACGGCCAGTGGAAGCGCTTCTGCGAGTTCTTCAAGCAGGACGATCTGGCCAACGATCCCAAGCTCGCCACCAACAACCAGCGTATCGAGGCGCGGCCGTGGCTGGTGCCGAAGGTGGCTGCGGTGTTCAAGACCTACACCAAGGATGCGCTCGAGCAGATGTGCCTCGACGCCGACATCTCCTTCGCGCCGGTCGCGCGGCCGCAGGACCTGTTCGACCATCCGCACCTGCTGGCCAATGGCTCGCTGGCGCCGACCACGCTGCCGGGCGGCGTGAAGACTCGGCTGCCGCTGCTGCCCTTCCAGATGCTGGGCTGGCGGCCGCCGCTGGTCAGCGATCCGCCGGAGATCGGCCAGCACAACGACCACGTGCTGGCGGAGATCGGCTACGACACGGCGGGCATCGCCGCGCTCAAGGCGGCGGGCGCGCTGGGGCCAAAGTAGGCGCCATGGAGGGCAGGACGATCGTGTTCGCGGTCGCTGCCCTGGGATGGCTGGTCGCGGGCCTGATCGCGTTCGTCTTCGTCGTCTGGTTCGGCTTCGGCGGAGTAGGGCTGATCGGCCTGATGCTCTGGTTCATCTGTGTGCGGATCGAGCTGGAGAAGGACGCCGCCGTCGGCAGCGGCTGGACGCCGCATCTGATCGGCAGCCAGCACGAAGCGCGCGAGCGCATGTCCGGCGGCGAGCGCGCGAGCTGGCGGCACGAGCAGTCTGTCGCCCTGCAGTCGACGCGCTTCTTCAGGCATCTCGGCATGGGGCTGGCGGCGATCGGCGCCGCGGGATTCGGCTGGTTCCAGCTGTAGGTTGCTACCGCAGGCTCGCCGGCACCGGCCGGGCGACGCCCTGCAGCAGGCGCTCCACGCCGCTGTCGCTCCGCCAATAGATGCCTTCGGTCGCCTGCCGGACGAGGTCATCGGTGAGCGCGACGCCGGCCGGCGCGCAATAGAGGCCGTAGACCGAGTTGCGGTCGGTGTCGCTCTTGATGGAATGGGCGTCGTTCAGCTGTCGAATGTCGAAGCCCGCGCACTCCGACTGGTCGACGGCAAAGCGAACGACGCGGATATAGCGTGTCACATGCGGCGCCGGCACGGTGATGCGGATCGTCTTGTCCTTGAGGAACGAGAAGAACTTCTTCAACCATGCCTCGTCGAGGTCGGCGCCGCGGGACCATTGATGCAACTGGGCCAGGCGCTGGAAATACACCTGCATGAACGGGTAACCGCCCTTCGGGGACAGGATCGCGGCGAACGACCCTTCGTATCCGCCCGAAGCGTCCCAGCCTCCGTACTGGTAGACCTCGCGCCCGTTCTCCAGCAACGGCGCCTCGAGCAGCAGCTTGGACTCCTGTCGGGTGACCTTCTTCCATTCCGCGTGCGCAAGCGCCGGCAGCCCGATCAGGGCCAACGCTGCAATAAGTCTCCACATGTCCGGATCCCCCCGACCCGATGGCACGCCTTCGCACGGGCGGACTCAATCACCAACCGCGCATTGCAACGCGGATGCAAATGCAGATCACATCTTGTGGGTCGCCGGTGCCGACGCCTTGTCGCCGAATGCCGGATAGTCGGGATCGAGCAGGAAGGGATGCGGGCCCGAGAAGCTGCCGATGAAGGCGGTGTGGGTGATCGTGCCGGTCTCCGGCGCCCAGAGGTGGAGATGATAGCCCGGCGGCTCCAGGGTGAAGGTGGCGTCGTCGTGCGGCATCAGGTCGAGCACGACCTGGTGGGCGACGCTCGGCGCCACCGAGCCGATGGTGCCGGCCCAGCGGATCTGGATCGAGCGGTGGTGATGGCCGCAGGCGACGCGCTCGACGTTGGGATAGTTCTTCACCAGCGCCGCCATCGCCTCGGCGTTTCGGCAGTTGATCGAATCCATGTGCTGCAGGCCCGTCGGGAAGGGCGGGTGGTGCATGAAGATGAAGGTCGGCCGGCCGGGCTGCTCGTCGAGCCGCGCCTTCAGCCAGGCCAGCCGCGCCGCATCCATCTCGCCGTGCCCCCTGCCCGGCACGACGGTGTCGAGGCCGATTAGCCTGAGCGGCAGGTGCTCGATGGTGTAGTGGAGATGGTCGCCATCCGGCAGGTAGCCGTCGCGCCCAAAGACCTGACGCATCGTCTCGCGGCGGTCGTGGTTGCCGGGAATCAGGTAGACCGGCATGGGCAACGGTTTCAGGCAATCGCGCAGCAGCTCGTATTCCTCGACCAGGCCGCAGTCGGTGAGATCGCCCGAGGCGATGACCGCGTCGGGTTTCTTCGGCTGGGCGAGGATCGAGTCGACGGCGGCACGCAGCATCGCCTCGGTGTCGACGACGCCATAGGCTTTCTTGCCCGACGGCCGGATGTGCAGGTCGGTGATCTGGGCGATCAGGGTCATGGTCTCCTCATTGGACCGCGCCACTCCAGTGGCGCTCTTTCATGGTGAGTATCGTGAGCGCCACTGGAGTGGCGCGGTCCGATGATCAAGGCAGCTTCAGCGCGGTCTGCTCGACATAGGGCCGCATCAGCGCGTCGGCGTTCTTCTGCGCTTCCTTGATCGCCTCGGCCGCCTTCTTCTTGCCGTTCAGCACGGCCTGCATCTCGTCCTCCAGCGCCTTGCGCACGGCGACGGTCTGGTAGGTCGCGAACCAGGGCTGGGCATACTTCAGCTGGTCGATCGCCACCTTGGCGTCGGGGTTCTTAGCCAGGAACTCCTTCATCTCGGGCAGGTCGTAGGACGACTTGCGCGGCGCGAAGTAGCCCGAGAAGCGGCTCCAGCTGCCGAGGTTCTCGGCGGAGCTGAGCCACTTGGCGAACTTCCAGCTCGCCGCCTTCTGCTCGGGCGACTGGCCCTTGAACATGACCAGCGAGCCGCCGCCGATCGGCACGGCATTGCGCACGTTCATCGGGATGAAGCCCACATTGTAGGCCATCTTCATGTTGTTGCGGATGAACGACAGGCTACCGGTCGAGAGGAAGATCATCGAGGTCTTGCCGGCCAGGAAGTTGGTCGATACGGCGCTCTGCTCGGTCACGCCCTGCGGCATCACCTTGTGCTTGAACACCAGGTCCTCGACGAACTGCGCGGCGCCGAGCATCGACGGCGTGTCGTAGTAGACCTCGCCGCCCCAGTTGGAGTTGTAGTAGTTGCCGCCGTTGGACATGCACAGCGTTTCCATCAACCAGCCGAAATAGTCGTAGTTGCCCGGCATGGTGAAGCCGTAGCGCTCGACGGTGTCGCCGTTGCGCTTGGTGAGCTTCTTGGCGGCGTCGACGAACTCGGTCCAGGTGCGGGGCGGCTTGTTCGGATCGAGGCCGGCTTCCTTGAAGTGCTCCACGTTATAGTACAGCAGCGGCGTCGAGTTCTGGTAGGGGATGCCGTAGAGCTCGCCGTCCACCGTCGCGTTGATGTGCAGCGCGGGCCAGAAGTCCTCAAGGAACTTCTCGCGCGTCGTGCCGTCGGCCTTCAAGAGCGGCTCGAGCGAATCGAGGTCGCCAGAGAGCTTGAGGTCGTTCAGGAAGTTCGCGCTCATCAGGACCACGCCCGGCGGCTTGCCGGCCTTGGCGGCGGCCTGCGCCTTGAGCTTGGTGTCGTCGTAACTGCCGCTGAACACGGCGGTGACCTGCACCTCCTTCTGGCTGTCGTTGTAGCTCTTCACGATGCGCGTCATCTCGCGCACGAACGGCCCATCGACCGGCTGCGGGAAGTAGAAATCGATCCTGGTCTGCGCGCCTGCCAAAGCGGGCAACAGCGTCGCCAGGGCGGCGACGGCGAATGACGGAAGCCAACGCATGAGTTTCTTCTCCTTACCCCTTGAGCCCCGAGAACATGAAGCTGTTGATGAACTGACGCTGGAACACCGCGAACAGCGCGAGCAGCGGGAACATGACGAGCAGCGTGCCGGCGGCCAGCAGGCCCCAATCCTTCCCGCCCTCGCTGCCGACCGCGAACGAGGCCAGCCCGATCGTGAGCGTGTGGTTGCGGGGCTCGCTCAGCACCATCAACGGCCACAGGAACTCGTTCCAGTGCGCCATCAGCGAGACCAGCGAGAAGGCGACCAGGCCGGGCTTGGCCATCGGCAGCAGCACGTGCCACAGGGTCTGCCACCAGTGCGCCCCGTCGATCACGGCGGCCTCCTCGAAGTCGCGCGGGATCTGGCGGAACGTCTGGCGCATCAAGAAGGTGCCGAACGCCGAGGCGAAGTAGGGCGCCATCACGCCGAGCAGCGAGCCGTACAGGCCGAGATCGACGATGGTGCGCAGGTTGGGCACGATCAGGATCGGCGGCACCAGCATCAGCTGGAGCAGGAAGACGTAGAAGATCAGCTCGCGGCCGGGGAAGCTGAGCCGCGCGAAGGCGTAGCCGGCCAGCGAGATCGTGACGATCTGCACGGCCAGGATGCCGAACGCCACGATCGCGGTGTTGAGGTAGTAGAGCGCGAAGTTGCCGCTCTCCAGCGCGAGCAGGAAGTTGTCCCAGGTCGGCTTGTAGTCCGGCACCAGCGACGCCATGCCGATGCCGCCCCCGCCGTCCGGCCGGAACGACGCGACCAGCGTCCACAGGAACGGCGTCGACCACAGGAACGTGGTGATCGCCATCAGGAGCGCGACGATGAGCATGCCTCGTCGCCCCGAGCGGAGCGAAGCGGAGTCGAGGGGCCTCTTTGGGACTGCTGCACTCAAAACAGGTCCCTCCACTCCGCTTCGCTCCGGTCGGGAGGACGGTTAAGACGCCGCATGCGTGCCTCGTTCCATGGTCTTGAGCGAGAACACCGAGAGGGCCAGCAGGAACGACACCGAGAGCAGGCTGGCCGCGGCGGCCTTGCCGGCGGCGAAGTTCTCGTGCGCCTGCTCGAAGATGTAATAGAGCACCAGCTTGGTCGAGTTGCTGGGCCCGCCCTTGGTCAGCACGATCACGTGGTCGACCTGGGTCAGCACGTTGATCAGCGCGATCACCAGCACGAACGCTGTTGTCGGCGCGAGCAATGGGACGATCACGTAGCGCAGCCGCTGCCAGGCGTTGCAGCCGTCGATCGTCGCCGCCTCGAGGACCTCGCCCGGCAGGGTCTGCAGGCCGGCGAGGTAGAACAGCATGTAGTAGCCGGCGTTCTTCCACACCGTGATGCCGATCAGCGACCACAGCGCCACGTCGGGATCGCCCAGCCAGTTGGCGCCGCGGATGCCGATCTTGGCGAGGTAGTAGTCGAACAGCCCGACGCCTGGCAGGAAGATGAAGAAGAACAGCGACGCCGCCGCGACCAGCGGGATCATCGACGGGAACAGCAGCAGCGCGCGGACTACCGAATTGAAGCGCGAGGAGCGCTGGACCGCCAGGGCGAACAGCAGCGCCAGCGCCATGCTGAGCGGCACCGTGCCGGCGGCGTAGATCAGGTTGTTGACGACCGACTGGCCGAACGCCTTGTCGGCGAACAGGGCGACGTAGTTGCCGAGGCCGACGAAGGTGCTCTTGCCCGTCGCATGGCCCTCGTCATGCAGCGAATCCCAGGCGACGCGCAGGATCGGCGCATAGGTGAAGGCCGCCAGCAGGACCAGCGAGGGGGCGAGCAGCAGGTAGGGAAGCGACCGGCGCCGCAGGCGAAGGCCGAGCGCGGGCCGGGCGCGCACCGCGCCGAACGTTCGAGCCTCGACCACAGTTGTCATGGCCGACCGCTACTGTCCCCCCATGATGCATCCATTTCTGTTTTGTGACGCCGATGTTACCCCGCACAACGAGGCGGGGACAAATCGGCACACTCCTGAAACGAAGCCCGGCCTACCATGAGCGGGATGGAACCGCGGGGTCTTTGGCGGCAGTCCCTGCGCAAGGCCGCGGCCGACAGCTGTGCCTTGGGGCGCAACTGGCGATGGATGCTGGCCAGCGCCGGCATTGGCGCCGGCTTTGGCATCGTCGCAGGCTTGCAGCGCCTGGGGCAGGAACCGGCGCGTATATCGCTGGATGTGGCCGTGACCGCCGGGCGGGCGGCCGTCCTCTTTGTCGTGCTGGCGTGGCTGGTCGTGGTGACGATCCGCTTCGGCCGCCTGCTGAGAGGGACTCTACGGAAATGAGCCCCGTCAGCAGCCTTTGAGCGAGGGCGTTGCCAGATGGGACGAAGCCGGGCGTTTCACGATCTGCGGGAGCGAGGATGCCTGCTCCGTAGCGATGGGGGAATGCGCGACGGCGGTGGGATGATGGCCGGCCGTAAGGCCGGCAGCGCCAAGCACGGCGACGATCAGCGCCGTGGCCAGGAGATTGAGAGAGGCACGCCGTGGCGTGATGACGTGGTCCTGCCAACGGTAGGACGGGCGCTGGTCGTTCATCATGGAAGGCAATGTGCGCGCTGATTTCGCAACTGCGAGGGTGCGCCGCGTCAACACCGCGTGAGGGCTTCAGCCTGAATGTTCTCGGTGCAAGCTACAACTGATCCTGTGGATAAACCAGAACGTCGCTAGAACAGGTGTCAATATGTTTAATTGATTCAAGCGCCTATTTATCCACTTCCTGTCTGGAACAAAAAGCGTACAGTGGTGGCTGTCCGCGGCTGAGTTATCCGTATTGCCGCTTCGGACGGGGCCATGGGACATAGAGGAGGCAGCCAATGTCGGCAGCGCTGAAACTGGTCGAGAAAGAAGGCATGGAGAACAAGAACAAGGCCCTGGACGCCGCGCTCGCCCAGATCGAGCGGGCCTTCGGCAAGGGTTCGATCATGAAGCTCGGCCAGCGCGAGGCGCTGGAGATCGAGGCGATCTCGACCGGCTCGCTGGGCCTCGACATCGCGCTGGGCATCGGCGGCCTGCCCAAGGGCCGCATCGTTGAGATCTACGGGCCGGAAAGCTCGGGCAAGACGACGCTCGCGCTGCATTGCGTCGCCGAGGCGCAGAAGAAGGGCGGCGCCTGCGCCTTCGTCGATGCCGAGCACGCGCTCGATCCGGCCTATGCCAAGAAGCTCGGCGTCGACATCGACAACCTGCTGATCTCCCAGCCCGACGCCGGCGAGCAGGCGCTCGAGATCGCCGATACACTCGTGCGTTCGGGCGCAATAGACGTGCTGGTGATCGACTCGGTCGCTGCCCTCGTGCCGCGCGCCGAGCTGGAAGGCGAGATGGGCGATGCGCTGCCCGGCCTGCAGGCCCGCCTGATGAGCCAGGCGCTGCGCAAGCTCACCGCCTCGATCTCCAAGTCGAACACGCTGGTGATCTTCATCAACCAGATCCGCATGAAGATCGGCGTGATGTTCGGCAGCCCCGAGACCACGACCGGCGGCAACGCGCTCAAGTTCTACGCTTCGGTGCGCCTCGACATCCGGCGCATCGGCGCGCTCAAGGATCGCGACGAGGTGGTCGGCAACCAGACCCGCGTGAAGGTGGTGAAGAACAAGGTCGCGCCGCCGTTCAAGGTGGTCGAGTTCGACATCATGTACGGCGAGGGCGTGAGCAAGACCGGCGAGCTGATCGATCTCGGCGAGAAGGCCGGCGTGGTCGAGAAGTCGGGCTCGTGGTTCTCCTACGACGGCCAGCGCATCGGCCAGGGCCGCGAGAACGCCAAGAAGTATCTCCGGGAGAATCCCGAGGTCGCCCAGACCATCGAGCAGAAGATCCGCGAGAACGCCGGCATCCTGGCGGGCGCCCTCGACGGCTCGAAGGAAGACGACGACGAGGACGACGAGGAATAAGGACGAGGAATAGCGCTCAGGCCCCCGAGCGCTCACACCGCAAGACAGGACTCTCCCCTGATCTTCGGTCTCGGCGGTGCTGCCCCACGCAGCACCGCCGTTTTTCGTTCGGGGGCCGGGCTTGGGGCTTTCTTGTGGGGGAGGTGGGGGGTGCGGGCAGAGTGGCAGGAACGAGGAAAAACGCTGGCCCATCGGCAACCAGGGGCTGCCACGGCCCGTGGCAGTCGATGGCAGTCCGGTCAGGCATCAGGATGCCGGCGGCGCCGAGCCTGCCAAGCCGCGCAAGAACCGCTGGACCCATTCCGGGCCCGGCCGCCGCTTCGCCGGCGACCGCGGCCTGCGGCTCCACGCCATCAGCAGGGCGAGCGGGAACCACGATTCGCCTTCGTCCTGCAGCCGCCGCGCGGCAAGCGAGAGCTTCGGGACAGGTACCGGTGTGACGCCTTCCTGCACCGGTCCCGCGCACAGCGCCGCCGACGAGGTCACGAGATACTCGCGGCAGACCAGCGGCCGGTCGGGATGGATCGAGCAGCTTTCCTCCTCGAGGAACGGGCAGGGCACGCCGAGCGCGAAGTACGCGACGGACATTTCCCGATCGCTGCGCCCGCCAGGCTCGGCCAGCCCGGCGTTGGCGATCGCCGCCTCGGCCGCCGCGAAGCGCGCCCGCACCGTCTTGCGCCGCGGCGTGGGCATCGCGTCGACCAGTGCCAGCAGAGCCTCGCCCTCGGTGCGCGAGATCGGCACGAGCTGCCGGCAGCAGGCGCCGCAGCCCTTGCGGCAGGAGATCGCCTTGCCCATCTCCGCAGCCTCGACAGTGGCATTCACCAGCCCCTGCAGGGCCGGAAGCACGGCCGTCGCCGGGACCGCACCGCTGGGCACCGTGATCGGATGGGCGACCTCGAGGTCGCCGACCTTGAGCCGGAGAGTGGCCGTGGATTGGGCCGCGGACTGACCCCCCGATTGGCCCCCGGATTGGTTGGTGGACTGGCGCCTGGACGGGCCCATTTCGGCCATGAATCGCTGTTTCCCGCGTTATGGACTAGGCCGCCGCGCGCACGCTACAAGGACCGCATTATGGCAAGCGTCAGCGACATCCGTCGCACATTCCTAGAATACTTCCGCAAGAACGGCCACGAGGTCGTCGCCTCGAGCCCGCTGGTGCCGCGCAACGATCCCACGTTGATGTTCACCAATGCCGGCATGGTGCAGTTCAAGAACGTCTTCACCGGTCTGGAGAAGCGGCCCTATTCGCGCGCCACCACTTCGCAGAAGTGCGTGCGCGCCGGCGGCAAGCACAACGACCTGGAGAATGTCGGCTATACCGCGCGCCATCACACCTTCTTCGAGATGCTGGGCAACTTCTCGTTCGGCGACTACTTCAAGGAAGATGCGATTGCCTTCGCCTGGAACCTGATCACCAAGGAATACGGGCTGTCGCCCGAGCGGCTGCTGGTCACGGTGTTCCACACCGACGACGAGGCGGCGGGCTACTGGAAGAAGGTCTCGGGCTTCCCGGACAGCAAGATCATCCGCATCCCGACCTCCGACAATTTCTGGGCGATGGGCGACACCGGCCCGTGCGGGCCGTGCTCGGAGATCTTCTTCGACCACGGCGAGGGCATCCCCGGCGGCCCGCCGGGCAGCCCGGACGCCGACGGCGACCGGTTCATCGAGATCTGGAACCTGGTCTTCATGCAGTACGAGCAGGTGACCAAGGAGCAGCGCGTCGACCTGCCCAAGCCGTCGATCGACACCGGCATGGGCCTGGAGCGCATCGCCGCCGTCCTGCAGCACAAGCACAACAACTACGACATCGACCTGTTCCGTGCCCTGATCGAAGCGGTGGCGCACGAGACCGGAGTCAATCCGGACGGTCCGCAATCGGCGTCGCACAAGGTGATCGCCGACCATCTGCGCGCGACCTCCTTCCTGATCGCCGACGGCGTGCTGCCGTCCAACGAGGGCCGCGGCTACGTGCTCCGCCGGATCATGCGGCGCGCGATGCGCCATGCGCACATCCTCGGTGCGCAGGAACCGATGGTCTACAAGCTGGTGCCGACCCTGGTGCACGAGATGGGCGACGCCTATCCCGAGTTGCTGCGCGCGCAGCCGCTGATCACCGAGACGTTGAAGCTCGAGGAGACGCGCTTCAAGAAGACGCTCGGCACCGGCCTCAAGCTGCTCGACGACGAGACCAGGGACCTGGGTGCCGGCGGCACGCTGAAGGGCGACGTCGCCTTCAAGCTCTACGACACGTACGGCTTTCCATTGGACCTGACGCAGGACGTGCTGCGCGCCCGCAACATCTCGGTCGACACGGCGGGCTTCGAGAAGGCGATGGACGAGCAGCGCGCCAAGGCGCGTGCGGCGTGGGCCGGCTCGGGCGAGACGGCCGACCAGGCGATCTGGTTCGACATCCGCCAGAAGGTCGGCGCCACCGAGTTCCTGGGCTACGATGCCGAGAAGGCCGAGGGCAAGGTCGTGGCGATCGTCGTCGACGGCAAGGAGACGACGTCGCTGAAGCCCGGCCAAAAGGGCTGGCTGATCGTCAACCAGACGCCGTTCTACGGCGAGTCGGGCGGCCAGCAGGGCGATACCGGCCGCTTCGTGGCGGCGGGCGGCGAGGCTTCTATCCACGACGTGCAGAAGATGGTGGGCGATCTCTGGATCCATCACGCCGACGTGGAAAAGGGGGAGATCAAGGTCGGCGACGACGTCGTCATGACGGTCGATCCGATCCGCCGTGCCCAGCTGCGCGCGCACCATTCGGCGACGCACCTGCTGCACGAGGCGCTGCGGCGTCACCTCGGCAAGCACGTGACGCAGAAGGGCTCGCTGGTCGCGCCCGACCGGCTGCGCTTCGACATCAGCCACACCAGGCCGATCACGCCCGAGGAGCTGCGTGCGGTCGAGGACGAGGTCAACGAGCGCATCCGGCTGAACAGCCCGGTCGAGACGCGGCTGATGACGCCCGAGGAGGCGATCGCGGCCGGCGCGATGGCGCTGTTCGGCGAGAAGTACGGCGAGGAGGTGCGCGTGCTGTCGATGGGCGGCAAGGACGGCGAGACCTACTCGGTCGAGCTGTGCGGCGGCACCCATGCGCTGCGCACCGGCGACATCGGCCTGTTCCGCATCGTCGGGGAGGGCGCGGTGTCGGCCGGCGTGCGGCGCATCGAGGCGGTCGCGGGCAACGCGGCCGAGGCGCATGTGCGCCACCAGATCGACCTTCTGAACCAGGCCGCGTCGGTGATGAAGGTGCGGCCGGAGGATCTGCCGGCGCGCCTGCAGGCGCTGATCGACGGACAGCGCCGGATCGAGAAGGAGCTGTCCGATGCGCGCAAGGCGCTGGCGCTGGCGGGCGGCGGAGCGACCGGCGGCGGCTCGGCCGACGAGGTGCGCGAGGTGGCGGGGGTCAAGCTGATTGGCCGCGTGCTGAACGGCGTGCCGGGCAAGGACCTCAAGGGCATGGCCGACGAGTTCAAGAAGAAGCTGGGCTCGGGCGTGGTCGCGCTGATCGGCGTGGAGGAGGGCAAGGCCTCGGCCGTGGTCGGCGTCACCGAGGATCTCGCCGAGACGCTGAGCGCGGTCGAGCTGGTGAAGGCCGGCGTCGCCAAGCTCGGCGGCAAGGGCGGCGGCGGCCGGCCCGACATGGCGCAGGGCGGCGGCCCGGATGCGGCCAAGGCGTCGGAAGCGCTGCAGGCGATCGAGGCTGCGCTGGGCGGTGCCAAGTGATGCGCCCGGCGATCCACAAGCTGGGCGCGCTTCTGCTGGTGCTGCTGCTCGGCGCGTGCGATCAGCAGGCGCAACAGCAGCAGGCCGAGGCCAAGAGCAATCCCGCCAATGCCGAGCGGTACGCGCGCGACAAGGAGCTGTGCCGCTCGACGGTCGCGGACTACATGAAGGAGCGGCGCAACATCGACGATTCGCGCCGCGAGGTGTTCCGCGGCGACTACGATCGCTACGGCCGCGGCGACCTGCCCGAGACGATGGCCGCCTATGGCGACAACCGTAGCGAGGACCGGCTGATCGAGCGCTGCATGGAACAGCGCGGCTGGCCGGCCGCGCCGAAACCGTGGTGGCAGAAGATCGGCAGTTAGGGCGATACAGGAGGCTCATCAGCGCCTCACGTCTCGATCGGTCAAGCTTCAGCGGCCGCCGACCTGCTGATCTGCAGGATCATGGCGGCCATGCGGGCACTGGCCGAGGCCGAGTTATTGCTGGTCGTGCAGCCGGCCGAGGCGGGCAGACCGCCCGCGAGTTGCCTTCAAATTGCCGGCCCGCCGACGCGGCCGGACGGTCAAATGGCCGGTCGACACTCAGGAGAATGCCCGTGATCCGCAAAGCTCTGGTCGCCGTCGCTCTGCTCGCGAGCGGGTGCGCCTCGCCTTCGCCGACCGCCGATCCCCGCGCCGACCAGATGGCCAAGGGCTTTCCGCCGCCCGAGCCCGGCAAGGGTGCGCTCTACGTCTATCGCAGCGGCATCATGGGCTTTGCCCGGCCGATCGACGTGCAGATCGTCGGCGGCGCCACGGCCTCGCTGCCGCACAACGGCTATATCCGCCTCGAAGGCCCGCCGGGCCCGATCGAGATCGACTGCAAGGTCGGCGACAAGACCAGCGCGGGCCAGGTCGAGATCGGCGAGGGGCGCACCCGCTATGTCGAGGTGTCGATGAAGGTTACCGCCCTGATGCCGGGCTGCGAGGTCGCGGAGGTGCCGCCCGAGCAGGGACGCAACGCCGTGCTCAGTGGACGGCGGGTCGACGTTCAGTGACGCAGTCGGCGGCCGGCTCGCCGGCGGCTTCCGATAGTTCCTTGAGGCGGATTTCGGCCAAGGCGACGAACTCGCCGCTTGGATACTTGTCGAGATAGGCCTGCATCGATTCGACGTTGTCGAGCGCACGCACCGAGTCCCAGAAAGCGAGCTCGATCTCGCGCTCGGCGGGATCGCGCGCCGCAGCCGTCGATTCGAGCAGCTCGGCCAGGCGGGCACGCGCCAGCGCGGCGAAGTCCCCTTCGGGATACTGCGCGAGATAGGCGTCGTAGTCGGCTGCGCGCACGCTGTCCTTGATCGAGTCCCAGAACACCAGCTCGATCGATTTGGGATCCGGCGCCGGCGCGGGCGGCGGTGCCGCGATCTTGGCCGGCTCCGGCTGCAGCGCGATCGGCGCGGGCGGCGGCTCGGGCTTGCCCTTGCGCGGCAGGAGCCGGAAGCAGCGCACCGGCTGGGCGATGTTCTTCACCGCCTGCTCGCCGAGATCCTCGAACTTGTGCGCCACCTTGTGACGGATGTGGTCACGCACCCCGCGCGAGATGCAGATGCCGCCCGGCTTGGCGAGGCCTTCGAGACGGGCGGCGATGTTCACGCCGTCGCCGAAGATGTCGCCGTCCTTCACCATCACGTCGCCGACATTGATGCCGATGCGGAAGCGCAGCTGCCGTGCCTCCTCGATCGGCTCGTTGGCCCGGGCGAGGGCACGCTGGATCTCGATGGCGCACTCGACCGCGGAGAAGACCGAGGCGAACTCGGCCAGCACGCTGTCGCCGGCGGTGTTGAAGATTCGACCGCCATGCTGGGCGATCAGTTCATCAGTGATGATGCGATGGGCCGACAGGATCGCGAGGGTTCCCTCCTCGTCGATCTCCATCATCCGGCTGTAACCTTCGACGTCGGCGGCCAGGATGGCGACGAGCTTCCGCTCGAGGGGAGGGGCTTCCATGATCAACCTAACGGCGAGCAGGCCGAACCGGTGGCAGCGGATGACCAACAAATTTGTGCTACGGTCATGCCCTATGCGGCCTATGCGGCTGATCTTCTGCATCTTCCTCGCGATTGGCAGCCTTGCAGCAAACGCGTGGGCGGCCGAAGAGCTGGTCCTCGTCCGGTCAGCCGACGCCGGCGCGGTTGCCTACGTTCTGACCACCGGCGGTAGCACCCCGACCTACGCCGTCATTCTGATGCCGGGCGGCAACGGCATCCTCGATCCGCGGATGACCAATGGTCGGCTCAACCTCCGGCTGGGCGGCAATTTCCTGATCCGCTCGCGCGCGCTGTTCGCCACCGGGCCGTTCGTCGCCGCCTCGACCGATGCGACGACCTCGCTCGAACGCATCCTGGCGATCGTGGGCGACCTGCAGAAGCGGTTCGGGCCCTTGAAGGTCTATGTGGTCGGCACCTCGCGCAGCACCGAATCGACCATGGCGTTGTCCGCGCCGCTCGACGGCAAGGTGGCGGGCTTCGTGCATTCCTCGTCGATGAACCCGATCGCGAGCTTCGATACGCGCAATTTCAGGAGCCGGCACCTGATCGTGATCCATCGCGGCGATCCCTGCCGCGTGACCCAGCCGTCGAACGGCGAAGCGGCGCATCGCAAATACGGCACCGCGCTGATCGAGATGGACGGCGGCAAGTCGACCGGCCCCGATTGCGAGGCCTTCTCGCACCACGGCTACAACGGCATCGAGGCGGAGACAGTCGAGAAGATCAAGGCCTGGATCGTCGCCGGCCGGTGACACCTGCCCGCACGGTCGCTAGCCGAGGAACGTGTTCTCGGGATCACCGTTCAGCATCACCTTGCCGACCGTCTCGAAATGCGCCTCGCGCGACTGGATCTGCTGCGACAGGGTGTGGATGTCACGGAAGCGCCGCTCGAACGGCGTGCCGAGGAAGATCGCCGACGTGCCGGCCGCCTTGTAGACGGCGTCGCTCACCTCGAGCGCGACGAGGATCGCCTGGCTGCAGCCGAGCCGCACGCGCGCGCGGTCGGCCGAGCCCAGCGGCTCGATATCGTCGGCATTGACCCAGCAGTCCTTCAGGATGTCGATGAGATAGGCCCGCGCCGAGCCGAGCGCCGCCTCGTGCCGTGCCACCATGGACTGCACCACCGGATTGTCGGCCAGGCGGGCCATAGCCCGCGGCGTCTTGTCGACGGCCAGCGCCATGAAGGCCTCGTGCATGGCGCGGGCGATGCCGAGCGCCACGCCGGCCACGCCGATCGCATAGAGGCCCTGCGTCGTGAAGGCGTAGAGCGGCCCGCGGTCGCGCCGCAGGGTCGGGTCCTCGCGCGTGCCGGAGAACTCCTCGGGCACGAACACATCGTTGATGGCGTACCCCTCCGACGCCGTGCCGCGCATGCCGAGCGTGTTCCAGTCGCGGATCGGCGTTGTCTTGTCCTTCGGCATCAGCAGCGTGCGGATGGTCGGCCGGCCGAAGCGGTTGAGCCGCAGCGAGCCGTCCGGCTCGACGACGTTGCAGTGCGCGCCCATCCAGTTGGCCTGGCGCGAGCCCGAGGCGAAGTGCCATTCGCCGGTGACGCGATAGCCGCCGGGCGCGGCGATGGCGCGATGCTGCGTCGGCGGCCCCCAGGCGATCAGCCCGCGCGGATCGCCATAGATCGCCCGTGCCGCCTCGAGCGGGATGTAGGGCGCGATCAGGGCCGAGCTGTTGGCGACGAAGGTGTTCCAGCCGACCGAGCCGTCGAAGCTCGCGATCTCCTCGACCGCGCGCAGGTAGGTCCACGGCTCGACCTGGTCGCCGCCGACCGAGCGGGGTAGCAGCATGCGAAAGAGCCGGGCCTCGTGCAGCTGGGTGAGCAGCGGTTCCGGGATCTCCTGGGTCCGCTCGATCGTGTCGGCGGCGGCTGTGAGGGCCGGTCCGAGGGCCCGGGCCTTCTTTACGGGATCGGGCGCCACCGGGTCGGGCTTGTTCGCGACAGGCAGGGTGGCGACTGTGCTCATACGACAACGCTCCGCAGGCTTGCTGCGGATTGGGCGCGCCCCATCGGGGCGTGTCAATGAAAAGGGCCGTTCAGTCCAGTCGAGCTAGCTAGTACTGGCGAAGCGCCGAGGTGTTCACCGGCTCCGGCCACGGCGTGTTGGGCTCGCAGTCACCCTTGGAGGAATAGCGCTTTCGATAGTCGAAAGCGGGACGCAGCAACGATTGGTCGACCACCGGCCCGTTGTCTTGCGGCGGCTGGTGCGCCATGTGCCAGGACTGCACGGCGGTCGCCGCTCCGAAGGTGAAGACCACCCCGAAGACGAACATAAGAGCGCCCACCAAGACGTGGTTCACACCCCAGCTCCCACCTCGACCGACTGTCCCACACAGCCGGCGGCGCCTTCATAGAGGGTTTAGGACCGAAACGCAAAGGGACATGCCAAACGCCCGATTCTGCAAACAGTTGCTGGGCGGCCTGCCGGTTGTCGTGGAAGACTTTGTGGATAGCGCGGATGAATGGTGCGTTTTCGGCCGCTGGGTATGCCGGCAAACGAAAAGGCGGCCCATGGGGCCGCCTTTCCTGGATCGATCTCAGCTCGCCTTTAGGCCGGCGGGGTGAAGGGGCGGCCGGGCCAGCGATAGCCGGGCGACGGCAGCGGGATCTTCGCCCGGATGTGCGCGTCCTCGAGCACGGGGATGCCCTCGGCGTAGTTGCCGGCCTCGCACTTGGCGATCGCAGCCGCCTCGGCCGGGTCGACCTGGAAGTTGCGATACTGACGCCACTTGTCGCTCAGCGCCTTACAGTAGGCGGCCGGGTCGGAGAAGATCGCGGGCGCGGCGGTCTGGCCGGCACCGAGGACGATCTCGACACGGCGGTTCTGCGGCTCGCGCACGCCATCCGGCGTCGGAACCAGCGGCTGGGTCTCGCCCTTGCCGATGACCTGGATCGCACCCGGGGGAACGCCGTCACGGACCAGCGCATCCTTCACCGCGTTGGCGCGACGGAGCGACAGGGCCATGTTGTAGTTTTCGGGGCCGGACCGGTCAGCGTGGCCGGTCGCGGTGATGCGGGCAGAGCCGGTCGACTTGAAGGTGTCAGCCGCCTGCTGGATCGTGGCCAGAGCCTGCTGCGAAAGGTTGTACCGGTCCCAATCGAAGAAGACCATGAACGAGGTCGCTTGAGCGGGCGGCGGCGGTGGCGGCGGTGGGGGAGGCTCGCTGCTGCAAGCGGCGACAATCGACGCGGTGGCGAACGCAAGAAAGAGTTTCTTGAACATATAGCGTTTCCCCCATCGGTAGGTAAGGCTGCCCTACAGAACGGCAAGCATCCGTCTTGGTTCCACCTTTTTACCAAAAAAGACCTTATTGGGCTTGCCCCCAAAAAGCCTCAATTTGATTTTGCCGAAAAACTACTCGGCGGCCTGCGTCAGGGCAGGGGGATGACGCCACTGGGCGAGCAGATCCTGCTGCTTGCGTCGCGCCTTGGCGATATGCGCGTCCTTCACGTGGCCGTAGCCGCGGATGTCGTCGGGGATCGAGGCGAGCTTGACCGCAAGGGAATGGTTGAGGGTGCTCAAGTCGCCCAATAGCTCGTCGACCAGGCTCTCGTACTCGCGGATCAGGGCGCGTTCCTGTCTGCGTTCGGCAGTGTAGCCGAAGGGGTCGAACGCGGTGCCGCGCAAACCCTTGAGCGTCGCGAGGAAGCGGAAAACCGGCAGCATCCACGGACCGAATTCCTGCTTTTGCAGATGTCCGGTCTTGGGATCGCGGGACGCCAGCAGCGGCGGGGCAAGGTGAAATTTCAGTCGGAAGTCGCCCTCGAACTGGCCGTCGAGCTGGGCAGCAAACGCAGCCTCGCTGTAAAGCCGCGCCACCTCGTACTCGTCCTTGTAGGCGAGCAGCTTGGCGTAGTAGCGCGCCACGGCCTCGGCGAGCTGCGTCTGGCCGGGCACGGCCTTCTGCTCGACCGACCGGACGCGATCGACCAGTGCCCGGTAGCGCTCGGCAAGGTCCGCGTTCTGGTAGGCCGTCAGGAGCTTCATCCGACTGGCCACGATCTCATCGACCGTCGGAGCGGTGCGCAACGGGACCACGTTGTCGACCGGCGGCGCGACCAGAGCCTCGACCGCGGCGCGATCGGCGGCGGCGCGGCGGCCCCAGCGGAAGGCGCCGAGGTTCATCGGCACGGCCGTGCCGTTGAGCTCGATCGCCTGCTCGAGCGCCTCGTGGCCGATCGGAATCAGACCCTTCTGGTAGGCGTAGCCCAGCATGAAAAGGTTGGTGGCGATCGAATCGCCCATCAGCGCCGTCGCAAGCCTGCTGGCTTCGAGGAAGTCGCAGGCGTTGGCGCCCGCGGCCGCCTCGATCGAGAGCTTCAGCGTGTTCGACGGAAACGCGAGATCGGGATGGCGGGTGAACTCGCCGGTGATCGTCTCGTGCGTGTTGACGATCGCCTTCGAGGTGCCGGGCTCGAGCTTGGCGAGCGCATCGGGGCTGGCGCTGACGACGAGATCGCAACCGAGCAGCAGGTTGGCGCCGCCGGCGCCCAATCTCACGGCGTGCAGGGCTTCCGGGTTGGCGCCGATGCGGACATGGCTGATGACGGCGCCGCCCTTCTGCGCCATGCCGAGCTGATCGAGCACCGTGGCGCCCTTGCCCTCGATGTGCGCGGCCATGCCCATGATGGCGCCGATGGTGACGACACCGGTGCCGCCGATGCCCGTGATCAGCACGCCGTAGGGCTGCTCGACCGACGGCAGGACAGGAGCTGCCGGCAGCGGAGTTTCGGCCGGGCGCTCGGCTGCCTTCGCGACCGCGGCCTTGCCTTTGCGCAGGCTGCCGCCTTCGACCGTCACGAAGCTGGGGCAGAAGCCGTTGAGGCAGGAATAGTCCTTGTTGCAGGACGACTGGTCGATCGCGCGCTTGGTGCCGAACTCGGTCTCTACGGGCGTCACCGACAGGCAGTTAGAGGCGACCGAGCAGTCGCCGCAGCCCTCGCAGACCGCCTGGTTGATGAACACGCGCCTGTTGGGATCGGGATAGGTGCCGCGCTTGCGGCGGCGACGCTTCTCGGCGGCGCAGGTCTGATCGTAGATCAACACCGATACGCCCTTGTACTCGCGCAACGAGCGCTGGACCTCGTCGAGCTCGTCGCGGTGATGGAAGGTGACGCCGGGCGCCCATTCGGTGCCGATCGCATACTTGTCCGGATCGTCGCTCACCAGGGCGATGCGACGCACGCCTTCGGCATGGACCTGCTGGCTGATCGTCCAGGGATGGACGTTGCCGTCGTGCGGCTGACCGCCAGTCATGGCGACGGCGTCGTTGTAAAGGATCTTGTAGGTGATGTTGATGTTGGTCGCGACCGCCTGGCGTATCGCGAGGTAGCCCGAGTGGAAGTACGTGCCGTCGCCCAGGTTCTGGAAGACGTGCGGCATGTCGGTGAAGTGGTGCGCGCCGACCCACGTCGCGCCCTCGGCGCCCATGTGGGTGAAGGTCTTGGTGTTGCGCTCCATGCCGATCGCCAGCGTGTGGCAGCCGATGCCGGCCATCGCCATCGAGCCGTCGGGCACCTTGGTCGAGCTGTTGTGCGGGCAGCCGGAGCAGAAGTAGGGGACGCGGGCCATGCCAGCCTCGTTGCGCACCTGCCGGCCGGCCTTGCGCTTCAGCCCATCGAAACGCTGCCGGATGCGTTCGCTGAAGGCTTCCAGGCCGAGCCGGTCGACCAGCGCGGTGGCGATCTCGTAGGGCGTCAGCTCGCCGTCGGACTTGAAGAGCTTCTGGCCCCGCTCGTCGGTCTTGCCGACCACGACCGGCCGGCGGTCGGCCGGCGCATTGAACAGCGCGTCCTTGAGCTGCTGCTCGATGATGGACCGCTTCTCCTCGACGACCAGGATCTCGCGTTTGCCTTGCGCGAAGGCGACGGCGCCCTGCGTCTCGAGCGGCCAGACCATGCCAACCTTGTAGATCGCGAGCCCGAGACGCCCGGCCTCCTCGTCGCCGATGCCGAGCTCGTCGAGCGCCTGGCGGACGTCGAGATAGGACTTGCCGACGGTGACGATGCCGAACCGCGCATCGGCGCGGCCCATCATGATCCGGTCGAGCCGGTTGGCGCGCCAGTAGGCGAGAGCAGCAGGCTGCTTGAGGGTGAAGACCCGGCGCTCCTGGCCCAGCCAGTCGTCGGGCCAGCGGATGTGCAGCCCGTCAGGCGGCAGGACGAAGTCGGTCGGCGTGTGGATCTCGACGCGATGCGGATCGACATGGACCGAGGCGGAGGAATCGACCGTCTCGCTCAGCACCTTGAAACCGACCCACAGGCCCGAATAGCGCGACATCGCGAAGGCGTGCAGGCCGAAGTCGAGATATTCCTGCACCGAGGCCGGGTGCAGGATCGGGATGCCGGCGGCGATGAGGGCCGGCTCGCTCTGGTGGGCCGTCGTCGACGACTTCGCCATGTGGTCGTCGCCGGCCAGCGCCATCACCCCGCCGTGCTTCGAGGTCCCGGCATAGTTGGCGTGCTTCAGGGCATCGCCCGAGCGGTCGACGCCCGGGCCCTTGCCGTACCACATGCCGTAGACGCCGTCGTACTTGGCGCCGGGATAGAGATGGATCTGCTGGGTGCCCCACAGGGCGGTCGCCGCGAGGTCCTCGTTGACGCCAGGCTGGAATTCGATGTGGTTCTTCTTGATGAAGCGCTTGGCCTGCCACAGCGCTTGGTCGAAGCCGCCGAGCGGCGAGCCACGATACCCTGTGATGTAGCAGGCCGTGTTGAGCCCGGCGGCCAGGTCGCGCTGGCGCTGCATCATGGGCAGGCGGACCAGCGCCTGCGTGCCGGTCAGATAGACGCGACCGCTTTCCAGTACATACTTATCGTCAAGGGTTACCGATTGGGACATGACCCTTCCTGACCGCTTATTGAGGCACGGTAACGACAGAATATTGCGCCTTTCAATCAGGAAGGCCCAGCGCCTTGAAAAAAGACGTTTTCCGGACGCTGCCCCCGCGATCGGCAGGTTGCCGTTTCAACCTTTCGTTTCTCCCTGAAACGTCCTTACGGGGAGCAACACCCCGGGCAGCCAGCCCCGTAGCGGGGCGGGTTTTGGCGCCGCGACGATCCGCAATCTTGGGCGCGCCGGCCTCTCGATCGCGTCGAGCTCCTGCCGACGCCACCTGAGCTGCGCTCGGAGCTGACGGGCCTCCCCAATCAACACGTACGTCTCGTCGATGGCTCTCGACGCACGATCCAGTAACGCCGTGGTTCGCGACGAACTATCGAGAAGCCTTGCCATGGCCCCCTCCGCGGATGCGTGAGCGGGAGCGCAGGACACTGTTGTTTCAGATGCCGCAGTCTCTCAGTCGTCGACGCTCAGGGTACCCGGCCGACGATGGGTCGATAGTAGCATGCGGGGGGGGGGCCAAGTCGACAGGCACGCGCGGCGGAGGCAGGCCTGCGAGTCGCCGCCATATGTGCGCCGCCTCGAGCAGGAAGTGTCCGCCGTAGTAAACAGTTGAAGCCAGTCGTTCGCACTGCTGAGCCTGGCGAAGACAGTCGGCTGCCGACCTCATGTGCGCCTCCATCGCACGTTGGATCGGTCTGCAACGATGCAGCCCCATCCGCGGCTGCGCAAGTGACATGTACTGGCCTCGCTGCGCCCTAAGCCTTTGATTACAAATAATTGCTGCGGCCCTGAATGAAACGTTGTAATCACCCGGCCGCGTTGGTTTTCTGTCTCGGCCCCAATTCTCCATGACCATCCTTGTGACCGGTGCCGCCGGCTTCATCGGCTCGCACGTCGCGCGAGCCTTGCTGGCGAGGGGCGAGCGGGTCCTCGGCATCGACAATTTCAGCGACTACTACGACCCGGTGCTGAAGTTCGCCCGGCTGAAGCCGCTGCGCGAGGACAAGGCCTTCACCTTCCTCGAGGCCGACATCACCGACCGCGACGCGATGCTGGCCCTGGCCGGGCAGCATTCGATCGATCGCATCGTCCATCTCGCCGCCCAGCCGGGCGTACGGCATTCGCTGGTCGATCCGTACCTCTACGTGAACACCAACGTCATGGGCCATCTCGTGGTGCTCGAGCTGGCGCGGCGACTGACCGGGCTCAAGCATCTCGTCTATGCCTCGTCCTCCTCGGTCTATGGCGGCAACCGCAAGCAGCCGTTCGCCACCGCCGACCGGGTCGACCACCCGATCTCGCTCTATGCCGCCACCAAGCGCGCCGACGAGCTGCTGACCGAGACCTACGTCCACCTCTACAAGCTCAAGGCGACCGGCCTGCGCTATTTCACGGTCTACGGGCCATGGGGGCGGCCCGACATGTCGCCGTACATCTTCGCCAAGGCGATCCATGACGGCACGCCGATCCATCTCTATCACCTCGGCTTCGTGAAGCGGGACTACAGCTACATCGACGACATCGTCTCCGGGACGTTGGCGGTGCTCGACAGGCCGACCGAGGCGCCATCGCATCGGCTGTACAATCTCGCGGCTTCCCGCAGCGAGGACATCCTCGACGTCATCAAGCTGTTCGAGAAGGCGTTCGGCAAGGAGGCGCGGGTCGAGCTCAAGCCCGGCGAGCCGGCCGACATGCAGGAGACCTCGGCCGACATCAGCGAGGCGATGCGTGATTTTGGCTGGCAGCCCAAAGTGACGGTGGAAGAGGGCGTGCCGAAATTCGTACAGTGGTTCAAAGAATACAACCGTCTGTGACGCCGCTGCTCGACATCAAGAACCTGCGCCGAGCCTTCTACGGGCTGGAGGTGCTGCGCGGTGTCGACATGACCGTGCGGCCCGGCGGCATCACCGGCCTGATCGGCCCCAACGGCGCCGGCAAGACCACCCTGTTCAACGTGGTGTCGGGCTTGGTCCCGCCCGACGCGGGCTCGATCCGCTTCGACGGCGGTGAGATCGCCGGCAGGGCGCCGGATGCGGTGAGCCGTGCCGGGCTGGTGCGGACCTTCCAGGTGGCGCGCGGCTTCCCCAAGCTCTCGGTGTTCCAGCACCTCATGCTCTACGGGCGCGATCAGCCCGGCGAGTCGTTGTGGCAGGCGATCCTGGGCACGCGGGCGGCGCGCGAGCGGGAGGCGGCGCTGGCCGAGCGGGCCTGGGAGACCGCGCGGTTCCTGCGGCTCGACCATTTGATCGACAATCCGGCGATCGCTCTCTCGGGTGGCCAGAAGAAGCTGCTGGAAATCGGCCGCGCCCTGATGGCCGAACCGAAGCTGGTGCTGCTCGACGAGCCGACGGCCGGCGTCAATCCGACCCTGCAGAACGAGATCGGCGAGCGGCTGCTGGAGCTGCCCAAGCGCGGCATCAGCGTGCTGCTGATCGAGCACGACATGGGATTCATCGCCCAGCTCTGCGATCCGGTGATCGTGATGGCCGAGGGCCAGGTGCTGACCGAGGGCAGCTTCGATGCCGTGCGCGCCGACCATCGCGTGCGCGAGGCGTATCTCGGGAAGAGGGCGGCGTGAGAGGCGGTGTCTCTTTCATTCCCTCCCCCGAAGGGGGAGGGCCAGGGAGGGGGATGGCCGTAGCCACGTGGTGCCGCTTCCCCCTCCCCAACCCTCCCCCTTCGGGGGAGGGAGAAGAAAGATGACCCTCCTCACCGTCACCGATCTGCGCGGCGGCTATGGCGCGGCGGACGAGATCGTGCGTGGGGCTGCGCTGCGGGTCGAGGCGGGCGAGATCGTCGCGCTGATCGGGCCGAACGGCGCAGGCAAGTCGACCCTGCTCAAGCTGATTGCCGGACTGCTGCGGCCACGCGCCGGTCATGTGCTCCTCAACGATCGCGACGTTGCCGGGCTGGGCGCGCCGGACATCAGCCGGCTCGGTCTCGCCTTCGTGCCGCAGGAGCGCAACGTGTTCGGCGCCATGACGGTGGCCGAGAATCTCGAGATGGGCGGCTTCATCGATCGTGCCCATCTGCGCCAGCGCATGGACGAGCTCTACACGCGCTTCCCGATGCTGGCCGACAAGCGCCGGGCCGCCGCGCGCACGCTGAGCGGCGGACAGCGCCAGATCCTCGCCATGGCGATGGCCTTGATGAACGCGCCGTCCCTGCTGCTGCTCGATGAGCCGACGGCCGGCCTCAGTCCGCGCGCGGCGGACGAGCTGTTCGGCACGATCGTCAGCCTGAACCGGGGCGGTGTCGCCATCCTGATGGTCGAGCAGAACGCACTCGAGGCGCTCGAGGTGTCGGCACGCGCGTATGTGCTGGTGCAGGGCCGCGCCGAGCGCGAGGGCAATGCCGCCGCGCTCGCGTCCGACCCGACGGTGCGCGATCTCTTTCTCGGCGGTGCCGCAGCGCCTATGCTTCCGCAAAACAGAGGGGACCTTCGATGAATCGTCTGGTTGGGCGGCGCGCAGCGCTGCTGTCCGGTGTGGCGGCCGTCGCGGCACCGTCGGTGCTTCGGGCGCAGAGCGAACCGATCAAGATCGCGACCCTGACGCCGCTCACCGGCGCCGGCGGCTCCTATGGCCCGGTCATGGCCAAGGTCGCCAAGGCGGTGGTCGAGGAGGTGAATGGGGCGGGCGGCGTGCTCGGCCGCAAGATCGTGCTGGTGAGCGAGGACGACCAGACCAATCCCGATGCCGGTGTGCGCGCGGCGCGCAAATTGATCGATGTCGACAAGGTCTCGGCGATCCTCGGCACGTGGGCCTCGGCGGTGACGACGGCGGTGGCGCCGCTGTGCTGGGAGAGCAAGACGTTCCTGTGCACGGTGTCGGGCGCCGATTCGATCACCCAGCTGCCGCACCAGGGCTACCTGATCCGCACCCAGCCCAATACGGTGCTGCAGATCACCCGCACCGGCGATTTCCTGGTGTCGCTCGGCGCCAGGAAGCTCTTCACCCTCGTGCCGCAGGCGCCGTTCGCGCAGCGCAGCATCGAGATCATGAACGACGTCGCCAAGAAGGCCGGCGGCAGCCATGCAGGCCTGATCTACGACGACAAGAAGACGACCTACCGCACCGAGGTCGACCAGGCGCTGCGCTTCGGGCCGGATGCGATCCTGTGCGCGGGCTATACCCCCGACACGGTGGTGCTGCTGAAGGACCTCTATCGCGCCGGCTTCAAGGGCAAGATCATCGGCCAGGCCTATGCCATCAACGCGAAGCTGATCCAGCAGATCGGTCAGAACGAGGTGGTCGAGGGCGTCTACACCTACGCGCCGTCGACCGCCGAAGGCAGCGGCGCGCTCGAGCGGGTCAAGAAGATGAGCGGGCTCAGCGATCCCGATCCCTACACCAGCCAGGTCTACGACCATGTGAACATGGTGCTGATGGCGATGGCGGCGGCGAAGGACACGACCGGCACCGCGATCAAGGACAATATCCGCAAGATCAGCCAGGGCGGCGGCAAGGCGATCGACAACGCGGTCGACGGCATCAAGGCGATCGCCGCGGGCGAGAAGGTCGACTATGCCGGCGCGTCGGGACCGTGCGACTTCGACGACAAGGGCGACATCCTCGACTGCAAGTTCCGCTACGAGCAGATCAAGGGCGGGAAGCCGACGTTGGTGAAGGTCGTCTAGAGTCATGTTCTTGCCGGACCGCGGGCGTCCCGCCCGCTTCATGAATCATGAGAAGAGCGGGCGGGACGCCTGCGGTCCGGCAAGACGATGAGCCTGATCCTCCAAGCCCTCATCAACGGTCTCGTATCCGGTGCCCTCCTGGCGGTGCCTGCCATCGGGTTCACCGCCATGTTCGCCGTGCTGCGCTTCCCGAACTTCTCGGTCTCGGGCATCGCGACGCTCGGCGCCTTCGCGGGTTACGTCGCCTATGGCGCGGGCCTCCAGCTCGTCGGCTCGCTGGTCGTGGCCTTCGCGATCGCGGGCGTGGTCGGCCTGTTCCTCGACCGCGCAGCGCACCTGCCGCTGGTGAAGCAGGGGGCGCTGCCCGCCGCCATCGCCTCGATCGCATCGGGCCTGGTGCTGGAGAACGTGGTGCGGCTGGGCTTCGGCAACGACCTGCGCGGCTTCGACCGGCCGATCGCCCGCGACATGCGCATCGGCGACATCCGCTTCAGTCCGCAGCAGCTCGAGACCATGGCGATCGCCCTCGCCATCATGCTGCTGGTGTTCGCTGCGCTCGCCTTCACGCGAATCGGCAAGGCGATGCGCGCCTCGGCCGACAATCCGGAGCTGGCGGCGCTGAAGGGCATCCGGCCGCAGCGCGTGGCGATGATCGCGAGCTTCGTCGGCATGGGTCTGGTCGGCGTCGGCGGCATGCTGCTCGGGCTCGACAGCTCGATCGATCCGCTGACCGGCACGCGCATCCTGCTGTCGATCTTCGCCGCGGCCGTGCTGGGCGGCCTCGGCAGCCCGCCCGGCGCGGTGCTGGGCGCACTGCTGATCGGCGTCGCCGAGGAGGTGTCGGTACTGGTCGTCGGCTCGCAGTACCGCGCGGCGGTCGGCTTCTTCGCCATCCTGATCGTGCTCAGCCTCAGGCCGCGCGGGCTGCTGGGCGAGCGGGCCTTTTGATGGTCTGTCTCTTTCGCTGGGGGCCCGCCACTCCAGTGGCGCGTCATGGTCTTCCGGGACCGCGGGCGTCCCGCCCGCTCAGGATGCGGGCGGGACGCCCGCGGTCCGGCAAGAAAAGACGATGCTGAACTACCTGCTCTTCATCGCCACCATCGGCGGCATCTATGGCCTGCTGGCGCTCGGCCTCAACCTGATCTGGGGCGGGACGGGCATGGTCAATCTCGGCCTCGCCGGCTTCTTCGCGCTGGGCGCCTATGCCTCGGCGCTGCTCACGACGACCGGCCACATGCCGATCCTGAGCGGCTGGGTCCTGGCGCCGATCGCCGCCGGTGCGGCGGGGCTGATCGTCGTGCTCGCCACGACGCGGTTGCGCGAGGACTACCTGGCAATCGTGACGCTGGGCTTCGCGGAAGTCGTGCGGCTGGTCGCCTCCAACGAGATCTGGCTGACACATGGCACCGACGGCATCTCGAGCATCCCGGGTCCGTGGCGCGCCGCGCTCGGCCGCGAATGGTTCAACGTGGCCTACCTGCCGATCCTGCTGGTCGTGCTGCTCGCGGTGTTCTGGCTGGTGCGGCGCATCGATCGCTCGCCCTATGGCCGCGTGCTGCGGGCGATCCGCGAGGACGCGCAGGTGGCGCAAGTCGCCGGCAAGCCGGTGCTGCGCTACAAGGCGCAGGCCTTCGCCTTGTCGGCGGCGATTGCGGGCCTTGCGGGTGCGCTGTACGGGCACTTCACGTCGTACATCGCGCCCGACTTGTTCCTGCCGCTGATCACGGTCTACATCTTCCTGGCGGTGGCGTCGGGCGGCGTCGGCAGCCCGGCCGGCGCGCTGCTCGGCGCTTATCTGCTGATGGCACTGCTCGAATCGGCGCGGTTCTTCGTCGAGTACATTCCGGCGGTGTCGGCGGTGCAGCGGGCCGCGCTCAAGGAGCTGCTGATCGCCGTCGCCCTGATTCTGGTGCTGCGCCTGATGCCGAGGGGGCTGATCCCCGAACGCATCCCGCGCGCACCGCGTGCGTAACCAGTGGAGGAAATCATGACGCCGCTCGAGTCCTGCATCGCCGCCGTGAGGTCGGGCCCGACCGACGCCATCTTCAAGGCGGTCGAGAAGGGCATGGCCGAGGTCGTGGGCCACAAGCTCTTCACGCTTCTCTACGTGGCGCCCAACGGCAAGCGAGTGAAGCGCATGTACAGCAACATGCCCAAGGAATATCCCGTCGGCGGCTACAAGGAGATCAAGGAGACGGCCTGGCACAAGCAGATCCTCGGCCAGAAGAAGGCCTGGGTCGGCTACAACAGGAAGGACATCGAGTGGGCGTTCTTCGACCACGAGCTGATCGTGTCGCTGGGCTGCGAATCGGCGATGAACATCCCTGTGCTCTACAACGGCCGCCTGCTGGGCACGATGAACCTGCTCGACGCCGAGGGGCACTACAAGGAAACCGATCCCCTGAAGTGCGAGCCCTTCGCCGCGTTGCTGGTGGGGCCGTTCCTCGACGCCATCGCCGCCGATCCGGGATGAGGCGACGCCGCGCGAGAGCTGTGGATAAGCCGCGCCGGCGGAGTCTCACGATGGGCATTGGACCGCCCGTCGGGCCCGCTTTTCTTTGGGGGATGAGCGCCGCCATTGCCCGTAATAGGTGTTTCGTGCGTCATCGTGCAGAGTGGGCCGATGACGATGCCGCTTGGCTCTCGCAACCGACCTTCTTCGCCGTCGTCGATCGCGTTTGTTTCCTGCGGCCGTAGGGGATGCGAAAAAGAACGAAGGTGGGGTGGGGGTGTGGTGGGATTCTGGGACTGACGGCCTCCGATATCGATGCCATCGGCATTTCAACGCCGCAGCTCGTGGGACGGTTTGGACGGGGGCGGCCGCTTGCGAGGGGTGCCGCTGATCCCAATCTCCTACGGAAGCGTGCTAGATCGGGCGGCCGCGATCCTGGTCGCGATTGAAGGAGTCTGTCGATGAACGCCGTGCTGGGCGACCTGCCGACCTGGAACCTGAGCGACCTTTACTCCAGCCCCTCCGGGACCGATCTCGACGCCGATCTCAAGCGCGCCACGCAGGATGCCGAGGCCTTCGCCAAGGACTACGAAGGCAAGGTCGCAAGCCTCGACGGCAAGGCGCTGGGCGCGGCGATCGCGCGCTTCGAGGCGTTGTCGGACCTGATGGGCCGCATCGGGTCCTACGCCCAGCTCTACTACGCGCAGGACCAGGCCGACCCCAAGCGCGGCCAGTTCGTGCAGAACGTGTCGGAGAAGCTGAACGACGTCGGCACGCTGCTGCTGTTCTTCCGGCTGGAGCTGAACAAGATCGAGGACGCCGATCTCGCCGCGAAGCTGAAGGATCCGGGCCTCGCCAGGTATGCGCCGTGGCTGCGCGACGTGCGGCTGTTCCGGCCGCACCAGCTGTCGGACGAGCTGGAGAAGTACCAGCACGACCAGTCGGTGGTCGGCAGCAGCGCCTGGTCCCGGCTGTTCGACGAGACGATCGCGCGGCTGCGCTATCCGTTTCGCGGCGAGATGCTGAGCGAGCCGCAGATCCTCGACAAGCTCTCGAGCAAGGACGCCGAGGTGCGCAAGGAGGCGGCCAAGTCGTTCGGCAAGGTGCAGAACGACAACATCGCCGTCTTCTCCCTGATCATGAACACGCTGATCAAGGACAAGGAGATCGACGACCGCTGGCGCAAGTACAAGCGGCCCCAATCGTTCCGCAACCTCGCCAACGTGGTCGAGGACGAGGTGGTCGATGCGCTGGCCTCCGCCGTGAAGGCTGCCTATCCGCGGCTGGCGCACCGCTACTACAAGCTCAAGGCCAAGTGGTTCGGCGTCGACAAGATGCCGTACTGGGACCGCAACGCGCCATTGCCCGAGCACGACGACCGCACGATCCCGTGGAACGAGGCCGAGAAGATCGTGCTCGACGCCTACGGCGCCTTCTCGCCGGAGCTGGCCTCGGTGGGCCGGAAGTTCTTCGGCACCGGCTGGATCGATGCGCCGGCCCGGCCGGGCAAGTCGCCGGGCGCGTTCGCTCATCCGACCGTGCCCTCGGCGCACCCGTATCTGCTGCTGAACTACCAGGGCAAGGTGAGGGACGTCATGACGCTGGCGCACGAGCTGGGCCACGGCGTGCACCAGGTCCTGTCGGCGCGGCAGGGCGCGCTGATGGCCGACACGCCGCTGACGCTCGCCGAGACCGCCTCGGTGTTCGGCGAGATGCTGACCTTCCAGTCGCTGCTCCGGAGCGCACCCGACGCCAGCACGCGCAAGGCGATGCTGGCCGGCAAGGTCGAGGACATGCTGAACACGGTGGTGCGCCAGATCGCCTTCTACGACTTCGAATGCCGGCTGCACGCGGAGCGGCGGAAGGGCGAGCTGACGCCCGACGCGATCGGCGAGATCTGGATGGCGGTGCAGAGCGAGAGCCTCGGCCCGGCCTTCACCTTCGACGAGGAGTACAAGGCCTACTGGTCCTACATCGGGCACTTCATCCATTCGCCGTTCTACGTCTACGCCTATGCGTTCGGCGACTGCCTGGTGAACTCGCTTTACGCCGCCTATCAGTCCGGCCTGTCCGACTTCCAGAACAAGTATCTCGACATGCTGAAGGCGGGCGGCGTGAAGCGGCACAAGGAGCTGCTGGCGCCGTTCGGCCTCGACGCCTCCGACCCCGCCTTCTGGGACAAGGGGCTGGGCGTGATCGCAGGCTTGGTCGACGAGCTCGAGAAGTTCTAGGCCATGGCGGAGGCTACAAAGACTCCTCACCCTGAGGAGCAGCCCGCAGGGTTGCGTCTCGAAGGGTGGGCGGCGCAGATGGTCTCTGCGGCCCATGCTTCGAGAGGCTCGCTGTGCTCGCTCCTCAGCATGAGGTGGTAGATGGCGGATGACGAGTGCCCTTCGCTGGGCGGCCGGCTGGGCCGCTACGCGCGCGTCGGCGCCTCGGTCGGCGGCCTGGCGGCGCGCCTGGCCGGGGAGCGCTATCTCGGCTGGACGCTCGATCGCGGCAAGCACGCGGCCGAGCTGAAGGCGGCGCTCGGCGGGCTGAAGGGCCCGCTGATGAAGGCGGCGCAGCTGATGGCCACCATCCCGGACGCGCTGCCGCCGGAATATGCGACGGAGCTCGCCCAGCTGCAGGCCAACGCGCCGGCCATGGGCTGGGCTTTCGTGAAGCGGCGCATGGCGACGGAGCTGGGACCGGACTGGCAGGCGAAGTTCCGGAAGTTCGACAAGGAAGCCTCGTTCGCCGCTTCGCTGGGCCAGGTGCACCACGCGATCCTGCCGGATGGCCGCGAGGTGGCGGCCAAGCTGCAGTATCCCGACATGGCCTCGGCGCTCGAGGCCGACCTCGATCAGCTCAAGGTCGTGTTCGCAATCGGCCAGCGCTTCGATCCGGCGATCAAGACCGACGAGATCCAGGCCGAGATCAGGACGCGCCTGCGCGAGGAGCTGGACTATCGCCGCGAGGCCAGGCACGTGGCGCTCTACCGCCACATGCTGCGCGACGAGCTGAACGTGCACGTCCCGCAAACCGTGCCGGACTATTCGACCGACCGGCTGCTCACCATGAGCTGGCTCAGGGGCGAGCCGCTCCTGAACTGGAAGGCGCGCAGCCAGGAGGAGCGGGACGCGCTCGCCATCAACATGTTTCGCGCCTGGTATGTGCCGTTCTATTTCTACGGCGTGATCCACGGCGACCCGCATCTCGGCAACTACAGCGTCCGGCCGGACGGCGCGGTCAACCTGATGGACTTCGGCTGCGTGCGCGTCTTTCCGCCGCGTTTCGTTCGCGGCTCGATCGAGCTTTATCGCGCCCTGTTGAGCGACGACCTCGACCGGGCCGTTGGGGCCTACGAGGACTGGGGATTTGCAGGGCTGAGCCGCGACATGATCGCCGTGCTGAACCGCTGGGCCGCGTTTCTCTACGGCCCGCTGATGGACGACCGACCGCGCCGCCTGACCGAGGGCCTGGCCGAGGGCCATGGCCGCGACATGGCGCAGAACGTGTTCGGCGAGCTGCGCCGCATGGGCGGCGTGCGGCCGCCGCGCGAGTTCGTGTTCATGGACCGTGCCGCGATCGGGCTGGGCGCGGTCTTCATCCACCTGCGCGCCTCGATCAACTGGCACCGCCTGTTCGAGAGCCTGATCGACAAGTTCGACGTCGACGCCCTGGCAGGCCGCCAGCAGGAAGCCCTGGTTCAGGCGGGGCTGTAGATGAACATCCTCGTGACAGGCTCCTCGGGCTGGCTGGCCCAGGATCTCATTCCCCGGCTGAAGCGTGCCGAGCATACGGTGATCGGCCTCGACCCGGTACCCGGCCCGCACACCGACGTGGTCGGCACGGTCGCGGACCGCGACCTGGTGCGCAAGACCCTCCGCGACCATCGCATCCAGGGCATCATCCATGCCGGCGCCCTGCACAAGCCGCAGGTGGCGACCCACGATCCCGCGCGCTTCATCGAGACCAACGTGCAGGGCACGCTGAACCTCCTGCAGGAGGCGACGGCCGAGGGCTCGACGGTCGACCGCTTCGTCTTCACCTCGACCACCTCGCTGATGATCTCGCAGGAGATCCGCGATGCGCACAAGCGCGGCATCGACCGGGCCTTCTGGATCGACGAGGAGATGGTGCCGCTCGAGCCGCGCAACATCTACGGCGTGAGCAAGCTCTCGGCCGAGCATCTCTGCCGCATGGTCCATGACGCGACCGGGCTGCCGATCATCGTCCTGCGCACCTCGCGCTTCTTCCCCGAGGAAGACGACATGGCGCATGCGATCATCCAGTCCGGCGCCAACACCAAGGCCAACGAATTCCTGTTCCGCCGCCTGACCGTGCACGACGCGGCCTCGGCGCACATCGTGGCACTCGATCGCGCGCCGCAGATCGGCTTCGACACCTTCATCATCTCCGCCCTGACTCCCTTCAGCCCGGAAGACTGCGAGCAGCTGATGGAGTACGCGCCGCTGGTGGTGCATCGCTACTTCCCGCGCTATCGCGAGATCTACGCGCGTCGAGGCTGGACGATGTTCGACTACATCGACCGCATCTACGATTCGAACAAGGCGATGCGGCGCCTCGGTTTCGTCTGCAAGACCGACTTCGGCGACATCCTGGCCCAGCTCGACCGCGAGGACGGCGTCTAGCCGCCCGTGGCCATGCGGCTGATCCTCGGCCTGGTGCTGGCCGGCGGCGCGCTGGCCCTGATGCTCGTGCTGGCCGCCTGGCTGGCCGACCGGCAGATCGACCGCTTCGCCGCGCCCTGGCTGACGGAAAATCTGAACGCGCTGCCGGACGTCGACGTGGCGCTGGTGCTGGGTGCCGCGCCGATCGGTCCCGAGGGCGGGCCCAACCGCTATTTCGAATACCGTCTCGATGCCGCCGCGGAGCTGTGGCGGACCGGCAAGGCGAAGTATCTCCTGGTGAGCGGCGACAACCGCAGCCCCGACTACGACGAGCCGTCGGCCATGCGCGCCGGCCTGATCGGGCGCGGCGTCGCCGCGACGGCGATCTATCGCGACTTGGCCGGCGTGCGCACGCGCGATTCGGTGCTGCGCGCGAAGTCGGTGTTCGGCCAGCAGCGCATGATCATCGTCAGCCAGGGCTTCCACGCCGCGCGAGCGGTCTTCCTCGCCCGTCGCGAAGGCCTCGAGGCCTGGGGCTTCGCCGCGCGCGACGTGAAGCGCGCCTACAGCATCTTCACCGAGCTGCGGCGTTATCCATCGGCGCTGCGGGCCTGGTACGACGTCTGGCTCGACACGCCGCCGCGCCATGCCGGGCCGGCGATCGCGATCGGCGTGGACCCGCCCAACTGATGCGGCTGCGGCACTGGATCGGGCTGCTTGCCGGAGCCCTTGTCCTCGCCATCGTCACGGTGCTGGCGCTCGCTTCGATGGCGCGCGGCGTCACCAATGCCTGGGGCCAAGCCTATGTCGTGGACGACCGCGCGCAGTTGCCCAAGATCGACGCCATCCTGGTGCTCGGCACCTCGCCCTACGGCTATCACGGCCAGGACCAGTACACGCTCTCCTATCGGCTGAATGTCGCCGCTGGGCTGTGGAACGGCGATTTCGCCGATCGTCTTCTGGTCAGCGGGATCAAGATCGACGACGACTACGACGAAGCCAGCCTCATGCGCGACGCGCTGGTGGCGCGCGGCATACCGGCTTCGGCGATCGAGCTCGACCACAAGGGCAACCGCACCTGGGATTCGATCTATCGCGCCCGTCACGTGTTCGGCGTGCACCGCCTCATCATCGTGTCGCAGCGGGATCATCTGCCGCGCGCCATCTTCCTGGCACGGCACATCGGGATGGAGGCCTGGGGCGTCCCCGCGATCGGCGACACCTATGCCGGCCTCTATGCCGGCACGGTCGGCAACCTGGCGAGCCTGATCGCCTTCTACGACCTCATGAGGGGAACCGCGCCGTGATCGCGTCGTCTCAACGCCTCCCCATTCTGAATGGGGAGGACAAGCTTCGCTCTATGCCGCCTTCGGCTTGACGATGCCGACCAGGTCGCGCAGCTCCGGCACCGGCGACACGACCGGCTTGCCGGCGAAGTGGGCGTCGAGATTGCGGCAGACCAGCGACGTCATGCGCCGCTGCGCATGTTCCGTGCCGCCGCCGAAGTGCGGGGTCATCACCAGGTTGTCCAGCTCAAGCAGCTCGGTGCCGGTGTAGGGCTCCTCGTCGTAGACGTCCAGGGCGGCGCCTTCGATGACGTTGTTGCGCAGCGCATGGGCGACGGCAGCCTCGTCGATGGCCCAGCCGCGGCTGATGTTCACGACGTGGCCGCGCGGCCCCAGCGCCTTTAGGACGTCGGTGCTGATGATGTGCCGGTTGGAGGCGTCGGAACGCAGGGCGACGATCAGGTAGTCGCACCAGGCCGCAAGTTCCATCACGTTCGGGAAGTAGGGGAAGTCGACGTCGGCGCGCTTGTTGCGGTTGCAATAGCCGATCTCGAGGTCGAAGCCCTTGGCGCGCTTGGCGATCTCCATGCCGATCGAGCCCAGGCCCAGGATGCCGAGCTTGCCGCCGGTCAGTCCGGCGATCGCGCCGAAGCGGTTGGGAATGCGCTTGGTCCACTCGCCGCGGCGAATCATCTTGTCGGCGCGCACGATGCGCCGCGTCGACGCGAGCAGGATTCCGATCGCCAGCTCCGCCACGTCGGGTGCGTTGGCGTCGGCGCCGTGGGTGACCATGATGTTGCGCTTGCGGGCGGCGGCGAGATCGACACGCTCGTAGCCGGTGCCATAGCAGCAGAAGAGCGAGAGGCGGGGGAGGGCGGCCATCATGGCGTCGGAGATGCCGACCGAGCCCGTGCTGACGATGGCCTGCACCTTGTCCGCGACACCGGGAGGAATGTCCGCCGGCGTGGGCTGTGGATTTTCCATCCGCCCCACGATCTCGCATCGTTCCTCGAGGGCGGCGAGTGTCGTCTTGGTGAAATGGAAGCCGGTCAGGATCACGGGACGGTCAGTCATGGCGTGCCCCTAACACGCGCCCATCGCGTGCGTAAATCGGGATCGTCCCGCGCGGCGAAAAACCGACTTGGCAAAGAACAAATCGGTGGGCAAGGTGCCCGCGCCTCATTGCGCCTCCAACTCCGATTCGGCTCCCTAGCGCTCCATGAAAATCGCCATTCTCAAAGAACGCCGGCCACACGAGACCCGCGTGGCCGCGACTCCCGAGACCGTCAAGAAACTGAAGGCGCTGGGCGCGGAAATCACCGTCGAGACGGGCGCTGGAAGCGCCGCCGGCTACACCGACCAGGCCTACAGCGAGGCCGGGGCAAATATCGTGCCGGATGCCGCGGCCGCGGCGTCGGCCGGCGACATCATCTTCAAGGTGCAGCGGCCGATGTCGGCCGACGAGGGCGTCGATGAGGTCGGCCTGCTGCGCCAGGGCCAGATGCTGATGGCGCCGCTCGGCGCGCTCACGAACAAGGATCTGGTCCAGGCGCTGGCTAGCAAGGGCGTGACGGCGTTCGCGCTCGAGCTGATCCCGCGCATCACGCGCGCCCAGTCGATGGACATCCTGAGCTCGCAGGCCAACCTTGCGGGCTACAAGGCCGTGCTGCTCGCCGCCGACAATTTCGGCCGCATCTTCCCGCAGATGATGACGCCCGGCGGCACGCTCGCCCCGGCACGCGCCTTCATCATGGGTGTCGGCGTCGCCGGCCTGCAGGCGATCGCCACCGCGCGCCGTCTCGGCGCCATCGTCACCGCGACGGACGTGCGGCCGGCGACCAAGGAGCAGGTGCAGTCGCTGGGCGGCAAGTTCGTCGCCGTCGAGGACGAGGAGTTCAAGGCCGCCGAGACCGCAGGCGGCTATGCCAAGCAGATGAGCCCGGAGTACCAGGCCAAGCAGGCGGCGCTGGTGGCCGAGCACATCAAGATGCAGGACATCGTCGTCACCACTGCGCTGATCCCCGGCCGCAGGGCGCCGGTGCTGGTGAGCGAGGACATGGTGAAGACCATGAAGCCCGGATCGGTGATCGTCGACATGGCAGTCGAGCAGGGCGGCAACTGCCCGCTCTCGGAGTTCGGCAAGGTGGTCGAGAAGTACGGCGTGAAGATCATCGGCCCGGCCAACCTGCCGGGCGAGGTGCCGACCGATTCCTCGGCCCTCTTCTCGCGCAACCTGCTGAACTTCATCACGCCGATGGTCGACAAGGAAACCAAGAGCCTGAGGATCGACCCGAACGACGAGGTGGTGAAGGGCACGCTGGTCACCCAGAACGGCCAGGTGGTCCATCCGTCGCTCCAGTCATGACGCTTCGACTGCAGCCTTCCCCCACCCTGGCCCTCCCCCTGCTGGGGAGGGTTCATGACTCCCTTCCCTGTAGGGCGAGGGTTGGGGAGGGGGACCGTGCGGTGACAGAAAACAAGGACACCCAATAATGGACGACAGACTCGCCGGCGAAGCCGCCAAGCTCGCCTCCCAGGCGCAGGACCTCGCCGCCAACCTCAAGGCGGTGGCGCAGCAGATCCTCGACATGTCGGCGACGAATACGCTGAACGCGCCCGACGGCCACATGCCGTTCGTCTCGCTGCTCACCATCTTCGCGCTGGCCTGCTTCGTCGGCTACTACGTGGTGTGGCGGGTGACGCCGGCGCTGCATTCGCCGTTGATGGCCGTCACCAACGCCGTCTCCTCGGTGATCATCGTCGGCGCGCTGCTGGCGGCGGGCCTGAAGGGCCTCGGCGCCGCGCAGCTGTTCGGGGCGATCGCCGTGGCGCTGGCCGCGGTGAACATCTTCGGCGGCTTCATCGTCACGCACCGCATGCTGTCGATGTTCAAGAAAAAGACTGCGGCGAAGAAGTAGGCGAACGACCATGACCCAGGAACTGGCCGCCTACGGCTATCTGATCGCCGCCATCTGCTTCATCATGGCGCTGCGCGGCCTCTCCTCGCCAGTGACGGCGCGGGGGGGCAACCTCTACGGCATCATCGGCATGATCGTGGCGATCGGCGTCACGGTCGCGACCCCGGGGGTCGTCTCGCCCTGGCTGATCGTCGGCGGCCTGCTCATCGGCGGCGCCGTCGGCACGGTAGTGGCGATGCGCATCCAGATGACGGCGCTGCCCCAGCTGGTCGCGGCCTTCCATTCGCTGGTCGGCCTTGCCGCGGTGTTCGTCGCCGCGGCGGCCTTCGTCTCGCCTGAAGCCTTCGGCATCGGCTCGCCCGGCCACATCAAGACCCAGAGCCTGGTCGAGATGGGGCTCGGCACGATCATCGGCGCCATCACCTTCACCGGCTCGATCGTCGCCTTCGCCAAGCTGCAGGGCCTGGTCTCGGGCGCGCCGCTGATCTTCCGCGGCCAGCATCCGCTCAACGCCCTGATCGGCATCGTCCTGCTGCTCCTGCTGGTGTGGTTCGCCATGCACGGGCATCCGATCACCTTCCTGCTGCTGATCGGCCTGTCGCTGGCGGTCGGCTTCCTGCTGATCCTGCCGATCGGCGGCGCGGACATGCCGGTCGTGGTCTCGATGCTGAATTCCTATTCGGGATGGGCGGCGGCAGGCATCGGCTTCACGCTCGGCAACACCGCGCTGATCGTCACCGGCGCGCTGGTCGGCAGCTCGGGCGCGATCCTGAGCTACATCATGTGCAAGGGCATGAACCGCTCGATCTTCAACGTGATCCTGGGCGGCTTCGGCACCGACAGCGCGGCAGCGGGCGGCCCGGCGGTCAAGAACGACAAGCCGGTCAAGGCCGGCTCGGCCGAGGACGCGGCCTTCCTGATGAAGAACGCGCAGAGCGTGATCATCGTGCCGGGCTACGGCATGGCGGTGGCGCAGGCCCAGCACGCGCTGCGCGAGATGGCGGACATCCTCAAGAAGAACGGCGTGCAGGTGCGCTACGCCATCCATCCGGTGGCCGGCCGCATGCCGGGCCACATGAACGTGCTGCTGGCCGAGGCCAACGTGCCGTACGACGAGGTGTTCGAGCTCGACGACATCAACCGCGACTTCGCCTCGACCGACGTCGCCTTCGTGATCGGCGCCAACGACGTCACCAACCCGGCCGCCAAGACCGATCCCAAGAGTCCGATCTACGGCATGCCGATCCTCGACGTCGAGAAGGCGCAGACCGTGCTGTTCGTGAAGCGCGGCATGTCCTCGGGCTATGCCGGCGTCGACAACGAGCTGTTCTTCCGCGACAACACAATGATGCTGTTCGCCGACGCCAAGGTGATGTGCGAGAACATCGTGAAGGCGCTGGAGGGCTCAGCCCACTAGGGTCAAAACCCAATAAAGGGTGGTCATCGTCTTCTGCTTTCGGGCCGATTCCGGACATTGGCGGACACTGAGCAGTTCGTCAGAGAAAGGCCATATGCGGAAGTGACCCGGACTATTCGATCACCTCGTCGGCGCGAGCGAGCAGCTGCGCGGGAACCGTGAGACCAAGCGCTTTGGCGGTCCTCAGGTTGATGGCGAGCTCAAAGACGGTTGGCTGTTCGATCGGCAGGTCGGCGGGCTTGGCGCCCTTGAGGATCTTGTCAACGAATGGCGCGGCGCGGCGAAATTCATTGGCCAAGCTGGCGCCAAGGGACTGCAAGCCGCCGGCAACGACGAAGTCGCGCAGTGGGCAGCTTGTCGGGAGCCGGTTCGCCAGGGCAAGGGCCGCGATCTTCGTCCGGTTGGCGACCGTCAAGGCATTGAACGCAATGAGGAGAGCGTCGGCGCGTCCTGCCAGTCCGTGAATTTCCTTTTCGATGTCTGCTGTCGTGGCCACTGAAACCTGCACAGGCGTCACGCCGAGCTTGATGGCATCGTCGCGGGTTTGCCGCCAATATTCCTTCCCACCCGGGTCGTTGGAGTCGGTAAGTACGGCAACGCGGTTTGCGGTCGGGACCATCTCCAGCAGCAGTTGAAGGCGCTTGGACAAGAGGTCGACCCCAGAATTAGTCGTTCCAGTGATGTTGCCGCCCGGCCGCGCCAGGGTCTGAGCGAAACCGAAACCGATGGGATCGCTGACCGCCACGAAGACGATCGGGACGCCAGGCGCGGCTGAGATGGTTCCCTTGGTGACGAGGGCACCCGCAGTGACCAGGACATCGACTTTGTCGGCCAGCAGCCCGGCGACGATTTCCGGCAGTCTCTCCGGCCGATTTTCGATCCAGCGGTCGAGGATCGTCAGATTTTGACCTTCGACCCAGCCCAGCGCCGCCATGGCCGTGCGAAACGACGTGAGGAACGGGCCGTTGGCTTCTTGCGTCCCAGGTTCGATGAAGCCGACGCGCGCCTGCTTTGAGGTTGGCTGCGCCTGGACCGCGGGTGAGGGAGTAACGGCAGCGCCAAGGAGTGCTGCAAAGGTGCGCCGTTTCACTCAATGACCTCGTCTTCGGCTTGCCGCGGACAGCCGTATCCTAGTTGCGCAGTGAAGCGGAGCAACCAACCAATGACAAGCCCACCAAGTCCGCTTCGGGTCAATCTCCGACGAACTGTTCGGCGTGACCAATGTCTGGAACCGGCCCAAAAGCAGACGTCGACGACCACGCTTTATTGGGTTTTGACCCTAGAATTCATTGGACCGCGCCACTCCAGTGGCGCTCATGAATCTGAGCGCCACTGGAGTGGCGCGGTCCAATGAGTGCTATCCTCCGCGGGACAACGCGGAGGAACACCATGAAGACCGTGCAATCGATGCTCGCCGAGGCTCAGGCCGCGGTGCCGATGATCAGCCCGCAGGAGGCGAAGGCGCTGGTCGGCAAGTCGGATGTGCTTTTCCTCGACGTCCGCGAGCCGCCGGAGGTCGCGGCCTCGGGCAAGGTGCCGGGCGCCCTCGCCGTGCCGCGCGGATTGGTCGAGTTCCGCGCCGATCCGGCCTCGCCGATGCACGACAAGGCGTTCGACCGGTCCAAGACGGTCGTGTGCTACTGCGCCTCGGGCGGCCGCTCCGCGCTGGTCGGCAAGACGCTGAAGGACATGGGCTACGACAATGTCCGCAATCTCGGCGGCTTCCAGGGATGGGTGCAGGCGGGCGGGGCGGTCGAGAAGGCCTGAAACCTTTGGCTCGGCGCGCCGTCCTGTTCGACATGGGGGGGCCGATCGACATGGAGTTCGCCTACGAGATCGCCGTGGAAGGAGCGATTGCCGCGGCCTGCGGCATGGAGGGCATCCGCGTCGACCAGGCGGCGATCGACGCGGCGTCGGAACGGGCGGTCGAGGCCTTCGCACCGGACGCCCGCGCCTACATGATCGAGACGCTGTGCGGCGACCCGCGCACCGTCGAGCGGGTGCGCCAGCGGGTCCATGCGATGGTTGCGAACCTCGACGTGTTCCAGCTGCGGCCGGGGATCGACGACTTGTTGCGGAAACTGCGCAAACTCGATCTGCGGCTCGGCCTCGTCGCTCACCAGCCCGATCGCGCGCGCGAGGCGCTCGAGCGGGCGGGTGTCATCGATTTGTTCGAGCATGTCTCCCCAAGCGTGGCCGCTGCTGCAGAAGCGCTGGGTGTGGCGCCGGGCGCCTGCATCATGGTTGGCGATCGGCTCGACGCCGACATCGCACCGGCCAAGGCGCTGGGCATGGCAACGATCCGCTTCCGCACCGGCCGCCATCGCCGGCAGAAGCCGCGCTCGCCGGCCGAGACGCCCGACGCCGAGGTCACGGACGTGGCGGAACTGGAGGCGGCGATCGAGCGGTGCCGAAACAGTGGCCTCCGATGATATCTTATGAAGAGCAATGCGAGCGCTGCTTCCGGAATTCCACTGAGGCATCGCCCGACGGGCCTTGGCCGCCTGGCGCGGCGGGCGGGCATGGGCGTCGCTGCGCTACACGGGGGCTCCGCGACGACCATGCCCAACATCACCCGCTCTGACCGTTTTGCTGAACTTGACGCACACACTGCTTTAGAGAGACGCGGTGAGCAGCGCGGCCGCTGATGGAAGTACGCCACGTCGGCAGGCGCGCTGACTTTTCTTTGTAGTGGATACATAAATTTTCCAACACGGCGGGGAGCGATTCCTTGGGAAATCTCGCTCCGCAACGTCAAAGGCCACGACTCTGGCGCTCGCAACGAGTTCTTTGTGGGCAATGGCTGGCCATTCGACGCGCGCAAACAACGGCGTTTTCGGCCGGTCATTGCCCATAATAGGTGTTCGGCGCGTGATCATGCAGACTTGCGCGCATGATCTTCCTCATCGGACCGCGCCCCTCCAGTGGCGCTCATGATTTTCCGAGCGCGACTGGAGCCTTCGCTCCGCTTAGGCCGGTGGCGGGGTCCGATGAGGGGTGTTTTCTCTGGGGGACAGAAGCGGTGGATTCGTGGACTCCGGGCCCAAAACCCTTGTGCCATCGGCATCCAACCGGTCCACGCCCGAGTGGACTCCTGTGGACTCCGCTCTAGTGATGGTGGCTCGCGCCGAAGCGGTGGATATGCAGCGGCGCCTTGGCAAGGCCGGGGCAGAACGTGCCGACCACCTTCTCCAGCCGCTGGTAGAGCTTGCGCGCGTCGCCCATCGGCTTGGCGCGCCGCGCCTGAGAGGCGGCGGCTTCGGTGGCGAGCTGGGCGAGGTCGACGGTGAGGAGCTTGCGGTCCTCGACCACCATCCGGCCGCCGACCATCACCGAGTGCACCGCGCTGCCGTCCTCGCTGTGCACGATCTGGTTCACCGGGTCGTTCATCGGGATCCAGTTCACGTGATGCAGGTCGAGGAAGACGATGTCGGCCTTGTAGCCCGGCGCGATCCGGCCGATCTGGCTCGCGAGGCCGAGCGCCCGCGCGCCGCCTTCGGTGCAGGCCCGCAGCGCCTCCTCGGTCGAGACCCACTGCTCGTGGTCCGGCCCCTGGACCTTCGAGGCGAAGGAGGCGAGCCGCATCGCCTCGTAGACGTTCTGGTTGTCCGAGCAGTTGGCGCCGTCGGTGCCGATGGCGACGTTGACCTTGGCGTTCAGCATGCCGCGCACATCGGCGAGGCCATTGCCCAGCCGCATGTTGGAGCCGGGATTGTGCGCGACCGAGGCGCCGCGATCGCCCAGCCGCTTCATGTCGTCGGCGTCGAGCCACACGCCATGCGCGACGGTGAAGCGGTCGGTGACCAGGCCGAGCTCGTCCATGTGCGCGGCCAGCGTGGTGCCGTAGCGCTGGAAGCCTGCGATCACCTGCACCTTCGATTCGGCCACGTGGCTGTGGATGCCGACGTCGTATTCCTTGGCGAGGTCTCGGCAGGAGATCAGGAAGGCATCGCTGCAATGATGCGGGATGGTCGGCGCCAGGGCGAGGTGGACCTTCTCGAACGGCCACTTCTGCAGCGCCTTCTTCATCTGCTTCGTCGTCGCCTTCCACGGCGCCAGCCTGAAGCTCTCGATCTCCTTCTGCAGGCCCGGCGACAGGCGCTCCATCAGGCCGGGAATCGCCTCGAAGAAGGTGAGGTCGGCCACCATCGGCGCCAGCACGCAGCGCATGCCGACGTCCTCGTAGCCCTTGGCCATCGCCGCCAAGCCTTCGACCGAGGGGACCGGGAATTCGGCGGCGAGGTCGTATGCGGCGGTGCAGCCCTTCAGCAGCATCTCGGCCGCGCCGATCTTGGCCGAGAGATATTTGTCCTCCAGCGTCCGGCCGATGCCGACCCATTGGCTCGCCGTGAGCAGCAGCTCGAGCGACCAGCGGTCGTGCAGTCCCTTGCCGAGGTTGCCGGGACCGTGGGTGTGCGCGTTGATCAGGCCGGGATGCATCAACCTGTTTCGCGCATCGACGGTTGTGGCCCCTTCAGGGGCGGCGAGCCCGGGCGGGCCAATCTCGGCGATCGAGTCGCCCTTGACCAGGATGTCGACGGGCACCGCCTGGCGGCGGTCGATATCGAGGAGCTTTCCGCCGCGAACGACGGTGTAGGGAACCTTTCTGGGCATGGCCGCCCCAGTCTCGCAAACTCGATGCCATTCCGGCGACAAGAATCCGCGGCGGTTGTCACGGCAACGTCCGCTCTCGCACCCGCGTTGATCCGCTGCCGTCCGCGTGACGGTGCAATCGACGATCACTGAAGAAGATGGAGAGAGGAGTCAGACAATGATCTCGATCGTTCGCAAGACCGCCCTGGCCGCCGTGCTCCTCGCCGGCACTGCGGGCTTCGCTTATGCGCAGACCAGCCTTGGTGCCGGCAGCTCGGCGACGGGCGGCGCGGGCGCCGGCACGTCGGTCGGCGCCGGCGGCGCCTCGGTCGGCACGGGTGCGGGCACGTCCTCGACGCTGGGCCTGGGCGCGGACAAGAAGAAGAGCGGCACGTCGCTCGGCGCCGGCGGCTCGAGCAGCAGCTCGCTGGGTGCCAGTGGCTCCGCCGCCGGGACCGGTGCCGGCGCCTCGGCAGGCACGGGCACGAGCGGCTCGGCCAACATCGCAGCGCAACCCCTGAAGAAGTAGCGCGAGCCCACGACTGCTGGACCATCCCGGTCCATCAGCGAGTCGGATGGTGCGGGCCGGCCGGGAGAGCATCGCTTTCAGCCTCTCCCGGTCGGGCTCGGCCGTCTCGCTTGATCTCGTTGTTGTTCGGTCGCTCGCTAGAAGCGGCCTATGTCGACCATCAGGTTGATCGCAAACCACAGGGCAAGGACGATCGGCACCGTCAGAACCGCCGCGTATCCCCAGCCCAGCCTGAGCGCACGGATGCCCGCAAGAAGAGGAAGACGGGAACTCCGGCGACGAAAAGGAACAGGGCGGACTGCAGCATGACTACGGCAAAACTGTCTCGTACCGCCTGGCGGTGCAAGTCACGGCGACTTGAGGGGGTGAGGATAACCCCTGTACCATTCGTGCAGGCCAGGGAAGGAACTCATCATGCTGCACGAGCTGATTTCCGGCGACAACCACATCGACCTCACCTACTGCCCGACCGACCTCTGGTCGTCGCAGGCGCCTGCGAAGTGGAAGAAGAACGCACCGCGAGTCGAGGAGCGCAACGACGGCCAGCACTGGTTCGTCGACGACAAGGATCGCGGCATGTGGAACGGCGTGGGTCCGGGCTTCCTGCCGTACAAGAAGGGCTCGTTCGGCCATGTCGACGAGATGAAGGAGGCGGGGTTCGAATGGAATTCCTATCCCGGCGGGGTGCCTCGGCCGACCACGCCCGAGCTGCGCATCGCCGACCTCGACCGCGATGGGCTCACCAAGGAGATCATCTACGGCTGCCTGATGGTCAACGACCTGGTCGACGACGTCGAGCTGCGCAACTGGGTGAACCAGCGCTACAACGACTGGGCCGCCGACTTCGCGCGCCGCTCCGATCCCAACCGCGTTTTCCCGCTCGCCATCATCCCCAACACCGATCCCAAGGTCGCGGCGGACGAGGTGCGGCGCTGCGCGAAAATGGGATTGAAGGGCGGCGACCTCGCCTTCAAGCGCATGAGCCTGCCGCTCTACCATCATGGCTGGTATCCGCTATGGGAGGCGGCGGCGGAGTGCAAGTTCCCGATCTCGTTCCACTCGACCGGCTTCAAGAACGTGCGCGCGCCCGACACGCCGGAGATGGAGAAGGAGTACATGGTCCAGCACCGGCTGGTGCGCTCGGCGCTGTTCCAGCTCGACACCATGGAGGTGCTGGTCTCGCTGCTCGCCTCGGGCGCCTGCGAGAAGTACCCCGAGTTCAACTTCGTGCTGGGCGAATCGGGCGTGACCTGGCTGCCCTACGTGTTCGACCGGCTCGACACCGAGTACCATGACCGGGCCCAGGCCCTCGGCTTCAAGATGAAGCCGTCCGACTATTTCCGTCGTCAGGGCTATGTCACCTATCAGCAGGACAAGTACCTCGAGCCGATCGTGCCGCTGATCGGCGAGGACAACATCATCTGGGGCGCCGACTACCCGCACCCCGATTGCATCTGGCCGAACTCGCGCGAGACGCTCACCAAGAATCTCGCCGGCTTCTCGTCCTCGGTGCAGAAGAAGATCGTGCACGACAACGTGGCGCGGCTGTACGGACTGAATTGAACCGGACGGTCGTTATCGGCGGCGGGGCGATGGGATCCTCCATCGCCTGGCACTTGGCGGGCGAGGCAGGCTTCGACGGCGAGATCGTCGTGGTGGAACGCGACCCGACCTATGCGCGGGCCTCGTCGGCGCTGTCGGCGAGCTCGATCCGCCAGCAGTTCTCGACGCCGCTCAACATCCACCTGTCGCGCCACGGCATCGGCTTCCTGCGCAAGGCGAAGGATCTGCTCGACGTGGATCTCGGCCTGAAGGAGCCGGGCTACCTGTTCCTGGCGAGCGCCGCGGGCGAGGCGGTGCTGCGCGCCAATCACGCCATCCAGAAGGCTGAAGGCTGTGCGGTCGAATTGCTCGGCCCGGCTGCGCTGACGCAGCGCTTTCCGGCCGTGTCGGCCGACGGCATCGCGCTTGCCTCGCATGGCATCGCGAACGAAGGCTGGTTCGATGGCCCGGCACTGATGCAGGCCTTTCGGCGCAAGGCGCGGGAGCGGGGCGTCGCCTACCTCAATGACGAGGTCGTGGGCCTCGGCGCCCACAAGGTCACGCTGCGGTCGGGCGAGACGATCGACGCGCGCACCATCGTCATCGCCGCAGGCCCGTGGTCGGGCGAGGTGGCGGCGCTGGCCGGCATCGCCCTGCCGGTCGAGCCGCGACGCCGCTCGGTGTTCGTGTTCGACTGCCGCGAGACGCTGCCGCTGCTGCCGCTCACCATCGATCCTTCGGGCGTGTGGTTCCGGCGCGAAGGCCGCTTCCACATCGGCGGCACCACACCGGCCGAGGGCAACGATCCGCCGGACGCGCCGCTCGAGGTGCAGCATCAGGAATGGGACGAGATGGTCTGGCCCGTGCTCGCCCATCGCGTGCCCGGGTTCGAGGCGGCCAAGGTCGTCAATTCGTGGGCCGGCTACTACGAGTACAACACCTTCGACCAGAACGGCATCGTCGGGCGCCATCCGGAAATGGAAAGTATCGTCTTCGCATCAGGCTTCTCCGGCCACGGCATCCAGCAGTCGCCGGCGGTCGGTCGGGCGGTGGCGGAGCTGATCGCATACGGCGACTACAGGACCCTGAATCTTTCTCCGTTCGGCTATGAGCGGATATCCGCAGGACGGCCGGTACGGGAGCTGAACGTGGTGTGATAGGCTCCGCTGCCGTCAGGGAGTAACGCCGTGCCCGATTCGCCGCTCGTCAATTCGGACCTTCAATCCGCGCTCGCCGAGGCGCGCCAGGCCTACATCGATCGCAACCCCAAGAGCCTCGCGCGCCAGAACGAGGCGGTGGAGGCGATGCCGGGGGGCAACACCCGCACCACGCTGCACAATGCGCCGTTCCCGCTCACCGTGGTGCGCGGCGAGGGCTGCCGGCTGTGGGACGTCGACGGCCACGAGTATATCGACGTGCTGGGCGAATACACCGCCGGCATCTACGGCCATTCCCATCCGGTGATCCGGGCGGCGATCGACAAGGCGCTGAACCATGGCTGGAACTATGCCGGCCGCAATCCGCACGAGGCCAAGCTCGCCAAGTTGATCGTCGACCGCATTCCGTCGATCGACCTGGTGCGCTTCACCAACTCCGGCACCGAGGGCAACGTCATGGCGCTGGCCGGCGCCCGCGTCTTCGCCCAGCGCAAGGGCCGCAAGAAGGCGACCAAGGTGATGGTCTTCCACGGCGGCTATCACGGCGGCGTTCTGTACTTCGTCTCGGGTGGATCGCCGGTGAACATGCCGTACCACTACATCGTCGGCACCTACAACGACGTCGAAGGCACGCGTGCGCTGCTGCGCCAGCATGCCGAGGAGATCTTCGCCGTCCTGCTCGAGCCGATGCAGGGCAGCCACGGCTGCCTGCCGGGCGATCCGGCGTTCCTCCACATGCTGCGCGAGGAGACCTGGAACCACGACATCACCCTGATCTTCGACGAGGTCATGACGTCGCGCCTGTCGCCGGGCGGCCTGCAGGCCAAGCTCGGCGTCACACCCGACATGACCACGCTCGGCAAGTATATCGGCGGCGGCATGTCGTTCGGCGCGTTCGGCGGCAAGCGCGAGATCATGGAGTTGTTCGACCCGACCAAGCCCGATTCGCTGCCGCATGCCGGCACCTTCAACAACAACGTGCTGACCATGGCCGCGGGCGTCGCGGGCTACGGCGAGGTCTATACGCCCGAGGCGGCGAACGCGCTCAACGCCCGCGGCGAGAAGATCCGCGAGCGGCTGAACGCGATTTGCCGGAAGGCGGGCGTGGCGTTCCAGTTCTCCGGCATCGGCTCGATGATGACGGCGCACGCCACGACCCGGCCAATCAAGAGCGCGGCCGACATCGCGACCTCCAACCAGGACGCCAAGGAACTGTTCTATTTCGACATGGTCGCGGCCGGCATCTGGATCGCCCGGCGCGGCTTCGTGGCGCTCAACATCATGATCGGCGACGCCGAGGCGGATCGATTCGTCGCGGCCGTCGAGGAGTTCATCAGCGCGCGCAAGGCCCTGCTGCGGCCACAATGAATGCCGCATAGGTGAGCATGAACGACTCATCGCCCCAGAGCTTCCCGCAGCCGGTCGCCGGCACGGTGGTGCCGCGCTTCGGTGACGTCGCCACCTTCATGCGGCTGCCGCTATTCCGGAACCCGGCCGATGTCGAGATCGGCATGGTCGGCGTGCCGTGGGACGGCGGCACGACCAATCGCCCGGGCGCGCGGCACGGCCCGCGCCAGATGCGCGACCTCTCGACCATGATGCGGCGGATCCACCACGTCACCCGGGTCGCGCCCTACGAATTGGCGAAGTGCGGCGATCTCGGCGATGCGCCGGTCAACCCGGCGAGCCTCGACGATTCGCTGGAGCGCATCGGCCGCTTCTACGCCGAGCTCCATGAGGCCGGCGCGGTCCCGCTGTCGGCCGGCGGCGACCACCTGATCACCCTGCCGATCATGCGCGGCATCGCGAAGGGGCAGGCGCCGCTCGGGATGGTGCATTTCGACGCCCACAGCGACACATGGGACACCTATTTCGGCGGCTACAAATACACCCACGGCACGCCGTTCCGCCGCGCCATCGAGGAGGGCCTCCTTGATCCCAGACGGGTGGTGCAGATCGGCATCCGCGGCTCGCTCTACAAGCGCGACGACAACGACTGGGCGGTCGAGCAGGGCATCCGGGTGATCACCATCGAGGAGTATTTCGACCTGGGCGTGGACAAGGTGATCGCCCAGGCACGCCGCGTCGTCGGCGACGGCCCGACCTACGTCAGCTTCGACGTCGACGGCCTCGATCCCGCCTATGCGCCCGGCACCGGCACGCCCGAGATCGGCGGCTACACCCCGCACGAGGCGCAGCGCATGCTGCGCGGCCTGCGCGGGCTGAATCTCGTTGGCGGCGACGTCGTCGAGGTCTCGCCGCCCTTCGACATGAGCGGCAACACCGCCCTGGTCGGCGTGACCATGATGTGGGAGATCCTCTGCCTCCTCGCCGAGGCGGTGGCGAAGCGCAAGGGCCGCCTGTAGCCGTCAGCGATAGCTCACGACCTCGTACTCGATGCCGTCGGGATCCAGGAAATAGAACCGCCGTCCCGGATCGTAGTCGTCGTGGCCGAACGGTCGCAGCCCTGCCGCGACCACCTTGGCCTCGACGGCCCCGAGATCGTCGACCTCGACGCCGATATGGTTGAGCGGCCGGCCCTTGGCGAAGTTGTCGGCGCCATAGGCGACGCCGTGGCCGGTGTAGAGCGCGAGGTAGTGGCGGTCCGACCCGACATGGATGGTGCGGCCGCCATTGCGGGCCGCGCCCTGCCAGCGGACATGCCAGCCGAACAGGGCTTGCATGAGCCGCGCCGCTCGCTCGGGGTCGCTGACGGTGACGTTGACGTGTTCGATCCGAGGTTCGGACATTTGCGAGCTCCTGTCTTGATATTTGGACGCTAGAACCTCAACCTAGCTTGAGGTCAAGGGTGCGAAATGCAGGCACTGCTGTCGATCGGCGAGCTTTCCCGGCGGACCGGGCTGTCGGTGTCCGCCATTCGCTTCTACGAGGCGCGCGGGCTGGTGAAGGCGCTGCGCACGGCGGGCAACCAGCGCCGCTTCGCGCGCGCTGACCTCAGGCGGCTGTCGTTCGCCATGATCGCCCAGAAGCTCGGCTTGACGCTGGGCGAGGTGGCGGCCGAGCTCGCGACCCTGCCGCTGCAGCGTGCGCCGACGCGGGCGGACTGGCAGGCGATCAGCAACCGCATTCGCGGCACCCTGCAGCAGCGCATCGCCATGCTCGAGCGCACGCGCGAGCTGCTCGACGGCTGCATCGGCTGCGGCTGCCTGTCGCTCGACCGCTGCCGTCTCTACAACCCTGGCGACTATGCCGCCGAGGCTGGCGCCGGCCCGCGCTTCCTGCTCGGCGACCGGCCCAGGCCGCCGGCTCCCGGAACGCCGCCTCGGCCTGGCACATCGTCCCCTCGGGCCGACGCAGCCTTGAAAAGGAAAAGGCGAGTCTAGCCGGGCTTGCGCGCGCGGAAGCGCAGCCACAGCTCCGGCAGCCCGCGCGATTCGGACAGCAGGTCGCGCGCCCTGGCCGGATCGGCGATGCGTTCGCGCACGATCGCCGGAAGCGGCTGGTCCTCGGCCTCGCATCCGCCGGTGATCTCGAAGCGGTGGGTCGGCCAGAAGCGCTCGATCAGGCGTCGGGTCACGCCGAAATTGTACCCGTCGTGCGTCTCGACGATCATGTCGGCGGCGGCGATCGACGGCGCGCGACGGATGTCGAGCAGCTCGTCCTCGGCGCCCTCTATGTCGACGAACAGAAGCGGCCGCTTGTAGCGGCGCAGCAGGGTCTCGAGCTCGACGGGCGTGCGCATGTCGGCGACGCGGACGCGATCCTGCAGCCCGTTCAGCTTCGCGAGCTTCGACAGCATGTCGAGGGCCGAGCTTGCGATGTCGACGGCGACGACCTCGATCGCGGGATCGGCATAGGCGAAGCCGACGGCGTAGTAGCCCTCGGCGCAGCCGACGTTGATCACCGCGTCGTAGCCCGCGGTCAGCGCCTCACCGACCCAGCCGTGCAAGTCCGTCTCGTAGATTCCGAGCAGCTTCGGTATGAGTGCGCTGTTGTAGCTGAAGTCGCCATAGCGCATGCCCTTGAACGGCCCGGACAGGACCTCGAGCTTGTCGAGACCCAGCGCACGGATTTGCTCGGCGCTCCGGCGGGAGAAGTCTGCGGCGGTGGGACGGGAGGCTGGGCCGCCCAGACCGACCAGGCGCGCCTTCAGTCTGCGCAGCCCCAGACGTTCGTAGACGCCGAACAGCAGCGCCGTGAGCAGGGGCGATACGAAATAGAGCTTGCGGCGCACGCTCGGGGCCGTGCGCATATCCTCGAGGACTTTTGCCAGTTCCGACACCGGCCGTTTCACTACGCCTGCAAGCGCATGCACACAATATGAATTTGCACCTATGGGTCGAGAAATCGATGCGCCGGCAATCGCCGGTGCCCTCAGTTTTCAGCCGTCACGCTCATGCGCGAGCGCGGCCAATGCCCCAATATCGATGCAGTTCCGCGGCGTTGCCGGCGAACAGATTGCGGTCGCAGTGGGTGACACCGGGAACGGCACGCGAAGCGGTGCCATAGGCGGCATCGCTGTCGCTCTCGTTCGCGACATACTGCCAAAGCCGCCAGCCGCGGCCGGCCCAGGCGTCGGGCACGACGGGATCCTCGCGCGGGTCGGCCAGCCAGAGATCGCATTGGGCGAGAATGGAATCGGGCCCTACGGGCTTTTGCAGCCGGGCACCACGCCGGCCGGAGCGCGTGCCGTTTGCCCACGCGGCGTGGGTATAGACGACCGGCAGCCGGCCGGTGGCGTGGTGAACGACCCGCACGAACTCCTCGGCCTGCTGCAGGGTCATGGTGTTGTTGGGATTGGGATCATTGTGCTCGAAGTCGAGCGCCAGAAGGGTGCGCGGCGTGGGGCGTGCTGCCGCCAGGAAGTTCTGCGCCTGGCGGGCACCGGAATACTGGCGCGTGCCGAAATGATAGGCACCCCAGAGCAGGCCGTTCGATTCGGCCTCGACACGGCGCGGCGCGTACGAAGGATCGATCCAGTCGCCACCCTCCGTCGCCTTGTGGATCACCGCCAGGATGTTCGCCTTGCGCACCTGGCCGAAATCCGTGACCTGCACGTTGTGGCTGATGTCGATCACTGCATCGAGCCCGTTGGCCTGCGGATTCCAACTCGCCCCGCCAGGCGGGGCATAAGCGTAGCTCGGTGTCGTGGCGTGGCGACTGCCGCATCCGGCGAGCGACAGGCCCGATAGTCCGGCGAGACCAGCAAGCAGACCGCGACGAGGGATCATCCAGCCTCCTGTAGGGAAGGCCCGATCATACCCCAACCGGTAGAGAAGTGCGACCTTTCGGTGACAAAAGAGGTGCGTAATCAACGCCCTGCGACGATTTCTCAATCTCTTTTCGAAACGCTACGCGGCGAGTTCGAGAATCTCCTTTACCTGCTCGGGGCCGGGGATCGGCCGCGGATTGCGCGGCACCCAGGGCGTGCTCATGGCCTGACGGGCAATGCGGTCGAAGTGCTCGCGGCCCACTTTCACCTCGTGCAGGCTGCGCGGCATGTCGAGACCGCGGATGAATGCGTCGAGCACGTCGCCCGCATCCCCGCCCGGTTGACCCATCGCCGCTGCAACCATGGCCTGGCGCGACCCATTCGCCGATTTGTTCCAGCGCATCACCGACGGCAGCATGATGCAGGAGGTATGGCCGTGCGGGATGTCGAACACCGCGCCCAGCACATAGCCGATGCCGTGGCTCGCGCCCATCGGCACGCCGGCGACCAGCGGCGCCATCGAGAGCCACGAGCCGAGCTGGCAGTCGAGCCGCGCCGCGAGGTCCTGCGGATCGGCCTTCACCTTCGGCAGACCGCGCGCCAGCAGCGACAGCCCGTGGAGCGCGGACGCATCGCCGTACGGCGTCGCCTCGTTCGAGCAGATGCCCTCGACGCAGTGGTCGACCGCGCGGATGCCGGTCGAGAGCCACAGCCATTGCGGCGTGTGGCGCGTCACGGCGGGATCGAGCACGACGGCGCGCGGGACGATGTCGGCGTGGCGGAACAGCTCCTTTACTTTGGAGCGCTCGTCGGTGACGCCGGAGATGGAAGAGAATTCGCCGGCCGACAAGGTGGTCGGCACAGAGATCTGCGCCACCGTCGGCGGCTTCACAGGATTCGGCGCGCGGACGGCGTCCATCGCTTCCGGCGTGCGGATATCGTTGGCGAGGCAGAGCTGGACGGCCTTGGCGCCATCCGTGATCGAGCCGCCTCCCAGCGTGACGATCAGATCGGCGCGTGCCTCGCGGGCCTGGTCGGTCGCAGCGATCACGGCGCTGCGCGGTGTATGCGCCGGCATCTTGTCGAACGCGCCGACGCATTTGTTGCCGAGGGCGCGACGCAGCTTGTCGATCTCGTCCGTTGTGCGGTTGAGCGTGCCGCTCACCATCAGGAACACGCGCTCGGCGCCACGCTTTTGCGCAAGCGTGGCGACCGTTTCGGCAGCCGGCTTGCCCCAGACGACCTCTTCCATCCTGCTGAAGACGACCTGGCCTGCCTGTGTCATGGCGCTCCCTCCTGCGGATGAGGTAGCCTAGTCGCCATGAGCGGAACACGAAACGGCGCCATCGGGCGCGCAGAGAAATATTTCGACGATGGCGGCTTCCTCAGCGATCTGCAGAGGCGCGTCGCCATTCCCACCACCAGCCAGGAGCAGGGCTCTATGCCCGCGCTGCAGCAGTACGTCTCGGGCGAGATGACCGAGTCCCTGCAGAAGCTCGGCTACGACTGCACCGTGCTGCCGAATCCGAAACCGGAATATGGTCCGTTCCTGATCGCCCGCCGTATAGAGGACGAGAAGAAGCCGACCGTGCTGACCTACGGCCATGGCGACGTGATCCGTGGCCAGGAGGACCAATGGCGGCAAGGTCTTTCGCCGTGGAAGATCGTGATCGAAGGCGAGAAGATGTACGGCCGCGGCACCGCCGACAACAAGGGCCAGCACACCATCAACATCGCAGCACTTGCCTGCGTGCTGGAGGAGCGCGGCTCGCTGGGCTTCAATTCGACCATCCTGATCGAGACCGGTGAGGAGACCGGCTCGCCGGGCCTCGCCGACTTCTGCAAAGCCAACAAGACCGCGCTCAAGGCCGATGCGCTGATCGGTTCCGACGGACCGCGGCTCGACCATCGCCGCCCGTGCATCTTCGGCGGCACGCGCGGCACGATGAACTTCAACCTCAAGCTCAGCTATCGCGAGGGCGGCCATCACTCGGGCAACTGGGGCGGGCTGCTGGCCAATCCCGGCATCGTCATGGCGCATGCCCTGGCGACCATCACCGACGAGCGTGGCCAGATCAAAGTGCCGGAATGGCGGCCCAAGACGCTGACGAACTCGGTACGCGCGGCGCTGGCCGACGTCTCGATCGACGCCGGCGAGGGCGCACCCAAGATCCATGAGGACTGGGGCGAGAAGGGCCTGACGCCGATCGAGCGCGTGTTCGGCTGGAACTCCTTCGAGGTGCTGGCTTTCAAGACGGGCAATCCCGACCGGCCGGTGAATGCGATCCCGCCGTCGGCGATCGCCTATTGCCAGCTGCGCTTCGTGGTCGGCACCGATCCGCACGATATCGTGCCGGCCCTGCGTCGCCATCTCGAGAAGCACGGCTTCGGCGACATCATCGTCGAGCCGGCGCGCGAGGTGATCATGAACGCGACGCGCCTCGATCCCGACAGCCCGTGGGCGAAATTCGCAGCGAAGTCGATGGAGCAGACGGCGGGCGTCAAGCCGCACATCCTGCCCAACCTCGGCGGTTCGCTGCCGAACGAGGTCTTCACCGACATCCTGGGGCTCCCGACGGTCTGGGTGCCGCATTCCTACGCGGCCTGCTCGCAGCATGCGCCGAACGAGCACCTGCTGGCACCGGTGGCGCGCGAGGGGCTGCGCTTGATGACCGGGTTGTTCTGGGACCTGGGTGAGGGACGGCCCGCCTGACACCGGACGAAGCCGCCGACCTGATCGAGGCCATCACCTCCGCACGAGATCGCGCGGCCTTCGCCAGCCTGTTCCGCTTCTACGCGCCGCGTATCAAGGCCTTCGTCATGAAGGGCGGCGCCGATGCCGAGTCGGCGCAGGAAGTCGCCCAGGAAGCGATGATCATGGTGTGGCGCAAGGCGGCGAGCTTCGACCGCACGCGGGCTTCGGCCGCGACCTGGATCTACACCATTGCACGCAACAAGCGGATTGATCTGTTGCGGCGCAGCCGGCCGGGGATCGAGGCGGAGGATTGGCTCACGGTTTATGCGACGGACGAGCCTGACCCCGACAAATCCGCCTCGGCCGGACAGACGTACATGCGGATGAAGGAACTCATGCAGGGCCTGTCGGCCGATCAGCTCCTGGTGATCCGCAAGGCGTTCTTCGAGGACAAGACGCATACGGCGATCGCCGACGAGCTGGCGCTGCCGCTCGGCACGGTGAAGTCGCGCATTCGCCTTGCTCTCGGCAAGCTGCGCGAGGCATTGGATCGCGAAGAGAAGGAGAAATGATCCGCCATCACGCGCCCGACGAGCTGCTGCTCGACTACGCCGCCGGCGTGCTGCCCGAAGGGCCGGCACTGGCGGTGGCGCTGCATGTCGCGCTCGATCCGGGATCGCGCCGGCTGGTGCGGCGGTTGCGCGGCGTCGGCGGTGTGCTGCTCGACGAGGATCCGGGTGCAGCCGACATGGGCGAGGCTGCGCTCGAGGAAGCGCTGGCGCGGCTGGAGGATTTACCGACCGACGACACGCCGGTCGCACCGACGGTGCGGAAGGACTTGGCTTCTGACTTTGATTGGGCTCCCGCTGCGTTGCTTCCATACGTCGCCGGCAAGAGCTGGCGGCGCGCGTTCGGCGGCTTCGACGAGATTCGACTCGACCTGCACGGCGATCTGCATCGCGTCGCGCTGCTGCGGCTCCAGCCCGGCGAGGGCCTGCCGCTGCATCGCCATGTCGCGAACGAGTACACGGTCGTGCTGCAGGGCGGCTATACCGACAACACCGGCAATTACGGCGTCGGTGATTTCGCGGTCGGTCCGGGCGCTCAGGAGCATCGGCCGATCGCCGATCCAGGCGCTCCCTGCATCGCGCTGATCGTGCTCGAGAGACCGATCGTGCTCACCGGCTTCTGGGGCCGGCTGTTCAACCCTTTATTGCGCCGAGGCTGGATGTAATTCAGGCTCATGCAGCCTCGAGAGGACATCCATGCCGCGCATCCCTTACTTCGACGTTGAGTCCGCCACCGGCAAGCACGCCGAGTTTCTCGACAAGCTGAAGCCGCATCTCAACATCTACCGCATGCTCGCCAACTCCGAGGCCGGGTTGAAGGGCTTCATCCGCATGGGCAATGCGCTGCTCTATCGCTGCGAGCTCGATCCGCAGCTGCGCGAGCTCGCGATTTTGCGCGTCGGCCGGCTCAGCCGTGCCGCCTACGAGGTGTTCCAGCACGAGCGCATCGGCCGCGAGGCCGGCGTCAGCGACGACAAGATCGCCGCCCTGCGCGATGCCACCATCGAGTCGCCGGCTTTCAGCGACAACGAGAAGGCGGTGCTGCGCTTCACCGACGACGTGGTGCGCAACGTCAGGGCGTCGGACAAGAACCTCAAGGCCGTGCAGGCATTCCTCTCGCCCGGGGCGGTGGTCGAGCTCACGCTCACCATCGGCTACTACATGATGGTCTGCCGCTTCCTCGAGACAACTGGAGTCGAGGGCGAGGAAGGGCAGGCGGAGTGGCTGAAGACGGCGAGGCTGTGATGCGTGCGATCCTCGCAGCTGCCGTCGCGGCGATCATCGCGCTGTCCGCGGCTGCTGGAACTAGTGCATGGCGAGAACGGCGCTGATGCCCATGCTGACGCCAGTCCCAACCAAGAGCACACAAACGAGACCCCTGAGCAGCTTGGGTGACAGAGGGGACGGGCGCCGCGCCGCGTAGGATGTCACGATGAACACGACAGGCACCGCTTCCGCCGCCAGCTGCAGCGCCAGGAGCGAGGACTGGCCGGACGGCACCACGACGAGCAGGCGCAACACCGTGCCCAGTCCGAAGATCACCATGAGCGATTGCTGGATCCAGGCCAGGGGTTTGGGCTGCCGATAGAGCAGATAGACCAGGGGCGGACCCGGGGAGGCGAACAGGCCCGCCAGCAGGCCGGAGATGCCGCCGGTGAGGGCATAGATCGAGGGCGGCGAAAGCGACGGCAACGGCTTCGCCGCACGCCATAGCGAAACCGCGCACGCTGCGATGCTCGCACCGAGAAGAAGACGAAGGACCTGATAGGCCGATCCGGCAAGCCAGCCCAGCAGGAGCGCGCCGACCACGATGCCTGCCGCGCTCGCCACCACCGTCGGCACGAGGACCCGTTCGACGCGCAGAGCCCGGCGGCGATAGAGGAAGGTCCATGCGCTGCAGAACGCGATGACGGTCGACGCATTCACGGCGTCCGTCAGCGGCACCAGGTTGGTGGCGCCGATCAGGCCGAGAAGGATGAGGTTCAGCGCGAACCCGGTCAGGGCCTGCGCATAGACCGCTCCGGCGACGAAAGCCAGAAAGGTCCCGTGGACCCAAAGAATCTCGCCGAGGTGCATCGAGCCGCTAGAGCAGGATGAGTTGTTGTCATACCCCCCGTCGTCCCGACCGAAGCGCCTCGCTTCGCTCGGCTTCGGTCGGGACGACGGAGGCTTGAATCATCATGCTCTATGCGCCGCGAGCGGCCGCTTTGGCTTCCGCCTTCTGGCGGCGGCGCTCTTCGCCGATGGCCAGCAGGCGCTCCCGCTCGGCGGGATCGACGCGGCCATAGCGTGCCCGCCATTCGGGGTCGCTCGCCTTCCAGGCGAAGGGCGCCTTCACGGTGGTTCGCGGTCCGGCGGCGTTGGCCAGCAGATCGAGGGCCTGCCGAACGATCTTCTCCTGCATCTCGCGATCCCACGGATGACCGCACGGATTGCCGAGCGGGAAATCGGTGAACAGGAAGCGGGGAACGCCGCAATATTCGACAACGTCGCGGGCCGAACCGATGATCACCGTCGGAATGCCGTTTGCTTCGAGATGCCGGGCGACCAAACTCACGGTTTGGTGGCAGACGGGTCAAAGCGGACAGAGGATCGCGCCGTCGGCGCCGTCGTCGCGCAACCGCTGCAGGACCTTCGGTGCGACATCCTCGGTCGTGCTGCGCTGGCTGTACTCGGTGGGCACGCCGTGGAAGCGGGGCGTCAGGCCGGCGAACACACCGTTGCGCGCGAGCTTCGACGCGATCTCGATCGGCAGGAAGGATCCGCGATCGTCGGTGTGGGTCGATTCCTTGTCCCAGGCGAGGTTGGCCGTGTGCAGTCTGGCGGGCGCGGGATCGATCGCTCCGGACCACAGCTGGCGCTTACCGTCGTAGGGGACCGGCCCGGCGGTCGTGATCAGGGCGAGGCGGCACTCGGACAAGGGCTTCGGCAGCCTTGCGAAAGGCACGTCGTCGTGGCGCGCCCAGACATAGTCCTTCGCATAACCGAGGGCGCGATAGTATTGCCGGGTGCGCTCCATGTAGGGCACGGGTTCGCCAGTATCGACCATTTGGCTCATCCTCCTTTGAGTCCATCGCCCCGAATGGTTCGGAGATGGCCCGTCTTGATCCAGAGCCGGCAGCCCTGCGGCCCTGCCGCCGCCTGCAGCATGCTGCTTGTCGGCAGTCTCAGCCAGGACAGAGGCTCGAAGTGCTCACTGCCTTCGTCGAAACCGCCCTGCAGTACCAGCAGTTCCGCGCCGCCGGATGTGTCCAGGGTGATGGCCATGAGTGTGGGCGAGAACCGGCTACCGGCTGCATAGCGAACGATGGACGTCGCGCGTGCGACCTCGTCGCCGATCCGGTCAAGCATGCACCGTTCGACCCCGGCCATCGGCGAGGGAACCCATGGCAGCCGTGCCGCGTGGACAGCGACTCGGCGCGAAAAATCGGCGTTGATCTCCATGCGGGCCGGCATCTTCTACGGCAGCATCATAGAGGCCCGGCGCGCGTCCGTCTTTCGACGATGCGACAGTCGATATAGAACATCGGCCACGGTGAGCGTCGCGCAGACGCATGGCAGACAAGAGAGGAAGTATGGCGTACCGCGTCCTGATCGCGCAGTTCATGCACGAGACCAATACCTTCAGCAAGCTGAAGACCACGCTCGACGACTATCGCCGACGCTGGCTGATCGACGGCGAGGAGATGGTGCCGCGCTTCAAGGGCACGCGGAACGAGGTCGGCGGCTATATCGATGCGGCGGCGCAGTACGGCTGGGAGCCGGTCTATGCGGCGGCGGCCAATGCCACGCCGTCGGGCACGCTGACGAAGGAGACATGGGAGACGATCCGCGACAAGATCCTCGGTGCGGCGAAGAAGGCCGGTAAGCTCGACGCGGTGTGCCTGTCGCTGCACGGCGCGATGGTGACCGAAACCGAGGACGATGCCGAGGGCGCCCTGCTCGAGGCGTTGCGGGGCATCGTCGGTCCGGACGTGCCGATGGTCGCGACGCTCGACCTGCACGCCAATGCCACGGTGAAGATGGCGAAGAACGCCAACGCGCTGGTGAGCTTCCGGACCTATCCGCATGTCGACGGCTACGATCGCGCGCTGCAGGCGGCGGCGCTGGTGCAGGAGGCGCTGACCGGCCGGAAGAAGCCGCGCTGCCTGCTGAGCCAGCCGGCGATGCTGGAAGGCGCCGACCATGGCCGCACCACCGAGCCCGGCGTGATGCGCGACCTGCTGGCCAAGGCGGACGAATACGAGAAGGAGCCGGGCATCAACGTGGTCAGCATCCAGGTCGGCTTCACCTGGTCGGACATCCCGTACACCGGCCCGTCGATCGCCGTGAGCCACGAGCCGGCGGCCGAGGCGCGGGCGAAGGAGATCGCGCGGCTGATGATCGACGAGATCTGGCGCCGGCGTGACGAGATGAGCACCGGCTATCGGCCGGTCGCCGATGGCGTCGCTGCGGCGCGGGCGAAGAGCGACAAGAAGGGACCGCTGGTGCTGGCCGACGGCACCGACAATCCCGGCGGCGGCGGCTACAACGACACCACGCCCGTGCTGCAGGCCCTGCTCGATGCCGGCATTCAGAACGCGGCGGTCGGCACGATCTACGATCCGGGCACGGTGCAGCAGGCGATGAAGGCGGGAGTCGGCGCGGAGATCGACGTCGAGCTGGGTGGGCACACCGACGAAACGATGGGCAAGCCGGTGAAGGCCAGGGCGCTCGTCAAGATGCTGTCAGACGGCGTGTTCAAGAACGACGGGCCGATGAATGCCGGCGTGCTGAGCGACATGGGCCCGACCGCCGTGCTGCGCATCGGCGGCATCGACGTCGTCACCATCTCCAATCGCATCCAGACCACCGACCTGCAGGTTTTCCTCAGCCAGGGCATCGATCCGCGCGCGAAGGACGTTCTGGTGGTGAAGAGCGTGCAGCATTTCCGCGCCGCCTACGCGCCGATCGCGCGCGAGATCGTGCTGGTCGATTCGGGCGGCATCTGCTCCCCCGATATCTCGCGGCTGAAGTTCAAGAAGCTGCGCCGGCCGATCTGGCCGCTCGACGGCGTCAACAATCCCTATGCCGGAGCGCGCGCATGAAGCCCTACGTGATTTGCCATATGGTTTCGAGCGTCGACGGCCGCATCTGGGGCAGCCGTTGGCGGCCCAAGGTGAACGTCGTGCCCAACCTGTTCGAGACGCTGCACGACCAGATGGGCGGCGGCTCGTGGCTGTGCGGCCGCGTGACGGCGCAGGAGTTCGCCAAGGGCAAGGGGCTGGTCTATCCGCCGGCCGATCAGAAATTTCCGCGCCAGAACTGGTTCGCCACGCGCGAGGCCAAGGCGTGGGGCATCTTCCTCGATGCGCACGGCAAGGCCGTGTGGCATCGCTCGGATATCGGCGGCGACGCGATTCTGGTGATCCTGACCGAGCAGGTGCCCGATTCGCACCTCGCCGGCTTGCGCACCGATCGCGTCTCCTACGTCTTCGCCGGCAAGACCGAGATCGATCTCGCGTTGGCGCTCGAGACGCTGAACCGCGAGCTCGGCATCGAGCGGCTGATGCTGGAAGGCGGGGGCGGGGCGAACGGCGCGTTGCTGAGGGCCGGCTTGGTCGATGAGCTCAGCCTCGTGATTACCGCCGCGATCGACGGCAGCACCGGCGCGCCGACCGCCTTCAATTCAGGTGAGACCGATCTTGGCCCCGCGCCGATCGAGAGCATGACGCTGATCAGCCATGAAGTGCTCGAGAAGGGTGCGGTCTGGCTGCGCTACAGGCTGACTAATCAGCCGCTTTCTGCTCGATGAAGTGCAGCACGCCGTCGCTGCGCTCGCCCTTGAGGTAGCGGAAGGTGCCGGCGCCGGTGGCGATCAGGTCTCCCTTCTGGTCGTAGATCTCGGTCTCGGCGGCGAAGGTGCTCTGGCTGGTCGAGGGCCGCCAGGCGCCGAGGATGGTGAGTTCGTCGCCGTCGCGCGCCGCCTTGATGAACTGCGTCGTGAAGGCCAGCGTGACCGAGAGCCGCCGCGCGGTCCCTGTCTCGTTGAAGGTGCAGGCAAAGCCCGACGCGCTGTCGAGCAGCGTCATCAGCACGCCGCCATGCAGCAGCCCGTTGGCGTTGCACAGCTCGGGCCGTACTTTCAGTCGCATCTCGACGAAGCCGTGGCGCCACGCCACGACCTCGTGCCCGATCAGTCCATTGAAACCGCGGAACTCGTGAGACGCGACCGGCCGAGCGTCGGCCGGTCGTTGGATTGCCATGTGTCTGTGGTCGCTTCCGTTTTAGCGGCGGGCCATGGCGGCCATCGGCGCACGATGACCGTTGGTCATCGGCCGCGCGGCAACGGGCGAGGTGGCCTGGGCGGCCGACGGCTGCGCCGCCATGCCGGTGCGGATGTCGCGCGCGACCTTGACCAGGCGCGGGCCCCAGTCGGCCTCGAGCCGGTCGCGGCTGATCTGGTAGATCGGCGCCGAGGCGTTCACGGCATAGGCGGCGGTGCCGTCGGTGTTGCGCAGCGGCACGCCGACGCCGCACAGCTCGGGCAGCCACTCGCCCCAGGTCACGCAGAAGCCGCGGTCGGTCAGCTCCTTGAACGAGCGCTCGAGGCCGGTCTTCACCTTGGTCCAGTCGTCGCGCCAGCGGCGGCGGATCGCATCGATCTGCTTGTTGCGGTCGACGTCGGGCAGCGAGAACAGGTAGGCGCGGCCCATCGCCGTGCTCGCCATCGGCACGCGGGTGCCGACGTCGTGGGTGATGGCCACCACCGACGGGCCGCGGCAGGCCTCGAGGTAGATCATCGAGTGACGGTCGCGGCCGCCGAGCGCCGTCGAGGCGTTGAGCGCATGGGCGAGGGTCTCGAGTGGCTGGCGCGAGGCGCGGCGTACGTCCATCGAGGAGATCGCGGCATAGCCGAGCGCCAGCACCGAGGCGCCGAGCTCGTACTTGCGGAAGCGGCGGATGTAGTTGAGGTAGCCCAGCTCGGTCAGCGTATGCGTGAGCCGCGCCACCGTCGGCTTGGGCAGGCCGGTGCGATGCGCGATCTCCTGGTTGCCCAGCATGCCCTCGCCCGCATGGAACGCGCGCAGGATGTCGAGGCCGCGGGCCAACGCCGTGACGAACTGGCGGTCCTTGGCCGGCACGCCCTCGGCGAGTCCGTTCTCGACGGAACTTTGCAGCGCGGCGGTTCGGGTGACGAGGTGGCTGACATTACCCATTGGTCGTTCTCTCCTATGTAAATGGCTGTTCATTTCTGCGGGTCGGAAGCTGCCATTCGTTGGAGGTCACTGCAATGCAAGGAGAGGGGTTTTGATATGCGAACGTGCAAGGCCGCCATGTCACAAATGCGGGGTTCAATCTCATCAGTTGTGCGAGCGATAACTCCTTCGCGGAAATCGCTATTTCCGTGTTTTGCGAGACTGGTGTGATAAGTTTCGCCAACCCCTTCAAGAGGCACTCTTCTCGTGGCCAAAGACCCGATCAAAGAACCCACGGTCCCCAAGGACATCGCCGGCCTGTCGTTCGAGGACGCGTTGAAGGAGCTGGAGGCCATCGTGCAGCAGCTCGAGCGCGGTCAGGTGAAGCTGGACGAGGCGATTTCGGCCTACGAGCGGGGGGCGCTGCTCAAGCGCCACTGCGAGCAAAAGCTTGCCGAGGCCAAGATGAAGGTCGAGAAGATCGTGTTTTCCGCCGATGGAACGGTCAGCAGCCAGCCGGCCGATCTGAGCTGACCGACCGTACGATATCGTCCCATGCCGTTGTCTGCGTACCGACAGTTCGAGCCGGCTCTGGCCTATGCCGCCGAATCGACCGAGCGAACCATGGATCGCCTGATCCCGAAAGGCGATGCCGGCGAGGCGCGCGTGTTCGAGGCCATGCGCTATTCGAGCCTGGGGGGCGGCAAGCGCCTGCGCGCCTTCTTCGTGCTGGCGAGCTCCACGCTGTTCAAGGTCAGCCCGAGCTCGGCGCTGCGCGTCGCCAGCGCGATCGAGTTCGTGCATGCCTACTCCCTGATCCACGACGACCTGCCGGCGATGGACGACGACGATCTGCGGCGCGGCAAACCGAGCTGCCACAGGCAGTTCGACGAGGCGACCGCGATCCTGGCCGGCGATGCCCTGCAGGCGCTGGCGTTCGAGGTGCTGGCTCACGAGGCCACACACGGCGATTCGGCGGTGCGGGCTGTGCTGGTCGCGGAGCTCGCCAAGGCCGCAGGGGCACAGGGCATGGTCGGTGGCCAAATGCTCGACCTGCTGGCAGAAACCCAGCCCGACCTGTCGATCGGCGCGATCACCCGGCTGCAACGGCTGAAAACCGGCGCCCTGATCTCGTTTTCCTGCACCGCGGGGGCGATTCTCGGCAAGGCGGCCGAGCCGCTCCGGGCGGCGCTCGCGGCCTATGCTCACGATCTCGGGCTGGCGTTTCAGATCGTTGACGACCTGCTCGACGTCGAGGGCGATCCTGCCGAGCTCGGCAAGGCGACCCGCAAGGACGCGGATGCGGGCAAGGCGACTTTCGTGTCGATCCTCGGCCTAGAGCGCGCTCGGTCGCAAGCTACACTACTTGCGCAGCAGGCCGCCGCTCATCTAGAGCCTTTCGGCGGGCCGGCCGATCTCCTGAAACAGGCGGCCAAATTCGTGGTAACCCGTCGCTCGTGACGGTTCCGTCTCCACAACTTCTCAATGGCTTATGGTCTATAGTGATTCCATGACCGGGCAAAATACGACGCCGCTTCTCGACACCGTCGATGTGCCGGCCGACATCCGTCGGCTGAAGCCCGAGCAGCTGCGCCAGCTCGCCGACGAGTTGCGGCAGGAGACGATCTCCGCGGTGTCCGTGACCGGCGGCCATCTCGGCGCGGGTCTCGGCGTGGTCGAGCTCACCGTGGCGCTGCACTACGTGTTCGACACGCCGCGCGATCGGCTGATCTGGGACGTCGGCCACCAGGCCTACCCGCACAAGATCGTCACCGGGCGTCGCAGCCGCATCCGCACGCTGCGCCAGGAGAACGGCCTGTCCGGATTCACCAAGCGCTCGGAGAGCGAGTACGACCCGTTCGGCGCCGCGCACTCCTCGACCTCGATCTCGGCGGGGCTCGGTATGGCCGTGGCGCGCGACCTCGCCGGCAACAACAACAACGTGGTCGCCGTGATCGGCGACGGTGCGATGAGCGCCGGCATGGCCTACGAGGCGATGAACAACGCCGGTCATCTGCGCAGCCGGCTGATCGTGATCCTGAACGACAACGACATGTCGATCGCCCCGCCGGTCGGCGCGATGTCGGCGCATCTCTCGCGCCTGCTGTCGGGCCGGCCGTACGTCACGCTGCGCAATCTCGGCCGCTCAGTCGCCGAGGCGCTGCCCAAGCCGCTCGAGCTGGCGGCGCGCCGCGCCGAGGAGTTTGCCCGCGGCTTCGTCGCCGGCGGCACGCTGTTCGACGAGATGGGCTTCTACTACGTCGGCCCGGTCGACGGTCACAACCTCGACCACCTGCTGCCGGTGCTGAAGAACGCCCGCGACAGCAAGCTCGACAAGCCGATCCTGATCCACGTCGTCACCAAGAAGGGCAAGGGCTATCCGCCGGCCGAGGCGAGCGCCGACAAGTACCACGGCGTGGTGAAGTTCGACGTCATCACGGGCAAGCAGAGCAAGCCGATCGCCAACGCGCCGCAATACACCGCCGTGTTCGCCAAGGCGCTGATCGCCGAGGCCGAGGCCGACAAGAAAATCTGCGCCATCACGGCGGCGATGCCGTCAGGCACCGGCCTCGACAAGTTCTCCGAGCGCTTCCCGGAGCGCAGCTTCGACGTCGGCATCGCCGAGCAGCATGGCGTGACCTTCGCGGCGGGCCTCGCCTGCGAGGGCTTCAAGCCGTTCGCCGCGATCTACTCGACCTTCCTGCAGCGCGGCTACGATCAGGTGGTCCACGACGTCGCCATCCAGAAGCTGCCGGTGCGCTTCGCCATCGACCGTGCCGGCCTGGTCGGCGCCGACGGCGCCACGCATGCGGGCTCGTTCGACGTCGCCTATCTCGCCTGCCTGCCCGACTTCGTGGTGATGGCGGCGGCCGACGAGCTCGAGCTGATGCACATGGTGGCGACCGCCGCGCAGATCGATGACCGGCCCTCGGCCTTCCGCTACCCGCGCGGCGAGGGCGTCGGGATCGAATTGCCGGCCAGGGGCATCCCGCTCGAGATCGGCAAGGGCCGCGTCCTGCGCGAAGGCACCAAGATCGCCATCCTGTCGCTCGGCGCGCGGCTCGGCGAATGCCTGGTGTCCGCCGAGGACCTCGCCGCCAAGGGCCTCAGCACCACGGTGGCCGATGCGCGCTTCGCCAAGCCGCTCGACACCCGGCTGATCGAGCGTCTGGCGCGCGAGCACGAGGTGCTAATCACCATCGAGGAGGGCTCGGTCGGCGGCTTCGGCAGCCACGTGCTGCAGCATCTTGCGATGGCCGGCCTGCTCGACCACGGCTTGAAGGTACGGCCGATGGTGCTGCCGGATCGCTTCATCGATCATGCGGCGCCGGCGAAGCAGTACGCAGAGGCCGGCCTCGACGCGCCGCACATCGTGGCGACGGCGCTGGCCGCGCTCGGCCAGCGGGCCGAGCGCGCACGAGGCTGACCTCAACTGCCGAAGCGCCGCCGCTTTCTGACGGTGCTGTTGCCGTGGCAGGCTCGCCGGACGCTCGCTGCCCTGGCCAAGGGCACTAACTAAACCCGCTGCGCTGTGTCGAATTGGGGAGTGAGAGCCGCCTGCCGGACGGTCCTGGGCTTCAGTCGGCTCAGCTCCGATCGGGAAAATCCCGCTTCGCCGAACAGGATCCGGGTCATGATCTCCTCACCTTCCGCGGGCAGGAACCGGCCCCGTCCTGCCTGGTGGCAATTGGTGATTTCTCCGACCAGGACTGTCCGCTCGTCGGTGTAGAGATCGATGCGAATCAGGTTGAACTCCTCGCTGAGCTTCGTCGCGATGGAGATCAATTCATTCAGGTTGGCGGGCTTCGACTTTCCGGGGCCCATCGGGTTGCTCATCGCGAACGGCAGCAACTCCCAGTCCGTCGTATAGAGGTTTTGCGTGTGGTTCGTGTGCCGGTCGAAGTCGACCTGCACGATGAACGGACGGCCATGGAGGCAGAACACCTTGTAGTCTTCCACCGACTGCCGGCCGAAAATATAGGGCTCGACGATCACCCTGGGACGGAGATGGCGGTAGTTCACCTCCCGGGTGACGCAATAGAAGTCCTTGTCGAACCAGGAACGTACTTTCCCGAAGTCGATGGCTGAGCCGGCACGCCGAAAGATGATCTCTCCGGACATGTGGGTCGGCTTGATCACACAATCTGTCGGATAGGCGAATTCCAGGACCTCGCCATAGGACTCGAGCACCGCGATCGTCGGCACATTGTGTGCATCGCCGACTTTCGCCTTCACGTATTCCTTCACGCGCGCCTTGTCGCTCACGAAGGCTCGGAGCGGATCGAGCATCTCCTTGGAGGTCTTGATGTGAAACAGCGCATCGTTCAGCCCACCGCCCGATATTCGCGGAAGACGGCGGTGCGCTTGCACAAACTGCGCGAGCGCAAAGCCGTAATCGAAAATTCGTGTTTTCGGCAGGAAGCCGGACATCTTGAACAACGAACTGTCTGCGACGCCCATGAACTGCCTTGCTACTTTGGTGGTCCGATGACCCTTGCGGGGGATCAAGAGCTGCGTGCCTCGCGCACAGTACGGTTGAGGCGGGGGCAAAATACTCGAATTGAGCTCTCGAGGCGAGGCCCGGGCTTCCGCAGCATTGTCCATGTAAACCGCGCTGTCGATGCGCCTCAGATCGTCTCGGCCGCCGTCAGCCGGCAAGCCGAAGGGGCACGCGGATTGCGCGAGTTCTGCTTCGTGCGGAAAGACATTCGAAAGCTTCAGGAAAGTCGGCCGAAAGCTGTCCTCGCTAGCCTTGCCCTCGAACCGTTGACGCATGGCGAAGCATCTCCTCCGACTTCTAGCCTTGTTCATTGCCTTGAAGCTTCTGTGGATGGAGTTTCAGCCGGTTGTCGAGAAGCTTCTGTCGCAGCGCTAGCGATCGGTCGAAACGCGAAACGGAGCGAAGAATGTTGAAGTTCATGTTCCTGGCGGCAGGGATGGCCGCGCTGCTGCTGATCGGCGCTGCCGCTTTCGCCGCTGGTTGCCCCGCGGGAAGCAAGCGGCATTGCGTGCAAACCAAGTCGGGCATCCAGTGCTACTGCCGCTGAGCCGTACGTCGCACAGCGAGCTTACGCAGAACTGACGACACGCTTTCCCGAGTCTTACGGCGTCTGTCAAATTACGCAAAGCTTACCTGCTCTTTCGTTGCGGACTCGCCGACAGCGCTGTTAATCGATTCGCGTGTCGGAGATGCCTCGATGAGAGTGCTCATCGCAGAAGACAACAGCACATACGCTCAGGTCCTTCAGGAACAGCTGAAGCGATCGGCCATCGACTCTGATCGTGTCTCGATGCTCATGGAAGCCGAGAATGCCCTCTCGGCGATACCCTATTCGGCACTCGTTCTGGATCTCGGTCTGCCGGACGGCGACGGTATCGACCTGGTCCGTCGGCTGAGGCGATCGGGCAGTTCGCTGCCGATCCTGATCATCAGCGCGCGTCACGGGCTCGATGACCGTGTGCAGGGGCTTCGCGCCGGTGCCGATGATTACATGGCGAAGCCCTTCTCGATCGACGAGCTCATTGCGCGACTGCATGCGTTGACGCGCCGTCCCGGCGCGATGGTCGGCGAAATGCTGCGCGTCGGCAACGTTACGCTCGATACCCAGACGCGGCAGATCAACGTCGGCGAGCGCGTCATTGCCGGTCGCTTACGCGAGGCGCTGATCCTCGAGTTGATGATCCGGCATCAGGGTCAGGTGATCCGGCGCGATTTCGTCTTCCACCAGCTTTATGGGTTCGACGGCGACGTCGAAGCGGCGACCATCGATGTCCACATCCATCGACTACGCCGCATGCTCATAGTCATGGGCGCGACGGTCACCATCCATACTATCCGAGGCGTCGGCTTCATCCTCACAGCCCAAGGACCGCAACCGCATGCGAAGCTGTCCCCCGGTCATATAAGCAACGGCACGAGTTCGAAAAGATGAGTGAGTCCCGAGAACCGAGCCCGCACGGCCGAGTCGTCAACCGGCCGAGGCTGATCGGCGCGGCCGCGCTGGTAGTCATCGCATTGGCCGGATTGTGGTGGCTCGGCTTGCCACCATTTTCCGGAGCGCCGCCGAAGGAGGGTCGAACCAAGCGCGCCGAGGTCCAGCAGGCCAACGTCGAGGTGACGCTGAGCGACAAGCAGGTCAGTTCGCTCAAGATCGCGGCCGTCGGCCGGGCGCGTTTCGACGTCACGCGCAGCGCGGTCGGCAGCATCGACTTCAACCAGAACATGCTGGTGCAGGTCTTCACGCCCAACCAGGGCCGCATCATCGCGACCTATGCCAACGTCGGCGACCGGGTGCAGAAGGGACAGGTTCTGTTCACCGTCGACAGCCCCGATCTCCTCACGGCGATGTCCAACCTCATCCAGGCAGCGGGCGTGTTGGTTCTGCAGAACGCCAACCTCAAGCGCCTGACCGAGACCCTGCGTGGCGGCGGCGGCGCGCAGAAGGACGTTGACCAGGCCCGCTCCGACCAGCAGACGGCCGAAGGCAACCTGCGGGCCGCGCGCGACACGGTGCGGATCTTCGGCAAGACCGAAGAGGAAATCGATCAGATCATCCGAGAGCGCAAGGCTGATTCGGTATTGGTTGTGCGGAGCCCGATTACCGGGAGCGTGACGCAGCGCACCGCGGCGCCCGGCCTGCTGGTCCAGCCGGGCAACGCGCCGGCGCCGTTCACCGTTGCGGACACCTCGACCATGTGGATGCTCGCGAACGTGGTGGAGGCCGACGCGCCTCTGATGCGCGTCGGCCAGCCGATCATCGTGCGCGTCTCCGCCTACGGCAACCGTCAGTTCGATGGTGCGATCACGGTGGTCGGCGCTCAGGTCGATCCTGCCACCCGCCGGTTCCTGGTCCGGTCGGAGATTCGCGATCCCGAGCAGCTGCTGCGGGCCGGCATGTTCGCCACCTTCACCATCCGGATCGCCGCGCCGGTCGAAACAACGGCTGTACCTGACGATGCCGTCGTCCGCGAGGGCGACGGCAGCATGACGGTCTGGGTCACGACGGATCGGCGGCGCTTCGTGAAGCGCACGATCAAGACCGGGATGCAGCAGAACGGCTCGACCGAGATCCTCGAGGGCTTGCAGCCCGGCGAGCTGGTCGTCGTCGACGGTGCGGTCTTCGTCAGCAACAAGGCCTTCGGCGTAGCCGGGGCGGACTGAGGAGATCGGGCGTGCTGAAGTCGATCCTGGTCTTCGGGCTGACCCGCCGGCCGATCATCGTGCTGGGCGTGCTGGTGTTCCTCGGCATCGGGGTGTTCGCCTTCTCGCGACTCAATATCGAGGCCTATCCCAATCCGGCACCGGTCATCCTCGAGATCACCGCGCAGGCGCCCGGCCTGTCGGCCGAGGAGATGGAGAAGTACTACACCATCCCCATAGAGATCGCGCTTTACCCGACCCCGGGCGTGGTCAACATCCGCTCGACCTCGTTCTACGGCCTGAGCTTCGTGCGAGTGACCTTCAAGTACGGTATCGCCTTCAACACCGCATACGCTGATGCGGCCGTCTACCTGCAGCAGGGCGTCAACCTGCCCGGCAACCAGGTGCCGCAAATCCAGCAGTCGAGCCTGGTCGGCGAGATCGTGCGCTATCAGGTCACCGGCCCTCCCAACTTCGGGCTGACGAATCTCCGCACCGTGCAGGATTGGGTCGTCGCCCGGCGCCTGCTGACCATCCCCGGCGTGGTCCAGATCAACTCGTGGGGCGGCACGACCAAGCAGTTCAACGTCGATGCCGATCTCGCCAAGCTCGAGGCCTACAACGTCACCATTCCCCAGATCATCACCGCGCTGGGCAACGCCAACATAAACGTCGGCGGGCGCGAGATCACGATCGGCCAGCAGTCGGTGAACATCCGCGGCGTCGGCCTGATCGACACCGGCGGCAACGACGATCTCACGCAGGGCCGGCGCGTCACCGACATCGAGAACGTGGTCCTCAGCCAGAGCAACGGCGTCCCGGTCCTGGTGAAGGACGTGGCCAAGGTCTCGGTGGGCTTCGTGCCACGGCTGGGCATTGCCGGCCGCGACAACGATCCCGACATTGCTGCGGCGATCGTCGTGATGGGGCGTACACAGCATACCAACGAGGTGCTGCCCAAGGTCGAGGCCGAGATCGAGCGCATCAACAAGGACGGCACCCTGCCGCCCGGCGTCAAGGTCGTCACGTACTACGACCGCAGCACGCTGGTGAATGTCACCACCGCCACGGTGCTGCACAACCTCGTGTTCGGCTGCCTGCTGGTGTTCCTGATCCAGTGGATATTCCTCGGCGACCTGCGGTCGGCGATCATCGTCGGCGCCAACATCCCCTTCGCCTTGTTCTTCGCCGTGGTGATCATGGTGGCGCGCGGCGAGGACGCGAACCTGCTGTCGGTGGGCGCCGTCGATTTCGGCATCATCATCGATTCCGCGGTGATCCTGGTCGAGAACATCTTCCGCAACTTCCAGAGCAATCAGGACAATCGCCATCGTTTGCTGCAGCATCTGAGTGAGGGCCTGTGGGGCCCCGACCCGAGCTCCTCGACCAGAGGCTCCGCCTTCCGCTGGTCTGAAAGGCTGCGTCTGATCTTCGTCAGCGCCCTGCAGGTCGATCGCGCGGTCTTCTTCACCGCGACCATCACCATCACCGCCTTCCTGCCCCTCTTCACCATGACCGGAGTCGAGGGCCAGATCTTCGGCCCGATGGCCCGCACCTATGCCTATGCGCTGGTCGGTGCCCTCCTGGCGACCTTCACGGTCACGCCGGTGCTGGCGTCGATCGTGCTGCCGCAGCACGTCGAGGAGGTCGAGACCCGGTTCGTGCGGATGATCCGGCGCATCTATACGCCCGTGCTGCGCTGGGCGCTGGGCAGCGTCGCCATCCCGATCACGGCCGGGGTGATCTTCCTGGCCATCGCCGGGGCGTGCGGTGCGAGGCTCGGCAGCGAGTTCCTGCCGGCGCTGGAGGAGGGCAACTTCTGGATCCGCGCTTCGCTGCCGCCGACCATCAGCCTGCAGGCTGGCGTCGACGCCACGAAGAAGATGCGTGAGATTCTGCTTCGCCATCCCGAGGTGCTGACGGTCGTGTCGCAGCACGGGCGGCCCGACAACGGCAGCGATGCCTCGCCGTTCTCCAATGTCGAGCTGTTCGCGCCTCTCAAGCCGTTCGACCAGTGGCCGAGCGGACTCGACAAGGCCGAGCTCACCGACATGCTGCAGAAGGAGTTCGAGCAGGAGCTGCCGGGCGTCGGCTTCAACTTTTCGCAGTACATCCAGGACAACGTCGAGGAGGCGTTGTCCGGCGTGAAAGGCGCCAACTCGGTCAAGATACTCGGTCCGAACCTCGAGGTTCTGGAGAAGCTCGCCGAGCAGGTCCGCAACGAGATGGCGCAGATCCAGGGCGTCGCCGATCTCGGCATCTTCCACATCGTCGGCCAGCCCAATCTCAACATCAAGATCGACCGCGAGAAAGCGGCGCGTTACGGCCTCAACGCCGGCGACATCAATAGCGTCGTGCAGGCGGCGATGGGCGGCACCAACGCGACCACCGTCCTCGAGGGCGACCGGCAGTTCGGCGTCTCCGTCCGCCTGCAAGGTCCCTACCGGCAAACCATCGACGCCATCCGAGACGTCAAGGTCGCCTATTCGCTGCCCGCTGGAGGGAACGCTTACGTGCCGCTGAGCGAGCTTGCCAGAATCTCGGTCGATACCGGCGCCTCGTTCGTCTATCGCGAAAGTAGCCAGCGATTTATCCCGATCAAGTTCAGCATCCGCGGCCGCGATCTCGGCAGCACGGTGGCTGAGGCGCAGGAGCGCATTGCCCAGCACATCAAGCTGCCGACCGGCTACCGCATCCTGTGGGCCGGCGAGTTCGAGAACCTGCAACAGGCCAAGCAGCGGCTGGAGATCATCATTCCGATCACGCTGCTGCTGATCCTGGTGCTGCTGTACGGCCTGTTCAACACGCTGCGCGACAGCCTGGTGGCGCTGGCCGGCATTCCCTTCGCGGCGGCGGGCGGCGTGATCGCGCTCTATGTCGCCGGCGAGGACTTCAGCGTCTCGGCAGCGATCGGCTTCATTTCGCTCGCGGGCGTGGCGGTGATGGATGGCATCGTCAACATCACCTACTTCCGCGAGCTGCTGAGCCGCGGCCAGTCGTTCGGCGACGCTATCTTCAACGGTGCCGAGCAGCGCATGCGGCCGATGCTGATGACCGCGCTCTCGGCCGGTGTCGGCCTCTTCCCCGCGGCGATCTCGCAAGGCATCGGCAGCCAGGTGCAGCGGCCGCTCGCCACCGTCGTGGTGGGCGGCATGCTGCTCGGCCCGATCATGCTGCTGGTGGTCGGGCCTGCCCTGCGCCGCGTGTTGCTGAGGGAATACATTCGCAGTCCCGACCGGGTGATCGATGACGAAGTCCTGGGCGACGAGGAGGTGGGAGAATGAGCCTCTCCCGTGCATTGGCCGCCATGGCGACGCTCGGCCTCGCCTCCTGCACGGTCGGCCCGGATTTCGTCCGGCCCGACCCGCCCAAGGACAAGACCTATCTGTCCGGCCCGACGACCGACGAGACGGTCGCCGTGCCGGACGTGCTGGGTGGTGAGGCCCAGCGCTTCGTGGCCGATCTCGATATCCCGGCCCAGTGGTGGCAGGTCTACCAGTCGAAGGCGCTGAACGACTTGATCGGGCAGGCGCTCGTGGCCAATCCCGACATCCAGTCGGCCCTCCAGTCGCTCAAGGCGGCGCAGGAGAACGCCAAGGCGCAGCGCGCGGCCTTATTCCCGACGGTGACGGCCACCGGGTCGGGTACCCACAACCAGACCTCCGCGGCCTTGTCGCCGGCGACCTCGGACAACAACAACGTATTTGGTCTTTTCACCGGCCTCCTGAACGTCAACTACCTGCTCGATGTCTGGGGCGGCACCCGGCGCGCCGCCGAATCGCTCGAGGCGCAGGCGGAATCGCAATGTTTCGTGCTGGAGGCCGCCTACCTGACCCTGAGCTCGAACGTGGTGGTCGCCGCCGTCACCGAGGCGTCGTTGCGCGGTCAGATCGCGGCCATCCAGCGCACCATCGCCATCCAGCGCGATTCGCTCGCCCTGTTGCAGCGTCGCTTCACGATCGGCCAGGCTTCCCGCGCCGATGTCGCCACCCAGGAAGCAGCGCTTGCCCAGAGCGAGGCGACCCTGCCGCCGCTCACCAACCAGCTCAGCCAGCAGCGCAACCTGCTGGCCCAGCTCACCGGCCATACGACGGCGCACGTGCCGGCCGAGACCTTCGAGCTCGCGAGCCTGACCCTGCCGCAGGACCTGCCGGTCAGCATGCCGGCGCGCATGATCGAGCAGCGGCCCGACATCCGTTCTGCCGAGGCCAACGTCCACTCGGCTGGCGCGCAGGTCGGCGTGACGACCGCCGCGCTGCTGCCGCAGTTCAACTTCCAACTCATCTACGGCTCGACCTCGACCTCGCTCGACATGCTGTTCAGCCCGGCTCTGGGGCCGACCGTCACCGTGGGCGGCAGCGTCGCGCAGACCATCCTCGATGGCGGCGCGAACCTCGCCCGTCGGCGCGCCGCGATCGCGGCGTGGGAGGCGAGCAAGGCGCAGTACCGGTCGACCGTGCTCACGGCCTTTCGCAACGTCGCCGATACGCTCCGGACGCTCGAGTCCGATGCCCTTGCTTTGCGGGCCGCGGCCAATGCCGAGCATGCGGCGGGCCTCAGCCTCGAGATCACGCGGCGCCGCCAGGCGGCAGGCGATGCCGGCATCCTCGACGTGCTGAACGCCGAGCTGACCTACCAGCAGGCGTCGCTCGCGTTGGTGCAGGCGGAGGCGGCGCGTTTTTCCGACACCGCGGCGCTGTTCCAGGCATTGGGCGGCGGCTGGTGGAACCGCGACGTCGACGGCAAACCGGCCCCGGCCAAGCGCGCGACCTGCGCGGCGCCGAAGAACCCGCCGCCGCCCCAGCCCTGGCCCGGGCAATCGCAACCGAAGAGGGCCGGATGATGCGAGGCACCTTGGTGCTGCTTGTGCTGGCCGGAGCCCTGGCACAGGGCGGTTGCGCCGTGAGCTGCGGCGCCACGCCCGAACGGCTCGCCTCCCTGCGCCGGGGAATGTCCTACGACGAGACTGCGGCGGTCATGGGGTGTCCCGGCGGCCTGGTCACCGATCGCAGTCCGCTGACCGGCGAGTTCGCGATCGTCGAATGGAGCGGCCCGGCATCCCGCGTGTTCAGCTGGACGCAGATCGACTTCCTCGACGGCAAGCTCCTGTCCTACTCGACCGGCCGCCGCGGCGCGCTCTAGAGACACGTTGGATCTGCGGCGCCTCGGAGGCCGGATCGATCAATCGTGCGACGACATCGCCCACAAGTTCGATTCCGCGGTAGCGTATGCGGATTTGCGCTGCGTCCTCGGTAGAGCGCCTGTGGCGGGCCGGTGCACCGTCGAACCAGCGCCGTCGTTTCGCCCTGAGATCGGCCATGTTCACCGCATGGCTGCCGAGAAAGAGATGGTCGGGGTTCACGCAACGTCGCTCGTCGCAGCGATGGCAAACCATCGTCTGCGCAGGGATGGGCCCGTGCTTGATTATCCATGCCAGGCGGTGCGCGAGATGCGTCCGGCCGTGGACCGTCAAATGGCCGTAGCCGCCGTTGGTCAGGCCGCCTTGCCAGATCAGGCAACCGGACAAGGGATCGGCCTTGGTGAAATGGGCGAGGCGCTGCTCGGCAGTCCAGCCTGGAGGGAGGTTGCGCCGGCTCAGTGCGCGAATGGTGGAGGTCATGCCTGGATGATAGGCCCGGCACGCTTTCACCACCTATTATGGGCAATGGCCTTCGCGCATTCCTAGAAATGCGTATCGAAGAATCCGGTTCCATTGACCAAAAAGCGGCGCTCGAGGCGCCGCTTATCCACAGGGTTTTGGTCGAGTCGGCGAAGAAAAGATCCCTCGACTACGCTCGGGATGACCGCTTACGCGGTCACTTCGGCTGGGCCACCGTGCGCAGGTACGGCTTGATGGTCTTGAAGCCGTTCGGGTACTTGGCCTTGGCCTGCTCGTCGGTCACGGCGGGCGGGATGATGACGTCCTGGCCGTGCTTCCAGTTCACCGGCGTCGCGACCATGTGCTTGGCGGTGAGCTGCACGGAATCGAGGATGCGCAGCACCTCGTCGAAGTTGCGGCCGGTGTTCATCGGGTAGGTGAGCATCGCCTTGATCTGCTTGTCCGGGCCGATCACGAAGACCGAGCGCACGGTGGCGTTGTTGGCGGCGGTGCGGCCCTCGGAGGTCGTGCCGGCGTCCTCGGGCAGCATGTCGTAGAGCTTCGCGACCTTCAGCTCGGGATCGCCGATCATCGGGTAGTTGACCTTGTGGCCCTGCGTCTCCTCGATGTCCTTCGCCCACTTCTCGTGATTGGCGACCGGGTCGACGGAGAGGCCGATGATCTTCGTGTTGCGCTTCTGGAACTCGGGGGTCAGTCCGGCCATGTAGCCGAGCTCGGTGGTGCAGACCGGCGTGAAATCCTTGGGATGGGAGAACAGGATCGCCCAGCCGTCGCCGATCCACTTGTGGAACTCGATCGGTCCTTGGGTGGTATCGGCCTTGAAGTCAGGCGCGATGGAGTTGATGCGCAGCGTCATATGAAGCCCCCATTGGCTGGAAGGACCCTACATCTAGACCTCCGGCCGGGGCCGTCAAGCCTTTGGGGGAATCGAGCTTATCAGGCCGAACCCAGCCATCTACCTCCAAAGTAGTACCGACCGGCACGACCAAATCTTTGACACTACGGCGACCGGCAACGGAGGCGCCCGGGATTGCGCCGGGCGCGGCGCGCTCGCCCTCGACCGGATTTGTGGCCATAGTCCTCCCATGAGCGCCGCACGCCCGCAGTTCGATCAGGTCAACATCGTCAGCAGCGACATGGAAGCCTCCCTGGCGTTCTATCGCCGTCTCGGCGTGAACCTCCCGGAGGCAAACGTGTGGCGCACCGCGTCCGGCGCGCACCATGCAAGCGTGCGCGAGGGCGATGCCGACCTCGACATCGACAGTGCCCGTTTCGCGGCGACCTAGAACAAGGGCTGGCAGGGTCGCGGCGACCTCGGCGGGCGTGTCGTCGTGGGCTTCACCGTCGAGTCGCGCGAGGAGGTCGATCGTCTGTATGCCGAGCTGACCGCCGCCGGCCACAAGGGCTTGCAACCGCCGTGGGATGCCTTCTGGGGCGCGCGCTATGCCATCGTCGAGGATCCCGATGGCATCGCCGTCGGCCTGATGAGCCCGATCTCGCCCGACCGCCGGAGTCCACCGCCCGCGGTGTGACCTCTATTCCGTGCGCGCGATGCGGAAGCCGACGCTGCGGCTGCGGACGCCGCTCGGACCGAAATAGCGGTAGGCGGCGCGCACGAGGTACGGGCTGCTGTACCACGAGCCGCCACGCAGCAGCCGCTGGGCGCAGTCGCCGGTCAGCAACGGACTGCCGTCGGTCGGCGCGTCCTGGGGATGGACGTTGTAGCAATCCTCCACCCACTCCCAGACATTGCCCAGCATGTCGTACAGGCCGAAGGCGTTGGGCTTGTAGGTGCCGACAGGCGACGTATACACGTAGTTGTCAGCGCACAGGAAAATCTTGTCGGGCTTGTGTTCCCAATTGAGCGCCGCCGCGCCCGTGAGGTCGGCGAAGTTGCCGTACTGGCAGGCGCCCTCGAGCGCATTGCCCCAATAGCGCGCCGTCGTCGTGCCGCCGCGCGCCGCATATTCCCATTCCGCCTCGCTCGGCAGCCGATAGGTCTTTCCCGTGAGCTTGCTGAGCCACGCCGCATAGGCCTTGGCATCGTCCCAGTTCACGCACATCACGGGATGGTTGTCGGTCTGCTCGAATCCGGCGCTGCGCCACGATCGGCCCGGCGCATCGCGCAGGACGCCGTCGGTGTCCCAGCCCCAGCACGATATGCCCGCCTGATAGCCGGTCGCCGCGACGAAGGCGGCGAACTCGCCGCGCGTCACTTCGTATTTGCCCAGCGCGAAAGGACGGCTGATCGTGATCTTGCGTTGATCGCCCTGCCGGCGGGCCTCCGGTATGCCTTCGCGCTCCTCCTCGCCGCTGGCCGGTCCGAGACTGGCGGAGCCGGGCGGTGCGGTCACCATCTCGGGACAGATCGTCGGGCAGTCGCGGAAGCTCTGCGCGTGCGCCGATCCGATCGACGCGATTGCGAATAGCAAGAGCCAGCGTTTCATTTGCCTTCCCCCCGGTACCGGCAGTTTCCGCACGCTCGATTACACCGACCTTACGCAGGTGCGAGATCGGCCAGCCACTGTATTCTGCGGTTGGCGATGAAAGCGAAACCAAAGACGCGACTGGACGTGGCCCTGGTGGAGCGGGGGCTTGCCGAAACGCGTGCGGCCGCGCAGCGCCTGATCATGGCCGGCCTCGTCTTCTCCAACGATCGTCGGCTCGACAAGCCGGGCGTCAGCCTCGCGCCTGACATGCCCCTGGAAGTCCGCGGGCAGCCGCACCCGTATGTCTCCCGCGGCGGGCTGAAGCTCGAGAAGGCGCTCGAGCACTTCGCCATTCCGGTCGAAGGCCGTATTGCGCTCGATGTCGGTTCGTCGACCGGTGGCTTCACCGACTGCCTGCTGCAGCGCGGGGCGGCCAAGGTCTATGCCGTCGACGTCGGCACCAACCAGCTCGCCTGGAAGCTGCGCTCGGATCCGCGCGTGGTGTCGATGGAGAAGACCAACATCCGCGATGTCACGCGTGCGGCGATTCCGGAGCCGATCGATCTGATCGTATGCGACGCCTCGTTCATCGGCCTGCGCACCGCGCTGCCCGGCGCACTCGCACTGGCGGCGCCCGGGGCGCATCTCGCGGCGCTGATCAAGCCGCAGTTCGAGGTCGGCAAGGGGCGGGTCGGGAAGGGCGGCATCGTGCGCGAGCCGGAACTTCACCGGGAAGTCGTCGACACCGTCACCGCCTGGCTCGCCGCGCAGCCCGGCTGGTCGGTGCTCGGCGTCACCGACAGCCCGATCACCGGCGCCGACGGCAACAGGGAGTTCCTGATCGCCGGGCGCTTCAGCCCCTAGCGGCGAGCTCCGGAAAGTATCTGTCGCGCATGCGCGCGGCATAGGCGACGACCCAGGGCTGGCCCTCCAGGAACCCGCGAATCGGCGAGGGCACCGGCGTGAACAGGGTCGTCGCCAGCGCCCCGAACAGGGTGGCGTCGACCGTGGCGGGCTCGGCGCCGAAGAAGAACGGTTCGCTCGCCAGCGACAGGATCGCCTGCCAGTCCCGTTGCGCAGCCTCCATGATCTCGGCATCCGAATGCCGCAGCGTGCCCTGCATGTTCAATGCCTTGCGCATGTGGCCGCGCACCAGGGGGAGAACGAGCGGCCGCAGAACGGCGGGCACGCCCTGCAGGGTGGCTTGCATATGCTGCCAGCCAGCGTCCCGGATGAAGTGGGTATAGAGGACGATGAAGGCGTAGTGCTCCTCGATCGTCCGCTGCACGAGGACGGTCGTGGCGCGCTGGCCGGCATCGAGGTGCGCGTCGGGATCGACGCCGCGCGTCCGCTTGAGATGCTCGATGATCAGCGTCGAATCGCCCATGCGCCGGCCGTCCTCGTCGATGAACGGCACCTTGCCCTTGGGCCCCTTGCGCGGATCGGTCGTGTCGACGACCTCGTAGGGAATGCCGGCGATGCGCAGCCAAGTCTCGAGCTTGCAGCAGAACGGGCTGACGTTCGGTGTGGCGAACATCCGCGGGAACTGGAACAGCTTGATCGGCGCGGTGCGGGTCATGGGCGTACTCTGCTTCTAGCGGATCGCGCGTGTCACCCGGAACTTGTTGTTGTCGGCGAGCGTCTCGACCGAAGCAAAGCTCGCCTTGAGCATCGGCTCGTAGGGGAGGCCGCGATTGGCGACCATGTAGAACCGGCCGCCGGGCTTCAGTGCACGAGCCGCAGCCGAGAGGATCGCCTGTCCGAGCGCCGGCGTCGAGGCACGCCCGGTGTGGAACGGCGGGTTGCAGACGATGGCATCGTAGGTCGCCGGTGCGCGCTCGCGGGCGAGGTCGAGCCAGTGGAACGACGCGCGACCGTCAGGGACGTTCGCCCGTGCGGCATCGAGCGCCAGATGCTCGGCGTCGATCAGGTCGAGATGCGTGACGGCGGGCTGCAGCATCTGCCGTGCGAGGTAGCCCCAGCCGCAGCCGAAGTCGGCGACATGGCCGGCGAGATCGTCCGGCAGGTGACGCGCGAGCAGGGCCGAGCCGTCGTCGATGCGATCCCACGAGAAGATGCCGGGTTTGCTGAGCCACGTGCTGTCGCCCACCGGCTGCAGCCCGCCGAGGCCGCGCCAGTAGCTCGGCGGCTCATCCTCGCCCTTGGTGAGCCAGAACACGCGGCAATGGAATTTCGACAACGTGTCGTCGAGACCGAGCGCCTTGTGCACCTGCTTCTCGAGACTCGCGGCGCCGTCGTCGTTGGAGCCGGCGCAGACCAGCGTGCCGCCCGGCTCGATCAGGCTCCAGCCGCGCGCGATATTGGCGAAGTTCTCCTCCTTGTGCTTCGTCAGCAGCACGAGCCCCATCGGCCATGCCCCGTTCTCGATGTGCGGCGTTGCGCTCTTCAGCTTGAGGAAATCCGGACGCGACGACTGCTCGCAGGTTATCTCCGCGAACGGTGGATCCTCCGCGCGCAAGAAGAACGCCCGCTGTGGGGCGAGCGCTCCGCTGTCGAAGACGTGGGCGAGGGCGCGGGAAGCCTGGCTCACGGGACCAGAACGGCACGTCCCATGATCAGCCCCTTGCGCAGGTCCTGGAGCGTGGCGTCGGCCTCGTCGAGCTTGCGCTTGACGATGGGGACGGGCTCGGCCTTGCCGGCGGTGACCAGGGCCATCATCTCCTTCATCTCGGCCGGCGTGCCGGTGACGGAACCCATGATGGTGTTGCCGGTGAAGGCGAACATCGGCATCGGCGTGGAGAACGTGCCGCCGAACAGGCCGACCACGATCAGCCGTCCGCCGCGGCCGAGCGCACGCCAGCCGAACTGGGCCGAGGCCTCGGCGCCGACGAAGTCGATCGCGGCGGCGACGCCGGTTCCGCCGGTCAGATCCATGATCTGCTTGCGCGCTTCCTTGTCGCGTGGGTCGACTACCGCCGACGCGCCGTTCTTGAGCGCGAGCTGGCGCTTGTTCTCGTCGATGTCGGCGACGATCGGCTCGTGGCCCAGCACCGCCTTGGCGAAGCGTACGCCCATCAGGCCGACGCCGCCCGCCCCGATCACCAGGATCGGCTTGCCGGCGTCGTGGCCGACCGCCTTCTTGACCGCGCCGAAGGCGGTGATGCCGGAGCAGGAGTAGAGGCAGGCGAGCTCGACCGGCAGGTTGCCGTACGGATAGAGATACTTCGCGTGGGGCACGAGCACGTGGTCGGCATAACCGCCGTCGTCGTTGACGCCCAGCGCATGCGGGGTGGGGCAGAGGTTCTCCGTGCCGTTCTGGCAGTACCAGCACTTGCCGCAGCCGATCCAGGGATAGACCACCGCCTTGTCGCCGACCTTGGCGCCTTTCGAGTCGGGACCGACCGCGACCACGTCGCCGACGATCTCGTGGCCCATGGTGCGCGGCGGGTTCATGGTCTTGGCGGTCGAGTACTTGTTGCCGCCGCCCATGTCGAAGAAGCCCTCCCACAGGTGCACGTCGCTATGGCACACGCCGGCCGCCGTGATGCGCAGCAGCACCTCGGTGCCCCTGGGCTGCGGATTGGCCGCCTCGACCTTCTGCAGGGGCTGACCGAACTCGACGACCTTGTAGCTCTTCATCGTGCGGTTCCTTGTGTGCTAGAGAGCTTGCAAATTAATTGGGAGGACCAACAATGTTAAGGCGCGAATTGCTGGCGATTGCCGCGTTGTCCGTGCTGCCGAGCGTCGCGTCGGGGCAGGAGACCGTCAAGATCGGCCTGATCCTGCCGATGACCGGCCAGCAGGCGTCGACCGGCAAGCAGATCGATGCCGCGGTCAAGCTCTACCAGGCGAAGAACGGCACCGCGGTCGCCGGCAAGAAGGTCGAGGTAATCCTGAAGGACGACACCTCCGTGCCCGACGTCACCAAGCGCCTCGCCCAGGAGCTCGTCGTGAACGACAAGGTCGCCGTGCTGGCAGGCTTCGGCATCACCCCGTCAGCGATGGCGACCGCGCCGATCGCCACCCAGGCCAAGGTGCCGGAGGTGGTGATGGCGGCCGGCACCTCATCGATCACCGAGGCGTCGCCCTTCATCGTGCGCACCTCCTTCACGCTGGCGCAGTCGTCGGTGCCGATGGCCGAATGGGCCGCCAAGAACGGGATCAAGAAGGTGATCACGCTCGTATCCGACTACGGCCCCGGCATCGACGCCGAGAAGTCGTTCACCGAGAAGTTCAAGGCCGACGGCGGCACGATCGTCGAGAACCTGCGCATCCCGATGCGCTCGCCCGACTTCGCGCCGGTCCTCCAGAAGGTGGCCGACGCCAAGCCCGACGCGCTGTTCGTTTTCGTGCCCTCCGGTACCGGCGCCCAGTTCGTGAAGCAGTTCGTCGAGCGCGGCCTCGACAAGAGCGGCGTCAAGCTGATCGCCACCGGCGACGTCACTGACGACGACCAGCTGAACGGCATGGGCGATGCGGTGGTGGGCGTCATTAACGCCCACAATTACAGCGCGGCGCACGACAGCGCCGCCAACAAGGCATTCGTCGAGGGCTTCAAGAAGGCCAATGGCGGGCTGCGGCCGAACTTCATGGCGGTCGGCGGCTGGGACGGCATGCACCTGATCTACGAGGCGCTGAAGAAGACCAACGGCGATACCAGCGGCGACAAGCTGATCGCGGCGATGAAGGGCATGGCGTGGGAGAGCCCGCGTGGCCCGATCTCGATCGACTCCGAGACCCGCGACATCGTGCAGAACATCTATATCCGCAAGGTCGAGAAGAAGGACGGCGAGCTCTACAACGTCGAGTTCGCGACGATCCCGAACGTCAAGGATCCCGTGAAGGCGGCGAAGAAAAAATAGCGGTGACCGCCGGCACGAGGTAGCTGTGGCCACCATTCTCTTCGACGGCATGGCCTACGGCATGCTGCTGTTCGTGCTGGCCTGCGGGCTGGCGGTGACCTTGGGGCTGATGAACTTCGTCAACCTGGCCCATGGCGCGTTCGCGATGGCGGGCGGCTATGTGACCGTCGTGCTGATGGACAAAGGGGGCGTGCCGTTCGTCGCCTGCCTGCCGATCGCCTTTGCGGCGGCGGCGGCGCTCGGGCTGGTGCTGGAGCGCACGCTCTACGTCCACATGTATGGCCGCAGCCCGCTCGAGCAGGTGCTGTTCTCGATCGGGCTGGTGTTCATCGCCGTGGCGGTGACGGACTATTTCATGGGTTCGAGCCAGCGCAACATCCAGCTGCCGGCCTGGCTGCAGGGACGGCGCGAGGTGCTGGGCGCCAGCATCGGCATCTACCGCTCGTTCCTGATCGTGCTGTGCGGCGCGCTGGCGATGGCGCTGCAGCTCGCGCTGATGAAGACCCGGTTCGGCAGCCGTCTGCGGGCCGCCGTCGACGATGCCCGTGTGGCGCGCGGCCTCGGCATCCCCGTCGGCTTCGTGTTCGCCGCGACCTTCGCCGTCGGTTCGGGCCTGGCCGGCCTCGGCGGCGCGCTGGGTGTCGAGCTGCTGGGACTCGATCCGTACTTTCCGCTCAAGTTCATGGTGTTCTTCCTGATCGTGGTGACGGTCGGCGGCACGTCCGGCCTGATGGGTCCGTTCGTCGCCTCGCTGCTGCTGGGAGTCGCCGACGTCGCCGGCAAGTATTACCTCTCCTCGGCGCTGGGTGGCTTCGTGATCTACCTCGTGCTGATCGTCGTGCTGGTGCTGCGACCGCACGGCCTGTTCGCGCGTGCTCGATGAGCGTGGCTGCGAGCCTGGCGCAGCGGTCGCGCTGGCGCCTGGCCGAGATCGTCTTCTGGCTGGCCGCGTTCGCCGCGTACTTCGCGCCCGGCGGCAAGCAGCTGCTGCTGAACGAGATCGCGATCCTCGCCTTGTTCGCGCTCTCGCTCGACCTGATCCTGGGCTATGCCGGCATCATCTCGCTGGGCCACGCCGCCTTCTTCGGCGCCGGCGCCTATGCCGCCGGCATCTTCTGCAAGCTGGTGCTTCCCGATCCGACCGCAGGCCTGCTGGTCGCCATCGTCATCGCGGCCGTGCTCGGCTTCGCCACCAGCTTCCTGGTGCTGCGCGGCAGCGATCTCACCCGGCTGATGGTGACGCTCGCCGTCGCGCTGGTTCTGCACGAGATCGCCAACGCCCTGCCGGACTGGACCGGCGGCGCCGACGGCCTGCAGGGCATGACGGTCGGCCCCTTGCTCGGCGCCTTCGACTTCGACCTCTACGGCCGTACCGCCTACGCGTATAGCCTCACGACCCTGTTCCTGCTGTTCCTGCTGGCGCGGCTGATCGTGCGCTCGCCGTTCGGCCTGTCGTTGATGGCGATCCGTCGCAATCCGCTGCGCGCGGCAGCGCTCGGCGTGCCGGTCCATCGCCGGCTGATCGCGGCCTACACGCTGGGCGCCGCCTATGCCGGCGCCGCCGGCGCATTGCTGGCGCAGACCACCGGCTACGTGTCGCTCGACGTGCTGGAGTTCCAGCGCTCGGCCGACGTGCTGCTGACCCTGATCATCGGCGGCACGGGCTGGCTCTATGGTGGCATCGCGGGCGCAATCGTCTTCAAGATTCTGCAGGACCTGCTGTCCTCCACCAGCCCGCAATTCTGGATGTTCTGGATGGGGGTATTCCTGGTCGTGCTGGCACTGGTGGGCCGCGAACGGCTGGCCGACGGCGTGCGCGCGCTGGTCGGACGGGTGGTTGGCTCATGAGCGCACTGGAGACGCACGGCCTCGCCAAGCGCTTCGGCGGCCTCGTCGCCACCAACGATGTCACCTTTCGGCTCGAGAAGGGCGCGCGCCACGCCCTGATCGGCCCCAACGGCGCCGGCAAGACGACCTTCATCAACCTGCTGACGGGCGTGCTGCCGCCCTCGGCCGGCCGCGTGCTGCTCGGCGGCGCGGACATCACGCGACTGAAACCCGAGGCACGCGTGCGCCGCGGGCTCGTACGAACCTTCCAGATCAACCAGCTGTTCGTCGACCTGACGCCGCTCGAGACGCTGGCACTGGCCGTCGGCGAGCGCCTGGGCGAGGGCACGACCTGGTATCGCTCGGTCGGCGGCGATGCGCTCGCCCGCGAGGTCGACGCCATCGCCATCAGGTTCGGCCTCGCGGACGTGCTCGACGTGCGCACCGACACCTTGCCCTATGGCAAGCAGCGCCTGCTCGAAATCGCCGTCGCCTTCGCCTGGGCGCCGCGCGTGCTGCTGCTCGACGAGCCCGCCGCGGGCGTCCCGGCCGCCGAGCGCCAGGACATTCTCGGTGCGATCGCCGCGCTGCCGGCCGACGTGTCGGTGCTGCTCATCGAGCACGACATGGAATTGGTCTTCGACTTCGCGCAGCGCATTTCGGTCCTCGTCGAAGGCGCGTTGCTGACGGAGGGAACGCCGCAGGAAATCGCCGCCGATCCGCGCGTGAAGGCCGTCTACCTCGGCGAGGCCGAGCATGGTTGAGCTGCTGACGGTGAACGGCCTCAGTGCCGGCTACGGCCGCGCGGTCGTGCTGTCGGACGTTGCCTTCCGGCTGGGCGAGGGCGAAGCGCTGGCGGTGCTGGGCCGCAATGGCGTCGGCAAGACCACGTTGATCGACAGCGTCGTTGGCGTGACGCGGCGCTTTGCCGGATCGCTCAGCCTCGGCGGGCGCGAGATCACGGCGCTGTCGCCGGCAGCGCGCGCGGCAGCCGGCATCGGCTGGGTGCCGCAGGAGCGCAACATCTTCCGCTCCCTGACGGTGCAGGAGAACATCACTGCAGTCGCGCGTCCCGGCGCATGGACGCTCGATCGCATCTACGCCTTGTTTCCGCGCCTCAAGGAACGGCGCAACCAGTCCGGCGGCTCGCTCTCCGGCGGCGAGCAGCAGATGCTGGCGATCGGCCGCGCGCTGGCGCTGAACCCGCACCTGCTGCTGCTCGACGAGCCGACCGAGGGATTGGCGCCGATCATCATCGAGGAACTGCTGCGCGCGCTGCGCCGGCTGTTCGTCGAAGAGAGGATGGCGGGCATCGTCGTCGAGCAGCACGCCCACAAGATCCTGCCGATCACGGACCGCGCGATCGTGCTCGATCGCGGTCGCATCGTGCACGAGGCGGACAGCGCTTCGTTGCTGACAGACAGCGCGCCGCTGGAGCGCTACCTCGGCGTTACCGGCGGGTAACGATCAGGATTTCGAAACTTCCGAAAGTTTTCGAAAAAGCGTTTACAGCCGACCCACCGTATTCCAACATCCGCACAACGGCGCACGCACAACAAGGCGCCAGGCGGAGGAAACGATGATGGAAGGGAAGGGCGCATCGCGTCGTCGGGTCTTGGCCGGAATTGTGGGAGGCGCCGCGGCTTTGGCAGCGCCGGCGATCGGGCGCGCAGCGCCATCGGGCAAGCCGGTGCGGGTGGGCGGAACGCTGTCGCTGACGGGCTTCCTCGCCCAGACGGCGGTGATCCACAAGATCTCGGCGGAGATCATGGTCGGGGAGATCAACGGCCGGAACGGGCTGCTCGGGCGACCGGTCGAGTACGTGCTGCTCGACGATCAGTCCAAGCCCGAGGTGGCGCGCAGCCTCTATGAGAAGCTGATCACCGTCGACAAGGTCGACCTGATCCAGGGGCCCTATGCCACCGCGCCGATTCTGGCGGCGATGGGCGTGGCCCAGCGCTACGGCAAGGTGATGATCCAGAGCAGCATGGGCATTCCCAAGCTGCAGACCTACGACCGTGCCTTCCCGGCGACGCCGTTCGGTCCCGAGCCCAACGTCACCTATCCCAACGTGATCCTCGACTGCCTGGCAACTTTTCCGACGCCGCCCAAGTCGATGGCGATCCTGACCTCGAAGTTTCCGTCTGCGCAGTTCATGGCGCTCGGCATGAAGGAGCAGGCCGGCAAGCGCGGCATGGCCGTGCCGCTTTACCTGGAATACGAGTCGGGCACGCGCGACTTCGGCGCGATGGCGGCGCGCGTGAAGGAGGCCAACGCCGACTTCCTGTGGGTCGGCTCGCTGGGGCTGGAGAGCAACCTGCTGCTCGAGGCGCTGCGCAAGCTCGACTACGCGCCCAAGAACCACTTCCATCTCTATCCGGCGCCAGGCCCGCTGGCGCTGTCGCCGGACGGCGACAAGGCGCTATGCTCGACCTTCCTCGAGCCGGACGAGCCGTTCATGAGCCGCCCCGGAATGAAGCGTTATGCCGCCGAGTTCAAGGAGAAGGCGACCAAGGCGAACCTGCCCTACACAACGATCGACGCGCAGGCCTGCGGCATGATCGCGGAGTGGCAGATCCTCGAGGCGGCGGTGAACGGGGCCGACAGCCTCGACGACGCCAAGATCGCGGCGTGGCTCAAGAAGAACAAGGTCACGACGGTCTATGGCCCGACCCGTTTCGACGGGCCGTACAATCATGGCGACGCGGCGCAGCTGATCAAGCAGGTGCAGAACAAGGAGTGGAAGGTCGTCTGGCCCAAGGAATTTGCCGCACCCGGCGTCAAGCTGATCGCGTCGTAAGCGGATGCCGAGTGCGACGCTTCTCGGACAGGCGCTGATTTCCGGCATTTTGTCGGGTGGGCTCTACGGCCTGCTCGCGATGGGCCTCAGCCTGAGCTGGGGCCTGTTGCGGCTGGTCAATCTCAGCCACTTCGCGCTCGCCTTTCTCGCGGCCTACCTCGTCTACGAGCTCGGCACCAACTACCATGTGGCACCCTGGTGGTCGGCCGCAATGATCGTGCCGGCGATGTTCGCCATCGGCGTTGCCCAGCATTGGCTGTTCGACAAGTTCAAGGTCAACGAGCTCGCCTCGCTGCTGATCACCTTCAGCTTCGCGGTGATCCTCGAGGTCGGCATCCAGCTCTACTGGACTGCGGACTTCCGCCGGTTCGAGACCCAATACTCGACGAAGTCGATCAAGGCCGGACCGTTCTTCATCCCGATTCTCGACCTGACGATGTGCATCGTCGCAGGCCTGTTGGCCTGGGGGACCTGGCTGTGGCTGCGCCGCACCTATGTCGGCAAGGCGCTGCGGGCCGCCGCGGAGGATCCCGACATCGCCGCGGCCTACGGCGTCAACCACAAGCGGCTGGCCTATCTTTTGTCGGGCATCGGTGCCGGTTACGCCGGCATTGCCGGCACCTTCATCGCGCTGATCGCGACGCTCGCGCCGGCCGAGATCTGGGCTTATCTCGGCGTGGTCTTCGCCGTGGTCATCATCGGCCGACTGGGCAATCCGCTGGGCGCGCTGCTGGCCGGGCTGCTGATCGGCGCCAGCGAATCGCTCGCCATGGCGGTGCTCGCGCCGGCCTGGGCACCGGTGGTGTCGTTCTCGGTCCTGATCGTGATCCTGCTCTGGGATCCGGAGTGGCTATGAATGCGACCCGCGACCTGCCGCGCCTGGGCGCCGTGCTCGCGGTCGGCGCGATGGCGCTGCTGCCGATGGCGCAGCTGCCGGCATTCTACGATTCTTTCCTCTATCTCGTCTTCTTCTGGATCTCGCTGTCGACCAGCTGGGCACTGCTGAGCGGCTTCGCCGGCTACTTCAGCCTGGGGCACGCGGCGTTCTTCGGTCTCGGCGTCTATGTCACGGCCGATCTCACGACCAAGTTTGGCTGGCCCTTTCTCGCGACCCTGCCGGTCGCGGCAGCGTTGCCGGCACTCCTGGCGCTCGGCATCGGCGCGATCGTGTTCCGCCTGCGCCGGCTGCGCGGCGAGCTGTTCGCGCTGCTGACGCTCTCGGTCACCTTCGTGATCGCCACCATCATCCTCAACACGCCGATCGACGGCGGAGGCGGCATCTTCATGAGCGCCGTGCCGTTGCCCGAGCTGATGCCCACGCCGACCGGCACGATCTACCTGCTGGGCTTCATCCTCTGCGTCATCACGCTGCTGATCGCCTGGAAGGTCGCGCATTCGCGGCTCGGCATGGGTCTGTTCGCGATCCATGACGACGAGGACGTGGCCGAGGCCAAGGGCGTGCCGACCTTGCGCTACAAGCTCACCGCCTTCGCTCTGTCCGCCGGCATTGCCGGCGCGGTGGGTGGCGTGCATGCGATGTATGTCGGCTTCATCACGACTTCCGGCATCTTCGAGCTCACCGTGCCGCTCTATGTCGTGCTGATGAGCGTGCTGGGCGGGGCGCGCAGCTGGTTCGGCCCGGCGATCGGCGCCACGGTGATCACGACCTTGCTCTATGCCTTCATTTCGGGCGGCGAGGCGATGGTCGGCCGCGCCATCGTCGCGGTGATCCTGATCTCGGCGATCCTGTGGCTGCCTGACGGATTCGTGCCGGCGGTGAGGAAGTGGTTGGCGAAACGCCGCCGCGTGCCGCTGTCGGCACCGATCGCCGAAGTCGCGCCTGTCGTGACCCCTGCCAAACCGATCGGCGATACCGTGCTGTTGCAGGTGCGCGGCGCCACCAAGCGCTTCGGCGGCCTGCAGGCGCTGGGCGGCGTCGACCTCGACGTGCGGCAGGGCGAGATCCTGGGGCTGGTCGGGCCGAACGGCTCAGGCAAGACGACGCTGATCAACGTCGTCTCGGGCTTCTATGCCCTCACCTCCGGGTCGGTTACGGTCGCCGGTGTCGAAATCGGCCGTCTGCCCGCGCACGAGATCGCCCGTCGGGGCGTGGCGCGCACCTACCAGATCCCGCGACCGTTCGTGAACATGACGGTGCTGGAGAACGTCGTCCTGGCCGCGAGCTTCGGCAATCCGGGCCGCGCGGTGGCCGAGACCCGCGACGAGGCGCTGCACTGGATTGGCTTCACCGGCCTCGCCGGCAAGGAAGACGTGCTGCCGGCCGGCCTGAACCTGCACGAGCGCAAGTTCCTCGAGCTGGCCCGCGCGCTCTCCGCCAAGCCCAAGCTGCTGCTGCTCGACGAGGTGCTGTCCGGCCTCAACCCGGCCGAAGTCGACAACGCCATCCGCCTGGTGCGGGCGATCCGAGCCCAGGGCGCCACGATCGTGTTCGTCGAGCACCTGATGCGCGCCGTGGTCGAGCTCTCCGACCGCGTCGCCGTGCTGAACGAGGGCAAGCTGTTCGCGTTGGGCGCGCCGCGCGACGTGATGCGCGATCCGCGCGTGGTGAGCATCTACCTGGGCAAAGCCTATGCTGCTTGAGGCGCGCAACCTCCATGTCGGCTACGGCGACGCGCCTGCGGTGTGGGACGTCTCGCTCGACGTCGACGGCGGCGAGATCGTCTCGGTGATCGGGCCCAACGGCGCGGGCAAGACAACGCTGATCAACGCCATCGCCGGCATGCTGCGCTGCCGCCGAGGCGTCTTGCGCTTCGACGGCGCCGACATGACGCAGGTCGGCGCCCACGGCTATTGCGGCCACGGCATCGCCCTGGTCCCGGAGGGCCGACGGCTGTTCGTCAGGATGTCGGTCGAGGAGAACCTCGAGCTTGGCTGCTATCTCGCCGCCGCACGGGCGGCCCGCGCCGAGTCGCTGGACCGGGTCTACGGCCTGTTCCCGATCCTGCGCGACAAGCGCCATCAGCCGGCCGGCGAGCTGTCGGGGGGCCAGCAGCAGATGGTGGCGATCGGTCGGGCGTTGATGGCACGGCCGCGGATCGTGCTGTTCGACGAGCCGTCGCTCGGCCTCGCGCCGACGATCGTCGACGACATGTTCGCAATCATCGCCCGCGTGCGCGACGAGGGCGCGGCCGTCCTGCTGGTCGAGCAGAATGTCCTGAAGGCGCTCGAAATAGCCGACCGCGCCTATGTCCTTGAGCAGGGACGGATCGTGGCCCACGGGTTGCCTGCCGACCTGCTGAAGCAGCCGCAAATCCGCGAAGCCTATCTCGGAGTCTGAGAGCATGGCCAAGATCCTGAAGATGCCGATCGATCTGGCGCAACGTTCGGCGACCACCGCGCCGCAGGACGTGTTGCGCGAGGATGCGGCGACCTTCGACGTGTTGCGCCAGATGCGCGAGGACATCCTGTGCTGCGTGCTGAAGCCCGACCAACGCCTGCGCTTCGGCGAGCTGCGGCAGCGCTACGACACCTCGGTCGGCACCCTACGCGAGGCGTTGTCGCACCTGGTGTCGGAGGGCCTGGCGCGCACCGAAGCGGGCCGCGGGTTCACTGTGGCGCCCATCTCGCTCGCCGACTTCCTCGACCTGTCCGAACTGCGCGTCTATCTCGAGACCCGCACGCTCGCCGACGCGATCCGCCACGGCACGGATGCATGGGAGGCGGAGATCGTGAGCGCCTATCACCTGCTTGCGAAGCTCGGCAAGCCCAACGAGGACGATCCACCGGCCGCCAAGCGCGAATGGTTCAAGCGGCATAAGCGCTTCCACGATTCGCTGGTGGCGACCTGCACCTCGCCCTGGTCCCTGCATTTCCGGGCCGAGCTGTTCGACCAAGCGCAGCGCTACCACTGGCTGACCATGATCCATGCCCGCTCGCGCCGCCAGAACGAGCACCTGGCATTGCGCGATGCGGTCCTGGCGCGCAACGTCGAAACAGCCTGTTCGCTCGCCGAGAAGCACATCCGCACGACTGTCGAGCAGGCGGCCTCCGAGGTGCCGGGGCTGACCTTGGCACATGACGTGAAATCGGCGCGCTCGCGCATGTCTTCCAGCAATCGTAGGGTAAGGTCATGAGCAAATACGGAATCGGTCAGCCCGTCCTGCGCTTCGAGGATCCCAAGCTGCTGCGCGGGCAGGGACGCTACATCAACGACTTCAACCTGCCGGGCCAGGCCTACGCGGTGTTCGTGCGATCGCCGCATGCGCACGCGAAGATCAAGTCGATCAACGTAGAGGCGGCGAAGGCGGCGCCGGGTGTGCTGGCGGCCTACACCGGGCACGACGTGAAAGCCGACGGGCTCGGCATGCCCAAGGCCAACATGCCGCGCAAGCGGCCCGACGGGAAACCGATGTACGCGCCGCAGCGGCCGCCGCTGGTGACCGACCGCGTGCGCTACGTCGGCGATCCAGTGGTGATGGTGATCGCCGAGACGCTGGCGCAAGCCAAGGATGCGGCTGAGTTGGTCGAGATCGACTACGAGGCGCTGCCGTCGGTGACGCGCACCGAGGACACGGTGAAGCCCGGCGCGCCGGCGGTGTGGGACGACTGCCCGGACAACATCTCCAACCACGTGCCCCGCGGCAAGAAGGACGAGACCGAGGAAGCGATCAAGAGCGCCGCCAAGGTGATCAAGCGGCGTTACGTGATCAGCCGCGTGCACGCCCAGTTCATGGAGCCGCGCGGCACGCTGGGCTACTACGACCAGGGCGAGGACCGGCTGATCCTCTACGCCGACGTCCAATATCCCCATCGCGTGCGCAACATGCTGGCCAACAGCGTGTTCAAGGTGCCGGAGAGCAAGATGCGCGTGATCGCCCAGGACGTGGGCGGCGGCTTCGGCACCAAGGGCTGGCAGTATATCGAGCATCGCCTGACCGTCTGGGCGGCGCGCAAGCTGCTGCGGCCGGTCAAGTGGACCTGCGAGCGCTCCGAAGCGGTGATGGCCGATGAGCACGGCCGCGACAATGTCGGCGAGATCGAGCTGGCCCTCGACAAGGACAACAAATTCATCGCGCTAAAGCTCGAGATGCTGGCCAATATCGGCGCCTATGTGGGGTCGGATCGCAACCTGCTGTCGCCATTCGGCATGATCGGCACCGTCCTGGGCGTCTACAGGATTCCCACGGCCTACATCAACGTGGTCGGCGTGCTCAGCAACACCAACCCGACCGCGCCTTATCGCGGCGCCGGGCGGCCGGAGGCGATCTACCTGATCGAGCGGCTGATCGACGACGCCGCGCGCGAGCTGGGTGTCGATCGCGTCGAGCTGCGGCGCAAGAACATGCTGCCGGCCTCGGCGCTGCCCTATCAGAGCCCGGTCGGGCCGTACTACGACTGCGGCGAGTTCGAGAAGAACATGGACATGGCGCTGGAGCTCGCCGACGTGGCGGGCTTCGCCGCACGCAAGGCCGAGTCGAAGAAGCGCGGCCGGCTGCGTGGCCTCGGCATCGTCAATGCGATCGAGCAGGCAGCGGGTCCGGCACAGCCCGAATATGCCGAGATCCGCTTCAACCCGAGCGGCACCGCGGCCCTGCTGATGGGCACCAAGAACCAAGGGCAGGGCCACGAGACGATGTTCAAGCAGATCCTGCACGAAAAGCTGGGCATCGATCCGGGCGAGGTGCAGTACATCGACGGCGACACCGATCGCGTGGCGTTCGGCATGGGCACCAATGGCTCGCGCTCGACGGTGCTCGGCGGCTCGGCAGTGTTCGTTGCCGCTGACAAGGTGATCGAGAAGGGCAAGCTGCTCGCCAGCCACCTGCTCGAGGCCGACAAGCAGGACATCGAGTTCGTCGAAGGCAACTTCAAGGTCAAGGGAACCGACAAGTCGGTGCCTCTGAAGGAGGTCGCCAAGGCGGCGTTCACCCCGACCAAGTGGCCGAAGGGCTTCGAGGGCGGGCTGTACGAGAACGCGACCTTCAAGGCCGAGCGCGACACCTATCCCAACGGCTGTCACATCTGCGAGCTCGAGATCGATCCCGAGACCGGCGATGTCACGATGGACCGCTACTTCGTGGTCGACGATGTCGGCACGGTGATGAACCCGATCGGGCTCAAAGGTCAGATCCATGGCGGCGTGGCGCAGGGCATCGGCCAGATCCTGGGTGAGCAGGTGGTGTGGGACCGCGACAGCGGGCAGCTCCTGACCGCGAGCTTCCTCGACTACGTCATGCCGCGGGCTGAGATGGTCCCGAACATGGAAGTGAAGAGCAACCCTGTGCCGACCAAGTTCAACCCGCTCGGCGCCAAGGGTGCCGGCGAGGCGGGCACGGTCGGCGCCATGCCGGTGGTGATGAACGCCATCATGGACGCCCTGGCGCCGCTCGGCGTGAAGGACGTCGACATGCCGGCGACACCGCTCAACGTGTGGAGAGCGATCGAGGGTGCGAGGAAGAGCTAGTCATATTCCTCTCCCCCGCTCGGGGAGAGGCGAGGTGAGGGGGCCTCGAGGATCGTGCGCAACCCCCCCACCCAACCTCTCCCCGAGCGGGGGAGAGGAGGATGAGAAGGAGTGGAGCGAGATGAGCGTACTCGAAGGTCCGCGCAAGGAAGTGCGGCACGTCATCAAGGACGGCAGCGAGCATTGGGTCGAGTTTAAGGACGGACGGATCGTGTTAAACGACGGCCGTACCTGCAGCGAAGACGAGGTGGTGCATCTGCCGCCCTGCACGCCGAGCAAGATCGTGTGCGTGCACGTGAACTACATCTCGCGCTACTACGAGTTCAACAATACGCGCGTACCGCCCAGGACGCCGACCTACTTCCAGAAGCCGCTGACCGCGCTCAACGCGCACAAGGGCGAGCTGATCAAGCCGGCCGGCTACAAGTACGTTAACTACGAAGGCGAGATGGCGTTGGTGTTCGGCAAGGTCACCCGCAACGTCACGCGTGAGGAGGCGTGGGACTGTATCGCGGGCTTCGCGCCGTCGAACGACTTCGGCTGCCACGACTTTCGCGACACCGACGCGGGCTCGATGCTGCGGGTGAAGGGCATGGACGGCTTCTGCCCGATCGGGCCGGGTCTGGTGTCGGGCGTCGACGTGCGCCAGTCCACCCTGCGTTCGTACAAGAACGGCAAGATGGTGCAGGAGGGCGCGGTCAGCGAGCAGATCTTCGACTGCGGATATCTGATCGCCGACCTTGCCCGCCACATGACGTTCCTGCCGGGCGACATCCTGCTGACCGGCACGCCGGCCAACTCGCGGCCGCTGGAAGCGGGCGACACGATCGAGGTCGAGGTGACAGGGGTCGGCCGGCTCAGCAACACTGTGGTCGAGATTCCCGCGCCGCGGGCGAAGGACGGCTTCCCGGCCAGCCCCGACAGCGACGGCGTACGCCGCGTCGCCTTGGGCAACGAGGAGCGGCTGCCAGACAAGTTCAAGAAGAACGCCTAGTCATTCATAGGAAGGGAGAGACCCATGGTTGGAGTGAAGGTTGCCGAATTCGCCTTTCCGCGCATGGAGGCCCCCGATCTCGATGCGATGGAGGAGTTCCTCACGCATTTCGGTCTGGTCCGCGCCGAGCGGACGCCGGACGCGCTCTACATGCGCGGCGCCGACGGTCACCACCATCTGCATGCGGTGAAGAAGGGCGGTACCAAGTTCATCGGCTTCGCCTATCACGCGGCGAACGAGGATGACCTGAAGCGCGCCGCCGGGCTGCCGGGCGCCACCGGCATCGAGACGCTCGACGAGCCGGGCGGCGGCAAGCGGGTGCGGCTCACCGAGCCGAACGGCTACCAGATCGAGATCATCCACGGCATGAAGACCGTGCCGCCGGTCAAGATCGCGCGCGACGAGCTCAACACGGCGCGCGAGCCCGAGCGCCGCGCCGGCCGGGTGATGCGCCTCACCAAGTCGCCCACCGCGATCCAGCGCATCGGCCACGGCGTGCTGTCGACGCCCAAGGTCAAGGAGACCGCGGCGTGGTTCCGCAACACGCTCGGCATGCTGCGATCCGACGACGTCTATGCCGGCGACAAGGAGAACATCATCGGCGCCTTCAGCCGGCTCGACCGCGGCGAGCAGTATGTCGACCATCACGTGCTGTTCTGCGTGAACAACCCGAAGGTGGGGCTGAACCACGTCTCCTACGAGGTCCAGGACATCGACTGCGTGTTCCAGGACCACGAGTACATCAAGAGCCTCGGCAAGTACGAGCACATGTGGGGCATCGGCCGCCATCTACTGGGCAGCCAGGTCTACGACTACTGGCAGGATCCGTGGGGCCGCGTGCACGAGCGCTGGGCCGACACCGATCGCCTCAATGCCGCCAACGGCGGCAACCTGATCAGCGCCGAGGAGGGCCTGCGCTCGCAATGGGGCGAGCGGCCGCCCGAGCGGTTCATCGGTCACGCCAGCCCGTAACCTTTACCGAGGAGGAGAGGAGCCATGTCCAAGCCACCGGCCAATTCTTCCGCCGCGCGGGAGGCCCTGCGCCAGTTCGCACCCAAGCTGGTCGACCTGACGGACAACGTGCTGTTCGGCGACGTGTGGGAGCGCAAGGGGCTTTCCAAGCGCGACCGCAGCCTGATCACCTGCGCCGCCCTGATCGCGCTCAATCGCAGCGAGCAGCAGGTCGGCCACTTCCAGCGCGCGCTCAATAACGGCGTGACGAAGGAGGAGCTGCTCGAGGTCATCACGCATCTGGCCTTCTACGGCGGATGGCCGGTCGCCATGTCGGCGGCCCAGGTCGCCAAGAAGGTGTTCGAAGGAGGAGACAACAAGTGAAGATCTGCTATTTCAACGACTATCGCCTGGGCGTCGTGAAGGGCGACCAGGTGGTCGACGTCACCGACGCGGTGAAGGACGTACCGCACCATCACCGGGCCGACCTGATCATCGGCCTGATCAAGCGCTGGGACAGCTACAAGGCCAAGGTCGAGAAGGCGGCCGCCGAGGGCAAGGGCGTGGCGCTCTCCGGCGTGCGACTGCGCGCGCCGGTGCCGCGGCCCGGCAACATCGACTGCATGGCCGTCAACTACATGGAGGACGGCACGCTCAAGGAAAAGCCGCAGATCAACGCCTTCCACAAGGCGTCGAACGCGATCATCGGCAACGGCGACACCATGGTGCTGCCCGACGCGCCAGCGACCGTGTTCGAGGGCGAGGCCGAGCTCGCGCTGGTGATCGGCAAGCGCGCGACGCGCGTGAAGGCCGCCGACGCGATGAAGTACATCTTCGGCTACACCTGCTTCATCGACGGCTCGGCCCGCGGCCTGCCGCCGCCGGGCAACGTGTTCTTCCAGATGAAGTCGCGTGACACCTTCGCGCCGACCGGGCCGTGGATCGTCACCGCCGACGAGATCGCCGATCCGCAGAACCTCAACATCACGCTGACCAACAACGGCACGGTGATGCAGAAGTTCAACACCAACGACATGGCGCACAACATCCCGCGCTGCATCGAGTGGCTGAGCTCTATCCACACGCTGGAGCCGGGCGACATCGTCGCGACGGGCACCAACCATCGCGGCCTCAACCCGTTCATGGACGGCGACAAGATCGAGCTCACGATCGAGAAGGTCGGCACGCTGAAGTTCAACGTGAAGGACGAGCACAAGCGCACCTGGGCGCGCATCACCCGCCTGCAGCACAAGGAAAGCGGCAAGGAGGGGCCCCACACGCCCCAGACCGCCGGCAAGTACGCGGCCAAATAACCGCCGCTAGGAACGCGCGTCGAGCTTGGCCTGGATGCTCTGCATCCAGGCCTCTCTCGTCATGAAGCGCGGCCGCTTGCGGCACATCGCTTCGGTGCGCTTCACGATCTCGTCGTTCGGCAGGTCGAGATCGAACGGCTCGCCGCAGGGCTGCGGCGTGTAGAACGGCGAATCGACGTAGAGCTCGACCGGATTGCCCTCGGGATCGTTGAAGTAGATCGACCAGGCGTTGCCGTGGTCGGTGACGCGCTGCTCGGTGATGCCCTCCTTCAGGAACGCCTTTCGGTAGCCGCGCAGCGTATCGAGTGAATCGAGCCGCATCGAGATCTGGTTCACCGGATTGTAGGCCAGCTCCGCCGGGCGGCCGTCGAACAGCACGAACTGGTGATGGCACTCGGGGTTCTGGGTCATGAAGGCGATGCGCGCGCCGGAGCGGCCGACGCCGCTGTCGCTGACCACGTAGCCCATGACGCGGGTGTAGAAGTCGACCATGCGGTCGAGGTCGACGGCATGGAGGCCGAAGTGGGTGAGCTGTGCCGAAAGGGTCATGTCACCAGCCTACGCCCAAAAGAAAAAGGCGTCGCGGGTTGCGCGACGCCTTGCTCCCGGAAGCAGCCTGACTGCAGGCCGCATCACTGGCTCGGTCTTAGTTGGTCAGCACCGGCTTCGCAGCCTGGCTCTCGATCTGGATCGCCCGGGCCTTCTTCTCCTCGGGGATCTCGCGCTGCAGATCGATGGTGAGCAGGCCGTTGGCGAGCTTCGCACCGGTGACCTTCACATGGTCGGCCAGCTGGAAGCGGCGCTCGAAATTGCGGCCGGCGATGCCGCGATAGAGGTACTGCTTGCCCTCATCGGCGTTCGGCGCGGTCTGTCCGGTGACCAGGAGCTCGTTCTCCTTCTGGGTCACGTTCAACTCGGCCTCGGCGAAGCCCGCAACCGCCATCACGATCTTGTAGGCGTTCTCGCCTGCCTTCTCGATGTTGTACGGGGGATAGCCGTTGGCGGTCTGGCCGGCGACGTTGTCGAGCAGGTCGAACACGCGATCAAAGCCGACGGTCGCACGATAGAACGGCGAATAATCGAATCCACGCATTTTAGTCATCCTCCTAGAAGCGATGTCTGATGTCCTGCCGCCCCGAATGGCCGCGGCTGACACGGGGGGATTTAGGTCGCCCGAACGTTCCTTCAAGGGGATGGATAAGGGGTCCGAAAGACAAAATTTTCTCTCCGGGCGGGCCCGGCAGCAGGATTTGTCGAGTTGGCGAAAACCTTCGGCAAACCTGCTTATGGCGGATATGCGATGAGTTGCCAGATCGAAAGAAGGCCGGTCAGGAGACCACCGGTCGGGAGACCCGCGATGTCCCAAGGTTTGATCTGGTTCTACGCTGTTGCCCAAGGTTTGGGTGTGCTGGCTCTCAACATTGCCCTGCGCGTCCTGGTCTCGTGAAGCACCTCCCGCTGTTCTTCGACCTCGCCGGACGGCGGGTGGTCGTGGTGGGCAGTTCGCCCGCCGCTCGGCGGCGCGCGAAGCTCGCACGGTCGGCCGGCGCGGCCGTGTACGAGTGCGAGATGGTGTCGTCCGCCGACCTGAAGGGCAGCGCCGCCGTGTTTGTCGCGACCGGCGATTTCGACCGGGACCTCGACGCCCAGGGCGCTGCCAACGCCGCCGGCATTCCGGTCAACGTGGCCGATCGGCCGCAGCTTTCCGATTTCATCCTGCCCGCCATCGTCGACCGCGACGAGGTGGTGGTGGCCATCTCGACCGGCGGATCCTCGCCGACCCTGGCGACGCTGTTGCGCGGGCGCATTGAGGCGATGCTGCCGGCGCGGTTCGGCGCCGTGGCGAAGTTGGCACGCACCTTCCGCGGCCAGGCCAATGGGTTGATCGAGCCCGAGCAGCGCCGTGCCTTCTGGCGCCGGCTGATCGAGGGCCCGGCGGCGTGGCTCGCGCTGCGCGGCGACGATGCCGGGGCGCGCCGCATCGCCCTGACGGAGCTCGACGCCGCACGACAGTCGACCCAAACGCTGGGCATCGCCCACATCGTCGGGGCCGGCCCCGGTGATCCTGATCTGCTCACCCTGAAGGCCGCCCAGCTTCTGCAGCAGGCCGATGTCATCCTGCACGACGCCCTGGTGCCCGAGGCGATCCTCGACCGCGGCCGCCGCGAGTCTCAGCTGATTTGCGTCGGCAAGCGCAAGGGTAAGGCGAGCTGGACGCAGGCCGACATAGAGGCCGAGATGATCCGTCGGGTCCGCGCCGGCCAGACCGTGGTGCGGCTGAAGGCTGGTGATCCGTTCGTGTTCGGCCGCGGCGCCGAGGAAGTCGACGCCCTGCAGGCCGCTGGCCTGCCCGTGACGGTCGTTCCCGGCATCACCGCGGCGCTGGGCTGCGCGGCTTCGGTCGGCATCGCCCTGACGGACCGGCGCGTGGCCTCGGCAGTCACCTTCTCGTCCGGTCATGCGGCGCACGGTGCCGCCCAGGACGCCGGCCGTGGCCATACCCGCGTACTCTACATGGCGGTCAGCGAGGCTGCGGCCGTCCGCGACCGTCTGCTGGCCGACGGCGTCGATCCAGCCACACCGGTCGCCATCGTCGAGAACGGTACGCGTCCCGACGAGCGGATCTCGACCGGCCGCCTGGCCGATCTAGCCCGCCTCGCGGTCGGCCATGGTGCCGGTCCCAGCCTGATCATCGTCGGCGAGGTCGTGGCGCGCGCCGCCACCAACCGCCCTTCGCTTGCAGAGGTGTCCTGATGGCCAAGAATTTGAGCGGTGACCTCCAGGTCGCGTCCGCCAACCGCCTGAGCGACGGCGCCGTCGTCTTCCTCGACGACTTCGGCCAGTGGACCAAGCGGCTCGATCGGGCGGCGGTCGCCCGCGACAAGCGGGCCGCCGAGATCCTGCTGTTGCGCGCCCGGGCCGAGGCGGCGAACGTGGTCGATCCTTTCCTGGTCGCCGTGATCGAGGGCAACGACGGCGTGCTCGAACCGCTGTCGCTGCGCGAGAAGATCCGCGCTTCAGGCCTCACTTTCGAGGCGATCGCGGCCGAGGCCGTACGCTATGCCTGATACCCATTTCTACCACTACGACGACTACGACCGCACGCTGGTCAGCGAGCGGGTCGCGCAGTTCCGCGACCAGGTGCGCCGCCGGCTGGCCGGCGAGCTGACCGAGGAGCAGTTCAAGCCGCTGCGCCTCACCAACGGCCTCTATCTGCAGCTCCACGCCTACATGCTGCGCATCGCCATTCCGTACGGCACCCTGTCGTCGCGGCAGCTGCGTCAGCTCGCGGCGATCGCGCGCAAGTACGACAAGGGCTACGGTCACTTCACGACCCGCCAGAATCTCCAGCTCCACTGGATCAAGCTCGAGGATGCGCCCGACGCCATCGCCATGCTGGCCGAGGTCGACATGCATTCGATCCAGACCAGCGGCAACTGCGTGCGCAACACCACGGCCGACCACTTTGCCGGTGCCGCGATCGACGAGATCGAGGACCCGCGGGTGTGGTGCGAGATCGTGCGGCAGTGGTCGACCCTGCATCCCGAGTTCAGCTTCCTGCCGCGCAAGTTCAAGATTGCCATCACGGGCTCGCCCAACGACCGCGCCGCCGTGCGGGTGCACGATATCGGCCTGCGTCTGTGGAAGAACGAGCAGGGCGAGGTCGGCTTCGAGGTGATCGTGGGCGGCGGTCTCGGCCGCACGCCGATGATCGGCAAGACGATCCGCGAGTTCCTGCCCAAGGACGAGATGCTGGCCTACCTCGAGGCCGCGCTGCGCGTCTACAACCGCTATGGCCGGCGCGACAACCTCTTCAAGGCGCGCATCAAGATCCTGGTGCATGAGATCGGCGCCGAGAAGATGCGTGAGGAGGTCGAGGCCGAGTACGCGGCGATGAAGGACAGCGCGCTCAAGCTGTCGCCCGAGACCGTCGAGGCGGTCGCCCGCCAGTTCGCGCCGCCGCCGCTGCGGCCCAAGCGGACCCGCGTGCCCGAGGTGGAGGCGCTGAAGCTCGAAAATCGCGGCTTCGCGCTATGGCTCAAATCCAACGTGGCGCCCCACCGCGTGCCGGGCCACGCGATTGTCACGGCCTCGCTCAAGCCGGCGGGCGCGCCCCCGGGCGACGCCAGCTCGGCGCAGATGGAGGGCGTGGCCGACATCGCCGATGCCTGGAGCCACGGCGAGATCCGCGTCAGCCACGAGCAGAACCTCGTCCTGCCGCATGTTGCCATCGAGAGCCTGCCGGAAGTGTACCGGGCGCTCGAGAAGCTCGGCTTCGCCGAGGCCAATGTCGGCAAGATCACCGACATCATCGCCTGCCCGGGCCTCGACTATTGCGCGCTCGCGAATGCGCGCTCGATCCCGGTGGCGCAGCGCATCTCCAACCACTTCGCCGAGCTTTCGCGCCAGCACGATATCGGCGACCTCAAGATCAAGATCTCGGGCTGCATCAACGCTTGCGGTCACCACCACGTCGGCCACATCGGCATCCTCGGCGTCGATAAGAACGGCGTCGAGCTCTACCAGCTGAGCCTCGGCGGCGACGTCGACTTCGGCCAGACCGCGCTCGGGACGATCCTCGGGCCGGCGGTCGAGTCGGACAAGGTCGTCGAAGCGGTCGATGCGCTGGTCGCCACCTATCTCGGCGCACGCCAATCGGGCGAGCGTTTCGTCGATACCTATCGGCGCATCGGCGCCGAACCCTTCAAGGAGAGCGTCTATGGAACTGCCCGCTGAACTCCCCGGTGAGCAGCCGGTCGACCAGGGGCCGATGCTGGTCCTCGACAATACCGAGGACGTGACCAAGCTGGGCGACCGCCTCGAGGGCGTGAAGCTGATCGTTCTGAACTTCCCCAAGTTCACCGACGGTCGCGCCTACAGCCAGGCGCGACTGCTGCGCGAACGGATGGGCTACACCGGTGAACTGCGCGCGGCAGGGCAGGTCTATATCGACCAGATCCCGTTCATGCTGCGCTGCGGCTTCGATTCCTTCTCGAGCGCCCAGAAAGGCTTCGCCGAGGCGCTGGCCAAGGCGCGCACCCTGTTCAGCGTCGTCTACCAGCCGACCGGCGACGGCCGGACCACGGTCAACCAGCTCCGCCAGCAGCAGCGCCGCTCGGTCGCCGCCTAGTCTAGCTGATCTCGGGCTGCACCTCGAGCCAGCGGCGCGCCTCGTCGAGATCGATGAACGCGCGGCCCGGCTCATCGCGCCGGTCGAGATTGAGGACGCGGGTGGCGAGCTCGTAGTGCTGGACGGACGCGACGAGGGCCACCGCGCCGCGGCGGCCCATACTGGCATAGGCGCTGAGCCGTTGCCGCCAGTCGCATCACTTCCTCGTCGGTATACTTGCCGTACGCGGCCCGGCCGTCGAAAAGTTTGCGATACGGCAGCGCGTCGGCGACGATCACGGCGTCGAGGAACTCCTCGATGTCCTCGAGCGAAACCTCGCCTTCGGCGACGGCCTCAGCGTAGCGCCTGGCGTGATCGATCTTCACCTTGATCGGCATGGCGATCACTCCTCCTGCCCGAGCCAACGGCGAGCCTCTTCGATGGTGCCGAACAGCCGCATCGGCCGCTGCGCACCGCCGAGATTCATGAAGCGCTGGAGGATCGCGCTTGCCTCCCTGTCCATGGTCACGGCGGCGACCGGGCCGCGCGGATCGTACGCCGCATAGGCGCTCACCCGCGCGCCCAGCACCATGACGTCGTCGTCACTCAGGCAGGGCCGGGCCTCCCGTGCGTCGAACAGCTTCGGATAGCCCATGGCGTTCTGCACCACGAGGGCGTCGAAGTAGTCCAACACCTCCTGGAGAACGACGGGCCCGTGAGCCCTGACAGTGACGAATCCCTTTTCGTGGTCGATCCGATACTCGACGGCCAACTCCCCAGCTCCCACACATCCCCAAAAGGACGAGTTCCCACACTCATCCGCGGAACAAGCTAGCTGAACTTCACGACCGTGCAACCTGTGCAGCGACGCATACCCATCGGCCATTACGTCGCGCCCAGATGTCGGTATAGCGGCCGCTGCCCGGGCGGCCGTCGTCGAGATAGCGGTAGCTGGTGCGGGCGTGGATGATCGCGAAGTCGCCCATGACCCGGATGTCGACGTCATGGCAGGCGAGGTCGCGAATCTTCGATGGGGGCGCGATTTGCTTCAGAAATTGCACCTTGTCCACGAGGGACCCGTCGGGGTTGGTGTTGAGAAAATCGTCGGCAAGTATTTCGTCGAAACGTTTCACGTCCGACGTCTGAACCGAGGTGATGTAGTCCCGGTTCAGCGCCGCCAACTCGTCGTCGTGTCGGTTTGTCACAACATCACTCCTTCGTGAGCGAGCAGCCACTGCTTGCGATGCAGCCCGCCGCCATAGCCGGTCAGGCTGCCGTTCGAGCCGATCACGCGATGGCAGGGCACGACGATGCTGATCGGATTCTGCCCGTTGGCCAGCCCGGCCGCCCGAACCGCTCTGGGCTTGCCGATGCGGTGCGCCAGTTCGGCATAGCTGATGGTCGTGCCGTCCTTGATCCGGCGCAGCGCCTTCCAGACGCTGGTCTGGAAGGCCGTCCCGCTGGTGGCGACGGCCAGCTCCTTGAGCACGCCGATCTCGCCCTTGAAATAGCGCCGCATCGCGGACGTGAGCCCGCCGGGATCGCGCTTGGGCGTCAGGGTGTACCGGTCCTTGCCGTAGTAACGGCCGAGCAGCAGCTTCATGCGTGCTTCGTGATCGGTCCAGTCGATGGTGCGCAGCGCACCCTCGCTGTCGGCGATGACGATCAGCTCGCCGATCGGCGTGGCGAGGCGGTCGATGAAGAAGTCGTTAGCCATGGTTCGCCATCCTGAGGTGCTGGGCGGCATAGGCATGCCAGGGCCGCCAGGCCGGCGGCACGTTGGCGTCGATGGTGGCCACCGTCTCGCGGTCCCATTCGCCGGGCGCCCGCAGGCCGGGCCGTTTGGCGATCAGGGGTGCGAGCTTGGGATCCTGGGCGAGGTGGCTGCCGATGGTGGCGATGTCGGCACCGAGATCGAACACCCGCTTCACCCGCGCGACGATGGCGGGAAGGGCGCGCACGTCGGGGAAGCGGATGGTCACCGCCACCGAATTGCGCTCGGGCAGGTGCGCGACCGCGACCGTGCCCGCCTTGCCATCGAGCTCGATGCGGCGATGCCACACCCCATCCTCGATCCATTCGGCCTTCTTGCGGCCGCCCTGGCTCAGCGCCTCGAGAATGCCTGGCCAGTCGTAGGGCGGCCGATACCCCAGCCGCAGCGTCACGCCGTCCTTGGCCGAGGTGTCGGGCCGCCGCGCCCGGCGCAGCGCACTGGGCGGCCGGCCGAACATCTTGAGGAAGATCTCGTTGAAGCGGCGCACGCTGCCGAACCCGGCCGACAGTGCGACCTCGGTCATCGGCAGCTGGGTGTCGTGGATCAGGTGCTTGGCGAACAGCACGCGCCGGGTCTGCGCCACGGCGATCGGCGAGGCGCCGAGATGCTGCTGGAACAGCCGGCGAAGCTGCCGGCCGCCGACACCCAGCCGCTCGGCCAGCGCCTCGACGCCAGCCTCGCTCTCGTCGAGCGCACCCTCGGCGATCAGCTTCATCGCCCGGGCCACGGTGTTGGACGAACCGCGCCAGAAGGCAAGCTCCGGCGCGGTCTCCGGCCGGCAGCGCAGGCAGGGGCGAAACCCCGCCTCCTGCGCCGCCGCAGCCGAGGCGAAGTAGCGGCAATGCTCGAACTTCGGCGTCCGCGCCGGACAGATCGGCCGGCAATAGATGCGGGTCGAGGTGACACCCACGAAAATGCGGCCGTCGAACCGGGCGTCGTGGGTCTGGAAGACCCGGTAACAGGCTTCGCGATCGAGTATTTCCATGCCGTCCAACATGAGCCGGTCGGCCGGTGGCTGCTGGCGGTTTTCGGACATCAATGGATTGCCCTTTTTCTTCCCTTCCCCCGCAGACGGGGGAAGGCACAGCTAATGAATCTCCAGCGATAGCGGCGAAATCGTGTCGCCGGGGCGCTGGGCGTAGTCGATCTTGGGGGTGTCGCGGATCATGCGGGCCTGGGCTTCGGCGACCTTTTCCATCGCCGCTTTCGGGTCGAGATGCACGGGCTCGCCGTTCTCGAGAACGACCTCGCCGTCGACCAGAACCGTGCGCACCGCGCGGTCGGCCGCGTGGAAGACGAACGACCGGAGCGGATCACGGGCCGGCTGCATCAGCGGATGATTGAGATCGACCAGCACGATGTCGGCCGCCATGCCGGGCGCCAGCGCGCCGATGTCGTCCCGGCCGAGGGCCGCTGCCCCGCCGAACGTCGCCGCCTCGAAGGCGCCGGCCGTATCGAGGCTGCGGATATCCTCGCTCATCAGCCGGCCGGCCACGATGGCGAGCCGCATCTCCTCGATCAGGTTGTGCGGCGCGCAGTCGGTGCCGAGCCCGACATTCACGCCGCGCGCGCGATAGCGGCCGACATGATCCATCGCCAGGCCGTAGCGGGCGAAGGGCTGTGGGCAATGCGCGACCGACGTCCCGGACTCCGCAATCAGGTCGAGGTCCTTGCGCGTGTGCCAGCCGATCTGCGGATGATCGTCGAGCAGGATGCAGTGCGCCAGCACGGTATCGTTCTTCAGGAGGCCGGTCTGCGCCGCCCATTGTACCGGCGTGAGATTGTGGCGCCGGATCATCTCCCGCACCTCGACCACCGACTGGCCGATATGCGTCGAGAACCGGCGGCCGGACTCGTCTGCGTGCTTGCGCCCGGCAGCGAACAGCTCCGGGGTCACCGTGTCGATCTGCGCCGGGAACACCATCGCGTCGAGCCGGCGCGAGTTGTGCGCCTCGGCGTCGGCCATCACGCGCTTGGCCTTCTCGAACTCGGCCAGGCCGCGCGCCTCGTCCCATTTCCAGGTCACGGTCTGCGGCGCGCTCATGCCCCAGCGCGCCGAGGCGAAAGTCGGCGCCGCATAGAAGCGCATGCCCGAGCGCGCCATGGTCTCGAGCCAGCCGTCGAACGGCAGCGTGACGTCGGTCGCCGTCGTCGTGCCGGCGCGCAGCATCTCGGAGTAGGCGAGGGTGGCCGCGCCCTGGCGGCCGTCGTCCGGCATCCGAAACGCCTGCAGGCGCTCCATCAATCCGGTCATCTGCTGCTCGGGTACGCCGTGATCTTCACGCACGCCGCGATAGCCAGGTTCGGTAGACGGATGCGCATGGATATTGATCAGGCCCGGCAATGCCAGCATGCCGGTTCCGTCGATGACCTCCTCGCGCGGGCCCGTGGGTCGTGCGCCGGCCGGGGTGATCTCGGTGATCTTGCCGTCCTTCAGGTGAAGGTCGACAGTACGCCGATAGACGTGGCGCCGGTGATTGCCGTCGCGTACGACGGCCCAGGAAAGATTGCGAATCGAATTGGGCATGGCTGTTGCATAGTCGCTGACGGAGTCGGGGAGGACAAGCGTATGCGGATGTTGTTTCGAGTGCTGGCCACGGTGGCGGCACTGTTGATGGCGAGTGTCGCATCGGCGCAGACGACCCTGAAGGTCGTGATGCTGTCGGATCTCAAGATCCTCGATCCGATCTGGACCACCGCCTACATCGTCCGCGACCACGGCTACATGATCTACGATACGCTGCTGGCGCTCGACGCCAAGCTCGCGATCCAGCCGCAGATGCTCGAGTCGTGGAAGGTGAGCGACGACAAGCTCACCTACACTTTCACGCTGCGCGACGGGCTGAAGTTCCACGACGGCGCGCCCGTCACGTCGGAGGACTGCGTCGCCTCGCTCAAGCGCTGGGGTGCGCGCGATGCGATGGGCCAAAAGCTCATGCAGTTCACCCAGTCGCTGACGGTCGTCGATCCCAAGACCTTCACCCTCGCGCTGAAGGAGCCGTATGGCATGGTGCTGGAGTCGCTCGCCAAGCCGAGTTCCTCGGTGCCGTTCATCATGCCCAGGCGGATCGCCGAGACGCCGCCGGACAAGCAGATCACCGAGTTCGTCGGCTCCGGTCCGTTCGTCTTCGAGAAGGAGCTGTGGCGGCCGGGCGACAAGGTCGTCTACGAGAAGTTCGCGGACTACAAGCCACGGCCGGAGCCGCCGTCCGGCCTGGCGGGCGGCAAGCGCGTCTACGTCGACCGTGTCGAATGGGTCGTGCTGCCCGACGCGCAGACGGCGGTGAATGCGCTGCTGGCGGGCGAGATCGACATGATGCAGCAGCCGCCGTTCGACATGTTGCCGCTGCTCGAGAGCAGCAAGGACATCAAGGTCGTCGACCTCAACACGCTCGGCACCCACTTCGCCTTCCGCTTCAACACCCTGCACAAGCCGTTCGACGATCCGCGCATCCGCCAGGCGGCGCTCTATGCGCTGAGCCAAAAGGACTCGCTGCAGGCCGGCGTCGGCAACCCGAAATACGAGAAGGAGTGCAAGGACCTGTTCGGCTGCGGCACGCCGAACAGCACCACCAAGGGCTGGGACGACAAGCTGAACGGCGACGCGGCCAGGTCGAAGGAGCTCCTGAAGGCGGCCGGCTATGACGGCACGCCGATCGTGCTGCTCCATCCGACCGACCTCGCCGCGGGCGTGACAGCGCCGGTCGCCAAGGCCAATCTCGAGCGCGGCGGCTTCAAGGTCGACATGCTGGACATGGACTGGCAGACCCTGCTGTCGCGCCGCTCGCGCAAGGAGGCGCCGTCGGCGGGCGGCTGGTCGGCGTTCGTGACCACGCTCGCGACCACCGACATCCTCGATCCGGTCGTGTCGTTCTTCACCGGCGCCGCCTGCGACAAGGCGTCGATCGGCTGGCCGTGCGACGACGAGATCGAGAAGCTGCGCGACGAGTATGCGCGCACCACCGATCCGGCCAGGCGCAAGGAGCTGGCCGAGGCACTGCAGGTGCGACTGGCCGAGTTCCCGACCTACGCGCCGCTCGGCCAATACAACATGCCGGTGGCGATGCGCTCCAACGTGAGCGGCAACATGGAAGCGCCGGCCACGGTGTTCTGGAACGTGAAGAAGGGGAATTGACCGGCTCCGTCCTGGCCGAAGCGCGCCTCTCCGGTCGGGACGGCAGGGTCGTTCGGCCGTGGCCGAAACGACGGCGGCGCCGTGCGCCCTACATCCCTCCAGTCAACCACAGGAGGATCGCATGGCCGATATCAACACCCTCAGGAAGGGCCTCGTCATCACCGCGATGTGGGAAGCCAAGCCCGGTGAGGTCGACGCGCTGGTCGGCATCATCGGCAAGTTCCTGCCGCAGGCCCAGGCCGAGCCGGGCGTGCTGGCGTTCCAAATCCATCAGTCGCTCGAAGATCCGACGAAGTTCTTCTTCTACGAGGTCTTCAAGGACGAGGCGGCGTTCGCCGAGCACGGCCAGTCGCCGCACTTCAAGAGCCTGATCCTCGAGCAGGCGCTGCCGCGGCTCGCCAAGCGGGAGAGGGCGCAGCACAAGTTCGTCTCCGCTTGACCTCCAAGACTTGACCATCACCCCCGCCGCACGCCACCTTTGCCCTGCCAAGGCCGGCGTGCGGCGTTGCGTACAGGCAATGACCGGTCCTCCAAGAAAAACGACTGGGAGGAAACGATGCATTGCATGAAGGCCGCGCTCGCGGCGTTGCTGTTCGGCGGCCTGCTGGCTGGCCCGGCGCTGGCGCAGAATGGCTCCGTGAAGATCGGCGTGCTGGACGACATGTCCGGCCCCTATGCCGAGAACACCGGCCCCGGCGATGTCGCGGCGGTCAAGTTCGCGATCGCCGACTTCGGCGGCTCGGTGCTCGGCAAGCCGATCGAGATGGTGAGCGCCGATTTCCAGAGCAAGGTCGATGTCGGCGTCTCGATCGCCAAGCGCTGGTGGGACGACGAGAACGTCGACATGGTGATCGGCGTGCCCAATTCGGCGATCGCCCTGGCGCTGGTCAAGGTGGCCCAGGAGAAGAACAAGATCCTGATGCCGACCGCGGCCGCGACCTCGGCGCTGACCGGCACGGGCTGCGGGCCCAACAGCATCCACTTCATCTACGACACCTACGGCCAGACCAAGACCATCGTCAGCGCGCTCGCCAAGCAGCAGAACGGGGGCGACTGGTTCTTCATCACCGTGGACTATGCCTTCGGCTTGGCGATCGAGCAGGACGCCACCAAGTTCATCAAGGCAGCGGGCGGCAAGGTGGTCGGCTCGGTGCGCCATCCGCTCAACACCCAGGACTTCTCGTCCTACGTGCTGCAGGCCGATTCCTCGAAGGCCAAGAACCTGATCATCGCCAACGGCGGCAACGACATCATCAACGCGGTCAAGCAGGCGGCGGAGTTCGGCCTGATCAAGAAGGGTGTGCACATCAGCATTCCGCTGGCGCAGAACCCCGACATCCACGGCATCGGGCTCAAGACCGCCCAGGGGCTGCTGATCTCGAGCCCGTTCTATTACGACATGACTCCCGAAGCGAAGGCCTACACCGAGCGCTTCACCAAGGAGATCGGCCGGCCGCCGAGCTTCATCCAGGCCGGCACCTACGGCGCGGTGATGCACTACCTGAAGGCGGTGAAGGCGGCGGGCACCGACGAGGCGAAGGCGGTGCTGGCCAAGATGCATGAAATGCCGGTGAACGACTTCATGACGAAGAATGGAAAGGTCCGGGTCGACGGACAGGTGGTGCGCGACATGTACCTGATGCAGGCCAAGTCGCCCGAGGAATCGAAGGGCGAATGGGACCTGGTGAAGAGGGTGGCGACCGTGCCCGGCGACGAGGCCTTCCGCCCGTTGAACGAAAGCGGCTGCCCGCTCGCGAAGTAGTCTCTTGCCGGACCGCGGGCGTCCCGCCCGCTCATACGCGCATGTGAATGCGCTCAATCATGAGGCGGGCGGGACGCCCGCGGTCCGGCAAGAACCTTGAGTCCGAAAATCGCCAGTCTTCCGGCGTGCCGTCGCGTACTGACGCGCACATGACTGATACAGACATCCAGACCTTCGTCATCCGCTTCGCCGCCGCATGGGCAGCCCGCGACGGCGGGGCATTCCTTGCGCTGTGGCATCCCGATGGTGTGCTGCATTCGCCGCTCTACGACCGGCCGGTGCTCGGCAAGGAACTCGGCCGGCTCACCGAGCTGGTGAAGGAGCGGGCGCCGGACAGCGTCTGGCAGCTGCTCGACTGGACGGCGCGCGGCGATACCGTGATCGTCGAATGGCAGAACACCCGCACCGCCGGCGGGCAGCGCTTCGACTGGCGTGGCGTCGACAAGTTCCGACTGCGCGACGGCAAGATCGCCGAGGAGCGCGTGTACATGGACACTGCTCCGCTGCGCGCAGCGGCGGAAGGCGTGGCCCTGCGCCCGGTGATCGCGCTCTGACAGTCGGGCATAGTCCGCGCAGATGAATGCGGACGTGGAGAACCGGGACGGCTGGAGCATGCTGCTGCGGCGCGCGTGGCTGGGGCCGCTCGCCGTGCTGCTGGGCGGCATCCTGCTGCATTCGATGAACGTGCTGATGCTGGCGACCGTTCTGCCGACCGTCGTCGGCGAGCTGGGCGGCGCGGCGCTGATGAGCCTGCCCAGCACGGCGTTTCTCGCCTCGTCGATCATCGCCGCGACCTGCGCCGGGCTTGGCACGGCGACCTTCGGCGCGCGCAACACCTATTGTGTCGGCGCCGCGGTGTTCGCCGTCGGCGCAGTCGTGATCGCGCTCGCGCCGGCCATGGAATGGGTCGTCGCCGGCCGCTTCGTGCAGGGCTTCGGCGGCGGGCTGATCGCGGGCGTTGCCTACGTGCTGGTGCGCTCGACCTTCCCGGAGGCCGTATGGGCGCGGGTGATCTCGCTGCTCTCGGGCATGTGGAGCGTCGCCATCCTGGTCGGCCCGCCGGCCGGCGGAGTCTTCGCCAAAATGGGCCTGTGGCGCGGCTCGTTCGTCATGGTCGCGGCGATCGCGGTCTTGCTGGCGCTCGGCGCCTTCCGCGTGCTGCCGGCCGCACGAACGGTCTCGACGAAGCGGGCCAAGTTCCCCGGCGCGAGGCTGGCCCTGGTGTGCGCAGCAATCGCCAGCTCGTCGTCGGCCGCCGTGGCGCCATCACCGCTCGCCAAGGCGCTGCTGATCGTGCTGGCGATCGTCTTCCTGGCGGCAATGCTGCGGCTCGACCGCAGGACGGCGTCGCCGCTTCTGCCGAGCGATGCCTTCTCGCTTGCGACGCCGACCGGGCTCGGCTTGTGGCTGCTGGTGCTGGTCGCGGTCGCCTACAGCCCGCTGCAGATCTTCATCCCCGCCTTCCTGCAGAGCTGCACGGCCTCGACCGGCTCACCGCGGGCTACGGCGTCTCCTGCGCCTCTCTCGGCTGGACCGTCGCGGCGCTGCTGGTGGCGGGCGCCAGTGAGCCGTGGCGCGGCCGGCTGATCGTGCTCGGCCCGCTGATCATGGGAGTGTCGCTGGTCGCCGCCGGCATGCTAGCCGATCTCCACGCGCTGCTGCTGTGCGCGGTGATCCTCGGCATCGGGACCGGTATCGGGGTGTGCTGGGCGTTCGTCGCCCAACGCATCATGAGCGGCGCGCGCAAGGACGAGGAGGCGGTCGCCGCCGCCGCGGTGCCGACCGCCCAGCAGATGGGCTTCGCGCTCGGTGCGGCGCTCAGCGGCCTCGCGGCCAACGCCGCCGGCTTCGCGGTGGACCTGCCGCGCGCGGCAATGGCCGACGTGGCGTTCGCCGTGCCGGTCAGCCTCGCGGCGTCTGCTGCACTGGGTGCGCTGGTCGCGCTGCGGATGAACGTGCTCGGGGCTCGGACCATTCTGTCGTTCTGAGCGGCGGAGGACCCCATCGTCGGTTCAAATGGCGTGCTGCTCGCAGTCGTTCTCGCGCTGCGGCGCGCGCCACCCAGTGGCGCGTCTTCTCATACTCATTTGACCGCAGGCCTCCAGACCCCGCTCATGCGCGGAGCTGGAGCTCCGCGGTTCGATGACCATCACTCGCCAGACTGTGACCCCGCCTTCCACGGGCCGACGTCGAGGAAGGTGCTCTGGTAGGTGGCGCCTTCGCCGATGTCGGTGTAGCGGTCCGAGCAAAGCATGTTGACGGTGCCGCCGAGCGATTCGCTGCTCGGGCGCTGGCCGGGGACCAGCACGACGCCGGGCTGGACCTCGTCGCTCACCTTGAGTTTCAGGCCGACCTCGGCGCGGTCGTTGAACAGCCGGACGTCGGCGCCGTCCTTCAGGCCCCGCTTGGCGGCGTCGGTCGGGTGCAGGATGCAGAACGGCCGGCCCTCGCGCTCGCGCAGGAACTTCACGCCGGAGAATGCGGTGTGCGCCTGGAAATAGCCGGGAGCGGTGAGGAGGCGCAGCGGCCACTTGGCCTGGTCCGCCACTTCCACGGGATCCGGGTTCCAGTCGGGCAGCGGCGATACACCCATCTTCGCGAGCTGCTCGGAGTAGAACTCGAGCTTGCCCGACGGCGTGGCGAAGGGCTGGCCCTGCCAGTCGTGCTTGATGTGGATCGGCTCGCCGGCAAACAGCTTGTCCGGTTCGGCCTTCGACGCGGGACCGGTCGAACCCTTGAAGAGCTCCTTCACTGCGTCCTGCGGCTTCAGCGAGAAGATCTTGTCCGTCAGGCCCATGCGCTTGGCCAGCGCCTGTGCCACATCGAAGTTGGAGCGCGCCTCGCCGCGCGGCCTGGCGGCCTGCTGGCCCCACTGCATCCAGTAGGCGCCGTAGGCGCGATAGAGGTCGTCGGTCTCGAGGTAGCTCGCCGCCGGCAGCACGATGTCGGCGTACTTCGCGGTGTCGGTCAGGAAGGGATCGTGCACGACGGTGAACAGGTCCTCGCGCGCCAGGCCCTTTCGAACCTTGTGCGCCTCGGGACAGGTCACCGCCGGATTGTTCGCCGAGACATAGAGTGCGCGGATCGGCGGATCCTTCATGTTCAGGAGCTCTTCGCCCAGCCGCAGGTGGTTGACCAGGCGCGTGCTCGCCGGGCCCGACGGCTTGCGCACCGCGTCGTAGTTGAGGTCGCACGACGCCGCCGTGAGCAGCAGCGCGCCGCCGCCCCGCACCGCGTAGTGACCGGTGACGCCCGGCAGCAGCGCCACCGCGCGCAGCGCCTGGCCGCCGGCGGCAAGGCGCGTCATGCCTTCGCCGAGCCGGATCATCGCGGCCTTGGCGTGGCCGTACATCGCCGCGAGCTTCTCGATGTCGGCAACGGCAAGACCGGTGATCTCCGCGACCTTGGCGGGCGGGAATTTCGGCAGGATGTCCGTCTCGACCTTGTCGAAGCCCAGCGTGTGCTTGGCGAGATAGTCGCGGTTGGCGAGGCCGTCGCGCACCAGGATGTGCATCACGCCCAAGGCGAGCGCGGCATCGGTGCCGATTTTGATCGGCAGGTAGAGATCAGCCGCGCGGGCGCTGCGGGTGCGCCGCGGATCGATGACGATGACCGGCAGCGCGCGCTGCTTCTTGGTATGCTCGACCAACGACCAGTAGTGGACGTTGGTCGCTGCAAGATCGGCACCCCAGGAGATGACGAGGTCGGAATGCACCACGTCCTCCGGATCGGCGCCGCCGACCGGGCCGACCGTGACGTTCCAGGCCTCTTCGCAGCAGGTGTCGCACACCGTCCCGGCCTGTAGGCGCGAGCTGCCCAGCGCATGGAACAGCCCGTTCACTAGGCCGCGGTTCATCAGGCCCTGGTGCGCTGAGTAGGCGTAGCCCAGCAGGGCGAGCGGTCCGCTCTCGGCAATGATCGCCTTCCACCTCGCGGTGATCTCGTCGAGCGCCTCGTCCCAGCCGATCGCCGTGAACTGGCCCGAGCCCTTGGGTCCGCTGCGCTTCAGCGGGGTCATGATGCGCTCGGGCGAGTTCACCGCGTCGGCGTCGCGGTTCACTTTCCCGCATGCGAAGCCCGCCGTGTACGGATGGTCGGGGTCGCCCTGCACGCGCACGACCTTGCCGTCGTCGACATGCGCGATGAGCGAACACATGTCGGGGCAATCGTGCGCACAGACAACTCGTACGGATTTCACCGGACCGTCTCCCCAAAATCAGAAAACGGCCGGACTTTAACAGAAGGCGAGGCCGAAGACGGCCTTACTTCTTCTTGGCGGCGCCCTTAGCCGCCGTCGCGGGCGCGGCCGCGGCCGGCTTGCCGCTCGACTTGGTGCCGGCGCCGCTGCCGAAGCGGTCCTTGAAGCGTTGCACGCGGCCGCCGCGGTCGACGGTCTGCCGCACGCCGGTCCACGCCGGGTGGGTCTTGGGGTCGATATCGAGACGCATGGTTGCGCCTTCCTTGCCCCAGGTCGACCGGGTCTCGAACGACGAACCGTCGGTCATCACCACGGTGATCTTGTGATAATCCGGGTGGATCTTCTCTTTCATGAACCTCTCCAGCGCAGTTTAAGGCCGATTCCGCCCCATGGACCGAAATCTGGCCGGCGCGACAAGGGCGCGGGTATACAGGCACGAAGCTGTGTCCACAAGCCCGGTTGTCCGGGCTTTACAGGACTTGTAGACCGCCAAGGCAATGACCGAGCAAGCCTTCGAAACGCTGGCCGACAGCCTCCTCGAGAGCCTCGAGGAGGAGATCGACGATGCCGAGCTGCAGGGCGGGGTCCTGACGATCGACGGCGACGACGGGACGTGGGTCGTGAACAAACATGCACCCACACGGCAAATCTGGCTGAGCTCGCCCAAGTCCGGCGCACGGCACTACGCCTTCGACCAGCCGTCGGGCTTGTGGAAGGACACCCGCGGCAGCGGCGATCTGCTCAGCACCCTGGCGGGCGAACTGGGCGTTCCTCTGGCGTGGCAGGCCGAATGAACCGTTTTGCCGGCCTCCGTCTGCTCGGACCCTACCTGCGGCCCTATCGTGGGAAGGTGGCGCTGGCCGTCCTGTCGCTGTTCGTGGCGGCGGGTACGGTACTGGCGTTCGGGGCGTGCCTGCGGGCGTTGATCGATCGCGGCTTCGCGCAGGGCCGGCCGGATGTCCTGAACTACGCGCTGGCCTCCCTGCTGGCAGTGGCCTTCGTGCTGGCGATCGCCTCGGGCGCGCGCTTCTACCTGGTATCGTGGCTGGGCGAGCGGGTGGTCGGAACCCTGCGGCGCGACCTGTTCGCCCACGTCGTGCGGCTCGGGCCGGCCTGGTTCGAGATCAAGCGCTCGGGCGACGTCATGAGCCGCATCTCGTCCGATGCCCAGCTGATCGAGCAGGTGATCGGCTCCTCGGCTTCGGTGGCGCTGCGCAACACCCTGATGTGCATCGGCGGCATCGTCATGCTGGTGGTGACCAACCCCAAGCTCGCGTTGTGGGTGCTGGCGGTGGTGCCGGTCGTGGTCGCGCCGATCATCATCTTCGGCCGCAAGGTGCGCCGGCTGTCGCGCGAGGCGCAGGCGCGGGTCGCCGACATGGTATCCGAGGGTGCCGAGACGCTCGATGCGGTCCGTACCGTGCAGGCTTTCGCCCAGGAAGAAAGCGCCGGCACGCGCTTCAGCCGAGCGACCGAGAGGGCGTTCGACGCGGCGGTCGCGCGCATCAGCCGCCGCGCGATCATGACCACCTTCGTGATCTTCATCGTTTTTGCCGCGGTCGGCTTCCTGCTGTGGATGGGCGGCCAGGACGTGATCTCGGGCCGCATCTCGGCCGGCGACCTTTCGGCCTTCATCTTCTACGCCGTGCTGGTGGCCTCGTCGGGCGGTGCGATCAGCGAGACGATCGGCGACCTGCAGCGCGCCTCGGGCGCGGCCGAGCGGCTGGCCGAGCTGCGCGAGGAGCAGCCGATCATCCTCGAGCCCGCCCATCCACAGGTGCTGCCGAAGCCGACGCGCGGCGCGCTCGCTTTCGAGGACGTCACCTTCCGCTACCCCACGCGCCCGGATTCGCTGGCACTCGACCGCTTCGACCTGCGCATCGCGCCGGGCGAGACGGTCGCCATCGTCGGACCTTCCGGGGCCGGCAAAACGACGGTCTTCAACCTGCTGCTGCGCTTCTACGATCCGGAGAAGGGGACGTTGCGACTTGACGGCGTCAACATCCGCGACGCGCGATTGGCCGAGCTGCGCGGGGCGCTGGCGATCGTGCCGCAGGAGCCGGTGCTGTTCACCGGCAGCGTCGCCGACAACATCCGCTACGGCCGGCCCGACGCCGGCGACGAGGAGGTGCGGGCCGCCGCGAAGGCCGCCTCCGCCCTCGACTTCATCGAGGCGCTGCCGCAGGGCTTCGACAGCCATCTCGGCACCCGGGGCGTGCGGCTGTCGGGCGGCCAGCGCCAGCGCATCGCCGTGGCCCGGGCGCTGCTCTGCGACCCGGCCGTCCTGCTGCTCGACGAGGCGACCAGCGCGCTCGACGCCGAGAGCGAGCGGGCGGTTCAGCAGGCGCTCGACCGGATCATGCACAAGACCACGACCCTGGTGATCGCCCACCGCCTTGCCACCGTGCAGAAGGCCGACCGGATCGTGGTGCTCGAAGCGGGGCAGGTGGTCGACGTCGGCACCCACGCCGAACTGGTCCGCCGGGGTGGCCTCTACGCCCGCCTGGCCGAGCTGCAGTTCAACATTTCCGCGGCTGCCGACTGACAACATACTTGATTTACAGTATGTTACGGCGTATTCCTCTACCATATTACGAACTCAATATTGTCACTGGCTGATAGGCAAATCGCCATGTTCGCCCGATTCCCGCTCTCCGCGACGCGTCCGAACGACCGGTTCATGCGGCTGGCCGATTGGTGGCCGGCGGCGCTGGTCGGGCTCCTGGCCCTCATGGGCTCGGTTCCCGACGGCAAGGCCCAGACCATCCTCAGCCTGTTCTAGTCTAGCGGTGTTTCCTCACCGCCAGCACGCGACGGAAGCCGAAAGGGGCAAAGGCCGCTTCGATCATCCGGCACAATTGCCGCGGCAGCCGGCGCCACAATCCAGCGGGCACGATCGAACATCTGAACCAGGCGAGCTCGGTGAAGCCCAGATCGACCAGCGCATTTCGGTCGCTCGCGTCCAGGCAATGCATTTCGCCGGAAAGTCGGCGATAGGCCGGCGTCGTAATCACGAGAACGCCGCCGTTGGGCAAAACTCGCGCCATTTCGCGAAATTGCCGCTTCCTCAGCTCGACATCCTCCGAAACCATGGTGGAGATGCCGACAGCCAGGATCGCCTGGGGTTCGATGCCCTCGATCGCCAGACCGTCCATTTGCCGGGACTCGATCCCGCGAAGCCGCGCGGCCTTGGACATCGCGGCCGATTTGTCCGTGTGCACGTAGCGGCCGTCGATCATGCGGCTGATCAAGGCCGCATGGAAACCCGTGCCTCCGCCGAGTTCGAGAATGGGCGACTTACCTTTGAGGAATTTGGCAAAGCGCCGGCAGAACAACTCCTCTTTCCCGTCATGATAGGCGTTGAACACGCCCACCGCCCGCGCGCTTTCATAGTAGGCATCACGATCAAAGGGCATGCTCATTATTGTGTCCCCGATTCCGTCGTGGAGGCTGAGACAGCCTCGAAAACCAGTTCCAGTGCGAACGCTGTCGCGTCGTCCCACACGCAATAGGCACTTGCCCACGACAGACCGACGCCGAAAGCGCTCAACAGCACCCGCATTCCCGGCTTGAGCACGCCCGACCTGACCGCGTCAGCCAGGCACACGCCCACGGTCGAGCCGCCGGAGTTTCCCAGGTCGGCGAGCTTCATGTGAACCTTCTCACGCGGGATCTTGAGCCGGCGAACTGCGGTGTCGACAATGAACTGGGAGGCCTGATGAAAGACGAACAGATCGACATCGTTGATTGTAACGCCGGCCTTTTCGAGCGTACGCGCAACCGTCTGTGGAATGGTGCGCATCGTGAACATGAAGACGGCCGCCCCGTCCATATACATGTCGTTCTGGCTCCGAATGGAGCCGGTCTTGTCGGCTTTTTCGACGGCGGTTTCAGGCGAATGACGAAGCCGCAGACCGCTCGCCGGCCATATCAGCGCTTCGGCTCCGGCACCGTCGGTCCCAAAGTCGAAGGCAAGAAATCCGGCGCCGTCTCGAACCGGCTCCAGGATGGTCGCCGTGCCGGCATCGCCGAAAAGCGGGACGACAGCACGATCACCGGGATTGAGAATGCGGGATACCGTATCGCCCGTGAGGACCAGGGCACGGTTCGCCATCTTGGCCGAGAGCATTCCGGTGGCCACTCCGAGAGAATAGACGTACTGGGAACATCCGAGATTGATATCGAATGCGGCGGCCGTGGTCGGCACGCGAAGGCGGTTCTGCAGGATGCAAGCGGTGCTCGGTAGAAGGTAGTCGGGTGTCTGCGTCGCGAAGATCAGCAAATCGATCGATGCCGGATCGATTCCGCCCTCCTCGAACAGCGTCCGCGCGGCATGAGCGGCAAGATCGGAGGCGCACATGCCCGGGGGAGCGACGCGTCGTTCCCAGATACCGGTTGATTGGGCTACCTTCTCCATCTGCTCGGCGCCGAATCGTGCCGCGAGCTCATCATGCGTCAGTCGCTGAGACGGAACCGCATAGGCAACCCTGGTAATTCCTATCGCCACAGCCCCCACCTTCCCTCGTGCTTATCCTTGAATCGCGAACCCTCCGTCCACGGCCAAGTCAGTGCCAGTCACCCAGCTCGCATGACCCGAGAGCAGAAACGTAATGGCCGAGGCGACCTGCCCGGGGTTCCCAATGCCGAGCGGATGACGTTTCTCGATCTCCTCGGCTGCCTTCGCGCCGACGCTGCCCAGGAATTTCTCCGTCATCGGCGTGCGGACGACGCCAGGCGATACGGAGTTGACGCGGATACGGGGTGCCAGTTCACAGGCCCAGGCGCGCGCCAAACCGACCAGGGCTTCTTTGGCGGCCGCGTAGGCTCCGGCGGCTGTTCCACCACGAAAGCGGGCGGCCGAGCTCACCAGGACGACCGAGGCTTGCTCACCCCAAAGGCGAGACAACGGGGGAAAGAAATTCGTCACCGAAAGCACGTTTTGGCGAAACATGTCCGAATAATGTTGGGCGGACGTCATTCGCAATGGCCTCAGCATGTGGCCACCAACGCAGAACACCGCGCCATGGATCGGTCGCGCCGTCTCCGGCAGGCCGCCGACCGACTTGGTGACCGCCTCGGCGTCGCTGGCGTCGAGCGGGAGAGACAAGTGACCAGTCCCCGGCAGAGAGTCGACGAGGCTGGCCAGGAGATCGCCCCGCCGGGCGCTGGCAATGACTGCGCCCCCACCCGACGCAATGGCGCGAGCCGTTGCCTCGCCAATGCCCGAAGAGGCTCCAACCACCAAGATTGTCCGGCCGGAAAGGTCAATGGGCTGGATCGCCATCCCGCCGCCTGCTTGCGCTATTGACTGGCGACTGTGGCTTGCGCCTGCGGCGACAGCCGGCGGATGGCATCCAGAATGTCGCCCAAGGTTTCCATGGACAGCAGGTCGTCCGCCTCGAAGGCAACCGCGTAATGCTCTTCGATCTTCATCAGCAGATTGACCTGTGCGAACGAATCCCAATCCGGTACGTCACCCACGGCGGAATCGAGAGTGAGCACGTCAGGCGCCGTACGCAACACGTCAGCCACGAATGCGATAAAATCGGCGGTGCCCCGATCGTCCGTCCTCATTCCGCACACACCCGGTGTCTAGTTACCGACTGCAATGTCGCCGCTACGCCCCAAAACGGAGTCGAACATTTAGCCGGTTCTCCTTTATAAGACCAATATCCGATGTCTTCCAACACGGGGTCAAGACGTGGATACGCCATTGGGGAGCCCTTGCCAACGCATCATCGAGCCGATTTTTGCGCGATCGGTTGCAGATCCGCGTCGTGCTGCGCTCGCCGATGCGGCTGGGCAACTCACCTACGAAGAGTTGGGGCATGCGATCGTTTCAGCAGCGGGCGTGCTGGAGGCGCATGGTGTCGCACCCGGCGATCGGGTTGTCGTGGCAGCGGTCAATAGCGTTCGCGAGGTGGTCGCCCATCTCGCTCTATTGGCCATCGGCGCCACAGTCGTTCCCTTGGGAAAGGTTCCGACCGAACGGCTGGCTTTCGTCGCGGCAGACTGCGGCGCCAGCGTGGTGTGCGTCGACGATTCCGACGTCAAGACGAAGGAGGAGTTGCCCGAGGATGCGACAGTGGTCCGGCTGACCGATCTGGCCGTCGGAGGCGTTTCGGGTGCCATGCGCGGGGCGCACGATGCGTTATCGGAGAGACTGCGTCCGGCGAATTCAATCGCCTCGCTGATGTATACCACTGGCTCCACCGGCCAACCGAAGGGCGTAATGATCAGCCATGGCGGGCTGGGGGCCGCGCTTGCCCACATCATCGAATATGTGGGCTTTGCCGAAGATGATCGAGAGCTGGTTGTCCTGCCGCTATCGCACAGCTTTGGCCTTGGCCAGCTCTACTGCACCCTAGCCGTCGGCGGCTTTGTCTGGATCAACGAGGGGCTTCGCCCGCTGAAGACGGTATTGGATGCCTTCCGGCTGCATCGCATCACCGCCTTTTCCACGACCCCGTCAATGTTGCGGCTTCTGTTGGGCATCTACCGCAAGCCGTTCCTCGACAACGCCCGTCATTTGCGGCGAATGGTCGTGAATTCCGAGCCGCTGCCGGCGGACCAGGCCGCCGAGGTAATGGCCGCTCTGCCCGACGTGGATCTGGTCGTGTACTATGGATTGACAGAGGCTTCTCGGTCGACGTTTCTGAGACCGCGCCTCGAGCCATCTGAGCGGCATCGGACAGTCGGCCGAAGTGCGCCGCGCGTCGAAGTCCAAGTATGCGATGCCAATGGTCAACCGGCCAAAGATGGGGGCGAAGGAGAAGTCTGCATTCGCGGGCCTCACCTGGCGACAGGATATTGGCGGCGGCCGGCCGAACAGGCTGCCGCCTTCCGCAGTGGGTGGCTTCATACCGGGGACTTGGGCGTGATCGATGCGGACGGCTATCTGACGATTACCGGACGCCTGAAGGATCAGATCAATGTCGGTGGGCTCAAGGTCTCCGCGGCGGAAGTGGAGAAGGTGATTCGTCAGCATCCGATGGTTGTCGATGTCGCAGTCACCGGCATGCGTGACCCGGACGGACTGCGCGGGGAGGCCGTGGCCGCGGCGATCGTTTCGCGGACGGGCCTCGAGCTGCGCGAGATCTCGGATTTCTGTGCCGAGCGGCTGGAAGCGGCGGCACGCCCGCAACGGATGATCCTGATCGATCAGATTCCACGCGCTGAGACGGGCAAGGTGCTCAAGGGAGAGTTGCACCGCTTGTTCGAGAGGCAAGGGTGAGCGCTCCGGTTCTCAGGCTTTCCGTTCCGTTGCCGCGTCTCGTTGGTCCTGCGGAAGTTCTGGCGGGGGAAGGCGCATTGGTGGCGCTGCGGACGCTGCCAGCGGCGCGGGTGGCCGTGGTCGCTACCGAGCGGGCCGCGCGATCGCCCGCACTGCAGCGCTGGCTGGAGAATCCGGGCCCGTTCGAGGTGCGCCACTTGACGCCAAGCTGGTCCGGTGAGCCGGCGTTCGACGCCTTGTCCGGCACGGTCGGCGAGCTGGCCGATTACGGCCCAGATTGGATCGTGGCAGTAGGCGGCGGAAGTGTTCTCGACGGCGCCAAACTCTGCTGGGCACGCTATGAACATCCGCGCTTTCCGGTGGAACGGCTCTCTCGTCCGTTCGCCTTGCCGAGATTGCGTGCCAAGGCGCGCTTCGTGGCGGTGCCGACGACGTCGGGCACCGGCAGCGAGAACTCTTCGGCTGCTGTTTTCGTCGATACCCAGTCGGGGCACAAGGTGCCCGTCGTGACGCACGATTTCCTGCCCGATATCACGGTGCTCGAGCCGCGGCTCACATCGGGTCTCTCCGTCCGCTGGACGGTGCTGACAGCGCTCGACGCGCTTGCGCATGCCCTCGAAGGGCGGGTATCGACGCTGACAAATCCGCTCGTCGACGGGCTCGCGGAAAGCAGCGCGATCGACATCGTCACCGGCTTGACGCGCTTTCTATCCGAAGGAGATGGCCTGGAAGTCCGCGGTCGCCTGCAGATCGCCGCGTTCCACGCGGGCCAAGTTCAGAATCTGCGGCTTGTCGGCGTCGCCCATGCGATCGCCCATCAACTCGGCAAATGGCATGTGCCCCATGCGGTGGCGATCGGCGTCCTGCTTCCGATCGGCATGGAAGAGGCGATGCGTGCCGACTCGGTGCGGGCTGTCTATGATCGCATCGGCCGGGCTTGCGGGCTGGAGGACGGCCGCGCGCTGGCGGGCGCGATCGCCGGGTTGCGCGATCGCGCCGGACTGCCGAACAGGTTGGGCGAGGCGACGGGCGTGCCATCGTCTATCGCGGACGACGATGTTGAGCGCCTAACGGGCATGGCTTTATCGGATCCGATCGCCCGCTTCATGCCCGTCAAGATGCAGCCCGATGAGCTGGCCGGTTTGATCCGGCGCGCTTGGTGATGGAGGCGATGACGAAATCGCTATTCGAGGAAAAGCCCTTCCTGCAGGATCGCGCCTCGCGAGAGCATCGGTTGCTCGCAGAGCTCAACCTGGCGTTCGACCACCACGTTCGTCATTGTGAGCTCTTCAAACGCATCTGTGATTCGGCGAGTTGGTCCCCGGACTCGCCGGCGCAACGGCTGGCTGACCTTCCGTTCCTTCCGGCGCAGTACTTCAAGGAGGCCGGGCGCCAGCTGACGTCGGTCCCGGTCGATCGGCAATATCGCGCCTTGTCCTCATCGGCAACCTCGGGGCGGGCCAGCACGGTCGTGCTCGATCGCGAGACGGCGCGGCGCCAGGCCAGGGCAGTGGCTGGCGTGATTGCCGAATTCATCGGGCCGCAGCGCCGCCCGATGCTGATCTGCGACCTGCCGCCAGGGATCCAGCGAACAGCCGAATTGTCCGCTCGAGCTGCCGCGATGCTCGGCTTCATGACGCTCGCTTCGTCCCATCGTCACATCCTGAAATCGGCCGAAGGAGGGCAGATCACCGCCGACGAGGACGTCCTCGAGGCGACGCGCAAGGCGCTGGCTGCAGAGGGCAAGCCGGTCACCATCATCGGCTTCACCTTCCTTGTCTACACGGCGCTGCTCGAGCCTCTTGAGCGCGCCGGCAAGCAATTCCCGCTGCCCGCAGGGTCGACGATCCTGCATATCGGCGGCTGGAAGAAACTGGAGGACCGGAAAGTCGACCGGAAACGATTGGCTGCGGCTGCCAAGGCTGTCTTCGGCGTTTCTGCCGAGCACATCGTCGACAGCTATGGGTTTACCGAGCAGATGGGTACCGTCTACGCCGAATGCGCGGCGGGCCGCAAACACGCGCCGGCCTTTGCCGACGTAATCGTGCGCGACCCGCTGACGATGCGGCCGGTACCTGACGGAATTGAAGGATCCGGGCAGTTCCTTTCGCTGGTGCCGGAGTCCTATCCTGGGTTCTCGGTCATCACCGACGACATCGTCCGGGTGCTCGGTCGGGACTCGTGTCCATGTGGCAGATCCGGGACCACCTTCGAGGTGATCGGCCGCCACAAGTCCGCCGAGGTGCGCGGCTGCGGCGATATCATCGCCGAGAAAATCACCCTCTCGGCCGTCCCGGCGGTGCTGCAGGCACCGAGGTTCGATGGCGATCCCACTGCTGCCGGCGTGCGGCGGGTTGCGCCGGCGATCTCCTATTTCAGTCGGGGCGAAGCCTTCCGATGTTTCGACGGCGATCGCGTGCTGCCGGATATTCGCGACTGGGGCGCGGTTGAGCAGCGTCTTCGAGCGGCCCAGCGCGAACTCGCGAAGCTGTCGGTCGACGACATCATTGGCGTCCTGGCCGAAGCGAGCAATGAATGGCTGCAGCCGCAATCTCCATTCGTTGCGTTTCATCCGCATGGGCTGCTCTTCGTTGCCACCTACGTTCGTGATGGTGGGCTCCAACTGGCGGCCGACGCCTCATTGCGCGGATCACGCTCATATCTCGACAAGTTCCGTCCCGATCCGTCGGCGGGGCGCAGGCTGCTCGCGGTGCCGCGCGGTCTGGTCGTGCACTGGCTGGCGGGGAACGTGCCCACGCTCGGCTTCCTATCGGTCATGCTGTCGCTGGTCGGCAAGAATGCAAACATCTTGAAGGTTCCCGAAGCGGTCTCGCCGCTCCTGCCGGAGATGCTGCTGTCGGTGGCCAATGCCCGATATCGCTCGCCGTCAGGTCGTGAGATCAGCGGACGGTTGCTGACGGATGCCATCGAGGCCGTGTGGTACCCGCATGATTCGGCGGATGCCGCGGCTCTATCCCAGGTTGCTGATGTCCGGGTGGTTTGGGGCGGCGCAGACGCCGTACGCGCCATCGCGGGACTGCCGCGGCGCTATGATTGTGATGACATCATTTTCGGGCCCAAACTCTCGCTGGCGGCTGTGGGCCGTGAATCGCTGGCAAACGAATCTCTGGCTCGGCGGGCCGCGCGTGGCATCGCACTCGATTGCTCGGTATTCGAGCAGGAGGCGTGCGCTTCGGCGCATACGGTGTTCGTGGAGGAGGGCGGCGCGCTGTCTCCGCGTGCTTTCGCCGACCTGCTTTCGGAGCAGATGGCCAAGACCAATGCACGCATTCCGCGGCAGGGCATCTCCGGCCAGCTGGCGGGTAACGTGAAGAGCGCAAGGATGCAGCACTTCCTCGATGGCGACGTCATTGCGCCACCCAGCCTCGAGTGGTCAGTACTGTTCCGCAATCGCGAAGAACGCCCGCCCCCGATCTATGGACGGACAGCTTTGGTGCGGCCGATCGGCGATTTGAACTCCCTGCCGTCCTACATCGATCGCGACACCCAGGTGGTCGGCTTGGCATTGGCCGGGCCGCGCCGCCTCGCGGTGGCCGAGGGTCTTGCTCGGGCCGGACTCGATCGGATCACTGAAGCAGGCTCGATGGCTGATTTTGCGGTGCCGTGGGACGGCCTCTTCCCGCTTGATCGTCTGGTTCGCTGGGTGTCGCTGGCGCGATGAACGCCCCCGCAAGCCGCTATGCAACGCGAGGTCCGAGAAGAGCGATTAAGTCGTCGATGCAGCGGACCTCGGCAAGCTGTTCAGGGGAGACTTGGTATCCACCGAAATTCTCGTCGACGAGAACCAGGAATTCCAATCCCTTGAGCGAATCCCAACCGAGGGCCTCAAGCTCTTCCGGGCCTGAAAGCGCTCCGCCCGGTTGCTCCAGAAGTCCTTCGAGCAAACCGAGAAAATCCGCTCGCTTCATCGTCGAAACGTCAGACATCTCACCCCTCCCGGAGGCATCGAACGCCAAACTCCGGGCGCTGGTGCCTAAATACACAAGACGGTATTTACGGGCAATCCCGCGACGCCCCGTGGATCCCGCGCCATGCACGGCGATCGACGCCGGGTGAGGGTCGTGTCCCGTTTGGTGGTGTAGGTGGCAATTGTATCGCCATGTGGCTAGTCTGAACGAACGACAATCGACGGAACGGTCACCCGGGGCGGTTTGAAATGGCCAGATTGGCGCTCGTCGGCGGAGGCGGCTTTGCAGTGGAAGTGTCCGAGGTCGCGCAACTCGTCGGTCATGACGTCGTCGGTTACTTTGCATCCGAGCAATCCGAGTGGCAGCTGCCTTATCTTGGCTCGCCGGATCGAATATCCGGATCAGCCAGGGAATTTGATCAGGTTGCCCTGGCCTTTGGTGCGGTCGACCGGCGATCGGTACGACACAGGGCGGATTTTGCGCGACGGCTAAACCAGATAGCGCCCATAGCGCCGGCACTGGTGTCACCCCATGCGATCGTAGGCGGAGAGGCAATCTTGGAGCCCGGTGCATTCGTCGGACACAACGTTGTCTTGGGCCCGAGCTGTCGTATTGGCGCTTTCTCGGTGCTGAACACGTCCGTCTCGGTAGGCCACCATGCGACTATTGGCTTTGGCTCGATCGTAGCACCGCATGCCTTTATCGGAGGAGGCACAACGGTCGGCGAGCTGGCTCTTCTTGGACCTGGCAGCCTGATCCTCCAAGGCCTGACCCTGGGGGATGAAGTCGTCGTCGGCATTGGCACTTCGGTCTTCCGAAACGTACCCAAGGGTTCCACGATATGGCCGGCCCGTATGCAAGTCACGCCAAAGTCGGGCGGCAAACCCCGCGAGAGTGCGCCGGTCAGCGGGCGATGAACAACCGCTTGCTTGGCCTGGGCCAGTAGTAATTGACAATGCCACGGCGGGCCAGCTCGACCATTCGGTTCATGAGGTAGCGGGCATCGATTGCCTGCACGCGCAGATTTGATACGGATATCAGGCGGATTTGTGCCGGATCGATGTGCCTCAGGACCCGATTGGGCCGCCATCGACCGATCCTCGGCCGGACAGTGTGAACACCTTCCTTCCCGGTCCAGTCGCGGTAGCGATATTCAAGCGGCGGTCCGAACACCCTCTTGAAGTACGGAATTTCCTCCAGGAGCAGACTCTCGGGACAATGCATGACCGTCCCCAGCCCGAAGGATCTTGGCAGCCCCAAGCACAGTATTGTCGCGTCGAGCTCCGCCAAGCGGGGAAAGGGCGAGTACTTGTCCCACGACGTCAGCGACTTCAGCTGGTCTTGCAGCAAATAGGTGGCGTTCGGACCCATTGCGGTGACGGAGTGGAAATAGTGGATGCTCCGCTCGACGCCCTTCATCCGTCGAAAAGTCTCGGCGACAAAACCCGCTCCCGTCGGAGTCCGTCGAACATCGAATATGCCGGCCGGATCAAAACGCAGTGGAAAGGCCGGCATGGCGATTGTACCTGTCGGCCCCATGTAGTCCTGCAGGACCTTTATGAGATCGATTGGACGACCATTGAAATTGTAGAATTCATCCCAGGACGAATGAACGAATACCGTTCCGCCCCTGGGAACGCTGACTTCGGCCAGAGCTCGCGCCAGCTCGACGGTTCCATAACGGGGATACCGCCGGGGGAACCGCTGTTGAACGTATCTGCGGAGCCGCACCTGCATTTCTGCCGGCCGCCGCAACCCAAGCAGCTTTAGTAGCGCCCTTGCATGTCGCACGGCTGACATGTCTTTTGCGTCAGTCGATGCTCACCGTGTTTCCACGAGTTTCGCCGAGATGGCGTCGTGGATGTCGCGCAGCGTCTCGAACATCGTTATTTCCTCGACGTCAAATGCCAGGTCGAAAACCGTTTCGACTTCCGCGATGAGGCCTACCTGGGCAAAGGAATCCCACGTCGGAAGGTCTCCCACCCCCATGTCGAGATTGAGCTTTAAGGCATCCACCTTCAGGAATGTGGCCGCCAGCTCCACCAGTCGTTGTTCGATGGTATTGGTCATGTTTCCAAGTGTACTGATTCACGTAGAAGTTTAGCCACTGTGCGATCGTCTCTCAACCAGTTCGACGAGCAGACGGAGGCGGTGCCGAGGAATGACAAGGGCGAGACGTCGTCTTTTGATGGCATGGTCGAAGTCTTCCACGTCGAAGACGACGCGACGAAGGCGGTCGCCGACTGGTAGGCGACTCCCGTTTTACCGATTCGATCAGCTCGGTGGACGGCCCAGCTCGCTAGTCGCTGGCGTCGTTGAACCGGAGTCGAGGGACGCCGCTGCGGGCCACTCCTCGGTTTTTCGTATCCGTGCATTGGGCTAGCTGCTCGCCTTGTCCCGCAACAGCCTCGTCAACGGGATCAGGCCCCTTGCTGCCATCCATCCATATGCCAACACGGCGACAAGATCGGCAAGCGACGCCCAGAGAGAGCCCTCGAAAGTAAAACGACCAATCCAGATCGCGACGGAAAGCGACGCGACCACGCTTGCCAACAACACCCAACGATCGATCAACGATCTGACGGAATAGCCGGCAATCCGGTAGATCGTTGTCATCCAGGCTATCGCCAAGATCACATGTCCAAAGGACCATGCGGCAACAAGCCACACTGCCGATGCGCCGACGGCCTGTGTAGCGACCATCAGGACAGGACACCAATTCCCAGCATTGAAGTCAGAAGTCGCGACTCCCACAGCCAAAGTCGTTCTCGATCCCGCGCTAGCTCTGGAAAGAAGACCTGTGCCAATGTGCCAGGCAGCAGGGTCATTGGCACAAATGTGGTGCGGTATGCCAAGCTGAAATATCCGACTTCCTTGGTGCCCAGGAAAGCGCCGATCAATATCAGGCGCAGCTGATAATAGACTTGGGTCACTGCGGAGTAGGGGGTGTGTAGAAAAAATGACGCTGATGCAGCCGCGCGATGCGCCACAGTACCGTCATCGCGCTGTTCCGAATATCCACCGCTCCAGTCGCCCCGAGCAAGCCTGACGAGAGCACAAGCAACCCCGCTGCCTGTCCGACGACGAAGCCCGCCGCGAGTTGGCTCGCCGGCATGTCGGTCAGGAAAAAGCCGATCTGTGCAGCGGCGGTCGACACCGCTGTTGCGACTCGACAGATCGAGACGCGACCGAATTTCCGGCGTCGCACTGCCAAATTCGTGCCTGCCGCAGTGGCGCCAGCAAATAGAAGGGCCAGAGGCAGGGGCAGCAAAGCCCGTCTGAACGCCAATGACGGCGCAGCAACCTCCGGCAAAAGCTCGATCAAGATCAAGGCGGCGGTAACGAGGATCGCACTCAACGTCGCAGCGGCGACAATGAACACTGCGACTTCATTTGCCTCTTCATCGGTGTCGACCGTGATTTCGAACGACCAGGACGCGGCGAAGGCCGCGAGGGTGAAGGCGACAGTGAAGAGCCCAAAAACGCCGATTTCGGCGGGCCCGTAGAGCCGGGCCGTAACCAAGCTCCCCCCGAAGTTGATCGCCTGACTGGCAAGCGCCGCAACCACAAGGGCTACCGCGTTGCCCAAGAATGAACGCGGCACTGGTCTATCTGGGGGCTGATCCATCGCCGACTGACGTCTGCGGCTTCTGGTCCCTACCTGAACGCCGTGGCAAAGGTGCGCAGCCAGCTGTCCAAGGTAAAAATGCTGACGATGTGACGCACGGCAAGTTCGGATCGTTGGCCGCTCCAGAAGGCCTTCCATCTCGGTAACAGCTTGCGGGCATCAAGAAGACCAAACCGGAATACGGGTGATTCTTCATCCAGCCGCTGCTTGGCGATTGGCCCTGCCGACCTGACCAGCCAATCCGCCGTCGCACTGAAATGCCCCGTCTTGTCTTTGCGCCATGCTATTTCACTCGGAAGCAGTGGTTGTCCCACCAGACGTAGCACCTTTTTCGTCCATCCCTCTGCCAGCTTGTGCTTCAAGGGCAGGGAGATAGCGGCTTCCATGAGCCTGAAGTCGAAGTAGGGGAAGCGGACCTCTCTCGAAAACGCCATGGAGGCCCTGTCCTCGGCGTGCGTGATCGCCGGCGTCGAGAAGCGCAACAAGTCGGCAAGCTGACGGTCGCTGACCATTCCTGTCTGCAGCCCGATGTTTGTGCGTGGCAGCTCCTGCAGCTCCTTCCCGAGGGGGATGCCGGGCACGCCGGGAAGGCGGAGGCGCGTATAGCGAGCGGCGTCGGGTGCCGAGAACTGCCGCACCAGGGTATCGTTCCGGAGGAACGGCCATACCAGGCTCGCAATCTCGCCGATTTGCCGCTGCCGCCAAAGTTGCTGGATCGCGAAATACACGTACTTTCGATAGCCACAGAACAATTCATCGCCACCCTGGCCGGACAGTAGAACGGTTTTGCCATGCTGGTTGGCCGCCTTCATCAGCTCGGCGTGGGCGACCACCGAGAGGCCGCTGAACGGTTCATCGTGAAAGTAGACGTGCTTGTCGATCATTTCGAGCAGAGCCTGGCCGCTGGGATTGAACACGACCTTGTTGACCGAAATGCCCAGATGGCCGGTAATCGAGTCAATCCACCGTGTCTCGTCCGCGGGGACGTTGGGATTGACCACCGAGAATGCGCTTAGCCTTTCCCGATCGATACCGTGCTGCAGAGAAAGCGCGGTGACAATAGAAGAGTCGAGACCGCCGGAGACGAGAAAACCGAGGGGAACATCACTTCGCAGTCGGATGCGCACTGCATCGCTAAGTAGCGATCTGATGAGATCGACGCTGTCATTCAGGGAATAGTTGCTCTCCACGATGCGCGACGATGACGGCCAATAGTCGTGGGTCCGAACTTCGAGTGCGCCGGATTGGAAATGAACTTCGGCATACTGACCGGGCCGGAGGCTCTTGATTTCCCGAAAGAAGGTGTCATCGGTATCGTCGACGACGCCATTCACCAGGAAGTTATGGATGACTCTATAGTTCGGCGAAAAGGCGCCGCTTGGAGATATTCCAATCAACGCCTTGATCTCGGAACCGAATGTCAGTTGGCTCGGTCCTCGAAGATGATAATAGAGCGGCTTTTCGCCAACGCGGTCTCGAGCCAGCCAGAGACGGCCGGTTTTTCCACACAGCCAGGCGAAGGCGAACATGCCATTCAAGCGCGCGAGTGCCCCTTTAATGCCATAGGCATCAAGCACGTTAACGAGGACCTCTGTATCGGACGAGGTCCGGAAAGCCACGCCAGCGGCCTCGAGTTCTTTGCGCAACTCGACGTAGTTGTAGATTTCCCCATTGTAAACGAGCACGGAGCCCTGCGCCGAGTGAAACGGCTGGCTTGCCTCCGGCCTAAGGTCGATGATGGCCAAACGTTCGAAGGCGAGGGTGAGGCAAAGATCCTTGAATTTGCCGACCCAGCTTCGCTTGTCGTCGGGGCCTCGGTGCCGCTGAAGTTCGTGAATCTTAGCGATCGACGCTGGAGGCAGAGGACCGGGCGCTAAAGAGCCGAATATTCCGCACATGTTGGCTCATATGAAACAACGGATGACAAGCCGCCAGCGAACCCGAGCAGACTCAAGGATTTGCAGTTCTCAGTTGACACCAATGGTCGCAACTCCGGTCCTCTAGAATCGCCCTGCGCGGCGTTTATCGCGCCGGTCTTTTGTACTACGCTAGGTCCCCGTAGCCAACTTAGCCGGACGGCACGGCCAGATCAATGCTGCCCGTATTGCGCCCAGGACGCTTGGCATCAAACGCGGCGGTGGTTACGCTTCTGCCGTAGTTCGATAAGGTATCGCCGTGACGAGCCAAGGACTATTCACTTCGGCACAGCTCATAGCGGCTGCAGCGTCGGTAGACATCACACCCGCTCGATCGGTGCCACTGGCAGGCTTCGCCGCGCGAAGTCTAACTTACACGAAGGTCGCTTCTTCACTCGAGGCAAATGCACTAGCTGTGCGGCAAGGCGATAGTGGCCGCGTCGCGGTGGTCGTCACGCTCGATACGCTCTTCGTTGGAGCAAAATTGGATCAAAGTTTGAGAGAGCATTTTGTTCGTGCCCACGCGCAGCGGCCGGAGGACCTGCTCATATGCGCTTCGCACACCCACTATGCTCCGTCGCTGGACGAGACCAAACCGGGCTTGGGCCTCGTCGATCCCGAGTACTTTTCCCACGTCGTAGTCCAGTGCAGCGACTTGATTGACAAGGTCATTGCCCGCTTGGGCAGTCCGATCGCCGTCAAGCGGGGCCGAGGAGCAAGCCTTGCAGCCATCAACCGGCGGCGCTTATGGGTGTGGCCACACATAGCCTACTCGCGAATCCGCGGACCCGAGGTCGTAATGGCCCCGAATGCCTCCGGTGCGCTGGATCCGACAATTGCCGCCTGGATGCTCGAAGATTCAGCAAGGCAGCCAATTGCGCTTATGTGGCACTACGCCTGCCATCCCACCGGCTATCCCGAGCAGTACGAGGTCAGTCCGGATTTTCCGGGCGTCGTTCGAGACCGGCTTCGGGCCGCATACGGCAGCACATTGCCGGTGCTTTTCTTTCAGGGATTCGCCGGCGACATTCGTCCTCGCGTACCGGACGAACGCCCGCTCCTGAGGCGCGCATTGCGGTCAGTCCTGCTTGGACCAAGTTTCGCGGGATTTTCGATGGCCAGTTGGCGCGCGTGGGCCAATCGCCTCGCAGACGACGTGGAAGCCGCCTTTAAGAATAGTCGAACGCTGTCTGAGCCGACGACCGACGGGCAGGTCATTGCATCGGCGCAGTACAAGGTTCCGCTGTCAAGGCTCATTGCTGTCGAGCGTGCCGATCGCTTCGTGCGATTTCAGCGGCTGAGACTGGGTTCAATTGTCGATCTGGTTGCGGTCGCTGCCGAGCCCCTGGTCGGTCTGCTGCCGCTGGTTCCGCCGGGCTGCACCGGAACCGGCTATTTGGGCGATCCTTTCGGCTACTGGCCGTGCGATCGAGACCGGCCGTATGGCGGTTACGAGGTTCGGTATTTCATCAAGCCCTTTGGTTTGGCGGGTCCGTTGCTCCCCAACCTTGACGCGCTTTTCGTGGAGGGCATGTCGCAACTCCAAGCGCTCAGCTGACGCCGCTTTGAGGGAGCAGCAGTATACTTCTTCCTACTCGCGGCTACTCCATGATTGTGCCCAGCCAAGGCCCATCACGGCGGCGAAGGTTGTGGCGATCGCCGGCATTTGGATCCCGAAATCGACCAGCGAATGAACGGCGAGATATAGGGCGACGCCGATGGCGGCGGCGGAGTATTGGATGTCGCGGTGTCGCTCGCGAATTCCCCTCAGGCACCGAAGCGCAATTGCTCCGATGGCAACGAAGAAGAGGGCGGCGGCCGGGATGCCGAGCTCGACCGCACTTTCGAGATAGACATTGTGGGCCTTGTCATATGTGAGCGCCATGGAGGTCGGCTGGAACACCGGGAAAAGCGCTTCAAAGGAACCCAATCCCCAGCCCGTCAAGGGGCGCACGGCGATCGCCTCCAGCGCAATGTGAACGAGGCCACTGCGATCCGAATCTCCTTCCTCCAGCAGGGCGAAGAAACGTCGAGCAAACTCCTCTCCGCGCATGATCAAGGCACCGCCAACAAGAAGCGCCACTGTGACAATCGAGCCAACGACGCTGGTTCGGCGAGCTGCGCCAACGACCATCGTCGTGGTCAACGCCGCGATTGCAAAGGCGACCAGCCCGCCTCGAGAGCCCGAAAGTATCAAGCCCGAAAGAGCAGCGAATAACGCTGCAAGATAGAGCGCTCCGATACCGCCGACGAACATCAGGCGGGCTCGCCAGGCCGCCCTCTGACTGGGTGCGCCTTTTGCCGCCTGCAATAGGCGATACTGAAAGATTGCCAGGCAAATCAAAGCGCTGATAGCGGCAAGATCTGCATATGAGTTCGGGTTTACAAATGTCCCAGAAAAATAGCACCAGGGCGCCGTTTTGACTTTCTCAACGAAAAGGACCGTGCATGACCGCGTTGTGACCTCCATCATCCAGCCGTAGGCTGTTACACACAGTGCCGACACGATGATTGCTAAGGTCAGCGCCCGGGCGTAGCGCACCGAGCGGCCCAGATGGACACTAAGCCAAAACACTCCACAATAGGTCAAAAGACGCATGAGCGCCGAAAGGGCGTGCTCGGAATCAATCGCAATGCGAGAGGTATTCGGTATTGCAAGTGTCGACGTCGCGGACGACAGAAAGGAACTCAGGCTAGTGGAGGTGCTCAAACTGAGCGTTTGCGCAAAACTCCACGCCACAACCACAGCCATGGCGGCTATGCACACCTGAAGCGAAACCTGGTGAACTGACAACGTATCCCATCCGCGAGGATGCAACAGGGCAAGTCCGACCAATGCGGCGCCGGTTGCGAGCGCCAAGGAGCTCCATGCCCAGTCGCGGTTGCCTCCGAGAGGAACAGGTGCCAGGAAAACTGTCAGAAGGAGAAGGGTCTCGACAAATCTTTGCAGCCAAGTAGACCGATTGGGCTGATCGCGCATATCGTAGGCTACCGCGTCGGCGATATGCTGAGAAAGGGAAAGAGGTCGAAGTTCCTAAGGCTCCTCGAAGGCGAGGCCGCCAGGCTCGACGAGTGTGAGCGGTAGCTGTCGACCTCATAGGCTTGATGCAGGACGGCGCATTGAGCAGAGGTTGGTGCGGCAATCGCATGCCACATTGTCGATACAGCCTTCTCCAGACGGGCATCGCGCGCGGCGAGGGCGGCCCAAGGCATCGACAGAAACGCTCGCGAAGCGCCGAAGGGAGGGATGCCTCCGCTGTCCGGCCCCTGGAGCGTCACGTGATACCAACCATTGCTCCCGTCAAGGTAGTTCCGAAAGCGCGGGACCGCAGCGGTGTCATCGAGAACGCGGTAGGCGACTTGATGGGCCAATGCGGTCAACGCGCGGTCCCATGGCGCGATATTCCTTCCATTGGATGTTCGCAAGAACGTGTCCAGCGTCCACGCAATTCGCGCGCCGTGGGAAAAGTCCCAGCCGACCCCTGGTCGGGGTTGAACCGTGCTCGTCGGAAAATCAGGCGATTCGTCGGCGGCGAACGCCATGTCTGGATGGGCCGTCCAGGCTCCCGGATCGAAAGCCGCGATCTCTATGGTTTGACCATTCATGTCGGTGGTATGGTCATACACGAAGCGCGATTCGATGAACGTGGACAGTCGGTCCAACGCGAGACCGAGGCGGGCGTAATCGGCTTTGGATATCGAAACCAGATCCGGTGAAACGTCCGCCGCCTTGAGCAAATCAGCTAACCCGATCGCAAGAAGCAAGTCGACTGACGTGGGCGCCGAGCAGTAGGCCGGGCCAGCGCCATCCACCGAATGAGTCAGCCGTTGATCTACGAATTGAATCAAATCCAAGCCGGAGGCTTGGCAGCCCCAACCCTGCACTTGCCAGATGCGCGGCGGGCCGAAGATCCAGCGCAGATAGTGATCGAGAGCCACGGGCGCCGCGCGCTCGGCGAATACGGTCATGGCGGCCGTGCGTTTTTCAGGTGGTCGACGTGCTATGGCTCCGATGATATCCGAGGCGCCCGCGAGGTAGATTGCTGTGTAGAGAACATTTTCGATCCCATCGGATCCGACCCATAGTTCGTGCTCGCCATCGAGTTTCGCCGGGCTGAGGCGCTCGTGCGGCGTCTGGTAGTAGACCAAGATCTCGCTTCGTCGGGACAGCGTGGAAAACGGCTTCATCCAGGGGCCCAAGATTGCGTCTGCGAGTTCGTCGTGGCCAGCCTCGATCGCCTCCCGGAGAAGATCTTGGGTGCGTCCCTGGAGAAGATCGGCCGCGGGACTGAGCGACTGGGACTTCAACATGTTCTCGATGTCGTCCTCGATCGACCGGGCCTCGACAGCCCAGAGGTTCTCGATTGCCCGCCATCGTCCGGACGATGAGGGTAGGGGCGACGCGGCCAAGTCACTGGCAACTTCCGGCGTGAAGGCTCGGCAGGGTTCATTGGCGCTCGTCGTGGCCGCGCCCAGGACAGAGGCGAGGGCAATTCCGGCAAAGCCCGCGGTCCACCGGATTCTGCCGGAGTTGGCGACTGCGCCTCTCGTCATGGTGCTCGTATGCGGCATGCTCGAAGTGACCCTCATTGTCATCCCGCCAGCTGAGCGAAACGAAGGGAGCTAGCGGCTACGAGCGATCCGCTCAATGTAGTCGGCGAACGCGGTGTAGGTGCCTTCGGCGCGAAACTGGCTCTGATAGAGCGCGAATGCCGCCTGCTTCCGCCGGCGCAAGGTTTCGCGATCAGCCAGCACGTCGAGCAGAAGGCTTCGGAATGCCGTCGGCGCTGCCGCATCATCATAGATATAGCCGCAATCGTTATTCAAAATGAGCCGCTTCAGTTTTCCCTCGAGGCGCGTCGTCAATGCAAGCCCGCCCGCCAGATACTCTATTGTCTTGTTCGAGAGTGAGCCCTGGAAATCGGCCGTATTGGGGTACGGGATTACGCCGAGATCAGATCGCTCCATGAGAGTCAGGAGTTTGGCTTGGTCAACCCAACCTGCAAAAACGATCGCGGGATCATCGATCGGCGTGGTTGTCGTTTGCCGCATGTCCACACCGCAAATGACCAATTGAATGTGCGCCTTCGCAGCCGGCGGTAAGGAAGTAATTGCTTCGAGGACATGGTCCAGTCCGATTCGCTCGCCCATCTTGCCGAAGAAGCAAAGACGAACAAGAGGCCGAGTCGGCGATGGCAGAAATTTGTCCCAGAACTTATTCGCGACGGCCCGCTCATCGGAAGCGATGTCCGGCATGCTGTACCCCAAAGGGAATGCCTGATCCCGGGGCGAATGCGGCCGCTTGGCACGCGCAAGGGCCCAAGTCACGAATTCGTCCGTGATACCCGTTATCGCGGTCATCGAAGCCAAGCTGGTTCTGGACAGCGAAAAATACGGATGGAGCACCAGTCTGGCGAGCGGCCGAGCGATCTTGGGTGCTGCTTCAAGCCATACATCCGGCCACAGGTCACGCACATCGGCGATCGTCGGTACTCCATGGGCCTGTCCAAATCCGGCGATCGTGGAGACCAGTTCAATAGGGGGATACGAGGTCAGAATCACGTCCGGAACGACTTCACGTGACGCCAGCCGGGAAAATTCCCGAGCAGTGGCCCTGTTGAACGCAAGGCGCTGCACCGAAATATTTCGCGCATATCCCGCAGCTTCGGTCAGGATGACGTCGAAATTGGCATTGACCCGGTAACGGAGGCCGGCTGGAGTAACATGTGCCTTGTGCGCGTGGTCGAAGCTCGAGCCCCACCATACCACGTGATTGCCCCGTCGCACGAGTGCTTCGGCCAACAGGCCCATTCGTCCGGTCCGCTCGGGTGGGTTGGTGCTGCCAATGGGGCGCTCGCCGATACTGACCAGCCATACACGCAAATGCGATCCCCTCCGCGACACTAGTGCAAGTGACTTCTTGTAGAAGTGAACGCCAACATACTATGTTGATGATGCGCCGCGCTCAAGCGAGCGAGCACTGTGGCCTTCGGGTGAAGGTTCGAGCTGAGCCGTCTAGGGAAGGGAAGACCACATTGAAATCAACGCCCAACAGAATCAATCTACAAATCTACCCTTCGCCGCTTACCCACGAAAGTCGCATAATGCGCATGACGGCTCCGCTGCTGGAGTGGTCCACTTTTGAGCGCATCCTGATCGTAGGCATGGGACACTACCCGCTGCCCGAGCGTGAGGAAATCGACGACAAGCGCGAGTTGCTCCGCCTCGGACCACAATATAGTGCGGCGCAAAACCTGCCGAAGAAACTGTATCGGTTCATAGCCTGGTATGTGAGCGTCTTTTCCCGTTTCTGGCGTGCTCCGGTCGGCTGCATAAATTGCCGGTCTCTTTCGGCCCTACCTCTTTGTGTCGGTTTGAAACTGGCGACGGGAGCCAAACTGATTTACGACGCGCATGAGCTGGAGACGGAGACGCCGACTCTATTCGGCTTCAGAAAATGGTTGGCGAAGGCGTTAGAACGCTTGCTGATCGGGTTTTCCGACGCTGTGATCGTGGTGGGGCCTGCCATTGCTGGGTGGTACCGGACCGCCTACCCCGGAATGGATCCGAAGGTCGTGCGCAACCTGCCCGAGTTCCTCGACGAGCCGCACCGAACTAATCTGTTTGAGGGACTGCTCGCGCTCCCGGCGAATGCCGTTGTTTTCCTCTACGAAGGGCAGCTGTGCGCGGGAAGAGGGATCGAGGCGACCTTGGAGGCCTTCTCCCGCGCGCCCGTGGATCGACACGTCGTTTTCCTGGGCTTTGGCCCTTACACCGACCTTATCAAAGAAGCGTCCGAGCGTTTCGGCAACATTCACCTGCTGCCCGCTGTGCCGTCTTCGGAACTGAGGAAATATACGATGGCCGGGGATATAGGGCTCTGCCTGATCGAGCCGAATAGTCTGAGCTACACGTACTCGCTTCCCAACAAGCTATTCGAGTACTTGGGGGCTGGGTTGCCCGTGATCGCGACGAAGCTGCCCGAGCTGTTGCAGATCGTGGACGGAATGGGAGCTGGCTGGACGGTCAGCAACAATGCAGATGAACTGCTGCAGCTGATCGGTTCGATCACCCGGGAGAGCATACGGGAGAGGAGCGAGCGCGCGCTTCACTGGACCCGGCAAAATTCATGGCAACGGGAATGTCTGGTGCTCAAGTCTATCTACACCGATCTGGGCTTCGCCGACAGCTAGCCAAACCGTTTCTTGGTCTGCACCAGAAAACGCGTATAAGAGACGTCTGCTTTCTCTACCGCTGTAACAGTGACGCGGCTACGGTAGGTAGCTACAACAGCTGCCCTGGAGTGCCTTGTGCAGGATGTGAAATCACATTGTCGTTCGACTTTACTTCATGTAGTTCGGCTAACAGTGCTTACTGTGCAGGGGACCCGTTATCGTGCGTATGGCAAGCGAAGCGCAAACAGCATGGTTCGTCGATACGCTGGCGCGCCATGTACGCTTGCATTTCAAGCCCGAAGTGCTTGCGGCGCTGCAGTCGGTCAGGGTGCGCATACTGCCACGCGCCGCCATCGGAACGGGTCCACCGGGAATATGTCTGCCGAATGATATCCCACCGGCATTGGGTAGTGTTGTCACCACCATCTCCTTCTGCGGCACGAGCATCGGTCTGGTGCAACCCGTCCCCAAACCCAGTGAGGCGGGTTGGAAAGCGGTGGAATGCGATGGAGTGCCGGTGTGGTGGGTCCACGCGGACGGTGTAGTCACACCTGCATGGAATTTGTTTGCAACATGTACAGCGCTGCTGTGTGCCGAAGAAGAGCGAGGCGCGCGTACCGATCGCTACAATGGATTTGTTGCTGCGGGCAGCAGGCGCGCTATGAACGGACTGTTGGAGCGACCGACGGTTAACGAACTCTTCGCGCTGCTGGCAGCTGCCGCGGTCGCGCTTCACCAGCGTAGGGAGTGCTGGTTCGATGTAAGCGATCTGGTGCTGCCGCCGTTGCTATTCCTGTCACACGATTGCGACAATTTGTTCGGAAACTCGATGTGGTTGCAACTGGCGCGCGCTAAGCGGCTGGGCTTTGGAACGCGGCAGCGGCCGGGGCCCGACATGCACCAGTTGATTTGGATGATGCGTGGCTGGAGGCAGCCGGCTGACGGCTTTGCGTCGGAAGTCGACGATTTCATGGAAATCGAAGAAAACTATGGATTTTGGTCCCGATTTTATTTCTTGGTGGGGCAGCGAGGACGATTTGGCGCGCGCACCACGAGAGAGCTGACGCGCGCCGTCGTCAAAAGGATCCGGGCACCACACGAAGTGGGATTGCACTACAATCACATCAAATGGCGGTCGAAAGATAGCCTCGAGCGCCAGATCGGCCAGTTGGCGAATGATGGTGGCGCGCCCGTCCTGACCGGAAGAGCCCACTATCTAAGCATCGACGTGGAGTCGTCTCCGGAAATGTGGGAGGCGGTCGGCTTGGCGCTGGATGAAAGCTTCGGGTCTGCCGAAGTGCCGATGTTCAGGCTCGGCTTCTCGGGCCTCTTCCGATGGTTCAGCACGTCGATGGATCGTCAGTTGAGGCTGGTCGAATGCCCGCTGCTATTCATGGATCAAGCGATGCGGACGCGATGGCCGGACGATCCATTGACCGGAATGATGACTTGGGTCAGGCACATCAGCCGCATCGGAGGCTGCGTTAGTTTGCTCTTTCATCCAGGCTTTCTAGGCAATCCGGAATTCCAACCGGATCCGGGATTTTATAGCCGAATTTTGGAGGCGCTCAGGGTGGCCGGAGTACGCCAAATGTCCACAAAGCAAGTTATGGAACAATTTGATGTCTAGCCGAGGCGTCGGCTTTCGGGAGCCCCAGTTTCGTCGGGCTCCGCCATGCCGAGTTGTGTCGGAGAAGCTCCAAGGCCCGGCGCCTGTTCTTGCGGTAGGACATATACGATCAGCAGAAGCACCCAGATCCCGTTTGTGAGAAAGACGCTCGTGGCGCTGCCATTGGTTAGCGCAAATGCGAGCGGAAGACACAATGGTAGTACTATGGACAGGTCGCGTCCGATACTGAGGCGATCGAGAATTCGCAAGACGAGCATCGCAAATGCAGTCGCAAACAGCGCACCGAGCACCCCCCACTGGCCGTAGCCATCGGCCCACAAATTCACGTTCGCATTCGTCTGCTCGTTGTTGAAATACTGCAAGCCGATGACGTAGGAGAGCGGGAGGCCGTAAACCTGCTCGCGCCCGAATATCGCGCCGAGCAATCCACTTCCGGCGTAAAGTCCAAAAGGATTGATGGAAAAGAATTCGACCCAAAATGCGGTGAGCATTCCGGGCACGATGACAATACGACCGATCGTGAGCTGGCTCACAAGTCGAGCAGGATCCTCGGTCACCTGATCATACACAGCGGACACAAGGAGTATTATCAGGAAGCTGGAAATGATCCGGAAAGGTGAAAAAGAGAACATCCGGGTGCCCGGTGCCCGCCAGGCATAGAATGCAATGACGGCAATTAAAGAGCCGCCAAGCGCATCCTTGCCGCTGGTAATCTGATACGCAGCGTACGCCATGAGCATGCCGATAACGAACAACTCCGGGCGCCGCTTTGGTAAGCTGAGGCAAACGAGGAACGGGGCGAGCACGAGAGCAAGGGGCGGGAGCAGATAACCCCAATACCAGTTTCCAGTCGCAGCGAACTGGTCGCGGCGAATTTCCCGGACATCGTATACATTTTCAATCGCCAGCGGTCGATAGTCGACACCAAATACGACGGTGGCCGCACCGATGAGCACAATAGACAGGCCAATCGTGATTAGAATAATTGTTCGCAGCGAGTATTCACGACGGACGACAGGCTCTGGCGGCGTGGACGACATTCTGAACAAAGCGATGCAACTGACGCAGCACACGGCGACAAAGGGAAGAAGCTGGCCGATGGGAACGGTGACACTCTGAAAACCGACAGTGCAGAAGGAAATATATACGGTGAGGTAGAGGAGATACCCGAAGATCTGCGAGGGCCTCTCCAGTCTAGCTGGTAACCAGAAGGCGGGAATGAGGCTGAGGAAGACGCCAATGAGGGTATCGCCAGCGCTCCGATAGGCCGACGGTGTCAGATCACCCAACACGGCTGGATTGTAATCCGCCTGATACCAAAGCAAGCCGACGGCAAACAGAAGGTGCAACCCAATGGCGCTCGCCTTGGACGCAAGCGTTACATCGAAGTCAAATGCCGATGCCGGCGGCTCGGTCCGCAGGGGATTGATCGACAACGTGCACCTCAGCGCTTCATCGATGAGACGACGACTGAGTCGCCTCAGGCCGATGCCAATACGCAACCAGAACTTGATATCCCGTCCACCCGAGCGGTCGCAGCCACGCTTCCGATCGGCTGGAGCCAAACCCTCCGTCGTATACATCAGCGGATGGTGCGGTGCTACTCCATGCGTGTCGTGGTCGCGGCATGACGGAACATCAAGGCCGGAGCAGGGGTTACAGCGCGCGGCGAACGATGGCCGCTACCCGATGGACGTCGTCGTCGGTCATTTGACTTCCGGAGGGCAAGCATATGCCGTTCTTGAACAGCCTGTCGGCCACGCTGCCGCCGAAGGATCTGGCGCCCCGGAACACGGGCTGCTGGTGCATTGGCTTCCACACCGGGCGTGCCTCGATATTCTCCTGCTCGAGGGCCAGTCTGAGCGCCTCGCAGATGTTTTCGTCGGACGCCCGGTCGATCTGAAGGACCGTAAGCCACCGGTTGGAACGGGTCCGGGGCTGCTCCGGCATGAAGGACAGACCGGGCAGGTTTCCGAGCGCGGAGCGATACAGATCGAAGATTTCGCGGCGCCGCGCCACCCGGCTATCCAACACCTCCATTTGTCCGAGACCGATCGCCGCGCAGATATTGCTCAGGCGGTAGTTGTAGCCGGCCTCGACATGCTCGTAGTGCGCAACAGGCTCGCGCGCCTGGGTCGCCAGAAACCGTGCCCGATCGATGACCTTCCGATCACCGGACGCCAGCATCCCGCCGCCGGATGTTGTTATGACTTTGTTGCCGTTGAAGGAAAAGGCCGCCGCGAAAGCCCCTGAGCCGGCGTGTCGGTCTTTGAAGCGTGCGCCGACAGACTCGGCCGAATCGCAGATCAGCGCAATGTCGTACTGGTCGCAAACCTGCTTGATCGCGTCGACATCGCAAGGTTGGCCGTATAGATCGGTCGCGATGACCGCCCGAGGGAGTTTGCTGCGCCTATTCGCCCGTCGCAGCTCTTCCGCGAGAAGATTGGGGTCTAGCGTCCAGCTCTCATCCACGTCGAGGAAGACCGGCGTCGATCCCTCATAGAGAATCGGAGAGATGCCACCGATGAAGGTCAACGTGGAGGCCCAGACCTCATCGCCGGGACTGAGCGTCAGCGATTTCAATGCCAGATGAATCGCCGCAGTGCCGGAGCTGACGGCGACGACGTAGGGGATGTCGGTGTACTTCGCGAATCTTTGTTCGAACTGCTCGAGCATGGGGCCGGCAGGTGCGACGTAGTTCGACGCAAACGCCTGTTCTACGTAGCGTAGTTCACGTCCGGACATGTGCGGCGGAGAGAGGAAGAGGCGGTTCTGACCCATGGCGTCGGCAGGTGTCATGTTGAGTGAAAAGAGCCTGGCACTCCACCGAGAACCTAACGACCGTCGATCGCACCAGTCCGGTCCGAGGAACTAGGGCGCTTACGCCGATCCGCCAATGCTAAAGGCGAACACACGCTCGAATAGGCGCGGGGATGCATCTTCGTCAAGGAGATAGTTCTGCGTGACTAGACGACAGAACCCGGCTTATTCTCGATACGTGGAGGGGACAGGATGCCGGACAAGCCCGACGAAAAATTTCTCGGCTACGACCGACCGAGCCCGCGACACGTTGACAAGCTGATGCGTGTGACTTCTCAGAAGTTGTTGGAGCGAGCACCGCTATCGTCTATTGGCGTCTACTTGGCGAGCTTTGTTGACGCATCGGATACGCTTGCCGACAGCATTGCTAGCCAGAGCGGTCGGCTTGATCTGTTGACCATCCTGGACGGGGTTGGCGAACAGGCGGAGAGGTCTTTAGCCAATCACGAAATCTGACGCTGAACCTCCAGTTCGCCGACCCCCGATCGGCCACCGTCAGGTCCAAGCTATTTCGGGAGGTTTGAGGCCAAAGTTCGGATGGCATTGCGAAATGCGACACCGCCGTTCCGATTCGTGCTTTGCTACCCTCCGACGTTTCACTAATCATGCCGAACACAATGCTCAGATCGCTCGCGCATAGCCTTCTCGACCCAAGTCCCCTTCGGACGGTCACAAAGGCCTTGATCCGCTCGTTCAACGTCGGAAGCTATGCCGAACGGGTCCGCATCGGTGCAGTTGAACGTCCAGGATATGCCTATTGCACGTACTACGCTGCTGACCTCGCCAAGCGCCTCGGCAAGAAGCGCATCAGCGTCCTCGAACTTGGAGTTGCCGGCGGCAATGGCCTGCTGCAACTGGAACGGCGCGCATTGGCCACGGAGGAAGCGCTGTCTATCAAGGTCGACGTCTTCGGCTTCGATACTGGGGAAGGGCTGCCGCAGCCGACGGACTGCCGGGACCTTCCCTATATCTGGCAGCCCGGCTTCTTCAAGATGGAGCCCGATGCGCTGAGGAAGCGTCTAACCAAAGCGGAGCTCGTGCTGGGCGATGTAGGACATACTCTCCGGGACTTCCTACAGGCTCAAGATGAGGCCAGCGTCGGCGCTGTGATGGTCGACGTCGATTACTACTCCTCAACGACATCGGCGTTAATGGCAATACGAGATTGCGCCGACAAGATGCTGCCACGGTCGTTTCTCTACTTCGACGATGTGGTTGGCGACGTTCATTCGCTCTATAATGAATTCACCGGCGAACTGGGCGCAATTAAGGACTTTAACGCCGAGAACGTTGACCTGAAGATCGCCGCGGCTGCCCATCTTGCGCACTTGGCAGCGCTGGAGCCATGGATGTCCCAAGTCTACGTGCTCCACGCCTTCCAACATCCACTCTACAATCGCTTCGTCGGGCACGAGCTACCCCAACTACCGCTTAAGTAGAGCAGCGCCGTGCAGGAACCACCGGCAACTGCTCCTTCAGGTGCTCTGCCGCGCCTATGGAGGAGCACAGTAGCTATGGTGGGCGCTGCAATCATCGCCCAGGCAATCAACTTCTTTGGCACGCTAGCCGTCGCACGGCTTTACGGCCCAGTTGAGGTCGGAATTTTCGGCCTCTATACGGCCGTCTTCAGTATCGTAGTGTTTGCAGCTTCATGGCGCTACGAAGTGGCTATCGTGACGGTCGATGCCGACCGCGAAGCCAATGACGTTGCCCTTTTCGTCATCGGGGCTGGCATCGCCAGCGCAATCACAGCGGCGCTCGGATTGCTGGCAATTGAAGTGTTGCCGAATTCGATCGGGCTAGAAGCCTCACTGCGCCATGCACTGGCGGCCCTCCCGATCAGTCTGTTGCTTGCCAGCGCGAACTTGGCCGGCGTCAATCTCGAGACGAGGAATCGCCGGTTCCGGCGGGTAGCGCTTCAGCAGATTGTAACAGCCGTCGTGACAATCGGGGCGCAGCTCGCTTTTGAGCGAATTCCTATCCCGGGCAGTCGGCTTGTCGCTGGATTCATGTTCGGCCAGTTCGCCGGAACTGTCGTTATGGCGAGGCCACTCGCCCTAGCTGCGTTAGAGGCTACGGGGCGACCGATGAAACTCGCCCGACTACGTCAAGTCTTTGGGGCTCACAAGGCGCATCTTCTGTACACCGTCCCATTTTCTCTTGTAACCCAGTTCTATTTCCAGATGCCCGTGGTCGCTCTCGCAGCGCTGGTTGGCACTCGAGAAGCCGGGCTCTTTAGTATCGCGTTTCGAACGACATTCCTGCCAATCACCCTGATTCCTACTGCTTTCGCTCAAGTACTTTTTCCCAGCATGGCCCGGGACCGCGATCGGCTCCACGTTTGGGAACCTCGTCTTCTTGCATTCCTTGTTGGTCTCGGTACGCTGCTTATACCGGCCGTCGCACTCATCTTGGTGTTTGGCCCTGACGTCTATGAAATGATTCTCGGCAGCCAATGGCGGGCGGCTGGCATTCTTGCCCAGATCATTGTCGTCGCGAATTTGATGAACGGCCTAGCCAGCGGTTACGACCGCATCTATTTCGTCCTGCATCGGCAGCACATTTCTCTACTTATCGTCTGCGTCATATCGGCGCTAAGCGTGGCAGCCATGACATTGGCCTATTCGATGTTCCGAACGGCTCAATGGCTTGTTACGGCGTGGATGCTGCCGCATCTAGTGTTGGCTTTCGCCTGGGTGGCGATCATCTACTGGATAGCGGGATTTTCGATTAAGTCACTTGTTATGCGGTGGGTTCTCATTGCAGCCGCCTTAGCTTCGGCAGCAGGCGCTTTGATTGCGGGCAAATATATACCCGCGGGTGATGCATGGCTTTTCCTCGTCGCAGCCAGCTTGGCAGCGATCTACGGATGGATTCTCTGGTGGTCCTTGCGGCCGTTGAAGCCGCTGCTGTTCACCCGATCGCCATCGCGATAGGTTGGGCCGCCTGATCAGTCTTCGAGGGCCCCTCCCGTCATCGCGCCGGCCCCGAGGCGTCCGGAGGCAGGGTTTTCGTCTCAGGTCCTTGGGTGCCCCAGAACTCATCTGCTGCGGCGCCGCCACAAGCTCCGGAACCCATGCCACCGGCGACACGCCAAAACGTCGCGAACAGGATCTTCAGATCCAAGGCCAATGACCAATGGTCAACGTAGTAGACGTCCAGGGCGAAGCGTTCGTCCCAACTCAAGGCGTTACGGCCATTGATCTGGGCCAGGCCCGTGATTCCGGGCCGCATTTCGTGGCGCCGGCGTTGTTGCTTGCTGTATCGCGGCAGGTAGCGCACGAGAAGCGGGCGCGGCCCGACCAGGCTCATCGAACCCTGCAGGACGTTGATGAGCTGCGGGAGTTCGTCGAGGCTCCATCGCCGCAGGAAGATGCCGAAGTGGGTCAGTCGATCCTTGTCAGGCAGCAATTGCCCCCGTTTGTCCCGGGTCCCCGTCATCGTGCGGAACTTCAGAAGACGAAATATCCTGTCGGAGGCGCCCACCCGATCCTGGGCGTACAGGATCGGCCGACCCATCGTCATCCACACGCTGATCGCCACGATGCAAAAGACGGGTGACAGCAGGATCAGCAGCGACGCGCTCGCTGCAACGTCGATAATTCGCTTAACGCGCTTCATTTGCAGGTCACGTATCTTGGGCCATGCTACCGGGCGTTGAAGACTCGGATCATTGGTCTGGTTGTCAAGAGCTAAGGCTAATGTCCTGTCAGTCGGATATTTTACTCCGCTCCGCGCTGCAGGGGACCGTCATTCATATCATTCCTGTTGATCCACCGTGCCCGGGGCCATATCATTGCCTGGTGGGGCTCTGGTTGCACATTGCAGCGAGAACTGACTGTCTCGTAGAGCTAGTGAAACGGTCTCGGTGCGTTTCGTGGTGCAGGTTGCGAGCGGCAGCCTAGAATGGGACAAGTGGGTGGGGAAGCCGTGAGGGCAGTTGTGGCAGGCTGGCAGTCTCTGAACGCTGGTCCGTGGCGCCAGGGCATGCGGGGTATTGCCAATTCCAAGGGCATGCGCGTTTTGGTTTGCGCGTACGATCTCCTCATGGCCGTCGTGGCGATGTCCTTGGCATTGGTCCTGCGTTTTGGAACGCTCGACGCTCTCAACAATTCCAATTTATACGTGGGTGCGCTCATTCCGTTCGCGGCGGCGGCCGCAATTGCTCTCGTGCTCATGGGTACATACCGAACGAGCTGGCGGCATGCCTCTACCACGGACCTGATCAATATCTTTTATACAGTATCGCTGGCCGTTCTAATTTACTTCCCGTTGAGCTTTGTTGTGTCGCGGCTATATCAGATTCCGCGAGCATCGGTGGTCCTGGCGTGGATGGCCCTTTTCCTGCTGATGGCGGGGTCTCGCGTTTCCTACCGCCTGTTCAGAGAAGGGCGCTTGTTCTTGGTTAGACGACCGATGGCGGGAAGCCAGATTCCCATCTTGATCATCGGCGGAGGAACGGACGCCGAGATTCTTCTGAGGAGCCTGGATGCTTCGTCGGGCTACTACCCCGTCGGCGTGCTCGATGACTCCGCTCACGGCACCCTGTTGAGAGGAGTCCCGATCCTCGGATCGATTTCTCAAGCCGAAGCTGTGATCGAGAGATTTGGTGATGCCGGGGATCGACCGCGCAAGCTTGTCGTGGCCAGTCGCTCGCTCGAGGTCGGCGTGCTGGATGAGTTGGTCGAGATCGCAAATCGCCTCGGACTGACGATAGCGCGCGTACCAGATCCAGCGCGATGGCGGGATGGGGCTCACGACTTGTCGGAGCTTCAGCCGATTTCTGTCGAGGACCTGCTTGGCCGTCCTCAGATCATGCTGGATCTCGAACCCGTGCATTCCCTTCTTGCCGGCAAAAGGGTCCTCGTGACGGGTGCCGGAGGATCGATCGGCTCGGAGATCGTTCGGCAAGTTTGCGCGGCCGACCCCCAGTCACTCTGCCTGATCGATGCCTCCGAGTACAATCTGTACGCGATCGATCGGGAGGTCGGCGAACGATGGCCGGATCTGCCGCGCACCGTCCGGATCATAGACGTCCGCCATCGTGATACTCTTCAAGCCTGCTTTTCGGCGTTCAAGCCGGATGTGGTGTTCCACGCGGCGGCCTTGAAGCACGTTCCTTTGGTCGAAGCCAATCCAGTCGAGGGCATTTGGACGAACGTAGTGGGCTCCCGAAATGTATGCGACGCCGCTCGTGGCGTCGGCAGCCAGGCGCTCGTTCTCATCTCAACCGATAAGGCCGTCAACCCGACGAACGTCATGGGGGCCAGCAAGCGCTGTGCGGAAAGCTATTGCCAGGCGCTGGCGACTGCGCATGCCGTCGCGGCCAAGGGAACACGCTTTGTCGCGGTTCGCTTCGGGAACGTCCTGGGTTCCACAGGTTCGGTCGTTCCACTATTCGAGCGCCAACTGAAAGCCGGAGGTCCCCTGACGGTAACGCACCCGGACATCGAGCGATATTTCATGACCACCCTGGAAGCCGTTCAACTCGTGCTCCAGGCCTCGGCAATGGGCGTGCAGGACGCAGGACTGGCAGGCCGGGTATTTGTGCTCGACATGGGAAAGCCTGTACGGATCGCAGATCTGGCGCGGCAGATGATCCGCTTGGCCGGACGCCGCCCGGACAACGACGTTCATATTAAATATACCGGACTGCGGCCGGGCGAGAAGCTGCAAGAAGAACTGTTCCATGAGAAGGAAAGCATTGAGGCGACCTCGCTACCGCGCGTCAGTGTCGCAAGCCCTCGCTGGCTGGATCTCTGTACACTAGCGCCAATGCTTGAAGAACTTGAGGCTGCCTGCGTTGCCGGGCGCACAGCCGAGGCCCTTAGCATACTGCGTACGATCGTTCCAGAATACGTGCTGAAAGTTGATCCGCAGGATCGTTCACAACCTCAGATAGGGCCTCCGGTCGCGTTAATCACGCAATAGTTACCTTGCGTTTTCGGCGGCTCAGGTATCTACTGCTTGTGGGTCACATGGGGGCTGAAATTTCGGGTCAAGTGGGGAGACATCATATGCGCATTCATCGTCGATCTGCCGCCGTGTTCTTGTTCGCGGCGTTGTCCGTACCATTTTCGGTCTATGCGCAGGTGCTGACCACTGCTCAGCAGGCGACACTAGATGCTGCCTTGGCGGACCCCGGTAATCCGGCTTCCGCGACTGCGATCGCGCAGCTGGTCGCGGATTCCAGCGGCAACCAGGCGGTATTGACGGCGATTGCCAGCGCCATCGCGACGTCTAGCGGTGGAGCTTCCCTCCTGTCGGCCGTTCTGGCGAGTCCTGCGATCGCCAATTCGGCGACGGTTTCATCCAACTTCGGAATCGCGCTCGCGAGCGCCCAGAGCGCGTTGGCGAACACCAATCCGGCCGCCGCAGCAGCAATTAGCGTAGCGGTGCAGACCGCGGCCAATATCACTGTTGCCTCGTCGTTTACGAGTGCAGGAGGGTCGACGTCAACCGGGACCGCGACAGGGGGAGGAACCGGCGGCGGTACCAATTCGGGCAGCAACGGCACACCCAGCCCGTCTCAGAGCACTGGCAGCCCGAGCTAAGTACTTCAGACGACCGACCGGGGAAGTTGATTATGGACTACGCTAAGGCGCCGTTGTCGCGGGTCATCGTGGCTACGTGCATGATTACATGTATGAGCTCCATTGTGACGCATACCGCGCATGCGCAGGCCGGATCCGTCGGAGCAGGGGCTGTCGGACAGCCCACGCAGCGCCAGGAGCGTCCGGATGAGCGGACGCCGTCGGCGCGCGCGGCGGAAACCTACGATCCGGTTGGCGTGCCCCTCGGGTCGTTCAGGCTGTTTCCCGTTCTCGAGCTCGGCGAGGTCTACAACGACAACATCTACGCAGCCTCGAACTCGATCGGAAAGACTGCGAGCTTTATTCAGCTGGTCAAGCCGAGCCTTGATCTCAGGTCTGACTGGAACAACCACATGCTGAACTTGTTCGCTCGCGGGGCGTTCGGGTTCACGGCGGTGAATTCGACTGAGAATTATCAGGACTTCAGCCTTGGCGCCGACGGCCGATTTGACATCCAGCGCGACTGGAACGTCTACGGTGGCAGCAGCTTCAGCCGAGTACACGAGGATCGAGGTACACCGAACTCGGTGACGTCGTCCTTTGAGCCGAACAAGTACAACCAACTCGCAGGTAACCTTGGCTACTATCAGCAGTTCAATCGGCTGAGCGTCCGGCTGGACGGTCGCGTGGACAACTACCACTTCGTAAACACCGGTCCCGGGCCCGCGGCAGGAACGATCTTCAACGCCGATCGTAACCGGACGGAACTGCGCGAGGCGGCTCGTGTCGGCTATGAGTTCAGCCCTGGCTTCCAGGTTTGGACTCGCGGCAGCCTGAACCAGCGGACGTACGACAACACGATCGACTCGCTCGGGTTTACCCATAACTCGAGCGGTTACGACGTCGTCGGCGGCCTGGCCGTCGATTTGGGCGGCATTACGTCGTTCGAGGCATTTGGTGGCTATATTCATCAGGATTACCGCGACCCCCGGTATCCAGTCATTCAAGGTCCCGTGTTCGGCTTGACGGGCTATTGGAATCCGATCCGCGAACTTTTCCTTAAGCCTTTCGTCCGCCGGACGATCGAAGACTCGGCCCTCACGGGAACGTCGGCCTACCTCAGCACCGCAGCCGGGCTGGACGTCGACTATAGAGCTCGACCCAACATCAAGGTCGAGGGCCATTTCGACTACTCGATCGCGGATTACTCCATGAGTACACCGAACACTGCGTCACGATATGACCAGTACGTAACGTTCCGCGCTGGGGTCCTCTATACTCCCACGCGCGAATTCTTCGTCGGCCCGCAGTATCAGTTCGTCCACCGTAGCTCAAATGCGGCGAATTCGGACTACGATCAGAACATCCTCATGCTACGTCTGGGCGCACGTCTGTAGGCTGGATTTGGCTTGTCAACATCGGCGGTTCCGATGTTGAATCGACCGGCTGTTTGAACTGTTCGACCGTGTTGTGGGGCGGAGCGCGATGGCTGCGGAAGCGGTGATTCGGCCGGAGGCGCACTGGCGCGCCCGTGAGGTTGCGTGGGCAGTACTTGCGAGCCTTCTCATCTTCTTTGGTGTCGGTGTCAGCGCCTTGGCCCAGACGGGGTATAGGCTTGGCACGGGTGATAAACTGAAGGTCACGATGTTCGGGGAGGACGATGCTTCCGGGGAGTACGAGGTAGATGCAACCGGCGCGATTTCGCCGCGATTGCTCAGCCGCGTTGAGGTCAAAGGGTTGACCGTTTCCCAGGTTGAGCAACTGCTGGCGGATCAGTATCGGAGCCGTGGCTTCTTTCGCAATCCCCGCATCAGCATCGAACTTACCAACTTGCGCCCGTTCTTCATCCTGGGCGAGGTCGAGAAGCGCGGCTCGTACCCTTACCTGAACGGCCTGACGGTGGCGCAGGCAGTTGCGGTCGCCGGCGGGTACACCTATAGGGCATCGCGCACGCGCATAACGATCCAGCGCGCCGGCTCCGCGAAGGAGGAGCCTGTGGGCGAGGATGCGCCTGTCTATCCGGGTGACATCGTTCGAGTGCCCGAGCGCTTCTTCTGATTTCGACCGGCCCCCTGGGCGGGACTGTGGGCAACGGTATGTGAGGAAAATGCCTGACGGAGTAGAGCTTTCCAATCGGATCGACACGCGGCGCGCGTCGCTGTGGGGCGGCGGCCTGGATGCACGCGAGATCTTGCGGCTTCTCAACCGCCGCAAGTGGCATTTGATCGGCGTAACGCTGCTCGTTGGCGTGCTTGTGGCGATCGTGATGCTGCAGATCACGCCGCAGTACCGCGCAAGCGCGCTCGTCATGCTGGATACCCGGAAGGCGAAGGTCACGAATACGACTGATGTCTTGACCGGGACGCCGGTCGACATCACCGCGGTGCAGACGGAGATCGAGGTTCTGCGCTCCGCAAGCCTTCTTGGACGCGTAGTGGATCGACTGAGGCTCGACCTTGATCCGGAGTATGGCAATGCACCGCCAAGCGTAATCTCGCTCGCGCTTGGCACCGGGCGCGCCTTCGTCGAGAGGGTATTGGGCCTTAGCAGCAAGCCCAAGGAGCAGGCGGGCGATAACACGCCGCGCGCGCGCGCGCTGACCGTTCTAGCGCAGAACCTGCAGATCGCGACGCGCGGCCGTTCGTTCGTGATCGCGATCTCCTTGGACTCCGTCCAGGGAGCCAAGGCCAAACGGATCGTCGACGTTGTGACTGACTACTATCTCGTCGACCAACTCCAAGCCAAGCTCGATGCGAACAAGCGCGCGACGGACTTCTTCAACGAGCGCCTGGAAGAGCTTCGGCGCAACGTGGAAGCGTCGGAGCGCGCGGTTGCGGCATTCCGCGAGAAATCGGGTTTGACGATTGGAAAGGACGCCACGATCGCGTCGCAGTCGCTGTCCGAGCTCAACACCCAGCTTATCCAGGCCAGGGCGCAGCGCGCCGATCGGGAATCTCGCCTGGTTGCGCTTCAGCAAGCTGCCCGCAATCCGGCGACTTTGGGCGGCATCACGGAGGTCCTCGCCAATCCGCTGATTTCGTCTCTTCGCGCTCAGGAAGCGGAGGTTGCGAGACGGATCGGCGATCTGAACCAACGCTACGGCGAAAGCCATCCGCGCCTTCTGCAGGCGAGAGCTGAACAAGGGCAGATCCAGGCACGCATTTCGGCTGAGGTGGCGAAGATCCTCGGAAGCGTCCAGGGAGACGCCGAGGCGGCTCGAGCCAAGGAGAAGCAGCTCGAGGAGCAGGTTGCTCAGCTCGAAAGACAGGCGGGTGGACTGGGCCAGCACGAAGTCGAACTCAGGCAGCTCGACCGCGAGGCGCAGTCCAGCCGTAGCGTCTACGAAGATTTTTTGAAGCGCTTCAAGGAACTGCGTGAGCAGCAGGACCTGCAACAGCCGGATGCTCGGGTTCTCTCGCCTGCGACCATCGCCCCTGGCGTCGTCTATCCACGCTATGCGCTGACGATGGCCCTGGCCCTTGCGGCAGGGGCAGTGCTCGGCGTCGCGTTGATCGGATTGATGGAGCGGCTGGACGGCGGTTTCCGAACGGGCGAACAGATCGAGCGACTCACCGGGCGGCCACTCATCGGCATGATTCCCGCTCTGACGCGGTTTTCGGTCGGTAAGCTGTCGCCGGCGGGTTTTGCAATCGACAAACCGTCGTCAGCTTACGCCGAAGCGCTTCGGTCTGCATACACGGCAATCACGTTGGGCACGCTGGACAAACCGCCGAAGGTGATCATGGTGACGTCCTCGTTGCCGCGCGAAGGCAAGACGACGTTCGTTTGCTCGCTGGCAGGTCTGTTGGCGCGTTCAAATCCGGACAAGAAGATCGTCGTCGTCGACGCCGACTTGCGCCGTTCTGCGGTTGTGTCAGCGCTTGGCGCAGCACCCACTCAGGGCACAATCGACAACTATCTTTCAGGGGCAAAATCTCTGGACGAGGTGATCGGACAGGAGAAGGTAAGCGGCCTGTACTACGTTCCCGCCCGATCCAACACGCCCAACCCAGCGGAGATCATGGACTCGCAGGCGATGCGCCAGTTCGTGCTATTGCTGTCCCAGAGCTTTGACTTGGTCTTGATTGATACGCCACCTCTGATGGCCGTTTCCGACGGGCGCGTTGCGACCAAGATGGCGGATTATGTGATCTTCCTCATTCGATGGGAGAAAACGCCGCGCGAACTGGCCATCAATGCGCTCCGGCTGCTGCGCGATGTGCACCGACAGGTTGGAATCGTGTTGTCACAGGTCAACGTGAGGCGTCATTCCCAGTATGGGTACGGCGATTATGGCTACTACTACTCGAAATACCGCGACTATTATACGAAGTAGGCAGCCTCACGCTGGATGGCTGATTTCGGGCCTCTCATTCGCACTTGGGCTTGCTCTTGTGTGGCTGGCCGTGCCGCGGACTCTCGCGGCATGGGCGGCGTTCGCAGCGTTTCCTGCGTCGTTGGATGTCTCTTGGGGACGAACTCCAAGCGTGCAAAGCGCCGACGCGGGAATTGAGGGGCTGCAGCGCGCGATCCGATGGAGTTCGTCTGCGGAATACCTGGGCAATCTGGGGGCGCTTGAACTCGCGAAAGCCCTGGGTGCCCGACCGGAATCGCCCGAGCAGGATCAAGCGGCTTTGGACTCGGAGAGGCATCTCACCGAGGCGCTCAAGCTCAATCCCGTGGACGGTCTGGTCTGGCTGCGGCTTGCGATGGCGCGGGACCTCCTTCATCGTTCGCCTCGCGAGGTGGTGAGTTGTCTGGTCCAGTCAATGGACATGGCACCGAACTATAGGGCGCTTTGGCTCGTGCGGACCCGGATGCTCATCTCATATTGGACGAGCTTAACTGTCGAAGAGGGCCTGACGCTGCGACGTCAAAGCGAGTCGATTTGGAAGGCAGAGCCGGCACTGCGCGAGCCGCTAGTGGCGTTGGCCCGCGACCTGAACCAGGTCGCTCTTCTTCAGTGGCTCATAGGCCCCGACGAAGGGGTGCAATCCGAATTCAAGAAGGCGACCATACGATAAGCGTGCAGGCCGTTTCGCAGGCCGCGAATTCAGTAGGACTGAATTTAAATCGGGGCGCTGCAAATACCGCGCGAATGCGCGCCTGTTGCGCAACTTCGAGCGTCGTCTAAAATTTCGTCCGATATCCTGCGGAATCTGTGGCGATTCCCACCTGTGATCGTTTAGTGTTCGGTTTAGAGGGAGCTGGGGGCGCATCTTGAATTGGTGCGTGTCCTTAATGGGCCGGTGGTTCGCTGATTGCGCGATCCCCGGAGGGGTGGGGCATGGCGACATTCGTAGTCTCGTCTGGACAGACCAGCAGCGGACTGACGATCAACAACGGTGACACGCTCACCGTCCAATCCGGCGGCACAGCCAACGCCATAACCGTCAATAGCGGTGGTTCCGACACCGTCTTCGGCGTGGTCTCGGGCACGCTGATCCAGGCCGGGACGGAGACCATCTCCTCCGGCGGCTTCGCCAACAGCTCCATCATAGCGAACAGCGGACAGCAGATTGTCCAGAGCGGCGGCATCACCACAGGAACGCAAATATCGGCCGGCGGATTCCAGAATATTGCAAGCAGCGGCTCGGCGATCGGCACGTTCGTCTCCTTCGGCGGCTCGGCCACGGTCGAGAATGGAGGTCGTGCCTTCGGCATGACGGTGGGCGGGGCTGAGAACGTCTCCTCCGGCACCACCAGCGGCACCAACGTCCTGTCGCTCGGTGAACTGAACTTGTTCAGCGGCGCGCTGGCGAACTTGACCACGGTCGCGAGCAGCGGCGTGATGGTCATCAGCAGCGGTGGCTCGGCGACCAGCACCACTGATGCCGGCTTGATGCTCGTCTCCAGCGGCGGCTCGGCGGCCAGCACGCTGGTCAGCGGCTTCGGCGCCATGGAGCAGGTCTTCAGCGGCGCCACCGAGTCGGGGGCCACGATCGTCAGCGGCGCGTCGCTTCTGGTTGGCGTGACCGCCTCAGCCGGCGGCACCGTGACCTCCGCAAGCGTCGGGAACAGCGGGTCGCTGTGGGTCAGCTCGGGCGGCGTCACCATCGGGGCGGCTGTCAGCAGCGGTGGCGTGGAGGAGGTGTTCGCCAGCGGCACGGCGAGCAATACCGTCATTTCTTCCGGCGGCCAGGAACTGGTCCTTTCCGGCGGCACGGTGAGCGGCGCCACGATTCTGAGCCGCGGCCTGATGCAGGTGTCGAGCGGCGCCACGTTGGTGGGCCCGATCAACATCTCCGCGGGCGGCCTGCTCGAGTACATGTCCGGCGTCAACATCGTGATCAGCTCGGGCCAGACCAGCAGCGGCATTGCGCTGGGCAGCGGCGCCAGCTTGACGGTGCTATTGGGCGGTTTGGCCATTGGCACGACCGACTTCTTCGGCGGCAGCGACACGATCTCGGCCGGGGGGGATGCCAGCGGCACGCGCGTGTCGGGCGGTGTCGAATTCGTCTCCTCCGGCGGCATCACCACCAGCACGACGACCTTGAACTTCGGCAGCCAGGTCGTGTTCTCCGGCGGCGTGGCGAACGGCACCACGCTGTCCACTGGCCAACTTCAACTGAGCGGCGGAACCGCCGTGTCTGCCGTCGTTTCCTCGGGCGGCACCCTGTTCGTGTTCAGTGGCGGCCAGGCCAGCGGCGCCGTCGTGAACGTTTTCGGCAACATCAGCATCTCGAACGGCGGCACCGCACTCAACACCGTCGTGTCGAGTGGTGGCAATTTCGTCATCTCTAGCGGCGGCAGCGCTGCGAACGCCAGCGCCTTCGGCTATGGCAACGTGACGGTCAGTTCCGGTGGATCCGCCACCGGCATCGTCGTGTCGGGCGGCAGCCTCCGCGTCGTCGGCGCCACCGTGTCCGGCGTCTCGATCCTGAGCACAGGTTTCGACAACATTTCGTCGGGGGCCATCGCGAGCGGCACAACGCTTGGACTCGTGGCCGCCCAGAATGTGCAGTTCGCGGGCAGCGCAGTGAGTACGCTCGTCGGCAACGCGGCTGTGAATCGCGTTTTCGCCGGCGGCCATGCCAGCGCGACGCAGATTTCCTCGGGCGGCTTCGAAACGGTCTCGTCCGGCGGCGGCACGACCGGCAGCGTCGTCTCCAGCGGCGGTATCGAGACGGTCCTGAACGGCGCGGTTGCCAGCAACCTGACTGTCTCGTCGGGCGGCATCGTGCAGCTCGCGGGCACGGGCGCGCTCACCGGAACGACCGTCTTCGCCGGCGGCAGCCTGCTCGAATACACCTCCGGGCTCACCCTGAACGTCAGCTCGGGACAAGTCAGCAGCGGTCTCAACCCGCTCAGCAATGGCGTTACCGCTATCGCTGGCGGCGCAATCAACGTCTCGTCGGGCGGCACCACGATCGGGGTCACGATCTTGTCTGCCGGCTCGGAGACCGTTTCTTCGGGCGGCACCATCAGCAACGGCGCGGTCTCGGGCGGCGGCACGTTGACCTTGCTGGGCGGCGCACAGGTCCTCGGCACACTCGCCGTATCGGGCGCCGGCACCTATCGCATCGGCTCGGGCTATACGCTGGAAGTGTCGTCGGGCCAGACCAGCGGCATGGTCGGCGCGAACATCGTCGTCCTCAGCGGCGGCGCAATCGACGTCGATTCCGGCGCCGTGGTCGTCAGCGTCACCGTTTCGAGTGGCGGCAACGAGGTCGTCTCCAGCGGCGGCTTCATCAGCAACACGACGGTATCCAGCGGCGGCACGCTGACCTTCCTTGGCGGCAACCCGACGCTGAGCGGAGTCTCGCTGAACACCAGCGGCACGATGATGATCGGCTCCGGCGCCGTTGCCAGCGGGCTGGTGATCAGCAACGGCATCCTGGCCGCCAGTGCGACCGGGTCGGCGATCAGCGCGACTATTTCGAACGGCGCCGTCGAAGTCCTGCAGTCTGGCGGCCGCGCGAGCGGCACGATCATCGCCAGCGGCGGCGCGTACGTCGTGTCCTCCGGCGGCGGCACTTTCAACCAGGACATCCAGTCCGGTGGCATCGGCTCGGTGCTCGGCGTCGACAATCATCCAACGATCGAGGCCGGCGGCACCGAGGTCGTGCTGTCCGGCGGCGTCGTCAGCAATGCAGTTGTGCAGAGCGGCGCGACGCTCATTGTCTCCTCGGGGGGCACCGTCAATCTGCCCACGGTCAACTCGGGCGGCGCAGTCGAGCTGCTGGCCGGCGCGACCCTCACTGGCGCGTTTGGCTTTGCCTCCGGCGCGGTGCTCGAGGTTGGATCGGGCTATACGCTGACCGTCTCGTCAGGTCAGACGAGCGGCGGCATCGTCGTGCTGGCCGGCGGCCTGCTTGCTGTTTCCTCGGGCGGCACGGTCGACGGGCTGGTCGTCTCCAGCGGCGGTACGTTCGAGTTCTTCAGCGGCGCCAGTTTCGTCCAGTCCCACACCAACCTACTCTCGGGCGCAATCGCGCTCGTCGGGTCGGGCGCAACGGCGAGCGGCTTCGTCGTCAGCAACGGCGTGATCGCCGATGTCGGATCCGGCGGCATTGGCTTCGCGAACACCGCCACCAGCGGCGGCACGCTCGCGGTCCTGTCGGGCGGCAGCGGCCTGAGCAACACGATCGCCGTCAGCGGCACCGGGATCGTTGCGGGCGGTATCGAGATCAGCGGAACTGTTCAGTCCGGCGGGATCGTCTACGTTTCCTCGGGTGGCGCGACGAGCGGCGATGTGATCCAGAGCGGCGGCGAGGAGATCGTCTCCTCCGGCGGCGCCGTCGGCAACATCGTTCTCTCGAGCGGCGGCGAACTGGAGTTGCTGGGCGGCGCCAACGTCATCGGCCCGATCACCTCGCAGACCGGCGCGATCCTCGAGATCGGATCCGGCTACACGCTGGGCGTCTCGGCGGGCCAGACGAGCGGCGGCTCGACGGTCACGCAGAACGGCCTGCTGATCGACACCGGCGGCACGGTCGTCGTCTCGTCCGGCGGCACGGTCGACGGCGCCACCATCAACAGCGGTGGTGTCCTCGAACTGCTGAGCGGCGCAAATTTCCCGCAGCATACGGTCTTCGGGTCCGGCGGCATCGTCGAGGTCGGTCCGGGCGCGACCGTAAGCGGACAGACGGTCGCCAACGGCCTGGTCGCCGAAGTCGCAGCCGGCGGGTCGGCACTCAACACCACCGCCACCGGTACTGGCGTCCTGATCGCGCTGTCCGGCGGCATCGCAACCGGCAATGTCCTGTCGAGCGGCGGCGCGGCCTCCGTGCGGGCCGGCGGTTCCAGCCTCAGCGGCACGATCGGCGTGGGCGGCGTCGCCTTCGTTTCGAGCGGCGGCATGGACATCAGCGGGACGATTCAGAGCGGCGGCTTCGAGCTGGTCTCCTCCGGCGGCATCGTCAGCAACGTCACGATCCAGAGCGGTGCTGCATTGGAGTTGCTGGGCGGCGCATCGCTGTCGGGCACGACCATGCTTTCGCCGGGCGGCGTCATCGAGCTCGGTGCTGGTTACACCCTCGCCGTCAGCAACGGCCAGACGAGCAGCGGATTCGTCGTTCTGTCCGGCGCCAAGGTCCAGGTCCTGTCGGGCGGCGCGCTCAGCAGCTCGACGGTCAGCAGCGGCGGCACGGTCGAGTATCTGGGCGGAACGACTAACGTCTTCTTCCAGTCGGGTGCGATCGAGGCCTTCGGATCGGGGGCCGCCATTGGCGGCATCACGGTCTTCAGCGGCGTCAGCGCGGTCGTCGAGGCCGGCGTGTCCGTGAACCACATGACGATCTCTGGTGTCGAGAGCGTCACTTCTACCGGCAGCAGCCTGGTCGACAGCATCGTCAGCGGCGGTGTCGTACGGGTCCTGAGCGGGGGCTTCGATTCGGGCGCGACCGTTCAGGGTGGCGGCGAACTGGTCGTCTCGTCGGGCGGCGTCTTCAGCGGCGCCGTTGTCCAAAGCGGCGGCATCCTGGAGCTCGACGGCGGTGCCATCAATTCGGGCGGCCTGACCTTCAGCTCAGGCGCCATCCTGGATGTCGGCACAGGATTCACCCTGGTCGTGTCCTCTGGGCAGACCAGCGCCAATACGGTCATTCTGGCGGGCGGAACCGAGGTCGTGTCGAACGGCGGTTCGGCCAGCAATATCACCGTCTCGAGCGGCGGCAAATTCATCCAGGTCGGCGGGACCACCGTCAGCAATCTCACGGTGCTGGCCGGCGGGCTGCGCGAGGTGTCGGCGGCGAACGTCTTCGTCAACTCCGGCGTCACCGTTTCGGGCTTGGTCCTGTTGAGCGGCGGCTTCCAATTCGTGTCGTCTGGCGGCACCGCGATCAGCACGGTCATTTCGTCGGGCGGCGCGCAGCTGGTGTCGAGCGGCGGCAGCGCCAGCGGCACCGTGATTTCCTCGGGCGCGAGCGAAACCCTGTTCAACGCTATCGACCGCAACGGCTTCGTCGCGGCGGGCGCCGGCATGTTCGTGTCGTCGGGCTCCGTCGCGTCGGGCACCACGGCGTTCGGCAGCATCGGGGCCTTGGGGTCTGGCAGCATCGCGAACGCCACGATCAGCAGCGGCGGCTTCTACTTCTTGTCGTCGGGAGGTACGGACTCAGGCACGACGATCCTCGGTGGCGGCAGCGCGTTCGTCTCGTTCGGGACGACGGCGACCGGCGACACGATCATCGGCAACGGGGTCGCGCTTTCGGCATTCGAATCAGTATCATCGGGCGGCGTCGTATCGAACGCGGTCGTCTCCAACACCGGCCTGCTGGTCTTCGGGTCGGGGGCGGTCGGCTACAACAACTCGGCGATGTTCACCACCGGGTTTGGTCCCGGCTCAAACGGGGCGATCATCGTCTCATCGGGCGGCGTTGTCAGTGGCACCCAGGTCCTGAGCAGCGGCGTCCTCGACGTCCGCAGTGGCGGCACAGAGGTGGGCGCGACCGTCCACGGCGGCGGCACCCTCGGGGTTGGCTTCCGCTCGGGCGGCGGCCTCGCCATGAACGACCTGATCATCGGCAGCGGTGCGAGCCAGAGCGCGCGGCTGGTCGTGTCGTTCGGCGGCTCCGCGGTCAGCACCGTTCTGTCCAACACCGGCCAGTTGATCGTGTCGTCGGGCGGCACAGCGCTCGCCACCCAGGTTCTCAGCACCGACGTCGGCGTACCGGGCAGCAATGGCGGCCTGATCGTGTCCTCCGGCGGCTTCGCGTCCGGCGCGACGGTCAGCAGCGGCGGCTTTGCCGTGGCGTCGAGCGCCGGCCTGATGAGCGGCGTGACCGTGAAGAACGGCGGCACCATCCAGGTCCGCGGCGGGACCGACAGCGGCGCGCTGGTGTCCGGCGTGACCAACGTCTCCTCCGGCCTCGAGATCGGCGGCACCTACGCCAGCGGCGCGACGCTGAATGTCTCGTCGGGCGGCCAGATCAGCGGCAACGTCATGGGCATCGGCACCACGTTGCGCCTGTTCGGCGGCGCGATCGTCGACGACCCGACACTTGTCATTTCGAACGGCGAGACCTTCGCGCTGGGATCCGGCTACACCGTCAGCGGCTACACCGTCAGCAGCAGCACCGTGCTCGAGGTCGATTCCAGCGGCACGACCAGCGACACTACCGTCGCGAGCGGCGGCATACTCGAGATATTCAGCGGCGGCATCGTCGCCGGGACGACCACCATTCAGAGCGGCGGCACCATCGAGATCGGCTCGGGCAACATCCTCTCGGGCTATGTCGTCAGCGGCGGCGTCACGCTCGAAGTGGCGTCCGGTGCGGTTGCTAGCAACACCACGGTGCTGAGCGGCGGCACGATCCTGATCCTGTCCGGCGGCCAAGACTTCGGCACAGTCGTGTCGAGCGGCGGGACCAGCAGCGGCACGGGCGGCATCGTCGTTACCAGTAGCAACACTCTGACGATCTCGTCCGGTCAGACCAGCGTCGGCGTCACGGTCTTCTCTGGCGGCATCGAGATCGTCAATTCCGGCGGCACGGCCAGCGGCACCATCCTGAGCGGCGGCGTGGATTCGGTTGGCGGCGTCGCGATCGGCACCGTCGTGTCCAGCGGTGGCATCGACAACGTCGTGGCGGGCGGCGTCACCACCGGAACTTCCGCCTTGAGCAGCGGCCAGATCTTCGTCTCGAGCGGCGGTGTCGAGAGCGGCGCGACCATCGTGGCCGACGGCTCCGCGACTGTCCTGTCGGGCGGAACCACCTTCTATGATGTGGTCAGCGGCAGCGGCGCTGCGGACCGTGCTCGTGAGATTTTGAGCGGCGGCATTGCCTCGGGCACCACACTATCCAACACCGGCTTGCTGATCGCGTTGGCTGGCGGATCGGCCGTCGGCACCATCGTCAACAACACCAACGTTGGATCCGCCGGCAGCAACGGCTCGCTGGTTGTCTCGTCCGGCGGCTTCGCGACGAAGGCGACGATCAACAGCGGTGGCATCACCGACATCCGCTTCAGCGGCACCGAGACGAGCGCGACGGTCAACGCCGGCGGCACGGCCTTCGTGTCGAGCGGCGGCATCTCGATCGACTTCGTGCTGAGCGGCAGCGGCGCGGCAACCCACGCGCAGGAAATGGTGTTTTCGGGCGGCATCGCCTCGCACACCACGCTCAGCAACACGGCCAACGTCAACGTGTCCGCGGGCGGCTCCGCGATCAACACGATCGTGCTCAGCACCGACGTCGGCTCGCCTGGCAGCAACGGCTCGCTGAACATCAGCTCGGGCGGCGTCGCCCTATCGACCTTCGTCAGCAGTGGCGGCCTGATGAACGAGCGCGGCGGCACCGACACCGCGACAATCATCTCCGCCGGCGGCAAGGAGTCCGTCAGTTCCGGCGTGGCCCTGTCGGGAACGGTGCTCAGCGGCGGCATCCTCAACGTGGGTCTGGGCAGCGGCGCCACAAGTGCCGGCTTGGCCAGCGCCACCACCGTCAGCAGCGGCGGCATTCTCAATGTCTCCTCGGGCGCCGCAGCCAACGGCATATCGATCCTGAGCGGCGGCCTTGAGGTGGTGTTTTCAGGCGCCACGACGAGCGCGTCCATCGGAAGCGGCGGCACGCTCGAGCTGTTCAATCCGGGCTCGGGGATCAACTTCACCTATGCTTCGGGCGGTATCGTCCTGCTGGGCTCGGGCGCGGTGGCCAGTGGCTTCCTCGTCACGACCGGCCTGTTCGCGGAAGCGGGAGCAGGGGCCTCGGCGATCGCGAATACGGCGACCAGTGGGGGCGTCGCCGTCGCGCTGAGCGGCGGCTTCGCCGGCAGCCTGGTCGTCTCGGACGGCGGCAGCGGGATCGTCTCGTCGGGCGGCGTGGTCAGCGACGTCACGATCGGCTCGGGTGGTCTGGTCGAGTTCTTCGGCGGCTCGATCAACAGCGGCAATGTCGCGGTCGGGGTGGGCGGAACCTTCGAGGCCGGGTCGGGCTACACCGCAAGCGGCATCATCGTCAGCAGCGGCCGGACGCTCGAGATCGCCTCGGGGGCCATCGCCAGCAACACCCATGTGCTTAGCGGCGGCGCCCTCATTGTGCTGTCGGGCGGAAGCGACGTCGGCACCGTCGTCGACAGCGGCGGCACCAGCAACGGAAGCGCCGGCAGTGGTGGCGGCGGCGGGACGATCGTCAGCAGCGGCCAGACACTCACCATCTCGGCCGGTCAGACCAGCAGCGGCATCACGGTGCAGTCGAGCGGCACAGAAATCGTGCTGGGTGGGGGTGTCGCCAGCGCCAACGCCGTGCAGGGCGGAGGCGTGGTCAACGTCTCGGGAGGCCAGACTTTCGGCGATGTGCTGAGTGGGGCGGGACTCGGAGTCGTTGCACTCGAGGCGGTCTTCTCGGGCGGCATCGCGTCAGGCGCGCAGCTCACCAACACCGGCGTGCTTGGGATCAATGCCGGCGGCTCGGCCGTCGGCACGATCGTCAACAGCACCAACATAGGAGCGCCTGGCAGTAACGGCGCGCTGATTGTCAATTCCGGCGGCGTGGCCATCGGCACCGTTATCAATAGCGGCGGCCTGATGAACGTTTTCTCGGGGGGTAGCGGCTCCGGGACGACCGTTCACGGCAGTGGCGTCGTCACGCTTGGTGGTAACGGGCCCTTGGGCGGCATCTCGATCGGCGACGTCCTGATCGGCAGCGGCGCCAGCCTGCGCGCGCAGGAGAACGTCAACAACGGTGGCGTCGCGTCCAATACGGTCCTGTCCAACACGGGTGTGCTGATCGTCAATTCGGGCGGCCAGGCGCTCCATACCCTGGTGCTCAGCACCGATGTCGGCAGCCCCGGCAGCAACGGTGCCTTGGTTGTCTCCTCCGGTGGCATTGCCTCGGGCGCCACCATCAGCAGCGGCGGCCTGATGGCCGAGCGCGGCGGCGTCGACAGCGGCACTGTCATTTCCCTGGGTGGCAAGGAGTTCGTCTCGAGCGGCGTTGCGATGTCGGGCTCCGTGCTGAGCGGCGGCTTGCTGCAGGTCTCGTCGGGCGGCACGGCGAGCCGCACCGTCATCAACAGCGGCGGTTCTGCCTTCATCAGCTCGGCCGGCACGGTCGGCGATGCGATCATCTCCGGCGGCGTGCTGGAGGTCGGCAGCGGCGCCTTGGCCGCCGGCGGCATCCAGTTCGCCGGCGCGTCGGGCACCCTGAAGGTCGACGGCCCGGCCGTTCCGACCAACGTCATCACCGGCTTCGTGCCCAGCGACAGCATTGACCTCACGGGCATCGCGTTCGACAACAGCGGCAGCCTGCAGCAGCACGGACAGACCCTGCAGCTCAACGAGAACGGCAGCAGCTACGCGCTGAACTTCTGGAACAACCTCAGCGTCAGCGGCTTTGCCTTCAGCGCCGCGTCAGACGGCTCGTCGGGCACGACGATCTCGTACGTGGCATCGGCCACGGGTCCGACGTACAGCAGCGGACAGACGGTTATCGTCTCGGCGGGCCAGACGAGCACCGGCGTCACGCTGCAGAGCGCCGCCACCATGGTGGTGCAGAGCGGTGGCACCGCGAGCGCCACCTTCATCAGTGCCGGCGGCCTGGAGATGGTCTCGTCGGGCGGCACCGAGATCAACACCTACGTGTTGAGCGGCGGCACGCTCGAGCTGTTCGGTGGCGCCACTCTGAATGGCGTCATCCTCAATACCGGAGGCGAGCTGCTGATCGGTTCGGGCTTTGTCGCCACGAGCGTCGGCCTCAGCAATGGGCAGGTTGGCGCGGTCGGGTCCGGCGGCGAGGTCCTGTCGACGACGATCGCCAGCGCCGCGACGGGCATCGTCCTGTCCGGCGGCCTGGCGAGCGGCACGACCATCCTCGGGGGCGGCCTCGCGCAGGTCTCGTCCGGCGGCATCGCCAGCGACACCACGGTCGGGTCCGGCGGCACGCTCGAGCTGTTCGGCGGGGCGCAGACCAGCGGCATCCTCAGCATCGCGCCGGGCGGCACGCTCGAGGCCGGCTCGGGCTACGCGGCGAGCGGCATCACCGTGAGCAGCGGCCAGACGCTCGAGATCGCCTCGGGCGGTGTTGCCAGCAACACCACGGTGCTGAGCGGCGGCACGCTGATCATCCTCGCCGGCGGCCACGACTTCGGCACCGTCAACAGCGGCGGCAGCGTTGTCAGCAGTTCTGCCGGCCCGGTCGTCAGCAGCGGCCAGACGCTCACCGTCTCGAGCGGCCAGACCAGCAACAACGTCACCGTGCTGTCGAGCGGTGCGGAGATCGTGCTGTCCAGCGGCACCGCGATCTCGACGTTCGTGTCGAGCGGCGGCGTCATGACCTTGAGCGGCGGCGCGGGCAGCAGCACCTCCGCGGTCGGCGGCGCAACCGTCAATGTTTCGTCCGGCGCGACCACCTTCGGCGACCTGTTGAGCGGCGCGGGACTCGGAGTCTCGGCCATAGAGACCGTCTTCACCGGCGGCATCGCGTCGGGCGCCACACTCAGCAACACCGGAATCCTGCGCATCAACGCCGGCGGCTCGGCGGTCGGCACGATCGTCAACAGCACCAGCATCAACGTTCCCGGCAGCAACGGCGCACTGATCGTCAACAGCGGCGGCGTCGCCCTGAACACGACGGTCAACAGCGGCGGGTTGATGAATGTCAACTCCGGCGGCACTGGCTCGCACACCACCGTCCTGGCGGGCGGCCAGGTCAACCTCACCTTCGGCGGGGTGGGCGGCACCACGATCGGCGACGTGCTGATCGGCAGCGGCACCGGTCTGGCGCGTGAAACGGTGAACACCGGCGGCATTGCCTCGGGCATCGCCGTCTCGAGCTTCGGCCAGCTGATCGTGAACAGCGGTGGGCAGGCCATCTCCGGCACGGTCAGCGGCCTCGGCAGTGCGATCCTCTCCGGCGGCGTGACCAGCAACATGCTGGTGATCGGCAGCGGCGGCTCGGCGCGCGCCTTCGAGATCGTCTCGTCCGGCGGCATCGCCTCAGGGACGACGCTGTCAAACACCGGTGTGCTGGTGGTTTCGTCCGCCGGTTCGGCAGTCAGCACCTTGGTACTCAGCACCAATGTCGGGGCGCCCCCGGGCAGCAATGGCGGCCTTGCCATTTCCGCGGGGGGATCGGCGATCGCCACGACCCTCAGCAGCGGCGGCAACGTACTGGAGCGCGGCGGCATCGACATCGGCACGACGATCTCGTCGGGCGGCGTCGAGTTCGTGAGCTCCGGCGAGTCGCTCTCGGCATCTCTGCTCAGCGGCAGCGTGATGAACGTGCTGCTCGGCAGCGGCGCCACCAGTGCCGGTCTGGCCAGCGCCACGACCGTAAACAACGGCGGCATCCTGAACGTCTCGTCGGGCGCCGCGGCCAACGGCGTCTCGATCCTGAACGGGGGGCTCGAGGCGGTCTTCTCGGGCGCCGCCACCAGCGCGTTCATCGGGAGCGGCGGCACGCTCGAGCTGTTCAATCCCGGATCGTCGGTCAACTTCACCTATGCGTCGGGCGGTATCGTCCTGCTGGGCTCGGGGGCGGTCGGCAGCGGCTTCGCCATCAATGCCGGCCTGATCGCGGAAGCGGGCGCGGGCGCCTCGGCGATCGCCAACACCGCGACCAGCGGCGGCGTTGCCGTCGCGCTGAGCGGCGGCTTCGCCGGTGGCCTGGTCGTCTCGGCCGGCGGCACCGGCATTGTCTCGTCCGGCGGTGTGGTCAGCGATGTCACGATCGGCTCGGGCGGCGAGCTCGAGCTTTTCGGCGGCGCCGTCAGCAGCGGCGTCATAGCGCTCGGGTCGGGCGGCATTCTCGAGGCCGGCGCGGGCTACACGTTCAATGGCTTCACCGTCAGCAGCGGCCAGACGCTCGAGATCGCCTCGGGCGGAACGGCCAGCAACACCACGGTGCTGAGCGGCGGCACCTTGATCATCCTGTCCGGCGGCCAAGACTTCGGCACGGTTAACAGCGGCGGCACCGTGACCAGCGCCGGGCCGACCGTTTCCAGCGGCCAGCTCCTCACCATCTCGGGCGGCCAGACCAGCACTAACGTCACCGTCCTGTCGAGCGGCGCGGAGATCGTGTTGTCCGGCGGCACGGCCATTTCAACGTTCGTGTCGAGCGGCGGCACCATGACGCTGAGCGGCGGCGCCGGCAGTAGCACGTCCGCAGTCGGCGGCGCGTTCATCAACGTCTCGTCCGGCGCCACCACCGTTGGCGACCGGTTGACTGGTGCGGGCCTCGGCGTGTCGGCGATCGAGACCGTGTTCAATGGTGGCATCGCCTCGGGCGCGACGCTCACCAACACCGGCATCCTGCGCATCAGTGCGGGCGGTTCGGCGGTCGGCACGATCGTCAACAGCACCAGCATCGCCGTTCCGGGCAGCAACGGCGGGCTGATCATCACCAGCGGCGGCCTCGCTCTCAACACGACCGTCAACAGCGGCGGGTTGATGAACGTCAACTCGGGCGGCACTGGCTCGCACACCACGGTCCAGGCGGGCGGCCAGGTCAATCTGACGTTCGGCAGCGGCAATCTGGGCGGCACGACGATCGGCGATGTGCTGATCGGCACCAGCGTTGGCAGCAGCGTGGTGATGGGCCGTGAAACGGTGAACACCGGCGGCATTGCCTCAGGCACCACCGTTTCGAGCTTCGGCCAGCTCATCGTGAGCGCCGGAGGTCTCGCGATCGCCGGCACGGTCGACGCGTTCGGCAGCGCCGTCGTCTCGAGCGCCGGCATCACCAGTAACATGGTGCTGAGCGGCAACGGCGCGACGTCGCGCGCGTTCGAGTTCGTGTCGTCTGGCGGATCCGCCGTCAGCACGACGATCAAAAACACAGGCGTCCTGATCGTCAGCGCGGGCGGCGTGGCGATCAGCACGCTGGTGCTCAGCACCAATGTCGGCTCGCCCGGCAGCAACGGCGCGCTCACGATCTCGGCCGGCGGCTCGGCGATCGGAACAGTCATGAGCAGCGGCGGCCTGCTGGCCGAGCGCGGCGGCGTCGACACCGGCACGATCATCTCGACCGGCGCGAGCGCCTTCGTCTCGGGCGGCGTCGAGCTTAGCGCCACGATTCTGTCCGGCGGCGTGCAGGTCGTCTCGTCGGGCGGCATCGCCAGCCATACGGTAATCTCCGCCGGCGGCCTCGAGATCGTTTCGTCCGGCGGCATCACCAGCGACACCGTCATTTCCAGTGCCGGCGAGCTCGAGATGTTCTCGGGCGCAACCAGCGCCGGCACGCTCACCATCGCGGCGGGCGGCATTCTGGAGATCGGCTCGGGCAACACCTTCTCGGGCTACGTCATCAGCAGCGGTGTCACCCTCGAGGTCGCCTCGGGCGCGATCGCGAGCAACACGACGGTGCTGAGCGGCGGCACGCTGCTCATCGACTCCGGCGGGTCGGCGGCCGGCACGATCAACAGCGGCGGCACGATCAGCGGCGGCACGGTGATCGTCAGCAGCGGCCAGACCCTGGTGGTCTCGTCCGGCCAGACGAGCAACGGCGTCAATGTTCTGAGCTCCGGCACGCTGGTCCTGTCGGGTGGCACCGCCAGCGGCACCATTATCAGCACTGGCGGCCTCGAGATCGTTTCGTCGGGCGGCAACGAGCTCGATACGACGGTCGCCAGCGGGGCGACCTTCGGGGTCTTCGGCGGCGGCTCGTTCGGCAACCTCAACACCACCTCAGGCAGCATCATCGAGATTGGTTCAGGTGCTCAGACGTCGGGGCAGGCGATCACCAACGGCGTCATCGAGATGGCCGCGGCATCGGGCCTGATCCTGTCGGGCACCTTCACCAGCGGCGGTACCGGTATCTTCCTGTCGGGTGGCGCGGGCAGCGCCAATGTCGCCTCCAGCGGCGGCGTGCTGCTCGTCTCGTCGGGCGGCCAGGTAACCGGCGATCAGATCGGTGTCGGCGGTCTGCTGACTATTTCGTCGAGCGGCGTGGCCAAGAGTGCCGGCGTGCGTGGCGAGGTCGACATTTTGGCCGGTGCTACGACGAGCAATCTCACGATCTCGATCGGTGGCACGGAGTATGTGTCGTCGGGTGGCGTGGCGAGCGGCACGACGGTGCTGAACGGCGGGCTGGAGTACGCCTTCGGGACGACGATCTCGGCGGTGCTGAGTTCCGGGGGCAGCGAGCAGGTGTTCAGTGGCGGCGCGGCGAGCGGCACGGTCGTCTCGACCGGGGCCGCGCTGTTCGTGCAGTCCGGTGGCAGCGCCTCGGCGGCGGTCGTGCGCGGCGGCTACATGGAGGCGCAGTCGGGT
>DATGMK010000009.1:0-30816 GCA_035293665.1 Reyranella sp. | reverse complement strand
GCATTTCCGTTCAGGTGGAACCGCGCCGTTGGTCGATGGGACAAGCGATGATCGTGCGGGCGCGGTTCCATCTGAACAGAAATCGCTCTAGCGCAAGGTCGGGTCGAGGCGATCGCGAAGCCAGTCGCCGACGATCGAAATCGACAGCGTCGACAGCACGATCACGGCCGCCGGCGAGAGCATGATCCACGGCGCCCGCGTCAGGTACTCGCGGCCGTAGCCCACCATGTTTCCGAGCGATGTGAGCGGCGGCTGCACGCCGAGGCCGAGGAACGACAGGCCCGATTCCAGCAAGATGGTCTCGGGGAAGGTGATCGTCATCGAGACGATCAAGGTCGAGGCGATGTTGGGCAGGACGTGCAAGCCATAGACGCGCAGGTTCGAGGCGCCGAGCTGGCGCACGGCCGCGGCATAGCCCTGCTCGTTGGCCGACAGCGTGAGGCCGCGGGCGATGCGGGCGTAGCGCTCCCACGAATTGAGGCCCATCAGCATCACGAACAGCGCGAGGTTGTTGCCGAAGAAGGCCAGCACCGCCAATGCGATGATCAGGAACGGCATGCTGGCCTGGAAGTCGATCAGCATCAGGATCACGCCCTCGACCTTCCCGCGGAAGTGCGCCGCGACGAACCCCATGGCGGTGCCGAAGGCCGCGGCGATCATGGTGCCGAAGAAGGCGATCAACAGGCTGAGCCGGATCGACATGATGAGCCGCGAGAGCACGTCGCGGCCCAGTTCGTCGCTGCCCAGCGGATGCGTCCAGGTGCCTCCCATCAACACGGGCGGGTGCAGGCGCGCCCGCAGGTCCAGCGCGGTGAAGGAATAAGGCGCGAGCACATCGGCGCCGAACGCCACGATCACCATCAGGGCGATCCAGCCGAGCGCCAGCAGGGTGAGCGGCGGCCACGCCTCGAAGAATCGCCTAACGCGCCCCTTACCGCCCATGACTGCTCCGGCGCAGGCGCGGATCGAGCCAGCCATAGATCACGTCGACGACGATGTTGGCGGTCACCATGGTTGCGGCGACCAGCAGCAGGATCACCTGCACCACCGCGAGGTCGCGGTTGGAGACCGACGACACCAGCAGGCGTCCGATCCCCGGCCAGGCGAACACGCTCTCGACCACCACGGCGCCGGCGATGAGCGTGCCGACCATGAAGCCGACGATGGTCGTGGTCGGGATCGCCGCGTTGGGCAGCGCGTGCTGGACCACGACCTCGCGCCATTGCAGGCCCTTGGCCGAGGCGGCGCGGATATAGGGCTGGCCCAGCACCTCGAGCATGGCCGAGCGCGTGAAGCGCGCCAGGATCGCGGCGCCGGCGATGCCGAGGGTCACGATCGGCAGGATCGCGCTCTTCGCGCTGTCGCTGCCGGCCGAGGGCAGCCAGCCGAGCTGCACCGAGAAGACCAGCACGAGCACCAGCGCCAGCACGAAGCTCGGCACCGTGAAGCCCGCGACCGAAACCATCATGGTGAGCCGGTCGGCCAGCGAATTGCGATGCAGGGCGGCATAGATGCCGGCGGGAATGCCGATGACGAGCTTGAGCAGGAAGGCCGGCACCGTGATCGCGAGCGTCGCCGGCACCCGCTCCAGCACCAGTTGGATGGCCGGCCGGCCGTCGCGCATGGAGTCGCCGAGATCGCCGTGCAGGGCGTTCCAGACATAAGCCAGATATTGCACCCACAGCGGCCGGTCGAGGCCCCAGGCGGCCCGAAAGGCCTTGATCGATTCCGGCGGCGCGTCGGCGGACAGGATCATCATCGCCGGGTCGCCCGACAGATGCAGGACGAAGAAGGCGAAGGTGATGACGAGCAAGATCGTCAGGACGGCGCGCAGCAGGCGTCCGGTGAGGTAGCGCAGCATCAGGCGATCTGCTCAGCGAGATGACAGGCGGCGCGGCGGCCGTCGGCGAGCGTCCGCAGCGCCGGCGTCTCGAGGCGGCAACGCGCGACGGCGTGCGGGCAGCGCGGATGAAAGGCGCAGCCGGCCGGCCGGTCGACCGGATTGGGCGGCTCGCCGGGCAGCACGATGCGCCGCTTCCTGCCCCGCGTATGGGTCGGGATCGCCGACACCAGCGCCTGCGTGTAGGGATGCGCCGGTGTGGCGAACAGGCGGTCGGGATCGCCCTGCTCGACGATGCGGCCGAGATACATCACCGCCACCTCGTGGCTCACCTGCCGCACCATGCGCAGGTCGTGGCTGATGAAGAGGTAGGCCAGACCCAGCTTCTGCTGCAGCGCCAGCAAGAGGTTCACCACCTGCGCCTGGATCGAGACGTCGAGCGCCGAAATGGGCTCGTCGCACACCAGGAGCTGCGGATCGAGGATCAGCGCGCGGGCCAGCACGATGCGCTGGCGCTGGCCGCCCGACAGCTCGTGCGGGAAGCGGTCGAAGTGATGCTGGGTCAGACCGACCGCATCGAGCATCGCCAGCGCCTTCTCGCGCCGTTCGGATGCGTTGCCGAGGCCGTGGATCACCAGCGGCTCCATCACCTGCCGGCCGACGCTCAGCCTTCGGTCGAGCGCGCCCAGCGGGTCCTGGTAGACCATCTGCATGCGCCGCCTGAGCGCCCGCCAATCGGGCGAATGCGCGGGCGGCAGCCTCTCGCCGCCGATGCGGACCTCGCCGGCGGTGAGCGGCACCAGCCCGAGCACGAGCTTCGCCGTCGTGGTCTTGCCGCAGCCCGATTCACCGACCAGGCCGAGCGTGCGGCCAGCCGGCAGTGCGAACGACACACCGTCGACCGCATGCAGGGTCGCCGGCTTGGCGAATGGCCAGCGGCCGCGGCGGACATCGTAGCTCCGCGCCAGGTTGGAGACTTCGAGCAGAGCAGTCATGCGCGGATGCAAGCCACCCGGTGTTGCGGCGAAAGCTCGGTGCTCGCCGGCGGCGCGATCTCGCAAGCGTCAATCCGCCGATCGCAGCGCGGCGCGAAGCTGCAGCCCGCTGGCAGGTTCGCCGGTTCCGGCACGACGCCCGCAATCGGCATCAGCATGCGGCGCGGGCCCTCGAGCTCGGGCAGTGCCGCCAGAAGGCCGCGCGTATAGGGATGCGCCGGCGCCTCGAATACCGCGTCGATCGGCGCATCCTCGACGATGCGGCCGGCATACATCACGCACACCCGATCGGTGTTCTCCGCCACCACGCCGAGATCGTGGCTGATCAGCACCATCGCCATGTGCGTCTCGCGCCGGATCTCGGCCAGCAGCTCCAGGATCTGCGCCTGGATCGTGGCATCGAGCGCGGTGGTCGGCTCATCGGCGATCAGGAGGTCCGGCTGGCCAGCCAGCGCCATGGCGATCATCACCCGCTGGTTCATGCCGCCCGAGAGCTCGTGCGGATAGTCGCCCAGCCGGCGCCGGGCATCGGCGATGCCGACGCGGTCGAGCAGCCGCTGCGCCTCGGCGTCGACCGCCGCGCCAGCGAGGCCGCGATGCAGCCTGAGCGCCTCCCCCAGCTGCCGGCCGATGCGGTGCACCGGATTGAGGCTGCTCGACGGGTCCTGGAAGATCATGGCGATGCGCCGGCCGCGCACCCGCTCCAGCTCCGCCACGGGTGCACCGGCGAGATTGCGCCCCTCGAGCAGCACTTCGCCGCCCACGCGCGCGCGGCCGCCCAGCAGGCCGAGCGCCGCCAGCCAGGTCACGCTCTTGCCGCAGCCCGATTCGCCCACCAGGCCGAGCGCCTCCCCGGGCCGCACCTCCAGGTCGATGCCGTGGAGGACGCGCACGATGCGCTTGCCGGTGTCGAAGTCGACGGTCAGGCCGCGCAGGCTGACGAGCGGAGCTAGGCCTTGCGCGTCCAGCGGAAGTTCTCCGCGCGAAAATCCATCTGGAAGGCGGGCGCGGCCTTCCAGTCGATGTCCTTGCGCTTGGCGGTGAAGGTCGCGGTCTGGTGCAACACCGTGTAGGCGGGGTCCTCGCGCTCGCAGATCTCGAGCATGCGCCTGAACATCGCCTTGCGCTTGGCCATGTCGGTCTCGGTCTCGAGCGTGCCGCAGAGCTTGTTCATCTCGTCGTTCGACCACTCCTTGGCCTGCTGCTGCTGGCCCTGCGGCCCGTGCTGACCGACCAGCGAGCTCATCGGGTCGTTGAAGGCGGCGCTGTTGGACCAGTCGCGGACCGCACGCCTGCCGTCGTTCTCGAAGATCTGCTGCCAGTTCTCGCGCATCTCGATCTGCACGTTGAGCCCCGCGGCCCGCCACATCTCGACCTCGATCTGCGCCGTGGCGACCTGGTTTGTGTAGTAGTTGTTGAGCACCCGGAACGGGATCAGGTCGCCCTTGTAGTTCGCCGCCTTGAGGAGCGCCTGGGCCTTCTTGACGTCGTATTCCGGCACCTTCCAGTCGGCGATGAACATCGGGCCGTAGAATTCCCACTGCAGCCCGGCCGGCACGCGGGTGCGGCCTGCCCACAGGCTGTCGACGATTGCCTGCCGGTCGATCGAATGGGTGATCGCCTGCCGCACCCGCGGGTCGACCAGCGTCGGATGATGCTTGTCGAACACCAGGATGCGATGGTTGGTGACGAGGCCGCCCTGGACCTCGAACTTCGGGTTCTTGGCGATCGTCTCGACCTGGTCGGGCGGGATATCGCAGGCGAACTCGTACTGCCCGCTCAACAGGCCGTTGATGCGGCTCGACACTTCGGGCACGACGACGAAGCGGATCGTCTTGATCGGCGGCTTGCCGCCCCAGTACTCGTCGTGCGCATCAAGGGTCAGGCTTTCGTCCGGCTTGAACTCGCGCACCTTGTAGGGACCCGTGGCAACCGGCTTGCGCGCCCATTCGACCCAGGTCTTGGCCTCCATGAAGCCGCGCTTGCTGATGATCTCGCTCGCCGGTCCGCCGATCCGGCCCTCCAGCGTGACGTCGGGCACGCGGTTGACGAAGCGCACGGTGTACTTGTCGACCGCCTCGACCTTCTCGAGCGACGGCCAGATGCGCTTGGCAATGCCGATCACTTCGGCCGGCAGCTTCTTGCCCTCGATGCTGTCGCGCGCCAACACGGTCGTGAACAGCGTCTTATTGGAGTTGCTGTCGTAGTCGGTGCCGAACATGCGCTCAGGCCCGAAGGTGAAGACCACATCCTCCGACGTCATCTCGTCGCCATTGTGGAACTTCACGCCCTTGCGCAGCGACAGCTCGACAGTGCGGTCGTCGATCCGCTTCCAGCTCTCCGCCAGACCGGGGATCGATTCGAGATTCTTCTTCAGGTCGCGCGCGATCAGGTTCTCGAAGAGCGATTGCTGGACGCGCTCGCCGACGTTGGAGCGCTCGCGCACCACCTCCAGCGAGGCGCTGGTCGCCACCTGCTGCACCGCGATGGTGATGGTCGGCCGGTCGTCGGCCTGTCCGACGGCGAAGCGCGGCAAGATCAGGCCGCCCGCGGTCAGGCCGATGAAACGACGACGATCGACTGGGCGCATACGTCCTCCCTGTCCCTCTCGCGGGGACTATGGAGCCGCAATGTTACAGCATCTCGGGGGATTCAGAAGGCCGGTACCGGTGCCTGCGGCACGTTCTTCCAGAAGTCCGGATCGTGGCCGAAGAACAGCGTCGCCCCGCCCTTCTCCAGCTCTTCCAGCCGGTGCAGCGATTTCAGCATCTGTTCGCGGTCGTACACGAAACGCGGCAGCCGGCGCTCACGCAGGGTCCGGCAGAAGTAACAGGAATCGCCCGTCAGCACGACCTCCCCGTTCTCCGTGCGCACCTTGAGCGACTGATGCCCGGGGGTGTGGCCGTAGGTGGGAATGCAGATCACGCTGCCGTCGCCGAACAGGTCATGCTCGCCCTCGACCTGTTTGACCGGGTGGCCATGGTCGAAGTCCGCCTTGAAGAAGCCGACCTTGGCGGCGGTGTCGGGATCCTGCGCCGCCTGCCATTCCCGCTTCTGCACCACGACGGTGGCGTTGGGCACGAATTGGTTGCCGCCGGCATGGTCGAAATGAAGGTGCGAGTTGACGATGAAGTCGACCTTGCTGGGATCGCGGTCGATCGATTCCAGCTTCGACTTCACGTCGTCCCGTGCACCGAACTGCTCGAATCCGAAGAGGCGTGCCGCCCGCTCGCCGATGCGCCCCGCCGCATCGCTGCGCAGTTGCGGGTGCATGCCGGTGTCGAACAAGGCGCGCCCCTTGGGATGCTCGATCAGGTAGGAGGGAATCGGCAGGTCGGCGGGACCGTCCTCGCCTTCGATCAGGTCCTTCAGGCGGCCGACCAGCCGGCCACAGGTCATCGCGTACAGCTTGACGGTCATGCGCCAGTCTAACACAGCCCCGGCGCGGAACCGCACGAGGCCGGAACACGTTTTTTCCGGATCGTGAAGGCCATCACCGTCCTCCCTGGCACGCCCGCCTCCGTACGACTCGACGAACGGCCCGAACCCGCGCCGGACTCCAGGATGCTACTGGTGGAGGCGCTGGCGCTCGGCGTCTGCGGCACCGACCGCGAGATCATCTCCGGCGCCTATGGCTGGGCGCCGCCGGGCCGTGAGCGGCTGGTGCTCGGTCACGAATCGCTCGGCCGCGTCCTCGAGGCACCGGACGGGAGCGGCTTCGCCAAGGGCGATCACGTCGTCGGCATCGTACGGCGCAAGGACCCTCAGCCCTGCGCCGCTTGCGCAGCTGGCGAATGGGATATGTGCCGCAACGGCCAGTATACGGAGCGCGGCATCAAGGCGCTCGATGGCTACGGCGCCGAGCGCTACCGGCTCGAACCCGACTACGCGGTGAAGGTCGACACGTCGCTCGGGCTGCTGGGCGTGCTGCTCGAGCCTGCGACCATCCTTGCCAAGGCGTGGGACCATATCGATCGAATCGGACATCGCACCAGGAGCTGGTCGCCGAAGACCGTGCTGGTGACCGGAGGGGGACCGGTCGGGTTGTTGGCGGCCTTGATGGGTCGGCAGCGAAACCACGAGATCCATGTGCTCGACCTCGCCGAGACCGGCCCGAAACCGGAGCTGGTGCGCGACCTCGGCGGCATCTACCACACGCGCCGCCTGCCGGAAGAGTTCCAGGCCGACATCGTCATCGAATGCACCGGTGCGTTGACGGTCATCGCCGACGTCATGAAGCGCGCGACGGTCGACGGCATCGTCTGCCTGACCGGCGTGTCGAGCAGCGGCCATTCCTTGCCCTTCGACTTCGGCACCTTCAATCGCAACATGGTGCTGGGCAACCTCGTGACCTTCGGCTCGGTCAATGCCAACAAGCGCCACTACGAGATGGGCGCCGACGCGCTCGCCAGGGCGGACCGGAACTGGCTGTCGCGCATGATCACGCGCAAGGTGTCGCTCGAGCGCTGGCACGAGGCCTTCCAGGGGCGGCCGGAGGACATCAAGGTCGTCCTGCAGTTCGCCGAGGCCGCATGAGCGCACCGATCGAAAGCTACGGCATGGTGGGCGACTGCAAGAGCGCGGCCCTGATCGGGCTCGACGGCTCGGTCGACTGGCTGTGCTGGCCGCGCTTCGACTCCGATGCGCTGTTCGCCAAGCTGCTGGGCGGCCAGAGCAACGGCTTCTGGCTGATCACGGCACACGACGACATCAAGTCGACGAGCCGCCGCTACCGGCCCGACACGATGATCCTCGAGACCACGTTCGAGACGGCGCGCGGCAGGGCGACCCTGATCGACTTCATGATGCCGCACGGCCCCTCCTCCGACTTGATCCGCATCGTGCGGGGCGACGAGGGCGAGGTCGCGATGTGCATGGAGCTGATGCTGCGCTTCGGCTACGGCGCGACGACTCCGTGGGTCACGCGTCTCAAGGACGGCACCCTGCGCGCGGTCGCCGGTCCCGACATGGTGGTGATGCGCACGCCCGCCTATTTCCGCGGCGAGAACTTCAAGACGGTCGCACAGTTCACCATGACCAAGGGCAAGACCGTGCCCTTCGTGCTGAGCTACCAGCCGTCCCATCTCGAGCTGCCCGCGCCGATCGATCCCGACGATGGGCTGAAGAAATGCGAGAAGTTCTGGAAGGACTTCACTTCGGCGACCAAGACCGAAGGCCCGCATGCCGAGGCCATCAAGCGCTCGCTGCTGACCCTGAAGGCGCTCACCTACCAGCCGAGCGGCGGCATCGTCGCGGCGGCGACCACCTCGCTACCCGAGCAGCCCGGCGGCGAGCGCAACTGGGACTACCGCCTGTGCTGGCTGCGCGACGCCACGCTCACCCTGCTGGCGATGATGAACGCCGGCATCTACGACGAGGCGGCAGCTTGGCGCGACTGGCTGCATCGCGCCGTGGCCGGCTCGCCCGGCGAGATGCAGATCATGTATGGGCTGCGTGGCGAGCGGCGCCTGACCGAATGGGAGATCGACTGGCTGCGCGGCTACGACGAGTCCAGGCCAGTGCGGGCGGGCAATGCCGCCCACCAGCAGTTCCAGCTCGACGTCTACGGCGAGGTGATGGACGCGTTCGAGCAGTCGCGCAAAGGCGGTCTGGCGGCGACCGAACAGGGCTGGGAACTGCAGGTCGCGCTGGTCGATCACGTGTGCGAGGTCTGGAAGGAGCCGGACAACGGCATCTGGGAGACGCGCGGGCCCAAGCAGCACTTCGTCTACTCGAAGGCGATGGCCTGGGTCTGCTTCGACCGCGCCGTCAAGGGCGTCGAGCAGCACGGCCTCAAGGGGCCGGTCAAGAAATGGCGCGAGGTGCGCGACGCAATCCATGCCGAGGTCTGCGACAAGGGCTTCGACAAGGAGCGCAACACCTTCCGCGCCGCCTATGGAAGCGACCAGCTCGACGCCAGTCTGCTCCTGCTGGCGCAGACCGGCTTCGTGAAACCCGACGATCCGCGCTTCGTCGGCACGGTCGAAGCGATCGAGAAAAAGCTGCTGGTCGACGGCTTCGTCAAACGCTACAGCACGCACGAGGTGGACGACGGGCTGAAGCCCGGTGAGGGCGCCTTCCTCGCCTGCAGCTTCTGGCTGGCCGATGCTTACGTCTCGATCGGCCGCAAGGCCGACGCGGAGAAGCTGTTCGAGCGCCTGCTCTCGATCCGCAACGACCTCGGCCTGCTTTCGGAGGAGTACGACCTTCATCAGAAGCGCCTGATGGGCAATTTCCCGCAGGCGTTCAGCCATATCGGGCTGATCAACACGGCCTTCAACCTGACGCGGGTCGCCAAGCCGCAGGAGCAGCGGGCTGACGGACACGAGCACGAAGGCGAGCCGGGTCGCGCGGAGAACGTGCAGCCGGTGCCGGACGCCAAGCGCAAACCGACGACTCAGTCTCGCTGACACCGCGCCTTCTCATGCTCATCGGACCGCAGGCCTCCAAGGCCCGCTCATGAGCGGAGCTGGAGCTCCGCGGTCCAACGAGCATGACGCGTTACCGAGGCCGCGACAGTTTATGCGTCGAGCAGCTTCTTCAACGTCTCGTTGACGGCCTTCGGGTTGGCCTTGCCGCCGGTCGCCTTCATGACCTGGCCGACGAACCAGCCGAACATGGTGGGCTTGGCTTTGTAGGCGGTGACCTTGTCCGGATTGGCCTCGATCACCGCCTTGGCGGCCGCCTCGATGGCGCCGGTGTCGGTGACCTGCTTCATGCCGCGCTCCTCGACCAGCACGGCGGGATCCTTGCCCGTCTCCTCCATGGCGACGAACAGGTCCTTGGCGATCCGGCCGGAGATCGTGCCGTCCTTCTGCAGGTCCAGGAGCTTGCCGAGATGTTCGGCGCTGATTGGCGAATCCGCAATGCCGACGCCGCGCCGGTTGAGCATGGCGAAGAAGTCTCCGGTGACCAGCTTGACCGCCTCCTTGGCGTCGCGGCCCTTGCACACCGTCTCGAAGAACTCCGCCGTCTCCTTCTCCGCCACCAGCACGCCTGCATCATAGGGCGTGAGCTTGTAGTCGGAGACGAAGCGCTCCTTCTTGACGTCCGGCAGCTCGGGCAGGCTGGCCTTGATGCCGTCGACGAAGTCCTGAGTCAGGACCAGCGGCAGCAGGTCGGGATCCGGGAAGTAGCGGTAGTCGTGCGCGTCCTCCTTGGAACGCAGCGACCGCGTTTCGCCGCGACCGGGATCGAACAGGCGGGTCTCCTGCACGATCTTGCCCCCGCCCTCGATCACCTCGACCTGGCGCCGCGCCTCGTACTCGATCGCCTGCTTCACGAAGCGGATCGAGTTGACGTTCTTGATCTCGCAGCGCGTGCCGAGCTCGCCGCCCGGCTTGCGTACCGAGACGTTGACGTCGCAGCGCATGGAGCCTTCCTCCATGTTGCCGTCGCACGTGCCGAGATAGCGCACGATCGAGCGCAGCTTGGTGAGGTAGGCCGCCGCCTCGTCCGACGAGCGCATGTCGGGCTTGGACACGATCTCCATCAACGCCACGCCCGAGCGGTTGAGGTCGACATAGGTCTGCGAGGGATGCTGGTCGTGCAGGCTCTTGCCGGCGTCCTGCTCGAGGTGCAGCCGCTCGATGCCGACCGTCCGGCTCTTGCCGCCCTCGAGGTCGATCACGATCTCGCCCTCGCCGACGATCGGGTCCTTGTACTGCGAGATCTGATAGCCCTGCGGCAGGTCGGCGTAGAAATAGTTCTTGCGGTCGAACACCGAGCGCAGGTTGATCTTGGCGTTCAGCCCCAGCCCGGTGCGCACGGCCTGCTCGACGCAGTGCGCATTGATCACCGGCAGCATGCCGGGCATGGCCGCGTCGACCAGCGACACCTGGGTGTTGGGATCGGCGCCGAACGCGGTCGGTGCGCCCGAGAACAGCTTGGCCTCGGAAATCACCTGGGCATGGACTTCCAGCCCCAGCACGATCTCCCAGTCGCCGGTTTCGCCTTTGATCAGTGACATGGCCGGGTAGATAGCCCTCTAGCGGGGTGGCGTCCACACCGTCAGGAATCGGTGCACGACGGCCGCCGAATTGTCCGAGGCGAGCTGGAAGAAGACCTTCATCTCGTTGGCTGTCTCGTTGCCGCCGGCGAGATCGGACAGGCTGCGGAAGGCGATGAACGGCACACCGTTGGCATAGGCGACCATCGCCACGGCCGCGCTCTCCATGTCGAGCACCTGCGCGTTGAACGTCTCGAACACGTATTGCCGAAAGGCGGCGTTGTCGACGAAGGCCTGGCCGGACACGCCGTTGCCGCCGATGACCAGGCGCGGCGTATCGTGCAGGCAGGCCTGGTCGGCCGTACAGCGCTTCAGCTGGATGGCGCCGATCTTGCCGGCCGCGGCCAGCATGCCGGGATCGGCCTCGAACCAGAAGCGGTTCTCGATGCCCTTGGCGCTGCGCACGCCGACGTCCATCGGGAAAATCATGCCGTGATTGGGATAGGGTGTCTTCATCCACGGCGGCGGCTCGAACTTGCCCGCCGCCTCGCGGGCGAACACGGCTTCGAGGTACTGGCCCCAGCGGCTGGCGGCCACGACGTCGCCGACATGCAATGACGGATCGACGCCGCCCGCAATGCCGCTCACCACGATCCCGGTGACCTCGAAACGGTCGAGCGCGAGTTGGGTGGTCATCGAAGCGTTGACCATGCTGATGCCGCTCAGGAACAGCACCACGGAGCGGCCGCCCAGCGTGCCCGTGACGAACTCGACCCCGTTGACGGTGGCGCTCTTGGCGCCCTCGACGGCAGCCTTCAGCGTCTTCCATTCGGGCTCGAACGCGGAGACCACCGCGACGCGCGGCGTGGGATCGAGCCGGTCAGCCGCTTGCAGTGGGCATGCCGCCAAAGCCGACAACACGTACAGGAGGGTCACGAAGAATCGCATGGTTCGGTGAATAGCCCCAGCAGCCGGACTTGGCAAAAACTTCGAACTGTGCGCGGATAGCGTGCCGCGGAGGTAGAAATGACAACCTTGTCGATGCGTCGGATCGTGCTGTTCACGAAGGCCATGCCGCGCATGGTCGCGTTCTATCGCGACGTGCTGGGCCTCGCCTTGTGCAAGGACGAAAAGGGCTGGAAGGAGTTCGACGCCAATGGCTGCATCATCGCCCTGCACAACGGCACGTCGGAGGTGGGCAGGCGCCCGCCCAAGATCGGCTTCTGGGCCGAGGACATCAAGGCAGCACGGGCGGAACTGATCGCCCGCGGTGCCAGGATGTCGAAGATCCTGGGCGACGGACTCGCGACGCGCTGCGAAGGCAAGGACCCCGACGGCAATCCCTTCTACGTCTCGGTTCGCGAATGAATCGGGCTTCCCCATGTGCAAGCGGCTGGTGTAGGAGACAGCACAACGAATGAATCAGGGAGGACAAAGTTGACCACCTCACGCGGGCGGACCGTGCGCCGCCGCGCCCTGCTGGCCGGCACGACCGCGCTGCTGGCCACGCCGGCGGTCGTCCGCGCCGATACTCTGGGCGAATGGCCCAAGGGCCCGATCAAGATCGTCGTGCCCTTCCCGCCGGGCGGATCGACCGATCCCGTCGCGCGCATCATCCAGGCCAAGCTGATCGAGACGACCGGCTGGAACGTCATCATCGACAACAAGCCCGGCGGCACCGGCGCGGTCGGCTCGGCGGTCGCAGCCAAGTCGCCGCCCGACGGTCAGACCTGGATGATCACCTTCGACAGCCACATCCTCAATCCGGCCTTCGCGTCCAACCTGCCGTACAAGGATTCCGATCTGTTCAACGTCATGCAGATCGGCCGCACCCCGCAGGCGATCGGCGCGCATCCCGATCGCCCCTACAAGACCTTCGCCGAGGTCGTCGCCGACGGAAAGAAGCGCCCCGGCAAGGTCGCGATCGGCGTGCTGGGCGCCAGCCAGGCCCTGGTGCTGATGACGCTGATCAAGAAGGAGAACGACGTCGACCTGAACCTGATCCCGTACAAGGGCGGCGGGCCGGTCAACCAGGACATCCTGGCCGGCGTCACCGACGTGGCGATCCAGAGCCTCACCTCGTTCAGCCCCCACCTGCTCGCCAAGAAGATTCGGCCGATCGGCGTCACCGGCGAGCAGCGCACGCCGGCGCTGCCCGACACGCCGACCCTGATCGAGCAGGGTGTGAAGGGGTTCCCGTCCTATTCGTGGTGGGGCGTCTACTGCCCGACCGGCGTGCCGCGGCCGATCGTCGACAAGATGCACGCCGAGATCACCAAGGCGGTCCGCGTCGAGGATGTCACGAAGAAGTTCATCGAGCAGTTCAACATGGAGATCCTGACCAGCTCGCCGGAGGCTTTTGCCGCCTACCAGAAAAGCGAGCAGGAGCGCTGGTTCAAGGTCATCAGGGAAAACGACATCAAAGGTGATTAGCGCACAGTCGAGGGAACCGCGCCGCGGTTCCTTCGACCAACCCGCGCGCCGGGCGTTACCTCCTTCAGTCCAGAGGGAGTTCGACATGCACGCCATCAGCAAGTCTCTCGCGATCGGTCTCGGCGTCGCCAGCTTGGCGCTCATTCCGATGGCGCACGCTCAGAACCAGCAGGCCTCGCCGCCGCCGTCCTCGTCTCAATCGTCGTCGCCCGCCTCATCGCCATCGACGGCGCCGACCGCCGCCCCAATGACGGCATCCGATATCACCGACAAGAAACTCGACGCCACCGCCGCTGCCGTGAAGAAAGTCTCCACCGTCAGCGACAGCTACAAGAAGAAGCTGGCGCAGGCGCCCGACTCGGAGAAGGAGAAGATTCGCGACGATGCCGACCGCGACGTCACGAAGGCGGTCACGGACCAGGGCCTTTCGGTCCAGGAATATCTCGGCATCATGAAGGTCGCGCAGAACGACGAGACCGTGCGCAACAAGCTGATCGACCGGCTGAAATAACTCCAGACGCTGCCCTGCCTCGCCGGACATCCATGATACCCTCCCCGGACTGAAAACCGAGAGTAGAGTCCGGGGAGGATTGCAATGACGGGAATGTCTCGCCGCGCCGTGCTGGCGGGCAGCGCAGCGGCATCGCTCGGTGTTCCAGCCATTGTCCGTGGAGAAGGCAGCGACTGGCCGAAGGGGCCGATCCGCGTGGTCGTGCCCTTCCCGCCCGGCGGCACGACCGATCCCGTGGCGCGCATCCTTGCCGCCAAGGTGGCGGACAACACCGGCTGGAACATGGTGATCGACAACAAGCCGGGCGCCGCCGGTGCGATCGGCGCGGCGATCGCCGCCAAGGCGCCGCCCGACGGCATGACGTGGATGATCACCTTCGACAGCCACATCCTGAGCCCGGCCTTCACGCCCAACCTGACGTACAAGGACGCCGACCTGATGAACGTCATGCTGATCGGGCGTGCGCCGCTCGCCGCGGCCTGCCCGCCCGCCCGCCCTTACAGGAGTTTTGCCGACGTCATGAGCGATGCGAAGCAGCGGCCGGGCAAGCCCAGCATCGGCCTCCTGTCGGCGAGCGGCGCACTGTTGCTGGCGGTGTACCTGCAGAAGGCCAACGGCTTCGAGCTCAACCAGATTTACTACAAGGGCGGCGGGCCGACCGTGCAGGACCTGCTGGCGGGCGTGACCGACACGTCGATCACGACCCTCGGCGCACTGCGTCCGCACTTCAGCAGCGGCAAGCTCAGGCCATTGGCGCTGACGGGCGACAAGCGTCTGGCAACCCTGCCCGACGTGCCGACGCTCGGCGAGCTCGGCCTCAAGACCTACCCGACCTATTCGTGGTGGGGCGTCTATGCCCCTGCAGGAACGCCGCAGCCGCTCGTCGAGCGCATGCATGGCGAGTTGGTGAAGGCCGTGCAGGCCAACGACGTGCGGCAGAAGTTCGCCGAGCAGATCGACATGGAGATCGTCGGCAGTACACCCGCGGAATTCGCTGCCTTCCAGAAGGCCGAGCAGGATCGCTGGTTCACGGTCATCAGGGACAACGGCATCAAGGCCGACTGAGCTCGCTCAGCAGTCTTCCTTGCCGGAGTCCGGCCACGAGACGCGCGCCCATCATGCGAAGGCGGCGGGCCCATCACGCACTATCAAAGGCACTATCACATGCGTGACAGGGCTCTTAAGCGGGCGACATTTCTACCCTGCGCGGCTGGAATCGCCGACGATGGCTGGACGCTTGACGCCGGCTGCAGCGACCTCGACCCTGCGGCCATGATCAAACCCTGGATCTTCGAATTCTTTGGCGTACCGACCGACCTTCAGGAGGCGTTCGACGCGCCGCGCTCGCAGCATTATTTCGATGCCTATCTCGACCTGTGGGCGAGCGCCGAGCCGGCAGGTTTCGAAGGCATCTTCTTCAGCGAGCACCATTTCGGCGCCGGTTATTCGCCGGCGCCCAACCTGCTGATCGCAAACCTTGCATCACGAACGAAGCGACTGCGGCTGGGAACACTGGGCATGGTGGCGCCCTATCATGCGCCGTGGCAGCTGATTGAGGAGATCGGCATGCTGGACCATCTCACCGGCGGCCGGCTCGAGATCGGAACGGCGGCCGGCATTCCCAATGAAATGGCTAAGGTCGGTCTCGGACCTGACGAGGCGCGGGCGCGCAACGACGAGGTGCTCGACATCCTCGATGCTGCGCTCAAGACCCCGGTGATCTCGCACCACGGCAGGTTCTGGAACTTCGACAACCTCCGGCTCACGCCGCGGCCGGTGCAGCAGCCATCTCCGCCCGTCTGGGTCACCGTCGTCAGCGAATCATCGGCGCGCAAGGCAGCCCGACGTGGTGCCAAGCTCTGCACCGGCTTCCATCCCCTCGGCAAGATCATCGACATCTTCGACGCCTTCCGCGACGAGGCCTGCAAGATCGGCCGGCGCGTGGGGCCGGAAGATCTGTGCATTCGCCGCCAGGTCACGATGTTGGGCGAGGACGATGACCGCGACGCGGTTGTCGACGCGGTACTGCGGAACATGCGCAAGTACCTCGAAGCAGACCCACGTCTCGATACGCCCGACCGGCCGGCGGTGCTCGACACACCGACCGCGCACGCCTTCTCGATCGGCGACGACGAAGTCGTCGCCGGCAGCGTCGATTCAGTGGCGACGCAGATCATCGAGCAGTGCCGAGCGGCCGGCGCCGGTCACTTTGCCGCAAACTTCAACCGGTCCCAGACGCCGGACGTGTTGAAGCAGTGGTACGCCGCATTCGGCGAGCGTGTGATCCCCCAGCTGCGTGGCAACACGATGGCAGCGAGGGCTGCGGCTTCTTGACTCGGACAGGGCACGCTTGAGCCAGCGCGCTCGTATGGCAGAATGGGCCGCCCCTCCCGAAGGCCCGCGTACAAGGAGCCGAACGATGCCTGATATGTTTCTTCAGCGTCTCGACACTGCAGACGTCCTGCAGCCCGTGACGATCAAGAAGCGAGCGACGGCCGAAGTCATCCACGCCGATCTCAGCGACCGCATCGAACGGCTGGCCGCCCGCGAGCCGAAGTTCCGCGGCTGTGTCGCGGCACTGCCCAAGGCGCTCCCCGTCCGTCGCGCAGGGGCGCCGAACTGGACGGTCGACGGATTCACCGAATTGCAGCCCGGTTGCTTTACCGCTCTGGTCAAGATCGTCGATCAGGTGCGTCTCGAGTACGATCTGGTCGATTAGACGCCGACGACTAAGCGCCGACCAGGCGCCAGGACTCCCCTTCACGCTCGAGCACCGTCGGCTTCATCCCGAACGGCTCGGGCGTGAGTCCGCGAATCCACAGTTCCATCCGCTCGATCGAGAGCTCGACGAAGAGGGCGTGCGCCCGGTCGGCTTCGCTCGGGAAATACGCTTCATAGCCGCGCCTCCAGCGCCGGCACACCACCGTTGGGTCGCCCTGCAGCACAGCCGTGCCCGTCACCGCGACATAACCGTCGCTCGGCTGATGCTCGTAGATCGCCATCACCCTGCTGCAGCGGCGGATCTCCGCCACCTTGCGCGAGCGGCCGTCGGCCAGGAAGCGGACGGTCAGCGCATCCTCCCCCGGTTCGGCCGGAAGGCGCCCCATCGGCCGGGCATGAACGCCGTCCTCGGCGCTCGTCATCAGCCAGCAATAGCGCACGCTGGCCATGGTTCTCGCAGCGCCGGCAAGAAGCTCGTGCAGCATCGAATCCTCCATCGTGATCGATCGTCCGACTCTGCATATGTGGACGAAATAGTCTAGACCATATAGTCTACATCTCATGGGACGCGCGCTGTTCGAGAATGCCGATTTCCTGTCCGCCGCGCGGGCGATCGCCGCCGCGCGCGGACCGGCGGCGGTCACGGTCGAGTCGGTCACGGCGCAGCTCAAGGCGCCGAAGGGCTCGTTCTATTACCGCTTCGCCTCGCGGGACCTGCTGCTGGGCGAGTTGTGGCTCACGACGGTTCTGGCCTACCAGCGGGACTTCGTCGCCGCGATCGAGGCCGGCGACGGGTTGGCGGCGGCGCTGCACACGCCAGCCTGGGTGCGCCGCCATCTCGACGATGCCCGGCTGCTGCTGCTCTACAGCCGCCACGACTTTGTCCAGGGCGATTGGCCCGCGCCGCTCAAGCGCGGCGTGCGCGATCAGGCCGAGCGCTTCGAGGGCTGTCTCAAATCATTCGCACGCCGGACCTTCGGTCGCGCCGGCGCGCCGGAGCTGCGCCGCTCGACGTTCGTGCTGGCGGAGGTGCCGATCGCGTCGGTGCGCCAGCACCTCGAGCGCCGCGAACCGCCGCCTCCCCTGGTCGACGAGCTGATCGCCGCGACCTACCGCGCGATCTGCGGACCGCGCACCAGCTTGCCCGGCAACGCGCCGGTCGCCTCGCCGTCGCGATAGGTCACCGCGCCCGAAACGATGGTGGCGCGATAGCCGCGGGCCTTCTGCAGCAGGCGCTTGCCGCCGGCCGGCAGGTCCCACATCATCACCGGCGCCTCCACGCCGAGCCTGTCGAAGTCGATGACGTTGAGGTCCGCCTTGTAGCCCGGCGCGATCACGCCGCGATCGTCGAGTCCGACGGCCCGGGCATTGTCCTGCGTCTGGCGCTTGACCAGCCAAGCCACGTCGAGCCTGCCGCGCGCGCGGTCGCGACCCCAATGCGAGAGCAGCGTGGTCGGAAACGAGCCGTCGGAGATGATGCCGACATGCGCGCCGCCGTCGCCCAGGCCGATCAGCGTGTGCGGGCTCTGCATCATCTCGCTGCAGCAGTCGAGGTTGTAATGCGCGAAGTTGGCGAACGGCGAGAAGATGAAGTTCCTGCCCTCGTTCGCGACCAGGTAGTCGTAGATCACCTCGCGCGGATCGCGATTCTCGCGGCGGGCCTGCGCGCCCAGCGAGGACTCCTGCGCCGGCTCGTAGTCCGGCAGATCGCCAAGCGGGAACATGCGATCGTAGTCAGTGAGGCGCGCAGCCATGTCTGAGCGCAGCGGCTCGTGGCTCTCCTCCAGCAGCTTCGCGCGGAACGCCGGGTCGCGCATGATCGCCACGCGCTCGGCCACGCTCTTCTTGGCGATCGCCTTGTACGAGGCGCACATCGAGAACGGGATGCGGGAGGCCTGCAGACCCTGCAGCACGCCGATCGGCCGCGGCGCCACCTGTGCCTTGGCTGCATGGCCCTTGCTGGCCAGCCGCTCGACCAGGCCGAGCAGGCGGCGCCAGCCGTCCGGCCGCTTGTGGGCCTGGGCCAGCGACACCGAGAAGGGCCGGCCGCTCGCGCCCAGCAGGCGGTCGATCATCTCGAACTCGCTCTCGGGGCTGGGCGTGTTGAAATCGGAGATGAACTCGATCACGCCTGAGCCGGCGTCCTTCATGCCGAGCGCAATGCCCAGCAGCTCGGCTTCGGAGGCGCGCAGCGACGGCGTCGGGTCGCCCTTCACGGTGCGGTGGTTGAGCGTGCGCGACGTCGAGAAGCCTAACGCGCCGGCGCGCATCGCCTCGGTCGTCAGGGCACGCATCTGCGCGACTTCTTCGGGCGTCGCCTCCTCCAGCCTGGCCGCGCGCTCGCCCATCACGAACACACGCAACGCGCCGTGCGGCAGCTGGGCGCCGAGATCCATGTCGCGCGGCCGCGCCTCGAGCGCATCGAGATATTGGCCGAACGATTCCCATGCCCAGCTCAGCCCCTCATGCAGGGCGACGCCCGGGATGTCCTCGACGCCTTCCATCAATTCGATCAGCCGGTCGCGGTCGTGCGCCCGCACCGGCGCGAAGCCGACGCCGCAATTGCCCATTACCGCGGTGGTGACGCCGTGCCAGCTCGAAGGCTGCAGGCGGGAATCCCAGACGGCCTGGCCGTCATAGTGGGTGTGGATGTCGACAAAGCCCGGCGTGACCAGCAGGCCTTTCGCGTCGATCTCTTCGGCGCCCTTGCCCGACACCTTGCCGACCGCGGAGATCTTGCCGTCCTTGACGGCGACATCGGCCTCGCGCGTGCCATTGCCCGTGCCATCGGCCACCGTGCCGCCGCGGATGATCAGATCGTAGTCCGCCATGGTTTCGCTCCCGGGTTTGGCTGGAAGCTTACCACATCGCTACATCACACACCGCGCGTCGATATCGTGGAGCGGAAAGACGATGAACGGCGCCAACGCCGGGACGGCCGCCGGCCACGCGGTCGACGCCTCGAGGTCCGGCACGACCCATTCGTAGAGCCGCAAGACCGCCGCGAAAACGGGCATGCCGACTATGAGATAGACCGCGCCCAGCGGCACGAAGAACAGGATCAGGAAACCCAGCAGCAGCCAGACGCTGTATTGCAGCACAACCCAGAACGCGCCAAGCCCGATCACCACGAAGCTTGCCCACTGCAGCTCGTCGACGTAAGGCGGCGGGCGCCCCGCATTCACCATGTCCATGATGCCGACCTGGGCCGCGATTAGGCCGTAGCCCAACATGATGAAGTAGGCGACCGGCAGCACTGCCGGCGTCGTGCAGTCGGTCAGCCGATCGGCCACGAACATTGCGACCACATACGCCGAGACGAAGGCGCTCAACGAGACCGCGGCGCCGAGCCAGAGCAGATTTGCCGAAGGCTTCATATCTCGCCTAAGCTTTAGCATGATCCGCTACAGGAAGCTCGGCTATGTCGAGTTGATGGTGACCGATCTCGAACGGTCGGCCGAATTCTATCGCGAGATCGTCGGCCTGCAGCCCGCCGGACGGGGCCCTGCGGGCGAGGTCCGCTTCAAGTGCTCCGAGGATCCGTATGCCGTCGTGCTGCACCCGGCAGACCGGCCGGGCTTCAAGCGCGGCGGCTGGATGCTGGAGGATGAGCGGCAGTTCGAGGCCCTGCATCAGCGCCTCGACGCCAACGGTGTGCGCCACGAAGCGCTGAGTGCGGAGGAATGCGCGGCCCGCGGTCTCGGCCGTGCGACACGCATGATCGAGCCCAACACCGGCGCGGCCATGGAGTTCTACCGGCTGCCGGCTGGAACGCGCTCGGAGCCGTTCGAGGCCAGCGTCGCCCGGATCCAGCGGCTCGGGCACGTCGTCTGGACGACACCGCGCCATCGTGAGGCGGTCGCCTTCTTCCGCGACGTGCTGAACTTCGCCCAGTCCGACAGCCTCGGCGAGGCGATCACTTTCTTCCGCGCCTTCCCAAACCCGTACCATCACGGCATCGGCATCGCCCAGGGCGGCAAGCGCGGTTTCAACCATCTCAACTTCATGGTCACCGAGATCGACGATGTCGGCCGCGGCCTGGCGCGCTTGAAGGCGAAGGACGTTCCGGTGGTGTACGGGCCGGGTCGGCATCTAGCCTCGACCAGCGTGTTCCTCTACTTCCTCGATCCCGACGGCATGACCCTCGAATACAGCTTCGGCATGGAGGAGTTCCCCGAGGTCGGCGCGCGGGCGCCGCGCGTGATCGAGCCGACGCCGCTCAACTTCGACACCTGGGGCTCCTACCGCGATCCGCGCATGTCGACGGTGGGCGAAATCGCATGAGTGCGGACGATGCCGAGGTCATCGTCGCCGGTGCCGGTCCGGTCGGCCTGACCCTAGCGATCGACCTGGGCCGGCGCGGCGTGCGCTGCACCCTGATCGAGCGCAATCGGACGACCGCGCCCTACCCCAAGATGGACCGCTCCAACGCGCGCACCATGGAGCTCTATCGCCGGATCGGCATCGCCGATCGCGTGCGCGCGCTGGGCTATCCGCCCGAGAACTCGATGAACGTCTATCTCTGCTCGCGGCTCAGCGAGCCCCCGATCGCGGTGCTGGAATATCCATCGGTCGCCGAGCGGCGCAAGCAGATCGCCGAAAGCGAAGATGGACGCTGGCTGCTCGAGCCCTATCAGCTCGTGTCGCAGAACAAGCTCGAGCCGCTGCTCAAGGAGGTGGCGGAGAGCACGCCCAACGTCACCGTCCGCTATGGCTGCGAACTGGTGGACCTTGCGCAGGACGCCGATGGTGTGACCTTGTCGGCACGCACTGTCGACGGCCGCGACGAAACGCTGCGCGCGTCGTACCTGGTGGGCTGCGACGGCGGCAGCAGCCGGGTGCGCAAGAAGCTCGGCATCAAGCTCGACGGCCGCGGCCGCATCCGCGACCTGGTGCAGGTGATCTTCAAGTCCGACGAGCTCTACAAGCGCATCCGCACCGGGCACGGCCGGCACTACAACTTCGTCGACGCCGCCGGCTCGACCATCATCGCCCAGGGCTGCCGCACCGAGTTCACCCTGCACTCCTCGCTGCCGGCCGACACCGACTTCAGGCCGGTGATCGAAGACCTGATCGGCTTCCCCTGCCCGTTCGAGATTCTCCAGGTCATCCCATGGCGGCACAATCTGCTGATCGCCGACCACTATCGCGACCGCCGCGTGTTCCTCGCCGGCGACGCGATCCATCTCGTCATCCCGACCGGTGGACTCGGCATGAACACCGGCGTGGGCGACGCCTTCGACCTTTCCTGGAAGCTTGCCGGCACGATCCACGGTTGGGGCGGCCCTGGCCTGCTCGACGGCTATGAGAACGAGCGGCGGCCGGTCGGCGTGCGCAACGTCGAGGCGACCAGTTGGGCCGCGGCTGGCGTGCCGATCTGGCGCGCGAAGCTCAAGCTCGACAAGATCAACGCCGACACACCCGAGGGCGCCGCGCACCGCCAGGAGATCGCAGCGTCGTTCGACGTCAATCACCGCCGCATGCACGGCATGGTCGGCGTCGAGGCGGGCTACTCCTACGCCGGCTCTGCCCTGATCGCCGACGAGCCGGGCAACAAGGCCGAATGGGAAATCAGCCGCTACGTGCCGAAAGCCGTGCCGGACGCGCGCATCCCGCACATGTGGCTCCGTGACGGCAGCGCCTTGCAGGACCGGCTGGGCGACAACTACACCTTGCTCGACCTCCGGGGCGACAGCGACAGGGGCGATGGCGACGTGTCAGCCTTGGTCGCCGCCTTTAAGGAGCGCGGCGCGCCGATCGAGGTCCTGCAGCTCGACGAAAAGCGCGTGCGCGAGGTCTACGGCGCGTCGGTCTTCCTGCTGCGCCCCGACCTGCACATCGTGTGGCGCGGCAACGGCCCGCCGGATGATTCCGTAGGTCTGGCTGCCCTGGCGACAGGCTGGGGCCCGGCCCGGCCCGTACACCAGCCCCGCGTTCAACTGGCGAGGTGACCGCGGCCAGTGGTTTACAGCGCCGCCCGCCGCCTCTAACATTTGTTCAAATATGGCGACTGGGAGGAATGCCGTGACCAACGGACACCAGGTCGAGACGCGTAACACAGCGCATTTCCGCCACGACTACGGCAGTGATCAGTCGGACCTTCGCCGGCTCTACGAGCAGGCGAAGGTCGACCAATGGAACGCCGCCAAGGACATCGACTGGTCCGTGCCGCTCGAGGGCGACGGCGGGCTGATCTCCGACGACCTGGTCGACATCAACGGCACGCGCTTCTGGGACGCCACGTCCGAGGCCGACCGCATCGAGCTCAACCGCCGCGTCACGCGCTGGCGCCTGTCGACCCTGGTACAGGGCGAGCACGGCGCGATGCTGCTGTGCAGCCAGCTGGTCGAATGCGTGCAGGGCCAGGACGCCAAGCTCTTCCAGTCGACCCAGGTCGCGGACGAGGCCCGGCACAACGAGGTGCTGCAGCGCTACATCGACCTCCGGCTCGACGGCGAGATCTATCCGGTGGGCGGCAATGTGCGCGAGATCTTCGACACGCTGCTCGGCACCTCCTCCTGGTACCTCAAGACGATCGGCCTGCAGCTGGTCGCCGAGACCTTCGCGGTGTCTCTGTTCCGCATGCTCGCCGAGTCCTCGAAGGACGCCGTGCTGAGACAGGTCTGCCGCCGTATCCTGCAGGACGAGGCGCGCCACATGGGGTTCGCCATGCTCTCCCTGCCCGACCTCGTCGCCCAGGCGACGGACGCCGAGCATCGCGAGATGGAGGACTTCGCGGTATGGGCGCTCGGCCGCACGCTCGCCGGCACCTTCCCGCTCGCGGTCTACCAGGAGCTGGGCTTCGGCAAGGGCGAGCTCGACGAGATCAAGCAGTTCCGCCGCCAGCGCGCCGCCGGCGGCGACGAGACCGCCTTCCGCAAATACTTCCGCCGCGACCTGCATGACGGGCTCGTGCGCAACCTGCGCAAGGTCGGGCTGATCACCGAGCGCATCGCACCCAGCCTCGAGGGCTTCGGCCTGAAGCTCGCGGCCTGAATGCCGGCGAGACGCCCAGCGTCGTCTCGCGCGGGATGAGCCGAGGCGCGCGGCTTCATCGCCAGCGAGGAGGTGTGGACGCAGGTCGTGCGACCCCTGCCGCAGAAGGCGAACACGCTGACGAGTATGCGAGGTCGCAGAAGCGATCAGGGCTTTACGTACGTCCACCCTTGTTCCTGCAACTCGACCACGCGCACAGCGCCCGACTCTACGAGCTTCGCCTGGGTCACCAAGGGTACGTTCTTGTTTTCCGACTTGAGCATCTTCTTCAGGGTGTTGCCGCAGGCGCTAAACGAGATCGTCGGCATCTCCGCAGTGATGGCCTTGAGCCGATCTTTCACCGGAGAAGTGTCATCTCGCAGCATGTGCAAGCCATCGCCGAAGGCGACGACTTCGATTTCCACTTTCTCGCCGCGCGCTCTGTAGAATTGCTCGATGTTGGTTGCGTTATTGAGTGCAAGGTTCATCTTGCTCCGCTCGCCGCTATCGACTTGAACCACGACGCGATGCACCTTCTTAGAGCTCGTACCCGCCCGCGGAGACATCTCATTCACTTGGCTGGAGGCGAGCGGTGCCACGACGACCAGCATGGCCAAGCAGAGCGCCGCTGGTTTCATTGCGTGCATTAAGCTTGTCATTTGAGTGTCCTACTCGTTCGAGGTCATTCATCATCTTCCCGGCCAGCGACACGCCTTGGACAGCCGGTCCAAAACCGACTTCAGGGCAGGAAGCGCATAGCGGCTTTCGACTGCCGGCCCCGAGTAACCGGCGAAACGAAAAACCAGTGTGCCCTCCCGCGGCAGCGCCTGAAGGAAGGGCACCGCGTCCCCCTTCAGAGCAACGCCTGTCGTCGACGGCTGCATCGTCGCCACGGGAGCCCAGGTACGACCGTCGTCGACGCTATAAGAGACGGTATGTCCTTCGGCGCGAGCGAAGATCGCTCCCCCGAAAACGACGTCGTTCCGCCCGCCGCGACACTCGATCGAGAGCTTGATCGGCGAGCCCCGCTGTCCGTCCAGGGAGGATGCCGTCGGGGAGGATGCGGTTGCGATCGCGACCGGACTATAATCGACGGGAGACATCGTTTCGCTCACCACCCATTTGTCGACAGCGCCAGCTACTGGATGCGCTTTTGGTGGGGCCGAGGGAGCGACCGATGAGACCGTCGTGGGCGGGGTTGTCGTCGATGGCACGGAGACCGCGGTTGAAGGCTGGGCCAGCGACTGCACTGCCGGCTGCTTCGACGGGGTATTGGTCGCTGTGGCTGCCGGCGCAGAGGGTGGCGCGGGCGCGGTGGGCTCAGGCGCAGGCGACGACGTTCTTGGCGGGGATATTCCGCGCGAGCCAGCCGAATCCGGCGTTACCTTGGCCGAAGACGGGGCTGGCGGTGCCACTGCTATCTGCTTTGATGGGGCGTTCGTCGCTGTAGCTGCCGCGGCCGATGGTGGCGCGGGCGCGGTGGGCTCAGGCGCCGACGGCGACGTTCTTGGCGGGGATACTCCGCGCGAGCTAGCCGACTCTGGCGTTGCCATGGTCGAAGACTGGGCCGGCGGTGGAACGGCTGGCTGCTTTGGTGGCGCATTGGTCGCTGTGGCTGCCGCCGCAGACGGTGGCGCCGGCGTGGCGGGCTCAGGCGCAGGCGGCGGCATTCTTGGCGAGGACATCCGGCCCGAGTGCGCCGAATCCCGCCCGGTATCGGCTGCAGGCGAAGAACTCGGATGAGTCGCCTCGCTTGGTCCTGCGCTTCGCGAAAGCTCCAGCGATGGTGGATTCGAGGCCGGGGTCGTTCTTGTCGGGGCCTGAACTTCTGGGGCAGTTCCCATCGAGTCCTGACGCTCCGCGGCAAGCTTCGAGGCACCGTCAGGAGCTGCGGCGCCGGCTGACGGGGTGTTTGCCGACGCGCTCGAGTTGATGCCGGATTGGTCGGCCTCGAGTGGGGTGGCAACCTCCGCCGCGATTTTCTCCAGGCACTCGATTCGTTCCACGATGGGCAAGCGTGAACAAGCGTCGATCCTCTCCTTAGTCGCATCGCTTGGAGATTGCGCCAAGGCTGTACCTGCTGTCGCAACCGGGAGAGCAAGGTAGATCCAGGCGGGCTTCATGGCTTCACCTGTGCGCGACGGGAATTGCGTTCCAGCCATTCCTGCGCTGGCGCGAAACGACTGAGGCCGGGCACCGGCGCATCAATGTTGAGTGTCCGCCACTGCGGATCGAAGCCCGGAGTGCGAAGCCTATCAACTCGGCTGAACAGGGAGTCGACGAACCGCGCAACGCGCTGGTAACGGTTCGAACCGGCGGGCCAATTGTACGCCACCAAGGCCGTCGGTACCGCTACGGTCGGGATACGTTCGCCGGATTTCAGGAACGCAGGATAGTCGGCATGCTCCAACGTTGCCGGAATGTAGTAGTCCTCGAAGGTGCTGTTGTAAGGCACCGGCAGGAATCTGAAGCCGGGCTCCCAAGCCCCATGCGTGAACGCTTCGACGGGCTTGGCGGTAATGAAAACCACCGCCGCCATTCCGTTCTCGCCCTTGCGCAACTGTTGCAGCGCCACCTGGTGTGGAATGAAGGTTTTGTCGACGTCGATCCCCAGCCGGCTGAACATCAAGGGGCCCGAATAGGCCGCCGCGGTGCCGGGCGTGTTGAAATTCACCTTCTTGCCCGTCAGGTCTTGCAGGCTCTGGACTTCGGGACGCACGAGGACATGGAGCTCGGACGGGAAGAGATTGACCAGAGACACAATGTGGTGCCGGATGTCGGGAAACTCCGACCTGTACTCTTCCAGCACGTCGGCGTTGATGATCGCGAGATCGACCCCGCGCAGGTATAGCAGATCGTTGACGTTCTCCGTCGGGCCCCGTGTGACGATCGGCAGAACGGCCATGTTCGGCCCGTCATCCACCACGCGGGCGATTTCGGCGGCAAGGCGCAGCGGCGCACCCTCTATGCGGCCCGCTGCCAGCCCGACCGTCCAGGCGTTTATGCGCTCCTGGTGAGCCTCGTAGCTCGTGGGTTGCCGTGGCACCGTAGACTGCGTTTGTGCGCAGACCGCCATAGGTTGCATGGCACCGGCGAGCGGCACGGCGATCAGCCAGAGACCGATCATGCAGTTCCTGACTTGTGTGCGCATGGAGCGTTCCTCCTTTTCAGCTGTCACAAATCCTTTGAAGTGGGTTTGCTCGGCCCGGTGCGTGTCATGTCTCTCGGAAACTGCGCCACATGGCGTCGCGAAACGGCTTGAGGAGATAATCGAGCATCGTCCGTCGTTCCGTTACGATCAGCACTTCCGCCGACATGCCCGGGATGAGCGCTACGGTAGGTGCGAGCCTCTTCAGCCAGACCCGATCGATCCCCACGCGAGCCAGGTAGTACGGCTGATGATTGTTCTCGTCATACAGCCGGTCTGCCGAAACCGTGCGCACGATGCCGGGTATGTTGGGAACGATGCGGCTTGAATAGGCGCTCAGTCGGATCTTGGCCTCGAGGCCGCTATGCACGACTTTGACATCGCTGGGCTGTAGACGCGCCTCGACAATCAGCTCGTCCCCTGTCGGCACCACGCTCATGATCGTTTCACCTCGTTGAACGACCCCGCCGACCGTCTTGAATTTGATATCGACCACCTTGCCGTCGACAGGAGATGCAACGACTGTCCGTTTGACCACGTCGGCGCTCGCCCCCAGCTTTTCATTTACCGCGGCGAGCTCGGCCCGCACTTTGTCCTGCTCGTCCGCAATCTGGTCCGCACGCTGGGCCTGCTCGGCCAGGATTTGCATCTTGGTCTCGCCAATCTGCTTTTGCGCTTTCACGATTTCAGCCAGGTACTCGCCGCGTTTGCCGGCTATCTCGGCATCGCTCCGCTTCAGCCGGAGCACCTCGGGTTTGGGCACGAGCCCGCGATTGACGAGATACTCTTTCGCGGTCAGTTCCTGGGAGACGTAGTCGATCTGCCGGGTGGCACTTTCTACCTGCACCTCGTATCCCTTGATCTGATGGACCTGCTGCTCCATCCGCTGGGCGAGGATGTCCAGCCGCGAAACATAGGTGGAGCGCCGGGTCTCGAACATTTCCTGCTGGGCCGCGACAATGCTCCGGACATGCGGATCGGAGCTCTGCAATTCAGCGGGCCAGCGGATGCGATTGGCATTCGCTTTCTCGGCGTCCAGCCGGGCCTTGCGAGCGAGCAAGGACAGGTGTTGCTCGAGAAGCTGCTCGTACTGGGCGCGCGCTTGCGTGCTCTCGAGCACGACGAGCGGGTCGCCGGCCTTCACGACCGCGCCTTCATGGACCGGCAACTCGGCGACTATGCCACCCTCGAGGTGCTGAATCGTCTTCTTGCCGCTATCGGGGTTGATCACGCCCGGCGCAATAGCGCCTCCATCCAGGTGGACGAATCCGCCCCAGCCCCCCAAGGCCGCGGCGAACAACAGGATGAGGGCGTTGCCTACGCGCGCCGGCCACCGAACGTCCGGCCTCGACGAAGCGAATATCATGCTGGTGGTCGCGAACCGGTCGAATGGCTGCGGTATGCTTTCTACGGATTGCCTCATGAAGCGCCTGCCATTGGTTGGGGCTGGACGCCGCGTTCCGTTGGCCCTTTGGGCGACAGCGAGCGCTGTCCTTGCCTGTCCTGGACGTTAGGCGGCGATTCGGTAGCGCGGGCCCTCAAGGCCTCAAGCACCTGGTCCCGTTCGCCGAACATTTCCACACGGCCTTCCTTCAGGAAGACGACCTTGTTGGCTACCGCCAGCGTCGACGGCCGGTGGCCGACAATGATGAGGGCGACGCCCGCCTCTTTGAGATGCTCGATCGCCTCGGTAAGGGCGGCCTCCCCCGTCTGGTCGAGATTGGCATTCGGCTCATCGAGCACGATGAAGCGGGGATCGCCGAAGACCGCACGCGCGAGACCGATGCGCTGGCGTTGCCCGCCCGACAGCCGGACACCGCGCGCGCCGATCATCGTGTCATAGCCCTGCGGGAGGGTCTGAATCATCTCGTGGGCCCGCGCGAGCTGGGCGGCCTTCAGGATCGATGCGTCATCCGCCTCCTGCATGCGCGCAATGTTGTCGCTGACGGTCCCTGCGAACAGTTCGACGTCTTGCGGAAGGAAGCCGACATGCCGGGCGATCTGCTCGCCATCCCAGTGGTGGATGGGAGAACCGTCGAGGCGGATCTCGCCGGTGTTTGGAACCGCCAGCCCGACCATCAGCCGGCAAAGCGTGCTCTTTCCTGCGCCGGATGGCCCGATGATTGCCAGAGCCTCGCCCGGTTCGACCAGGAAGGACACCTGACTGATGATGATTTGGCCGGAGTGTGGCGTAAGATAGGTGACTTCCTGGACCGAGAGCCTGCCCTTCGGCGACGGCAGCAAGGCACGGGTCGGCGGCGTCGGATTTTGCCGGATCGCTTTCTTGAGCCGCGCGTAGGATATCCGCGCAGTCGTGAAATTGCGCCACATCGAGATCGCGAGCTCGACCGGCGCCAAAGCACGGCCAAGCAGGATGGACGCCGCGATCATCGAGCCTGAGGTGAGCTCGGACTTCACCACCAGTGCGGCGCCCACCGCCAGGATGCCAATCTGCACGAAAAAGCGAACGAACTTCGTCGTCGCCAGGATCAGTCCGCCGATGTCGCCAGAGCGCCGCAGCGCATCGATCACGGTGGCGTTGATGACAGCCCACCGGCGCGTCATCGCCGGTAGCATATGCATCGCTTGAACGATCTCCGCGTTGCGGATCGTGGCATCCGCCAGAAGGTTGGCCTCAATCTGGTTGCTGTTGGAGACGCGCGTCGCGCCGCGGGTTGCAATCTCGTTGGCGATACTGAGCAGGAACAGGACGATCGCGCCGCCGATCGCTACCGCCCCCAATGCGGGGTGGAGTGCCCAAATCAGCGCCACGAAGATCGGCACCCAGGGCGCGTCAAAGAAGGCGGTCAGACCTTGCGTAGCGATGAAGTTCTGGATCTGTGAGATGTCGCGCAGATGTTCGGCGCCTGCACCTCCTCCCCTGAGCCGGTCCCGTACCGCACAAGCGAGGTACGCCGGCCCCAACTGTTCGTTCAGCCAGCCACCGATGCGGATCGTGACCGACGTCCGCAGCGCGTCGAGCGCACACATTATCGCCAGGCCCGTCGTGGCCATCAGCGTCAGCATCACGAGAGTCTCGATGCGACCGGTGGTGAGCACGCGATCATAGACCTGCAGCATGTACAACGGTGACACCAGCATGAGCAGGTTGATCACCAGGCTGAACAAGGCGCAGGTGGCGAGCGCCGGACCGCAGGCCTTGATTGCGCGCTCGAGTTCCGTTCGATCGCCCGAACTGCCATCGGCTGAATGCAACGCGCCGCGCCTTCTTTTCGGCATCTGCCTCTGTCCTTCCCGCGAACCACAAGCGGATTAGTCGACGAGCTTGAAGCGAAACCGCTGGCTGAGCGTTGCCGCTACTGCGCCCGCCATTCGAGCCTTGCCGGTCGACGTCCGCGAAGCACTCGAAGAAATGCCGGTTGCTGTCACCTTCGCCTGCGCCCGGCTGACGCTGTTGGTCTGGTCCAGAGCGATCTGAACCTTTCGGCCGCAGTCGTTTGCCGTGAAGCGGAACTGTCGGTCGCGGTGGGAGGTCATGACATACTGCCTCGCTAGTGAAACGGTGCCGACGGCGGCAGCTTGCCGCCGCCGGCACCGCACGATCACCAGTGCCAGAAGGATCCGTTCGTCGCCGAGAGCGACTCCGAAACCGAGCTGGAGCCAATGCCCTGCGCCACGCTGGTCTGGGTCAGTGTCTCGGTGGTCGTGTTATGCCCGAGCGCGTCGGCGGTCGCGTTGGCCAAGGCGGAATTGCCGAAGACGTGCGCGCTGACATCGATCGACTTGTCGATGTCTACGTTCTCGGAAACGTTCACGTACTTCAGGAAGCTGACGTCGAATGCCATTTCGATCTCCTCTGCGTTGTGAAGCGGCAGACGCAACGGACACGGCCGGCCGCAGCACTACGTTCACGAATCGCAGTTGGGACATCAAAGGTTCATCGGGCTCATTGCCATTCGGCATAAGACTCGTGACCTTTGGTGCATTCGCCGAAAGCTCCTCTCGTGTGCCAGCCGTCAGCAGGGCTCGATAGCGGCGGAGACCGCGCGAAAGAGCGGGCCGGCTCCCATCGCACGGCAATTGCCGATACGACGGTGGGCGTGCCGTGCGACTGGCTCCTGTAGTGGGCCGGGAACGGGAATGGTCTAGCAGGCTGTTGAAGAAGTCGGTTAACGGCGAGCGATGAAGGCAATGTCATCACCGTTGTCGAGGGAGATCTCGCCCTTGAGGGAACCGTCGTCCTGCAGTTCAGCCCAGCCGCGGCCGCCGGCCGGTTCCATTTCA
>DATGMK010000008.1:0-37720 GCA_035293665.1 Reyranella sp. | reverse complement strand
CCGTCGGCCGCGCCAGACGCACGGCGATGCGGGCATGCGCCGGAGTCGCGACCTCCGCTGGCACGGGCATCGGCGCAGCGCTCGTCAGCGGCGCAAAGGCAGCAGCGACCGCCCGAGTGCGATCGTCCGTCGCGACGATCTCCGCCAGCGGATTGATAGACGCGACGTCCTCCTGGGCGCGCGCGAGCACCTCCGGCGATACGGCATCGGCCTTGGTGACGACAATGCGATGGGCCGCCGCCCATTGCGCCGCCGCCTCCTCGAACGCCGCCGTTTCCGGACCGCGCGTCGCGTCGTAGGTCGCGAGCACCGAGACGCGCAGGCGATGCTCAGCGAGGCTCGCGAGCTGGCGCAGCACGGGCCCGGGCTTCGACAAGCCGCTGGTCTCGAGCACGATGCGCTTCAGCGGACCGGTCGCGCCCGGCCGCTCCACGCTGAGCAACCGGTCGATCGTGAACGCGAGGTCGCTGCCAGCCTGGCAGCAGATGCAGCCGTTCGACAGCATGGCGATCGGCGTCTCGTTGCCCTCGCTCAGGATCGCGCCGTCGAGGCCGATCTCGCCGGCCTCGTTCACCATGACGGCCGTGTCGGCTGCCTCATGCCCGGTCAGGAAATCGCGCAGCAATGTCGTCTTGCCCGAGCCGAGAAAGCCCGTCAGGACGACGAAGTCCGGTCCCCTGTCAGATCCTTGGACGGTCACTCCGCCGCCTTCGGCTGCGGGGCCGCGTAGCGCGGCGGCACGTCGTGCTCGAAGCTCTCCTTGACCAGGTCGCGCACGTCGGCGAGCAGCTCGGCGGTGTCGTAGATCACGCCGTCCTTGATCGTGTACTTGAGCCCGCGATGCCATTCGACGGCGTTGGTGGCATCGTTGAAGCGCATCGCGCCGGTACCGTAGAGCAGCTTGAAGTCGGTCAGCGGGTTGTGGTCGTGCACCAGCACGTCAGCCAGCTTGCCGACCTCGAGCGTGCCCACTTCGTTGTCGATGCCGCACAGGGCGGCGCCCTGCGAGGTCGCCGAGCGGATGACCTCGAGCGGATGGAAGCCCGCCTCCTGCAGGAGCTCGAGTTCGCGGACATAGCCGAAGCCGAAGATCGAGTAGATGAAGCCGGAATCGCTGCCGGTGCAGACCCGGCCGCCACGATTCTTGTACTCGTTGATGAAGGCCATCCAACGCCGGTAATTCTCCTTCCACTCGACCTCGTTGGTGGTCGACCAGCGATACCAGTAGGAACCATGCCCGCCGCGCTGCGGCGTGAAGTAGTTCCACATCGACTTCCAGGTGTAGTCCTTGTGCCAGTCGGCCTGGCGCGCACGCATCAGGTCGCGGTTGGCATCGTAGATCGTGAAGGTCGGCACGAAGGTGAAGCCGATCTCGAGGAATTTCTCCAGCACCTCGTTCCACTTGGCCGAACCGGGCTCCGCGCCCTGCTTGAACATCTGGCCGGAGACGGAGAAGCGGAAATATTCGTCGTTGTAGTCGTAGTCGAGCGGGAAGTGCTGGACGACGCGGTCCTCGAACAGCGCCTCGGGCAGGCCGTAATAATGCTCGGCGCTGGTGAGTCCCCACTTCGCGGTGGTCAGGGCATTCATGCGCGTCACCGCCATCTGCGCGTGATGGCAGCCCGAGCGCAGGCCGAGCCGCACGCATTCGTCGAGGGCCGCTTCCATGATCGCTGGCGGCGCGCCGAAGAACTTCACGCCGTCGGCGCCGCGATGCTTCAGCTTGCGCAGCCAGGCGCGACCCTCGTCCGGCGAATGAATCGTCTTCAGCATGTCGTTGACCGCCGGGAAGTAGGCGTAGGCCAGCAGGCGGGGTGCTGCGATCGTATTCTCGGCCGAGCGCTTCTTCTGGTCGAGCATCCAGCTCAGCCCGTTCATCGAGCCCATCTCGCGCACCGTCGTGACGCCATGCGCCAGCCAGAGCTTGTAGACATAGTCGACCGGCGGCACCCAGCCGTTGGCCGAGTGATAGGCGACACCGGCATGGGCGTGGCAGTCGATGAAGCCCGGCGTGACCCACTTGCCGCGGCAGTCGATCTCGTGATCGCCGGCGGGCACGCGGTTGGCGGCCGTGGAGAGATTGCCGGTCGCCTTTTTCATCAGGGTGATACGGTTGTTCTCGATCACGATGTCGGTCGGCCCGATCGGCGGCGCGCCGGTGCCGTCGATCACCGTGGCGCCGCGCAGCACCAGCCGCTTGAACGGACCGATGCCGCGGTCGCGCTGCGTCGCCGCCGTGACCAGCGGCTGGCCCGCCTTGACGCGGTACGCCGACAGCTCGTCGCCGGGCAGCGGCGGAGCGGGAGTCTGGGTGTCGGTCATGGCTTGGGTCCTCGCAGGCATACGGACAAGACTTGTTGTCCGCATGCTCGCCCAGAAACGCCGCGCGATAAAGCGGTGCGACGACGCGCCTTGCGGACCTCAGGAAGCGCGCAGGTGACGCTGCCGCATGGGACGCAGCACGGCGATCGCCAGGATCGCCGTCAAGAGGTCGAGGCCCGCGACGATGACGAACACCGCGGTCCAGCCGCCGGTCGCCTGCTTCAGGGCCGCCGCTGCCGGCCCGCCGAGGATCGAGCCCACGCCCTGGGCGATGTAGAGGAATCCGTAGTTCGTGGCGGCGTATTTCGTGCCGAACGTGTCGGTCAGCGTCGACGGGAAGAGCGAGAAGATCTCGCCCCAGCCGAAGAACACCAGCCCGGTGAGAACGACGAACAGCACCGGATTGTCGAGCACGTTGAGCAGCACCAGAATGGCGACGGCCTCCAGCGCGAAGGCGAGCGCCATGGTCTGCTCGCGGCCGATGTGATCGGAGACCCAGCCGAAGAACGGCCGGGTGAGGCCGTTGGTGACACGCGAGAGGGTGAGCGACAGGGGCAGCGCCGCCATGCCGAGCACCAGCACCTGCGCCACCTTGTACTCGTTGGCGAAGGGACCGACGTTGGACACCACCATCAGGCCGCTGGTCGACATCAGCGCCATCATCACGAACAGCAGATAGAAGATCGGATTGCGCAGCATTTCCCTGGGCGTGTAGCTGCGCCTGGATTGCAGCTCGTTCTGGGCGATCGCCGGGTCGAAACCCTCCGGCTGGTAGCTTTCGCGCGGAACCTTCATGCCGAGCGCCGCGGCCACGCCGATCGCCGCCTGGATGATGCCCCAGACCAGCAGCGTCTGGGCGTGGCCCGACGACTTGATCATCGAATCGATCGGGAAGCTGGTGAAGAACGCGCCGAAACCGTAGCCCGCCGCGGCCAGACCGGTCGCGAGGCCGCGCCGGTCAGGAAACCAGCGCACCATCAAGCCGATGATGCCGACATAGATGATTCCCGTGCCGAAGCCGCCGATGATGCCGTAGGTGAGATAGAGGCCCCACAGGGTGCTCACCGTCGAGGCCAGCACCCAGCTGCCGCCCGCCATGATCGCGCCGACCGAGATCAGCAGGCGCGGCCCGAAGCGATCGACCAGGTAGGCCTGGAACGGCGAGAAGAAAGTCTGCAGGACGATCAGCAGAGAGAACGTCACCTGGATTTCCGGCAGCGTGGCGCCGAGGCGCTGGCTGAACGGCCCGGTGAACAGCGTCCAGACGTATTGCGGACTGGAGATCGCCATCATCGCGATCACGCCCAGCAGAAGCTGGAGCCAACGGTTGCTGATGTCGCGTGCCGCCACGCTCGCAGTCGCCATGACCATCTCCCCCAAGATGCTCAGTCGCCGGTCGCAGCATAGAGCCACCGGGCAGTCACAGCCTAGAGCAGAATTCGTGCCAGGACCTTACCGGCGACCCAGGACCTCATCCGTGTGTTCGCCCAGCAGCGGCTCGCGATACAGCGGCGTCGACGGCTCGCCCCTGAACCGCACGGCGGGCGCGAAGTGCTTGCGGCCGTCCTCGCTGACGACGATGGCCCTCCGCTTCAGCAGGTTCGGATCTTCGATCGCCTCGGGCAGCGTGTTGACCGGGCCGTAGCAGACATCGAGCGTCGCCAGCCAGTCCATCCAGTGCGCCAGCGGCCTGGCCTTGAACGTCGCGGCCAGGAACTCGTGCACCGGCTTCTGATGCGCGCCCGGCCATTCGCAGAGGTCGATGAACTCCGGCTTGCCGAGCGCCGTCAGCAGGTTGCGGATGAACTTCATTTCCTGGCCGGCCAGCACGAGCTGCCGGCCGTCCGACGTATCGTAGGTCCGATAGAACGCGGCGCCACCCGTGGTGCGCTGATTCTTCACGTCGGGCTGCCGGCCCTCGGTGAAGGCCTCGCCGACCACGTTGGCGCACGACGCCATCAATGCCTCGTGCATCGAGACGTCGATATAGTCGCCCTTCCCCGTGGTCGTGCGGCGCAGCAGCGCCATCAGCACGCCGCTGAGGCCATGCAGGCCGCTCACCAGGTCGGCGATCGGGATGCCGGGCACCGCCGGCCGGTTGTCGTCGCCCAGGGTCAGGCTCAGCACGCCGGTCATCGCCTCGAGCGCCAGATCGTGCGCGGCGCGGCCGGGATAGGCACCGTCCTGGCCGAAGGCGCTGATCGAGCAGTAGACGATGCCAGGATTCACCGCCTTCACCGCGTCGTACGAGATGCCAAAGCGTGCCGCGACGCCGGGGCGGAACGATTCGACGATCACGTCGGCGTCCTTGCAGAGGCGGAAGAGATCAGCACGGCCCTGCTCGCTCTTGAGGTCGAGCACGACACTCTTCTTGCCCCGCGCCATGTTGCGGAAGAACACCGACGTGCGCTCGTCGGGCGGCCGGATGTGGCGGCCCGGATCGCCCTCGCCCGGCGGCTCGATCTTGATGACCTCGGCGCCGTGATCGGCCAGCGCGGTCGTGAGATAGGGCCCCGGCAGGAACCAGGACAGGTCGACGACCTTGATGCCTTCGAGCTTCATGCTTGCTTGTCCACCAGGGCATTGTCGGCGCCGAGCGGCGCGCAGGCGGCCTGCGACGGTCGCTCGCCGTCGATGCGGATGGGATTGGCGATCACGCGCAAACTGCCCTTCGCCGGATGCGGCACCGACGACACCATGCCGGTCGTCCTCGCGAAGTCGCTATCGAGCGCCTGGTCGAGCCGATAGACCGGCGCGGCCGGCAGCACGCCGTTGAATTTCTCCAACCACGCTGCGGTGGTGCGTGTGCGAAAGGTTGGGTCGAGCGCCTCGGTCAGTGCCGCGCGATTCTTCGCCCGCGTGTTGGGGTCGGGGAAGCGCGGATCGCTCAGCAGGTCGGTGCGCCCCATCGCCTGCACCAGCGACACCCAGAACTTCTGGGTCATGCACATGATGAAGATCCAGCCGTCGGCCGTCGGGAAGGTCTGGACTGGCGCGAGCGAGAGATGCGCGCTGCGCGGCACGCGCGGCGAGACATCGCCTTCGTTCAGGTACCACAGGCCCGGATAGGTGAGCTGGTGCATGGCGACGTCGTACAGGCAGGTGTCGACGTCGCAGCCCTGACCGGTCGTCTTGGCGCGCAGCAGGCAGGCCAGCAGGCCGACTGTGCCGGTGAGCCCGCTCATGCTGTCGATCAGCGATACGCCGACGCGCGTCGGCGGCCCGTCGGGATCGCCGGTCAACTCCATCAGCCCGGCTTCGGACTGCATCAGGAAGTCGTAGCCCGGCCAATCCGCGCGCTCGTTGCCGCGGCCGTAGGCCGAGATGTGCAGGCAGACGATCGACGGATTGAGATGCTTCAGGCTCGCATAGTCGATGCCAAGCTTGGCCGGCTGCGTGCCGCGCATGTTGTTGACCACACAGTCCGCGGTCTTCACCAGCGCCTCGAACTTGGCGCGCCCGTCCTTCGACTTGAGGTCGAGCGTCACGCTCTTCTTGCCGAGGTTCCAGGCCTGGAAATATTCGCTGTCGTCCTTGCCCAGCCGATAGGGCCCGACCTGGCGCGACGGATCGCCTTCGGGCGCCTCGACCTTGATCACCTCGGCGCCCAGCTCGGCCATGAACATGGTGCCGTAGGGTCCGGCGCCGAACTGTTCCAGCGTCAGGACGCGGATGCCCGTGAGGGGCTTCGCAGCAGCGCTCATGCCTGGCTCCGGCGCGCCCACTGGCGGGCGATGATCAGGCGCTGCATCTCGTTGGTGCCCTCGCCGATGCAGGTCAGCGGCGCGTCGCGGTAGAGCCGCTCGATGTCGTATTCCTTCGAGTAGCCGTAGGCACCGTGGATGCGCATCGATTCGGTGCTGTTCTCCAGCGCCGCCTCCGAGGCGAAGTATTTGGCCATGCCCGCCTCCATGTCGCAGCGGTCGCCGCGGTCGAAGGCCTGCGCCGCGTCGAGCGTGAGCAGCCGCGCCGCGCGCGCCCGTGTCGCCATCTCGCCGATCTTGAGCGCGATCGCCTGGTGCTCGATGATCGGCTTGCCGAAGGTCTGGCGGAGCTGCGCGTAGTCGGTTGCGAGCCTGAGCGCGCCCTCGGCGATGCCGACGCCGCGCGCGGCGACGTTGATGCGGCCGAGCTCCAGCCCGCCTGCCACCTGGGTGAATCCCCTGCCCTCGACCTCGCCGATCAGATGGTCGGCCGGCACACGGTAATCCTGGAAGATCAGCTCGCCCGAATCGATCGAATGGTAGCCGAGCTTCTCGAGCTTGCGGCCGACCGTGAAGCCCGGCCCCTTGGGCGCGATGAACAGGCTCATGCCCGAATAGCGCGGGCTCGCCTCGGGGTTGGTCTTGACCAGCAGCGCGAAGCACGAGCCTTCGATGCCGTTCGAGATCCAGGTCTTGGTGCCGTCGATGACGTAGTCGCCGCCCTCGCGCCGCGCCGTCATGCGGATCGCCTGCAGGTCGGTGCCGGCATTGGGCTCGGTCAGCGCCAGCCCGCCGCGGATCTCGCCGCTCGCGAACTTGGGCAGCCAGTGGCGGCGCTGCGGCTCGGTGCCGAACTTCTCGACCGCCAGCGCCAGCATCAGGTGCGAGTTGAAGATGCCGGTGATCGCCATCCACACCGCCGAGATCTTCATCACGATCTGGGCGTAGGTCGTGGCCGGCAGGCCCAGGCCGCCATACTCGGGGCTGACCGTGGCGCCGAACAGGCCGAGCTCCTTCATCTGCTCGACGATCTCGGCCGGCCACCTGTCGGCATGGTCGAATTCCTTGACCCGCGGCGCCACCTCGCGCTCGACCCAGCGATCGATGGTCGCCAAAAGCTGCGCCTCGTCGGCCGGGTCGATCGTCGCCATGCGTTTCCTCCCAAAACTGCCGCCAAGGTGAAAAGGCCCCTGGCGAGAGTCAACGTTCCCCACAATCCGTTTGTGCTACATTTCGCAGGACGCACGTGAAGAGAAGGGGAGAGCTCGACATGACAGCGATCGAAGCAGGCGGAGCGCGCCAATGGGGCGTCGGATCCGTGATCGGATCGGCGTTTTCCATTTTCTTCGGCCATTTCATCTCGTTCGTCGGCACGGCCCTCCTGGTCATGGTGCCGAGCCTGCTGTTCAGGCTGGCCGTGCCGCTGTCGCCGTTCCAGTCGCTGGTCGATTTGATCCTGGGGCAGGTCGCCTCCGTCACCCTGATCTACGGAACGGTGCAGGCGCTGCGCGGCCGCAAGGTCGCCATAGGCGAGTGCCTGTCGGAGGGTTTCAAGCGGCTGGGCGTGGCGCTGGCCGTGGCCATCCTGGCGACGATCGGCTACGTCATCGGCTTCATCCTGCTGGTCGTGCCCGGCATCATCCTGGTGCTCATGTGGGCCGTGGCGGTGCCGGTCGCCGTGGTCGAGCGCGCCGGCGTCCCCGCATCGTTCGGGCGAAGCAGGACCCTCACCCGCGACCGGCGCTGGCGCATCCTAGGTACCTTCGTCGTCGCGGGCCTGATCATGGCCGCCCTTGAAGCCGTGATCGGGTCCATCCTCATTGCGAGCATGGGCAGCAGCTTCAGCGAAGCAGTCCTCGAGCTCGCCAGCGATCCCGGCGCCGGGTTCGCAGTGGCGCAGTGGGTCCTCGGCGCCCTGATGCTGGCCTTCTACGCCTGCCTGCTCGCCACGCTCTACTACTACCTGCGGCGCGACAAGGAAGGCGTCGACATCGAGCAGATCGCCGCCGTGTTCGACTGACCGGGGAGAACGAGATGACCGCCACGCAGCCGGGCACAGGCGAGGCGAGCTGGGGCATCGGCAACGCCATCAGCACCGCCGGCGCCATCCTGTTCAGCCACTTCGGCCCGTTCTTCGGCACCGCCCTGGTCGCCAGCGTGCCGACCCTCGTCTTCGACTACCTCGTGCCCGGATCCTTCATCTTTCGCTCGATCGTCGACTTGATCGTCGGCCAGATCGTCAGCGTCACGCTGGTCTACGGTTCCATGCAGGCCTTGCGCGGCCGGCAGGTCACCATCGGCGAATGCCTGTCGGAGGGCCTGAAGCGGCTCGGCGCGGCGCTCGGCGTGGCGATCCTGTCCGGCATCGGCATTTTCCTCGGCCTGGTCGTGCTGATCGTACCGGGCTTGATCCTCGGCACGATGTGGGCGGTCGCGGTGCCTGCCGCGGTGATCGAGGGAAGGAGTTCCACCGCCGCCCTGTCGCGCAGCCAGGAACTGACGAGCGGACGCAGGTGGCGCGTGTTCGGCGCCTATCTCGTGGCGTTGCTGCTCGTGCTGGTCGGCGGCATGATCATCGAAGGCATACTGGCCGTGATTGCCGGCATCAACACCACCGCGTCCCTGGTGGGCCAATGGGCCTTCTCGGCGCTGTTCGAGACGTTCACCGCCTGCCTCGTCACCACGCTCTACTACTATCTGCGCCGAGAGAAGGAGGGCGTCGAGATCCACGAGATCGCCGCCGTGTTCGACTGATGCGAAGTTAGGCGTCGTACTTGTCGCGGCGGCGGCGGCCGAAGGCGAGCTCGGCTTCCAGCCGGCGGCGCTGGGCGGCATAGAAGGCCTCGAGGAACTTCCCGGCATCGAGCGCCGCCGCCTCGGGATTGGGATAGCCGATCTTGCGCGCGATGCGCTGGGCGACGTCGCACTCCAGCGCCTGCCGGCTCGCCGACGGCGAGCGCAGCACCTCCTCCAGCACCTGCAGCTCCTTGACGCCGTAGACCGTGAGCTGCTGCGTGGTGAAGCGGTAGGCGGCGCCGGTGGCCTCCGACACCAGCTCGGGCAGCAGCGCGGGCTTGGGCTCGACGATCACCCAAGTGCCGGCCACCATGTCGCCGGCGCGCAGCCGGTCGTGGTTGAACACCGGCAGGAACGCCAGCACGCACACCCAGATCAGCAGCGCCGCGAAGCTCCACGCATCCGTCGCAATGCCCGCACCGCCGCTGATCGCGATCGACAGCGGCAGGAAGAGCTCGACCTCGCGCATCAGGTTGCGGGCGATCACGGCCGCAGGCATGAGCGTGCCGCCGCGCCGGTTGACGACCCGCAGGCCGGTCATGCGCTTGCCCGGCGTGCGGCCGTTCCAGGCGAGCTCGAAGCCCGAGAAGTAGAAGCTGCGCAGGCCGAACAGCGCCAGGAGTCCCGCCGTCCGCCCGAGATGCCCGCCGGCGAACAAGGTGAGGAGCCCGACCGCCATCAGCGCCACGATTAGGATCGCCAGGTCGAGGATCAGCGCGCCGAGCCGGGCGCTGGCGGCGGCGAGGCGCACATGGACCACCACGCCTTCAGGCGTCACCACCTCGCGGACTAGCCTGTCGGCCTGGTCCTGCGGCAGGACCGCGACGTCGCTCATCTCGGGCCCTTCCACAGGAAGTAGGACAGCAGCGCGGCAAAGACGCCCCAGCCGACCAGGTAGCGCAGCGCCGTATCGAGGATGAGCTGCCGGCCCAGCCCCTCGAGCAGCCCGGCGATCAGGAACAGCAGCACCGCGCCCATCATCACCACAGCGGCGTCGCGCCCCTCGCGGGCGAGGCGCACCAGGCGCGGCTCGCGGCCGGCGAAGAGGACCGCGCCGCCGAGCTTCAGCCCGCCGGCGGCGCTCAGCACGAGGGCTGACAGCTCGGTCGGTCCGTGGATCGACAGCCAGCCGCCCAGCGGCAGCAGCAGGCCGTTGGACTGGAACAACGCCAGGAAGGCCCCGAGCATCAGGCCGTTGTAGAAGGTCAGGATCAGCGTCGGCACGCCGAGCGCGAAGCCCAGGGCGAAGCTCATCATGCCGATGCCGGCATTGTGCGAGAACAGCCAGGCCGCGAAGAAGCCGAGCTGATCGACGCTCTCGTCGTGGCCGACCAGACTCTTGCGCAGCTCGTCGGCGGTGGCGTGGAAGTTCCGGCCGCCCTGCATGCCCGGCGAGACGAACGAATCGTACAAGCCCGGATCGCGCATCGTCAGCAGCCAGGCGGCGAGGACGCCCGCCAGCATCACGGCGGCGGCGAGCGCGATCTCCTTCCAGGCGCCGCGCACCGCGGCCGGCAGCCGCCAGGCGAAGAAGGCGGCGAGCAGCGCGCCCGGCCGCTCGCGCACGCCGTAGACCGAGAGATAGGCGCGCGCCGACAGCGCCTCGAGATAGGACAGGAGATTGGCATCGAGCGAGATCGCGCGCGCCACCGACAGGCCGGACAGGGTCGCACGGTAGAGCGTCGGCAGCCGCGCCAGGCTGGCCGCATCGAGGCTCGCCACGCCGTCCTTCTCCGTCCGTTCGACCAGCGCCTCCAGCTCGCGCCAGGTCTGCTCGCGCTCGCGGCGGAACACGGCACTTCGCAGGTGCAGGGCCATCTCAGAGCATCTCCCGACGCTTGATGTCGAGGTAGCGGTTGACCATCTCGGTGCCCAGCCGCCCCGGCTCGGTGTCGATGCACAGCACGCCCAGCCGCTGCAGGCGCTGCAGCACGACCTCGCGCTCGGCGACGAAGTCGTTGGCCAGCACCGAGCGGGCGAGCCCGCGCAGGTCGCGCGGCTTGGCGGTGGCGACCGTGTCGAGGGCGCGGTCGCGCAGCGCGACGAACAGCACGAGATGGCGGACCGACAGGCGCTGCAGGTTGTCGAGCATCAGCTCGGCGGTGACGGTGTCGACGAAGTCGGTCATCACCACGATCAGGCTGCGCCGGTCGAGCCGGCCCATCAGGTCCATCAGGCCGAGCGTGTAGTTGCTCTCCTCGGGCCGGTATTCCAGCTCCGCCATCTGGCGCTGGATCAGCGCGAAGTTGGCGGCCCCGCCGACCGGCCTCGCATAGCGGCGCACGCGGGCGTCGAAACCGAATACCCCGACGCGATCGCCGTGATCGAGCGACACCCAGCTCATCTGCAGCGCGGCGTTGATCGCATGGTCGAGCCGCGGCACGCCCTCGAGCGGCTCGCTCATCAGGTGGCCGCAGTCGAAGGCGAAGACGACCTGCTGGTTGCGCTCGGTGAAATACTCCTTGCACATCAGCGCGCGGTGCTTGGCCGACTGCTTCCAGTCGATCGAGCGCGGATCGAGGCCGGGCGCATATTCCCGGAGCGCCCGGAACTCGCTGCCCTCGCCGTGCTGGTGCATCGTCTTCTGGCCGAACAACGCGTCGTTCTGGGCGAAGCGCAGCGCGACCGCCCGCACCGCGGCAATGTCGGGCGTGGCGGCAACGGCACGGCCGATCTCGAAGCGGCCGTGCACCGCCATCAACCCGAGCGGGCCGGTCCAACGCAGCCAGATCCGCTCCAGCCGGCCGATGCCGCGGCGCCTGGCCTGCAGCAGCCATTCGGCGACGGCTGTCCCCGAGGCGGTCCAGTCGATCTCGGTGACGACCGGCGACTGCAGGGGCCCGGACACTTCCGGAAGGACGGCGCAGCGCCCGCCTCCGATGTTGCGGCCCGTGCGGACCGAGACGGTGAGCCGGGCCGGGCGTCCAATCGCCAGCATCTCCGGCACCTTGGTCTCGACGCTGAGCCGGGCGCGCCGCGGCGCCAGCGCCGCGTCGATGCCGAGCGCCAGCAGCGCGGTGAGCGGCAGGGCCACGCCGAGCTGCCACCAATCGCCGGCCAGCAGCGTCCACGGCACGGCAAGCGCCACCGTCAGCGCGAACAGCAGGACCGCGCGGGGCGTCGGCTGCATCAGCGCGGCGCCGCCTGGCGATCGATGATCTGGCCGAGCACGCCGTCGACATCCTGGCCCTCGATCATGGCGCTCGGCGCCAACACCAGCCGGTGGCGCAGCGCCGGCCGGGCGAGCTGCTTGATGTCGTCCGGGATCACGAAGTCGCGGCCCTTGAAGGCGGCCAGCGCGCGCGCCGAGGCGGCAAGCATGGCGGCGGCACGCGGCGAGCCGCCGAACTGCAGCGACGGATGCTCGCGCGTGGCTCGCACCAGATCCACGACATAGGCCACGATGTCGTCGTTCAGCCGCACCTCGGCGACGATCGCTTTGAGCTTGGCGAGGTCGCCGGCATTGACCACGGCGGTCACGCCGGCGCTCTGCGGGTCGACCATCGTCGCCGTTCCGTGGCGGGACACCACCGCCAACTCCTCCTCGCGCGACGGATAGTCGAGGCGATGCTTGAACAGGAAGCGGTCGAGCTGCGCCTCGGGCAGCGGATAGGTGCCCTGTTGCTCGATCGGGTTCTGGGTCGCGATCACCATGAAGGGCGGCCCGAGCGGATGGCCATGGCCGTCGATCGTGACCGAGCGCTCCTGCATTGCCTCGAGCAGCGCAGCCTGCGTCTTGGGCGGCGTGCGGTTGATCTCGTCGGCCAGCAGGAGCTGGGTGAAGATCGGCCCGCGCGTCAGCACGAAGCTGTTGGTCTGGAAGTTGAAGATGCTGGCGCCGATCACGTCGCCCGGCATCAGATCGGGCGTGAACTGGATGCGGCTGAAGTCGAGCGCCAGCGTGGCCGCGAGGCTGCGCGCCAGCAGCGTCTTGGCGACGCCCGGCACGCCTTCCAGCAGGATGTGGCCGTCGGCCATCAGCGCGACCAGCATCAGCTCGACCGCCTCGTGCTGGCCGACCACGACCTTGCCGACCTCGGCGGCGACGCGCGCCTTCAGCGCGGTCAGGGGCTCAACGTCCATTCAGCAATTCCTCCCGCCAGCGATGCAGCTCTGCCGCCCGCGCAACGATTTCCGCCGGCCCGGCGCTGTCGATGCGCCGGGCCAGGACCGCGTATTTCAGCTCGCTCGCTTCACCCTGCCGCGAGGCGTCGAGCCAGGCGCCGGTCTCGGCGATGCCGGACACCGCGCGCGGCGCATGCAGGCGGCGGCCGAGGTCGAGCACCACATGTTCGGCATAGCGGCGCAACAGGCGGTCGCCGGCACGCGCGCCGAGCAGCCGGGCGGCGACCTCGATCAAGGTGTGCACGCCGGGCGGCCGGTCAGGCGCCTCGGCAGCCGGCGGCCCGAAGCGCATCGCCGCGAGCCACACGGCGATGGCGATCGCCACCAGGGCGGCGATGGTGATCAGGACGAACGGGGGCTCGAAGGCCAGCGCCCAGACGTTGGGCTTGCTCTTGACCGGCTGGCGGCCGGGCGCACCCGGTGTCACGACCGGGCCGTCGCCGTTGCGCATCAGGCTGACGAAGCTCATGGCCAGCACGGCGTTGTCGCCGCGCCACAGGCCGTGATTGGCGATCACGTCGGGATCGGCCAGCACGAAGAGCGAGGGCCGGCGGCAGACACGGGCGATCAGCATGTCCTCGCCGCTCGACAGCAGAGGACAGAGCTTGTCGGACCGCAGGAGCTGGGGATGGCCGAGCGTCGGGTCGCCGTGAAAGACCTCCTGGTGCCACGGCCCGGCGCTGGCCGGGCGCACGATCTCGGCGTCGTCGGCGATCACGCGTGCCAGTGCCTGGACCGTCGCGAGGTCGATCAGGCTCACCGCGGCAAGATGGTCGCCGTAGGGGCGGCTGTAGCCGCGCCACTTGGGCAGCACGACCAGCGTCTGGCCGCCCGGCGCGAGCAGCGCCTTCAGATCCTGCGGGCTGCGCGGCTCGAGCACGATCTGCAACGACGGACGCGCGCGAATCGTGGCCGCGGCGACGGGCACGTCGAGCTTCTGCATCAGCTGGACGAAGGCACGGTGGCCGATCGCCGACCGCGACTCGACGCTGGGCGCCACCTCGCCGATCCGCGTCGCACGATCCTGCGCCGAGATCATGAGCCAGGCCATCGCCGCAAAGGCCAGCGCGCCGATGCCGATCAGCAGGAACAGCGTGCGCGGGCTGAAGGGCCGAAGCTCGGTCGTGTTGCTCACGCGGCGGCCTCCGGCGCCATGCCCCACAACCGCTCGTAATGGGCCCGGCAGCGCTCGTAGAGCGGCTGGTCCGCCGCTCGCCCGCCGAAGTGGCAAAGCTCGGCCGCAGCGACCAGCGCGGCAAAATCCTCGCGCGTCTCGGCGGGCAGCCGCGCCTCGCCGACCAGCTCGCGCGAGGTCATGGCGTCCGGCACGTCCTGGCCGACCCGGCGGCGCAGCAGGTCGATGCTGGTGAGCAGCAGGATATGGATGGCGCTCGCCCAGTCGCCGGCGACGGCCGCGCGGTCGGCCGACTGCAGCCGCTCCTGAAGCTGCTCGCGGCGGGCCGTACCCGGCGTCTGCTGCTCGGGCGCCGGCGGCTCCGCTGCGCGGCGCGACAGGGTCCATTCGCCGGACAGCAGGCGCAGCGCCACGACCACCAGCACCACAACGACCAGGCCGATCAGCAGGTAGTCCACGATCGCGCCGAGATCGGACGGCAGGTGCCAGAGCCGCGGCGGCGGTTGCGGTTTGGGCGGCTCCTGCTCGCCCGGCAGCTCACGCTGGTACCCCGCCCAGTCGTAGACGCCGGCGACCGCGTCACGGACCTTCTGGTCCCCGGCCGGCGCGGCGCCCGCCGCGCTCGCGAGCGCGACGGCAACGGCCAGAACGATCCAACGCACGAAGAGGCCCATTCGACTGCGATGCTACCTGTTGGAATTGCCGGTGCCCAGCGTGCATCATCAGCCTCATGAAACGCCGTTCCCTGATCACCGCGCTGCTGGCCGCCCCATTTGCGCGACCGGCGCTTGCGGAGGGCGACGACTGGCCGGCCCGGCCGGTGCGCATCGTCTGCCCGTTCACCGCGGGCGGCTCGCAGGACAACGTTGCCCGGCGGCTGAGCGTCAAGCTCACCGAGCAGTTCGGCCAGTCGTTCGTGATCGACAACCGCACCGGCGCGAGCGGCTCGATCGCCGCCGACAATGTCGCGAAGTCGCCCGCCGACGGGTACTCGGTGCTGCTGGGCAATATCGGCAGCCACGCGCTGGTGCCGCATCTCTACGCCCATCCGCCGTACAACCCGCTGACCGACCTCGAGACGGCGGCGTGGATCGGCACCCAGCCGAACATCCTGGTCTGCCACCCCTCCTTCCCGCACAACACGGTGACCAAGCTGATCGCCGCGGCGAAGAACGAGCCGGGCAAGTACTCCTACGGCGGCTCGGGCATCGGCACCTCGCCGACGCTGGCCATGGAGCTGTTCAAGCAGAGGACCGGCATCGACATCGTGCTGATTGCCTATCGCGGCGCCTCGGCCTCCTCGGCCGATGTGCTCGCGGGCCATCTGCCGATGTCGGTCGCCAACATCGATTCACTCGGCGGCCAGGTGAAGGCCGGCAAGCTCACCGCGATCGCCACGACGGGCGCCAAGCGCGCGCCGAGCCTGCCGGACGTGCCGACCTTCGCCGAAGCGGGCTTCCCCGACCTGGTCGTCACCTCGTGGTCGCTATGGTCGGTGCCGAAGGGCACGCCGCAGCCGGTGAAGGAGAAGCTGCGGGCCGGCACCGAGCGGGCGCTGCGCGCGCCCGACGTGCTCGACAGCATGACGCAGGGCGGCTTCGAGCCCGGCGCCCTCACGATCGCCGAAGCCGACGCCTTCATCCGTGCCGAGCACAAGCGCTGGGGCGAGGTCATCCGTGCCGCGGGCATCCAGCCGCAGTAAGCACCTCGTGCCGGACCTGCTGGCGCCGGGCCTCGATCTGGTGTTCTGCGGCACCGCGCCCAGCCCCGCCTCCTTCAAGGCGCGCGCCTACTATGCCAATCCGGGCAACGCCTTCTGGGCGACCCTGCACGCCGTCGGCCTGACGCCGGAGCGCTTCACGCCACAGCGCTATCCCGAGCTGCTGAGCTGCGGCATCGGCCTGACCGATCTCAACAAAACGGAATACGGCTCGGACCACGAGCTGAGCGCGCAGGCAATGGATGCCAAGTCGCTGCATGCCAAGCTGCGCAAGTTCCGGCCGGCGGCGATTGCCTTCACCAGCAAGAACGCGGCTTCGCTCGGCCTCGGCATCAAGGCGCCGGCGTACGGACGGCAGGCCGAGCTGCTGGAAGGCGCAGTGGCGTTCGTGCTGGCGTCGCCCTCGGGTCGCGCCCGCTCCTTCTGGACGATCGCCCCGTGGCGCGAAGCCGCCGCCTTCGTGATGGAGCGGCGGCTCGCACGGGAACGCGCCGCGTGAGGATCACGCGCCGGTGGATGCTGGGCGCCGGGTTCACGGCTCCGGCTCTCGCCCACGCACAGGAGAACCCGATGCTCGAGGAGCTGGCGCGCCGTGCGGCGATCTATCTCTTCCCGGTCTACGAGATGTACCGCACGCGATGGAACGCAACGGTCGATGACAAGAACCCGGCGCGCAACAAGCTGAACCGCTTCCTGCACGTGCCGACGCCGGCCACCTACCGCTCGCGTGCCGTCACCACGCCCAACGCCGACACGCTCTACTCCTCGGCCTGGCTCGATCTCTCGGCCGAGCCGGTGTTCCTCACCGTGCCGGACATGGGCGGCCGCTACTACAGCTTCGCCTTCATGAGCCTGTTCACCGACAACTTTGCCTCCCTGTGCCGCCGGCTCGACGGCAACCGGCCCCGGCCGCGCATGATCGTCGGCCCGGCCTGGAAGGGCGTGGCCGACCACGATGTCGAGCTGGTGCGCGCGCCGACCAACAGCGTGTGGCTGCTGGGCCGCATCCTGGTCGACGGGCCGCCCGACCTGGAGGCGGTGTGGACGCTGCAATCGCGCACGCTGCTGGAGAGCCCGGACATGCGCAACGAGCGGCGTATCCTCGAGACCCAGGAGCTGATGCGCCAGCGCAGCACGCCGCCGCCCGAGCCGGTCGCCGACTGGCCGCCGATCAATCCGAGCGATCCGTTCGACCTGTTCGAGGTCGGCATGCGGGCGCTGGGCGAGAGCCCGCTCGGCGATCAGGACAAGGCGGTGATCGAGGATTTCGGCCCGCTCAGGCTGCGGCCCGGCCGCAAGTACGATCTGCGCGCCTTCAGCGAAAGCGAGCGCGAGGCGATCAAGCGCGGCATCGCCCGAGCCTGCGAGGAGATCCGCAAGCCCGCTGGCCTCGGCACGATCGTCAATGGCTGGCACTTTCCCCCGCGCAATCTCGGCAAGTTCGGCGACGACTATCTCTACCGTGCGGTGATCGCGCTGACGGCGCTCGCGGCACTGGAGGTCGCGGAAGCGACTTACCTGATGTGCAGCACCGATGCCGAGGGCCAGCCGCTCGACGGCCGCAACCGCTACCGGCTGCGCTTCGAACCGGGCCAGCAGCCGCCTGCCAAGGCCTTCTGGTCGCTCAGCATGTACGAGCTCACGCCCGAGGGCCGCGCCTTCTTCACCGACAATCCGATCAGCCGCTACGCCATCGGCGACCGCACCAAGGGCCTCGTGCACGGTCCCGACGGTTCGCTGGAGATTCTTATCCAGCACGATCGCCCGAACGAAGAGCGCGAGCCCAACTGGCTGCCGGCACCTGCCGGCCCGATGCGCCTGGTGCTGCGCGCCTACGAACCGGAAGAGTCGCTGATCAACGCCACATGGCCGCCCCCGCCCATGAAGCGAGCGAGCTAGCCCGTCGTCCCGGCCGGAGCGGAGGGAGGACGACGGAGGAACATCTGGGAGTCTGTGGATAAGCGCTTTGGCAAACGGTCGCCTTGGGCATTGGCCTCCGATTCGCCCTTTGACTCACCGCGCAGATTTTCCGGGCCATTGCCCATAATAGGTGCGCGACGCGCATGAGCGTAAACTCCCGGCCATTCGAATTGCATGCCAGGAGTTCCACCCATGTCCAATGAGTCCTTCGTCGAGTTTCGCCATGACCGCGGCCACCGCTGATCGCGGCAGCGTTCATCGGCGGTTGTCGACAACACCGTTTTCGCGCCGTTTATGCTCCGTTTTCGACCGTTTATCCCAAGCGCCGACCGCCGCCAAACACCGCTGCGCAGGGCTTTTGGCGCATCGGCGGTCGGAAACACCGTTTGAAAACGGTCAAAACGGCAGAGGCGCCGGTGAGCTACGCGCCCGGTTGCGCGCGGCGCGACTCTTCCTCGGCGCGCGCCTCGATCGCTTCCATGTCATCGTCGCTCATGCCGAAGTGGTGGCCGATCTCGTGGATCAGCACGTGCCGCACGATGTGCGGCAGGTCCTCGTCCGATTCGCACCAGTAGTCGAGGATCGGACGGCGATAGAGGAAGATGCGGTCGATGTCGTTGGCGACGTGGCCCGCACCACGCTCCATCATCGACACGCCCTGATAGAGGCCGAGCAGGTCGAACGGAGTCTCGAGCTCCATCGCCTTCTCCACCTCGTCCGACGGAAAGTCGTCGACCTGTATGCGCACGTTGCCGACGTGGCGACGGAACTCCTCGGGGATCGTCGCGAGCGCCTCGGCGGCGATCGACTCAACGTCCTCAAGGCTCGGCGCCTTGCTGAAGTTCGGCGTGCTGCGCGGGTTCGTGAAGACCGGCATGACTCTCCCATATAGCAGTGCGCCGCCCTCGCCAAGGTCCGCCGGAGCAGTTTGTGCACCGACGATTCGGCCGCGGTCCGCCGTGGTCGCGTTCGGCGGCGAACCGTCCTAAGCTCGACTCACATGCTGCGCTTTTTCATCCGCCGCCTGATCGTGGCGCTCCTGGTGGCCGCGACGGTGATGGTCCTCGCCTTCATCATGACGCGCCTGTCCGGCGACCTCGCGATCTCGATCGCCGGTCCCAACGCGACGCAGACCGACATCGAGGCGGTGCGCAAGGCCTATGGGCTCGACCGTCCGCTGGTCACGCAGTTCTTCGACTGGGTCGGGCGCGCGAGCCTGGGCGATCTCGGCGAGAGCTTCTTCTTCAAGCGCCGCGTCTCGGAGCTGATCGGCGAGCGCATGCCGGTGACGCTGACGCTCGGCCTGACCGGCCTGATGATCGCGCTCGTGGTCTCGCTGCCGCTCGGCATCCTTGCCGCGGTCAAGGAGAACACCGCGTTCGATCGGCTTGTGCAGATTGTTGCGCTGCTCGGCCAGGCGATGCCGTCCTTCTGGCTCGGGCTGCTGCTGATGATCGTGTTCGGCCTGCAGCTCGGCTGGCTGCCGATCTCCGGCACCGATTCGTGGCAGAGCTACATCATGCCCGGCGTGGTGCTGGCCTTCTCGGCGATCCCCGCCCTCACCCGCTTGACCCGCGCCGGCATGATCCAGGCGATGGCCAGCGACTATATCCGCACGGCGCGCGCCAAGGGCCTGTCGCGCGCCTCGATCCTGCTGAAGCACGCGCTGCGCAACGCGGCGATCCCGGTGGTGGCGATCGCCGCGGTCCAGCTCGGCTTCATGCTGGGCGGCTCGATCGTGATCGAGCAGGTCTTCGCCCTGCACGGCGTCGGCTTCCTCGCCTGGGAGAGCATCGCCAAGAACGACTTCCCGGTGGTGCAGGCGGTGGTGCTGGTGCTGGCGGTGATCTATGTCGGGCTCACCATGCTGGCCGACCTTCTGAACGCCGTCCTCGATCCCCGGCTGCGTGGCGCATGAGACGAGGTTGGCGCAATGCCGGGACGTGGACCGGCGCGATCATCGTCGGCATCGCCGCCTTCTGCGCGATCTTCGCCCCACTGCTGGTGCCGCACGATCCCTTCGCGCAGGATCTCGGCAAGCGCCTGCTCGTACCGTTCTGGATGGAGGGCACCGATCCCAACCACCTGTTGGGCACCGACCAGCTCGGCCGCGACTACCTTTCGCGCCTGATCTACGGCTGCCGCATCTCGATGATGATCGGCTGCACGGTCAGCCTGGTGTCGGGCCTGATCGGCATCACGCTCGGCGTGCTGGGCGGCTTCATGGGAGGTCGGGTCGACGACGTGGTGTTGTTCGCCATCACCACGCGACTGTCGCTGCCGGTCGTGCTGGTGGCGCTGGCGGTGGTCGGCCTGCTGGGCAGCTCGATGAGCCTGCTGATGATCACCCTCGGCCTGCTGCTGTGGGAGCGCTTCGCCGTCGTCGCGCGCTCGACCACCATGCAGGTGCGCAATCTCGATTTCGTGGCCGCCGCCTGGTGTGCGGGCTGCTCGCGCTTCCGCATCCTGGCCGGCGAGGTGCTGCCCAACATCGCGAGCCACCTCGTGGTGGTGGCGACCTTGGAGATCGCGCTCGCCATCCTGCTCGAGGCGGCGCTTTCGTTCCTCGGCCTCGGCGTGCCGCCGCCGCTGCCGTCGTGGGGCCTGATGATCGCCGAGGCCAAGGACTACATGTTCTTCAGCGCCTGGGTGATCGTGATTCCCGGCGTCTGCCTGTTCGTGCTGGTGCTGGGCATCAACCTGCTGGGCGACGGCCTGCGCGACATGCTGGGCGCGAGGTCCGACACATGACCACGCTGCTCGAGGTCGAGAAGCTCGAGGTGACGTTCGGCAGGACGGCGGCCGTGCGGGGCGCCTCGCTCACCGTGGCAGCGGGCGAGACTCATTGCCTGGTGGGCGAATCGGGGTGCGGCAAGTCCGTGACCGCGCTGTCGGTCATGAACCTTCTGGTGCGCAACGCCCAGCGCCGCGCCCAACGGCTCGCCTTCCAGGGCCAGGATCTGCTGAAGCTCTCCGACCGGGGCATGGCGCGGCTGCGCGGCAATGCCATGGCGATGATCTTCCAGGAGCCGATGACCAGCCTGAACCCGGCCTATACGATCGGCTCGCAGATGACCGAGGTGCTGCGCCGGCACAAGGGCGCCAGCCAGCGTGCCGCGACCGATCGTGCCGCCGACCTTCTCGCGCGCGTCGGCATCACCGCGCCGGGCATGCGGCTCGGCCAGTTCCCGCACCAGCTCTCGGGTGGCCTGCGCCAGCGCGTGATGATCGCCATGGCGCTGATGTGCGACCCGCAGCTGCTGATCGCCGATGAGCCGACGACCGCGCTCGACGTCACGGTGCAGGCGCAGATTCTGCGGCTGCTGGCGGGCCTGCAGCGCGATCTCGGCCTTGGCCTGCTGCTGATCACCCACGATCTCGGCATCGTCGCCCGCGTCGCGACGCGCGTCTCGGTGATGTATGCCGGGGAGGTGGTCGAGAGCGCGCCGACCGCCGAGCTGTTCGCCAACCCCAAGCATCCCTACACGCAGGGCCTGCTGCGCTGCGTGCCGGTGCCGGGCAAGATCCAGCGCAACCAGCCGCTGGGCGCGATCCCGGGCACCGTGCCGCGCGTTGGCCCGGGCTTCGAGGGCTGCGCTTTCCGTGACCGTTGCGACTTTGCCGACGAGACTTGCAAGCACGCGATCCCGACGCATCATGCGGGATCGGCCCACGACTTCCTCTGCCGGTTGCCCGGCACGCCTGTGAAGGCGCTCACATGACCGCCATCGAGGTCCGCAACGCCCGCAAGACCTTCAAGGCCGGCAAGCGCACGGTCGTGGCGGTCGACGATGTGAGCCTCAGCGTGCCCGAAGGCGGCGTGATGGGCATCGTCGGTGAGTCGGGCTGCGGCAAGTCCACGCTCGCGCGGCTGATCCTCGGCCTCCTGCCGGCGGACTCGGGCGACATCGTGATCGACGGCCAGCGGCTGGTTGAGCTCGACCGCAAGGCCCGCGCGCGGCTGATCCAGCCGGTGTTCCAGGACCCGTTCGCCTCGCTCAATCCGCTCGCCCGCGTACGCGACATCGTCGCGATGCCGTTGGTGGCGCAGGGCAGGTTTGCCAAGGCCGAGATCGTCAAGACCGTCGAGGAGATGCTTTCCCGCGTCGGCCTCTCCAAGGAAATGGGCGGCCGCCTGCCGGCCGAGCTGTCGGGCGGCCAGCGCCAGCGCGTGGCGATCGCCCGCGCGCTCGTGCTGCGGCCGCGCATCGTGGTGTGCGACGAGCCGACCTCGGCGCTCGACGTCTCGGTGCAGGCGCAGATCCTGAACCTGCTGGCCGAGCTGCGGCGCGATCTCGGCCTAACCTATCTGTTCATCAGCCACAATCTCGCGGTGGTCGAGCATGTCGCGAGCGAGGTCGCGGTGATGTATCTCGGCCGCCTGGTCGAGCGCGAGCCGACCGAGACGCTGTTCGCGAAACCGGAGCATCCCTACACCAAGGCACTGCTCGCCTCGGTGCTGACACCCGAGCCCGGCCTCGGCGTGCCGGACGTCGGGCTGGGCGACAGCCTGCCCGATCCGGCCAACATCCCGTCGGGCTGCCGCTTCCATCCGCGCTGCCCGATCGCCGAGCCGCGCTGCGCAACGACCACGCCAACCTTGAAGCCGCGGCCCAATGGCGGTGTAGAGTGCCTGCTGGCATGACCAACAAACTCGACATCGCGGTGATCGGCGCCGGCATGGGTGGGCTCGCCGCGGCGGCCGCGCTGCGCAAGGTCGGGCACGAGGTCACGGTCTATGAGCAGGCGCGGGAGTTCACGCGGCTCGGCGCCGGCATCCAGATCGGCTGCAACGCCATGCACGTGCTGCGCGGTCTGGGACTCGAGGACCGGCTGCGCGCCGAGACGTTCTATCCGCGCTCATGGAACAACCGCGACTGGAAGTCGGGTGAGGTGCTGTTCGACATCCTGTTCGGCCGCGAAGCCGAGCAGGCTTACGGCGCGCCCTACCTCCTCGCCCATCGCGGCGACCTGCATGCGGCCCTGGCGAGCGCGGTGCCGGACGAGATCGTGCGGCTCAACCATCGCCTCACCGGCATCGACCACACGGCTACGGGCGTGCGACTCGCATTCGACAACGGGAGCGTCGTCACGGCCGACGCCGCGATCGCCGCCGACGGCGTGCATTCGGTGGTGAAGACGGCGCTGTTCGGCGACGACGAACCGAACTTCACCGGCCGCATCGCCTATCGCACCGTATTCCCGGTCGAGTTGCTGAAGGGCGTCGAGGTGCTGAACTGCACCAAATGGTGGGGCGAGGACCGCCACGTCGTGATGTATCCGGTGAAGCCCGACCGCTCGGAGATCTACTTCGTCACCAGCCAGCCCGAGCCCGGCTTCAACCTCGAATCCTGGTCGGCGACCGGCGACGTCAAGGTGCTGCGCGAGGCCTTCGAGGCGTTCCATCCCGAGGCGCGCGCCGTGATCAACGCCGCGCCGTCGGTTCACAAGCGCCCGCTGGTCGACCGCGATCCGCTCGACCGCTGGGTCGACGGCAAGGTCGCGCTGCTGGGCGATGCCTGCCATCCGATGACGCCCTACATGGCGCAGGGCGCCGCGATGGCGATCGAGGACGCAGCCATCCTGTCGCGCTGCCTCGACGGCGTCGACCGCGACGGCATCGAGAAGGCGCTTGCCCGCTACGAGGCCACGCGCAAGGAGCGGACGTCGAAGATGCAGTTCACCTCGCGCCAGAACGTCTGGGGCAAGGGCGTCACCGACGTCGATTGGGTCTACGGCTACAACGCCTGGGAGGCGCCGCTGGCACCGGTCTGAAAGATCCACTCGACTTCGCTCGGGATGACGCGCGCTCAGCGCGTCACTTCCACTTGGCCAAATAGAACCGCGGCAGCTCGTCGGCGTAGGTCTTGAAGTCGACGGCCTTGGTGAAGGCGTAGGTGTTCACGTAGGTGTTGATCGGCAGCCAGTAGGCCTGCTCGGTGGCGATCTTGATCGCCGCTGAATAGGCCTTGGCGCGCACCGCCTTGTCGGAGGTGTTGCCGCCCTCGGCGATCAGCTTCTCGAGCTCAGGATCCTTGGAGTAGTTGTCGAGCGAGCCCTCGCCGAACATCACCGGCAGGATCGCCGACACGTCGTTGATCGAGTAGCTGCCCCAGCTGCCCATGTAGAGCGGCGCCTCGCCCTTGTGGGCCTTGTCGATCGCCGGCGCGACCTGGAGCTGATTGATCTTGGCGCGGATGCCGACCGCGGCGAGGTAATTCTGCACCGCCGCCGGCCATGAGGTCGGCTGCACGTAGGTCACGAACTCGATGTCGAAGCCGTTGGGATAGCCCGCCTCGGCCAGCAGTTCCTTGGCCTTCTTGGGATCGTAGTCGTACTTCACGGCGGCATTGGCATCGCAGCCGAACTGGCTCGGGAAGCACGGCGCCGGCGGCACGCGGCTGCCGCCGCCCACCAGCTTGTCGGCGAACTCCTGGCGGTTGACCGCGTGCCAGATCGCCTGCCGCACCTTGAGCTTGGTCAGCGGATTGCCGGCGCCCGAGCGGCCGGCGGCGTCGATCGACAGATAGCCGACGCGCATCGATTCCTGCCGCACCGCCTGCAGGTAGGGCACCTTGTTGATGTTCTCGCGCTGGTCGGGATTGATGTTCCAGATCCAGTCGGTGCGCTGCGCCAGCAGCTCGGTCACCTCGGTCGCGAGGTCGGGCACGAAGCGGACATGCAGGGTCTTGATCGTCCCGGTCTTGGGCGAGCCCTTCCAGTAGTCGGCGAACTTCTCGTACACGACCTCCTTGCCCTGGTCGTTCTTGACGATCTTGTACGGACCCGCACCGATCGGCGCCTTGGCGAAGCCCTCGGAGCCGACCTTCTCGCGATAGGCCTTGGGATGGATCGGGCAGACCATCGTCAGGTACTCGAGCGCGGCCGGCGTCGGCTTCTTCATCTTGATCGAGACCGAGTAGTCGCCGGTCTTCTCGACCTTGGCCATCCAGGCATAGTTCGACGGCACGGCGACCTTGCTCGCCGGGTCGATCGCCATGTTGAGGGTGTAGGCGACGTCCTCGGCGGTCAGCGGGCTGCCATCGTGGAACTTCACGCCCTCGCGGATCTTGAGGTCGAGGGAATTGTCCTCGGCGAACTTCCATTCGGTCGCCAGCAACGGCTTGCTCTCGAACGTCTCGGGATCGCGATGGACCAGCATGTCCCAGGCGTGATGGGCGAGGATCAAACCGGTGCGCTGGGAGTTGAAATACATGTCGACGTTTGGCACTGCGTCGACGAACTGGATGCGCAGCGTATCGGAGGCCTTCTGGGCGCGCGCCGAGACAGGCAGCGCAGCCGCAACGGTCGACAAAAGCGCGGAACGACGAGTGATCTTCACGAAAGGCCTCCTGTGGTTGCCGCGAGCCTAGGCGCTTGCGGCGCAATCAGGCAAGCTCGGCGCCACAACGACGGAGGACCGCATGACCGCAAAGCTCACCGGCAAGGCGCGCAGCGATGCGCTGGCGACGCTCGAGGGCTGGAGCGACGTCCAGGGGCGCGACGCAATCCAGAAGAGTTTCAAGTTCGACGACTTCAACCACGCCTGGGGCTTCATGACGCGCGTCGCGCTCGCGGCGGAAAAGGCCGACCATCATCCCGAATGGTCGAACGTCTACAACCGGGTCGAGATCGTGCTGTCGACCCACGACGCCGGCGGCGTCAGCGACAAGGACGTGGCGCTCGCGCGGTTCATCGACGGGCTTACGCCGTAACGTCCTCGTAACCCACAGGGAACGTTGCCGACGGGCTGCCGTTGTATCCGTCTCGACGGAGGCCGACATGGAAACCCCGACCGGCACACTCGATAAATTTCACCTCGGCGTCAGCGCCGATGGTCAGACCTGCATGATGGTGTTTGTCGACGAAGACCAACGTACTATTCGTTGTGTCGCCGACTTCTCTGAATTCAACGCCTTCATCGCCAATCTCAATCGCGCGGCAGCCGAGATGTCGCGTCGCCGGCACGAGGACGGCGACGGGGAGGCTGCGGCTGGGCCTGCCTGTGGAACGTTGAACGTCGCGTTCGCCGAATTCCAGCCCAGCCCGACCGATGCCTATATCGAGGGCGCGCTCGTCGGCGATGCCGGCCAGATCGTCGGCATCCGCATGGCGCCCGACGTGGCGTGCCAGCTCACCAAGGCGATGCTGATGGCGGCTCCCGCCGCAAGCACATGCTGAGCTGACCTGCTGAAAATCCCTCGTGGAAATCGAAATCGAGGGAGCCTGAGCGCAAAAAACGCCTCCGGAAACCGGAGGCGTTTGCGTTTTTCGGCGAACGTCAGTGGTGCGTTCGCTTGTCCATGCCACGCGGATCGCCGGCCTTGCCCTTCTCCTCGGCGGACTTGATCTCCTCGGCCTCGTCGGAGTCCATGGCGCGCTCGGCATCCTTGGCGGCCTTGTCGACCTTGCCCTTCTTGATGAAATCGGCCGTGCGCTTGTTGTATTCCTCGGTGCCCTTGTAGCTGCCCTCGCCCTCGATTCCGTCCTTCTTCTGCATGGGGTCTCTCCTCTTCGGTGGGTCGAGGAGAGAACGCACCGGCTCCATCAAGGTTACGGGAGGACAAGGTTACGACGGCGACAGGCCCGCCTGCTTGTAGTAGGCCAGCACGCCCGGATGCAGCATGGATGGGGTGGCGGCCGCGAGCGTGTTCTTCGCCGTCGTGTCGGCCAACTGTGCCGACGGTTTGGCTTCGGCGGCGTGCAATGCCTTCGCCAATCGCATCACGATCGCGGCGTCGAGATCCGGCCGCGCCATCACGAAGCTCCACGAACCGACCGAAGGGATGGCGGCATTCTGCCCGGGATAGCTGCCGGCCGGCTGCGTGATCGGCTTCAGGAACGAATGCCTGGCGAGGATGCGCTGGATCTCGTCCGCGTTCGGCGCGATGAAACGGCCGCCGCTCGCCATCACCGCCGTGAATCCCGGCCAACCGGCACCGCCGCCCCACAACGCGGCGACCCGTCCGTCGAGCACCATCGCCGGCCCGTCGCCCGCACGCTCGAGATAGACCGGCTGGAAGTCCTTGGCTGCATCGAGGCCGAGCCCGTCCATCACGTAGCGGCCGAGGATCACCAGCCCCGAGCCAGCCGCGCCCCAGGCGATCGGCTTGCCCTTGAGATCGGAGATCGACTTGCAGGGACTGTCGCCGCGCACGACGAACAAGCCGGCGGTCGGATACATCGCCGTCAGCACCTTGAGATTGGCGGGCGCGCGGCCGATGCCCGCCAGCGCCTCGTGCACCACCTCGCCCTGCACCAGCGCCATGTCGAGCGTCCCCGCTTCGAGTCGCGGCACGTTCTCGGTGCTGCCCTTGGTGTTGATCGGCTCGATCTCGATCGCCGGATCCTGCGCCTTGATCGCGGCGATGAAGGCGTCGCCGTAGACCGGGAAGCCGCCGCCCGGCGTGGCGGTGCCGAGCCGCACTCTCACAGGCTGTGCCTGCGCCGGAACGGCCGCGAGCGCCGCCGCGCCAGGAGAAGCCTCCGTCGCAGGAACGGCATGGCACGTCGGCCTCCCTCTTCACGGCGTCAATGCGCGCCCTCGCAGCGATGCACCTCGATGGTGACATGGCTGAGATTGGCGATGTCGTCCAGGCGCGCCTTGTAGGCCTCGACCGCCTGCGGCTCGTCCGACACCAGCGAGACGATCGCGCCGTGGTGGCCCGGGCCGAGCCGCCAGACATGCAGGTCGGCGATCCGGTCGTCGCGCTGCTCGAGCCGCGCGCGGATCGCCTTCTCGAGCGACGCATTCGGCGCGGCATCGAGCAGCACCGCGCCCGAGGCGCGGATCAGGCTCCACGACCAGCGTGCGATCACCACGGCGCCGACCACGCCGATCACCGGATCGAGCCAGGTCCAGCCATACACCCAGGCGGCCAGCAGACCGGCGATCGCGAGCACCGACGTCAGGGCATCCGCCAGCACATGCCAGTAAGCGGCACGGAGATTGTGATCGTGATCGTGGTGATGATGGTCGTGGTCGTGATCGCCATGATCATCATCGTGATCGTGATGATGATGATCATGGTGATGGTCGTCCCACAGCAGCCAGGCGCTCAGCAGATTGACCGCGAGGCCGACCACCGCGATGGCAACCGCCTCACGGTAATGGATCGTCACCGGCTCGAACAGCCGGAGCACCGATTCGTAGCCGATGCCGAGTGAAATCATCGCCAGCACGATCGCACTGGTGAACCCCGCGAGGTCGCCCAGCTTGCCGGTGCCGAAGGCGAAGCGCGGATCGCGGGCATGGGTGCGCGCATATCGGTAGGCGCCGGCGGCGATCGCGAGCGCACCGGCATGGGTCGACATGTGCCAGCCGTCGGCCAGCAGCGCCATCGAGCCGAAGATCGTGCCGCCCGCGATCTCGGCCACCATCATGGCCGCGGTCAGCGCGACCACGGCCCAGGTGCGCCGCTCGTTGCGGTCATGCGCCTCGCCCAGGAAGACGTGGTCGTGGCCCCAGTCGGAGAGCCGGTGTGCGTGCATCATGGCCTCTGCAAGTAAGGCTCGACCTTGCCGTTGAGCTTGATGGTCAGCGGGTTGCCCCGGCGGTCGACGGTCTTGCCGACGGCCACGCGGATCCAGCCCTCGCTGATGCAATACTCTTCGACGTTGGTCTTCTCCTGGCCGTCGAACTTGATGCCGACGCCCTTCTGGAGAAGCGCCTCGTCGTAGAACGGGCTCTTGGGGTTGGTGGAGAGACGATCGGGAAGCGGTGTATCTGACATGGCGCCAGTATAGCACCGCCTCCCGCCAGTCACGCCTGCCGTCACGCCTGCTTGCTGTAGCTTTCGAAGCGGCTGGCCACCGTGTCCCAGCGGATACCCTGCATGAAGGCATCGACGTATTTTGCCGCGGCCGCCCCATAGTCCATGGCATAGGCGTGCTCGTACATATCCATTGCCAGGATCGGCCGGCCGTTCGCCAGCGTCATGGTGTGGTCGGCGGCCCAGGTGTTGACCAGCCGCTTGTCGCGCGGTGACCAGGTCAGCAGCACCCACCCCGAGCCGCCGCCCAGCGCCTTGCCGACCGCGACGAACTCCGCCTTCCAGCGCGCCACGCTGCCGAAATCCTTGGCGAGCTGCTCGGCCAATGGTCCCTTCGGATCGCCTTCGCCGCCGAGGCAGTCGAAGTACAGCTCGTGGATGATCATCGAGTTGGCGGCGATCAGCTCCTCACGCTTCAGGCCGTTGACCACGAACACCGGCGCCGATGCGAAGTCGAGGCCGGCGAGCTGCGCATCGATGGCGTTCAGCCGCTTCACCGCGCCGGAATAATTGTTCTCCCAATGGCTCTGCAGCATCTTCTCCGACAGGCCCTTCACCTTGGCCGGGTCGAACGGCAGCTTCTTGATCTCGTACTGGGGTTTGGGTGCGCTGGCCTGCTGCTGCGCCAGCGCATCGCTTGCGCCGGCGAGCGCCGCGGCACCGGCGGCGACGGCGATGAACTCACGGCGGTTCTGTTCGACTGTCATCGACGACCTCCTTCAGTCAGACGCCCCCACGCTCATTTGAACGTCACCCAGGCCGGCTGCAGCAGCGGAAAGGCAACCAGCCCAATCACGGCCGTGACCGCGATCAGCAATGGATTGCTGATCTTCCAGCGGAACAGCGCGGCGAGCGACAGCACGCCGATCGCCGCCGTCAGCCAGTCGCCGATCGCGATCTTGCCCAGCAGGAAGCAGGCGCCGAGGATCGTGCCGATCGCCGCGGCATAGGCGCCCTTCACGAAGCCCTGCACGTTCGGGTTCTGGCGGTGGCGCGCCAGCAACGGCGCGGCGACGAGGACGAACAGGAACGACGGCAGGAAGATGCCGATCGTGGACACAAGCGAGCCCCAGAAGCCCGCGACCAGGAAACCCACGAACGTCGCAGTGATGACCACCGGACCGGGGCTGATCATGCCGATGGCGACGGCGATCAGGAACTGCCGCTGGTCGAGCCAGCCGTATTCCTGGATCAGGCCCTTCTCCAGGAAGGGCACGATCACCAGCCCGCTGCCGAAGGTCAGCGATCCCGCCTTGAGGAAGAACAGGAACAGCTTGCCGAGCACACCCGGCGTCGCCGTCGGCGCCAGGCCGGTCACCGCCGGAATGCCGAAGGGCAGGATACTGGCCTTCGGCGCGGCGCCGCCGCGGAACAGGTTGCCGTAGTAAAGGATGCCGATCACCCCGGCGCCGATGAACAGCAACGCCACTTCGGCCTGCACGACAACGGTGACGACCAGGCAGACCGCGGCGATCACCCATTGCGGCCAATCCTCCATGCCGAGCTTGGCGAGGCGGTAGCAGGAGTGAAGGATCAGCGCGATCACCGCCGGGCTGACCCCATAGAAGATCGCCGTCACTGGCTTGAGGTCGCCGAGCGTCACGTAGAGCGCGCCGAGCGCGCAGACGATCACGAAGTTCGGCAGGATGAACGCCCAGCCGCCCGCCCAGGCACCCCAAAAACCGGCGCGCAGGTAGGCCGCGTAGATGCCGACCTGGATCGCCAGCGGCCCGGGCAGGGACTGGCAGATGGCGATCGCCTCGCGCATCTGTTCCTTGGTCATCCAGCCTTTTTCGGTCACCAGCTCCCGTTCCATCTGGCCGACCAGCGCGACTGGGCCGCCGAAGCCCAGCAACCCCAGGCGCAGGAAATAGCGCACCAGCTCGCCCATGCGGCCATGCGCCGGCGCAGAAGCGCCGTGCATCATCGCGCTCCCTGTTCGATCGCGAAGGAATCGTAGAGGCCATCGAGCAGCACGGCGCCGCGCGCCAGCCGCTGCTCGTCGGCGGTGCCCGGGGTCGCGATGCCGGCGATTAGGCTCCGGACGCCGGCGGTCTCGGCGCGTCCGTACTTGTCGTCCTTGAGGTCGATGTCGTGCACGATCTCGCCGATCGCCGCCAGCGCGGGATCGGACAGGCCCGCATGCGCCAGCAACACCTCGAAGGTGCAGCGGTCGCCCTGGTGCGTGAACTCGCCCTCGAACATGTCGAAGCGCAGCTCGCCCGGGTCCGGCCGGTAGCCGCTCGAGGGCACGAACTTGAAGCGCGCTCCGCGATCGATGAAGCGCTTGATCAGCCAGGCCGAGGCAATGCGGTCGACCTGGACGTGCTCGCGCGTCACCCAGGTGCGCTGGTTGACGGCGCCGACGGGTGGTGTTGCGCCACTTGCCTTCACGTCACCCTCCTTCTTGAACGACTCCTCGAGGCCCGCGACCAACCCCTGCGCCGCCAGCCGGCCGTTCGACCCGAAGAAGTCGATGGCGATCACCGCGTCGAGCTGCTTGCGCAGCCGGGCCGTCTGCGTGGCCAGCTCGGCGAGCTCGCCATCGGACGCCTCGCCCGACAGCCGCGCCGCAACAGCGCGCGCCTCCTCGGCGATCTTGGCGTAGTCCTCGTCGCGCGCGGCATCGAACAGGCCTTTGAGCTCGTGGTCGTTGAGGCCTTCGACCAGCGCCGCCTCGCACACGATCGCCTCGCCGCCGGCTTCCTCGATCTCCTTGGCGAGCCAAGCGAAGTCCTCGCGGCTGTCGTCGCTGGCGGGCAGCGCATAGACCGCGTTCTTGACTGTCACCGCGCCCAGCACTTGTAGCCGCCGCCAAATCTTGACCCGCACGTAAGCGGGCTTCGCGGGCAGCTGGTGGATGAGCAGCAGCCATTTCGGGTTGGCATCCCTGGGCATAGTTCACTCGTATCACACTACTTGTTGGAAAAGCAACAGGCGTATCATTTTTATCTTGCGAGCCGATATAATCGGCGTATCTTTCGATGAAACGCCCGTATCAAGAGAAAGAAGCATGAGATTCCACGCCCGGCCGATCTCCTTCAAGCCGCCCCGACTCAGCGGCCTCTCTTGGCGTCTGATCGCCAGCCACTACGAGAACAACTACGGCGGCGCCGTCCGGCGCCTGAACGCGATCACCGACGAGCTGGCAGGCGGCGATCCCGCCGCGCTGCCCGGCTTCCGGCTCAACGGCCTCAAGCGCGAGGAGCTGATCGCCACCAATTCGATGCTCCTGCACGAGGTCTATTTCGACAGCCTGGGCGAAGGTGGCGGCGGCGATCCTGATGGGGCCCTGGCCGAGGCGATCGCTCGCGACTTCGGTTCGCAGCAGCGCTGGCGCGCCGAGTTCGTCGCCATGGGCAAGGCGCTGGGCGGCGGGTCAGGCTGGGTGGTGCTGACCCGGTCGCCGCGCGATGGCCGGCTCACCAATGTCTGGAGCGCCGACCACACGCACAGCCTGGCCGGCGGCACGCCCTTGCTGGCGCTCGACATGTACGAGCACAGCTATCATCTCGACTTCGGCAGCAACGCTGCGGCCTACGTCGATGCCTTCATGGCGAACATCGCCTGCCCGCGCATCGCCGCGCGCTTTGCCGGCGAAGCTCCGCCGGTCAGAGCGGACGTCGTCGATGCACCGGCCGCCAAAGCGATGCTTGACGCCGATCCCGAGCTGATCGTGGTCGACGCCCGGCTCGCGCCTGATGCCAGGGCCGTGCCGGTGCGCCTGCGCGGCGCCCGCCGTGCGCCGCCGGAGAAGGTCGACGATGTCGCCGCGTCCCTGCCGCGCGGAAAGAAGGTTCTCGTCTACTGCGCCTGGGGCTTCGAAATCGGCGGCGACTGCGCGGCCCGCTTCCGCGAGCGCGGGATCGACGCGGTCGGTCTCGCCGGCGGCATCGGCACCTGGCGCGCCAACGGCCTTCCCACCGAACCACTCAATGAAGGAGACACGCCATGAAGTGGGTTACCCGCGAACGCCCGAAGATCGACCGCATCGCCTGTCCGTGGCTGATCAGCCACTTCATCGACAAGCAGCCGGAGTTCCTCTACGTGCCGGCGGCCGATGTGGTGAAGACCGCCGAAAAGACCGGCGCGATCCCCTACGACATCCCCGGCGTGAAATTCAGCCATGTCGGCGAGAAATGTTCGTTCGACGCCTTCCTCGCCGAGTACAAGCTCGACGCGCCCGGCCTCGCCCAGCTGGCCGACATCGTGCGCGGCGCCGATACCTCGCGCCTCGACCTGACGCCGCAGAGCCACGGCCTGTTCGCGATCTCGCTGGGGCTCAGCCACGTCTTCGCCGACGACCACGAGATGCTGAAGCACGGCATGGTCATATACGACTCGCTCTACGCGTGGTGCCGCCACCTGGTCGGCGAGACCCACGCCTGGCCGCCGAAGATGGACTGACCATGCCCCTGCATCTCGTCGACCATGTCGACTTGCCGGCGCATGTCGGCAGCGGCGGCTTCGACCACGCCGCCGTCCATGCCGCGACCGGCCACGTCTATGTCGCGCACACCGCCAACGACGCGGTCGACGTATTCGATCCGGCGGCGCGCCGGTATCTCTATTCGGTGCCCAACCTGAGGGCGGTCGCGGGCGCACTGGTGAGCGACGAAAGCCAGCTCGTCTTCACCTCGAACCGCGGCGAGAACACGATCGGCGTGTTCGCACCGGGCCCCGATCCGAAGGTGACGAAGATCGCCGTCGGTCTGCGTCCCAATGGTCTCGCCTGCGATGGCAGGCGCGGACTCGTGCTGGCGGCGAATGTCGGCGACCCGGCCGTGCCGCACTCCTGTACGCTCTCGATGGTCGATCTCGATGCGGGTGCGATGCGCGCCTCGATCGAAGTGCCGGGCCGCACCCGCTGGGCCGTGTTCGACGCGGAGGCACAGGCCTTTTACGTCAACATCATGCATCCGTCGCAGATCGTCGTGGTCGACGCCCGTCGCCCCGACCGCATCGCGCGCTCGATGCCCGTACCGGCCGATGGTGCGCACGGCCTCGACCTCGATCCGTCAACGCGCCGGCTGTTCTGCGCCTGCGATGCCGGCGTGCTGGTCACGCTCGATGCCGGGACCGGCAAGGTGCTCAACGAGAGCAGGCTCAGCGGCGTGCCCGACGTCGTCTGGTTCAATCCGAAGCTCCGACAGCTCTATGCCGCGATCGGCGATCCGGGCGTGATCGATGTGTTCGACACCGTGTCGATGACCAGCCTCGGTTCGGTTGCCACCGAAAAGGCGGCTCATACCACGGCCTTCCCGTCCGCGGGCGATGCGCTCATCGCGTTTCTGCCGGCCAGCCATCGCGCCGCGCTCTATCGCGCCGGCGATCCGCTTTCCCATTCCTGAAGGAGACGTACGATGGAATATCGACTCGCTCCCCTGTTCTGCCGTCCCTGGACCTTGAACGGCATGACGCCGCGGCTGATCGAAAGCCATTATGAGCGCAACTACGGCGGCGAGCTGCGCCGGCTGAACACGATCAGTCGCGAGCTGGACTCGCTGGATCCTGCCGGGCAGCCCGAAGCGATTGCCCGACTGAAGCGCGACGAGGCGGCGGCGCTCAACTCGGCGCTGCTGCACGAGCTGTATTTCGCGAGTCTCGGCGGACACGGCATGAACGTTCCGGAGGCGATGGCCGAAGCGCTGGCCCGCGACTTCGGCTCGGTCAAGGCGTGGCGCGAGCAGTTCGTGGCGCTGGCCGGTGGCCTGCCGGTCGGCTCGGGCTGGGTGTTGCTGACATGGCTGCCGCGCGAGCGCCGACTGTTCAACGTCGCGTGCAGCGAAGGGACACCGGGCCTCGCGGGCGGGGTGCCGATCCTGGCGCTCGACCTCTACGAGCACGCCTATCACATCGACTTCGGCGCCAACACCGAGGCCTATATCGCCACCTTCATGCGCAACATCGACTGGGTCGCCGTCCAGGGCCGCTACGAGGACGCGACCAAGGTCGCGCCGCCCCGTCCGCTCGAGCAGAAGGAGTTCGCCGATACGCCGGCGGTCAGCCCCGAGGAGGTGCAGGCCATGATCGAGGCGGGCGAGCCGGTGCAGATCCTCGACACGCGTCCGCGCCACTTCACGGCGCGCGCGGAGGACATCATGGAAGGCGCGGTGTGGCGCGATCCCGATCGATTGGAAGACTGGATCGGCGAGCTCAAGCCGGATGTGCCGGTCGTCACCTTCTGCGTCTACGGCTTCCATGTCGGCTGCCAGATGGCGATCGCCCTGCGCAAGGCGGGCTTCGACGCCCGCTACATGTCGGCCGGCCATTCCGGCTGGAAGGCGATCGGCGGCAAGGTGCGCCGCTTCGACGAGGGAACCCGGCCGTGACGCCGCGGCGGATCTTCATCGGCGGCGCCTTGTCCCTGATCGCGCCGCCTCTCCATGCCCAGGAGGGCAGCCCGATGACCCGCATCGATTTCGAATCGCCCGTCGCCTTCCAGCCGATGCTCACCGGCAAGGGCGGACCTGTGGCGTGGAGCGTGATCGACGACCCGACCGCGCCCGCTGGATCGAAAGTGCTGGCACAGACCAGCAAGGACACGACGGACTACCGCTTCCCGCTCGCCGTGTTCGACCGGCCGGTGCTCGCCGACCTCGACGTCGCCGTGCGTTTCAAGCCGGTGGCGGGCGAGGTCGACCGCGCCGCCGGCATCGCTGCGCGCCTGGTCGACCGGGACAACTACTATGTCGTACGCGCCAATGCGCTCGAGGACAATGTGCGCCTGTACAAGGTGGTGCACGGCGACCGCCGGCAATTCGCCGGCGCAAACCTCAAGGTGTCGAGCGGCGTATGGCAGCAGCTGCGGCTGGTCGTCCGCGGCAACCGCTTCGAGGTGTTCTTCGAGGGCAGGAGCCTTTACAGCGCCACCGACTCCACGTTCGCCGCCGCCGGCCGGGTGGCGCTGTGGACCAAGGCCGACAGCGTCACCTCGTTCGACGATCTGCGGATCACCGCGCTCTAGCGCGGCGCCATGCGGATGGCGCCGTCGAGGCGGATGGTCTCGCCGTTCAGCATGTGGTTCTCGACGATGCTCATGGCGAGCTGGGCGTATTCCTTCGGATCGCCCAGCCGCGGCGGGAACGGGACCTGGGCGCCCAGGCTCTTCTGCGCCTCGGCCGACAGGCCCATCATCATCGGCGTCAGGAACAGGCCGGGCGCGATGGTGCACACCCGGATGCCGAGGCTCGACAGGTCGCGCGCGATCGGCAGGGTCATGCCGACCACGCCGCCCTTCGACGCCGAATAGGCCGCCTGCCCGATCTGGCCGTCGAACGCCGCCACCGAGGCGGTGTTGATGATCACGCCGCGCTCGCCGTCGTCCATCGGCTCGGCCTGGCTCATCGCCCACGAGGCGACGCGGATCACGTTGAAGGTGCCGATCAGGTTGACCTGGATCACCTGGGTGAACATGCCGAGATCGTGCGGGCCGGACTTCGAGATGGTGCGGGCGGCGCGGCCGATGCCGGCGCAGTTCACGACCACGCGCGGGGCACCGAGCTTCTCGACCACCGTCTTGACCGAGGCCTCGACATTGGGGCCGTCGGCGACATTGGTCTTGACGTAGAGCCCGCCCAGTTCCCTGGCCTTTTTCTCGCCGAGCTCGTCCTGCACGTCGAACACCGCAACCTTGGCGCCCGCCGCGGCCAGTGCCGCCGCCGTCGCTCCGCCCAGCCCCGACGCGCCGCCGGTGACGATGGCGGCCTGCCCCTTCACGTTCATGGATATCCTCCTTGGTTGCGGCGCTTTTAGCACGCCGTCCCCTCTTGCCAAGCGGCCGCGCCAACCACACTTCACGACCTATGAGCGACGAGCAGGTCGTCCGGGACAATTTCTGGACCAAAGCGCGCCAGACGCTGGGCAAGATTCCCTTTACCGAGGAAGCGGTGGCAGCGTTTTACTGCGCGACCGATGCGGCAACGCCGATGACGGTCCGCGCGACACTGTTCGGCGCGCTGGCCTACTTCATCCTGCCGTTCGACGTCATTCCGGACTTCATCGTCGGGCTCGGCTACACCGACGACGCCGCCGTGCTGCTGGCGGCCTACACTGCGGCCAAAACCCATATCACCGAGGAGCACCGCGCGAAAGCGCGCGACTGGCTGCTCAAGACGCCGCCGCCCGCGAGCTGATACGCTCGGCGGCACGGCGCTCGCGCACGATCTGGGATTCGCGATAGGCGATGTAGAGCGCCGAGGCGATGACGATCGCCGCGCCGACATAGGTCCAGATCACCGGCATCTCGCTCCAGATCATCCAGCCGACGAACACCGCGAACGGCAGGCGCAGATAATCGAACGGCGCCACCGCCGACATCTCCCCGACCGCGAAGGCCTGGACCCAGAAGTACTGGCCGATGGTCGCCGAGATCGACACGCCGATCGCCAGCGCCCAGCCCCAGGCCGACGGCCATTTCCAGAACCAGATCGCCGGCCCGGCCAGCAGCACGGTCGAGAAGATCGCGAACTGGGTCAGGATCATCAGCGGCTTCTCGGAATCCGACAGCCGCCGCACCAGCAGGATCGAGGTCGCCGAGGCGAGCGCGTTCAGCAGCGCCACGGCCGCGCCGGGCTGCAGGCTGCCGCTGCCCGGCCGTACCATCACCAGCACGCCGACGAAGCCCGCGATGGTCGCGGACCAGCGCCGCCAGCGCACCTTTTCACGCAGCACCAACGCCGCCAGCACCACCGAGAACAGGGGCTGCGAGAAGGCGAGCGCGGTCGCATCGGCGAGCGGCAGCATCGACACGGCGTAGAAGCCCAGCACCATCGAGGTGGTGCCCATCGCGGTGCGCCAGAAGTGGCCCTGGATGCGCTCGCTCTGCCACGGCTTCACACGCCCGGCCAGCACCATCGGCGACAACAGCAGCACCGAGAAGACGGCGCGGAAGAACGCCGTCTGCACGCTCTCGATCTCGGTCGAGAGCAGGCGGATCATCGCGCTGTTGGAGGTGAAGATGAAGCCGCCGCTCACCAGCCACAGCGCGCCCTGGATGTTGGGCGGCAGCCGGCGGAGCTGGGCGACGGCCAGGCGCACGTCAGATCTTCCGCTCGCGGCCCGCCCAATAGGGAGCGCGCAAATCCTTCTTCAGCACCTTGCCGACCGGGCTGCGCGGCAAGGCCGTCGTGAAGTCGACCGACTTCGGCGCCTTCACGCCGCCGAGCTTTTCCTTGGCGAGCGCGATCAGCTCGTCGGCGGTGGCATTGGCGCCGGGCTTGAGCTC
>DATGMK010000007.1:0-5089 GCA_035293665.1 Reyranella sp. | reverse complement strand
CCACGGCAGCAGGCGCTTGATCGTGTCGGCCGATGGCGCGGACGGGGGAGGAGGAGTCGCAGTGGTCACAGGCAGCCGAGACTACAACGAACCGGGATCAAATGCGGCTGCAGGACCGGTCTTGCGCCGACATCAGGATGGCGGGAACGAGTAGCGCGCGACCGGTCGCGGTACCCGGTCGGTGCCGTCGAAGCAGACGATCTCGGCCTCGTGCGCCATGTCGCCCTTGCCGTCCGACCGATAGGTGGTGACGACGCCCTCGTATCGCGCCACGGCAAGTTTCTCGCGCATCTTGGCGGACGTCACCGGGCTGCCTTCGCGCCGCAGCGTGGCGATCACGTCGGCCAGCATGCGCACCCCGTCGTACTGCGCCGCTGCATAGGCATCGGGGTCGCTCTTGTAAGCGGCACGATAGGCTTCGAGAAAGGCCCGCATCGCGGGCGTCGCCGCCGCAACCGGCGACGCTGCGGTCTCGGCGCAGACGCCCTTCAGCTCTGCCGGTTCCAGCAGGGCCGCGGTCGCAGGCTGATGGATCGCCGACCCGGCGACGATGGACAGATCGGGCAGGAGCTGGCGCGCCTGACGGATGGCCAGCACGGTCGACGGCGCGTGCAGATGCAGAACGATCACATCCGCGTTGGCGGCCTTGGCCCGCAGCAACGCGGGCGTGAGGTCGTTGACGGTCGTGGCGACGCTCTCCTCGAGCACCGGCGGCGTCTTGAGCTCGGCGAAGGTCTTGGCGAGTTGCTCGCGGCCGGACTGGCCGTAGGCGGTGCTCTGGTAGATCACCGCCGGCCGCTTGGCACCGAGCTTCTCGACCACGTACCGGGCGTGCGCCACCTTCACCGTCGCGTCGCTGGGAAAAAAGCGGAAGAACTGCGGCACACCCATGCTGCTCAGTCGCGCGGTGCCGGAGATGGTGAGAAGCGGCACGTCGCGTTCCTTGGCGAGCGGCAGCAGCGCCAGCATCTGCGTACCGAGGATCGGCCCGATCACCGCGAGCGGGAGCGGATCACCGACCGCTCGCGCCCAAGCATTGACGGCGGCCTCGGGCGTCGACGCGGTGTCCAGCACGTCCGGCTTGAAGACGACGTCCCGGCTCTGGCTCGCCGCCAACAGCGCGCCATTCTTCTGGCTGGCGCCCTCGAGGGCGACAAAGCCCGTCAGCGGCACCAGCACCGGCAGCCTCACCTCCTGCGTCTGCGCCTGCGCCGCGCAGGCACAGACGCAGAGCGCGAAAGCTACTGCGCCGCGCCGCCAGCCCATGGCGACATCACTTCGTTCATGCCCGTAAGCTCGCCGGTCTTGGGATCGCGCACGATGCAGGACGGGTTGGCGAAGCCCAGCGGCGAGATTTGCGCGTCGACCTCGACGATCGGCTGCTTGGCGGCGATCGCCTTCTTCACGGCGTCGGGGAGCTCGCGGTTGACGCGGATCGGGCCGACGCCGGAGACGTCGACGCGCGGCTGATGGAAGGCCGTCTCCACGTCGAGACCACGGTCGATCATCATCAGGCTGAGCTGTGTCACTGCCGGCACGATGCGGCGGCCGCCCGAGGCGCCGATGCAGAACCAGGGCTGCCCGTCCCTGACCACGACCACCGGGCAGATGTTGCACAGGGGCCGCTTGCCCGGCGCGATCGAATTCGGCCGGCCGGCCTCGGGATCGAACCAAAGCATGCCGTTGTTCATGGTGATGCCGGTCTTGGGCAGCATCACGCCCGAGCCGAACAGGCTCATCAGCGTCTGGGTCAGCGCCACCATGTTGCCCTCTGAGTCGGCGACGCAGAAATGCGTGGTGCTGGTGTTGTTGGGCTTGTCGCCCAGCGTCTTCAGACGCTCGACATAGGCGGTGTGCATGCCATCCGCGATGGCGACGAAGAATTCGGCATCGGGTTCGCCCTTGCCCCTGGTGCGGTCTCCCGCGAGCTCGAGCGTGCGCCGCAGGGTCGGACCCGCGGTCAGGCCGCCGGCGACATTGAACGTCACGCCGTGATGCTCGAACGAGAGCGGGTCGACGATGGCGGCCTGATAGGAGGCAAGGTCGTCGAGCGAGATCGCCGAGCCGCCGGCCTGCAGATCGGCGACGATGTCGCGCGCCAGGCTGCCCTCGTAGAATTCGCGCGGGCCGCCGTCGGCAAGGCGCTGCATGGTCTGGCCGAGATTGCCGAGCTTGAGGTAGCGCGGCGTGCCCTTCCAGTCGTTGGTCGGCACGCGGCCATCGTCGCAGAGATAGGCTGCCTTCGAAGCCGGGAACTTCGACAGGTACTCCGCGCCGTTGGCGATCATCACCTGCATGTACCAGTCGAGCTGCATGCCGCGCTCGGCGAGCGCGATGCCGGGTGCCAGCACGTCCTTCCACTTCATGGTGCCGAAGCGCTCGAGCACCTTGCCGTGGCCCGCGACCATGCCGGGCACGGCGATCGAATGGTAACCGACCTCGTTGTTCTCGTTGTGGATATCCGGCCAGGCAAAGGGATTGGCGGGCCCCGGGCCGACGATCTTGTAATGGGAAATGTCGAGGTTCTTCGCGGAGACGGGGCCGTATGACACGGTGAAGGCGCGCTTGTCCTTGGCGCTCCACAAGGTCATGAAGCCGACGCCGCCGATGCCGCTCATCCACGGCTCGAGCGTGCCGATTGCCATGCCGGTGGCGACGGCGGCATCGATGGCGTTGCCGCCCTTGCGCAGGATCTCGGCGCCGACCTCGGCCGCGCGCGTGTTCTGGGCGACGACCACACCTTTTCCACGCACAGCCTGCTTGGTGACTTTGAATTGCCGTGTCAGCGATTCACTCATTACGCTTCCTTGGTTCAGACGCTCCGACTGTAGCGGGGCCTCTTTTAGCCACAAACCCTGCTAGACTGCTCTGCGGACGGACAATGAACGACGACGGAACGCGGGCGTGACGGAGCTCGGCCAGATCGACCTGCGATCACTCGCGGCAGGACACAAGCGCACATGGGATGCGTTCGTGGCGGCCGCCTCGCCACTCATCAACGCCGTGGTGCGCCGGGCGCTTTCGACCTATCGCCTGAGCGAGGACGATGTCATGGATGCGGCGCAGGACGTGTTCGTCCGGCTGTGTGCCAACGATTTCCGGTTGCTCAAGACCTACGATCCGGCCCGCGCCGGCCTCTCGACGTGGCTGGCGGTGGTGGCACGCTCGGCGGCTGTGGATTTCGCGCGCCGGCGCCGGCAGGCGACGGCGCCGATCGACGAGGTCCCCGAGGCGGCACTGGCGGTCGAGGACCGGCACGTCGAAAAGCTGAAAATTCCCGACGGACTGCTGACGGAGCGTCAAACCCTGATCCTCAAATGCCTATATGATGAGGAAAGGGATGTGGCGGAAGTTGCACAGTTACTGAAGATCGATGCCCAAACGGTGCGCAGTACGCACCACAAGGCACTTCTTCGGCTCCGCGAACATTTTAAGGGGGAGGCGCCATAGCGCGGGGATGAATCCCGTCATGATGGCGTAAGGTATGGCAGGAGAGACTAATGAGCACGGAACGCATCCCTCTGGACGACAAGGCGCTGTGGCGAAGCCTCGCCATCGAGCGACCGGTCGCGCCGGTGGCCGTGTCGGACATGGATTTTGCGGCTTGGCTGGAAGGCTCCCTGTCGGAGACTGAAGCCGCCCGCATCGACGCGGCCGTGACGGCCGATCCGGCCCTGCGACAAGCGGCCCTCGAACTGGCCGACATCCTCGGCAAGCCCTTGCCGGTGGCGCCCGCACGGATGGCCGTGCGAGCGCAGGCGCTGGTCGGCTTCGCGGCCGAGAGGCCGGCCCGCACCGGCTGGCTGGCCTCGCTGTTGCCGGACTTCGGCCGAGGCCTGGGCTTCCACCGCGGCGCGCTGGCGGCAACCGCCGTGATCGTGGCCGCCGTCGGCTTCGTGATGGGCGGCGGCATTGGCAAGCACTACGAGGAGGCGGTTTACGCCTCGTCGCAATCGCCGAGCAGCACGGAAGTCCGTCCGCTCGGCCGTGACACCACCGGCGAGCTGACTGACCTGTTCTCCGACGCGACCTGACGAAGATGTCGTTGCGGATCACTCAGGTCCTGCTTGGCCTGTCGCTGCTGCTGAACGCCTTCGTCCTCGCGGGCTTCGTGTTTCACGCCTGGTTCGAGCCGCCGCACTTCGCGGGCCGCTTTGAAGGCCGGCCGCCGCCCTCGGGTCAGCCGCGGTGGGGCAACCCGCTCGAGGCATTGGCGGACGACCTCAAGATCGACGACGCCCAGAAGAAAGAGCTGCAGCCGCTGTTCGACGAGTACGCGAATTCGCGCCGCGACCGCTTTCGCGAGATCGTGAAGATCCGTGAAGAGATGACCGCGGAGCTGAAGAAGTCGCCGTTCGACATGGCGAAGATCGATGGGCTGGTCGATCAGATGATGGCCCTCCGGGTGGACCTGCAGAAGCAGAACCTTCATGCTATTGACCAGATGGCGCAAAAGCTGAAACCCGAGCAGCGCGACGAGCTGCACAAGATTCTGGCGGAGCGCTACGGTCGCCCGCCCGGACCGCCGCGTCCGCCACGGCCTCCGCGGCAGCCTCAATAAGACGCTTGTAGCGCGCCCATGGCCGCTCTCGGTCGACGATATTTCGTGGGCGGGGCGGCGGCGCTGGGCACGACGGCTCTCTGGCCTGCGCGACCCGGCCACGCCGAGACGATGGGCTTCGATGAGGCTCGCCATCTGCTCTCTCGCGCGACTTTCGGGGCGACGCCGGCGGAGATCCGTACCGTCGCGGCGATGGACTACGAGAGCGCGATCGATCGTCTCCTCACGAGCTTGCATAACGATGCGCTGACCGCGCCGCCGGCGTGGAGTGGACCGCCGGATGATCAGGCGCGTGCGCTGTGCAACTGGTGGATCGAGGAGATGCTTGCGACCGACCAGCCGCTGGTCGAGCGCATGACGCTGTTCTGGCACAACCATTTCACCTCGTCGCTTGGCAAGGTCGGCTCCGCCTCGGCGATGTATCGGCAGAATGCACTGTTTCGCCGCGAGGCATTCGGCAACTTCGCGCGGCTCCTGAAGACTGTCGCCCGAGATCCGGCGATGCTGATCTATCTCGACGGCGCCCAG
>DATGMK010000006.1:0-54617 GCA_035293665.1 Reyranella sp. | reverse complement strand
CCTCAAGGTCGACGTAGCTGAACAGTGACCCACTTCGCTCATCCGAGCCGCGCATCACAACAACTCCCGCAAGCTACCGAGATCAGTGAATCATCTTCTTCGGTCCGATACGACGACTTTTTCAACAACCTGCTAGCGCTTGCCTCGCCCGCCCGTCGTCGAGGACACTGGCGCATGGACACCATCACGCCGGGCTCCAAAGAGCTCTCCGACCGCATTTCCGACGCCGCCCTGAAGATCGAGGACAAGGTCATCGCCTGGCGGCGCGATGTCCATCAGAACCCCGAGCTCTCCTACCAGGAGACGCGCACCGCGGCGCTGGCCGCCGAGCACCTGAAGAAACTCGGCATCGAGGTGAAGACAGGCATCGGCATCACCGGCGTGGTCGGCATCCTGAAGGGCGGCAAGCCGGGCGGGGTGGTGGCGCTGCGCGCCGACATGGACGCCCTGCCGGTCGAGGAGAAGGTCGACGTGCCGTTCGCGTCCAAGGCCAAGGCGCAGTGGCTCGGCCAGACCGTGCCGGTCATGCACGCTTGCGGACACGACGCCCATGTCGCGATCCTCATGGGCGTTGCGGAGATCCTGGCCGGCCTGCGCGAGGAGATCGCCGGCACGGTCAAGTTCCTGTTCCAGCCGAACGAGGAAGGCTCCTACGACGGCCGTCCGAGCGGCGCGCAGAAGATGATCGAGGACGGCGTGTTCGACGACCCCACGCCCACCGCGGTGTTCGGCCTGCACGTCACGTCGGCGCAGGCCTCGGGCCAGATTGCGCTCCGGCCGGGCGGGCTGATGGCGAGCGCCGACAGCCTCAAGATCGACATCCAGGGCCGGCAGACGCACGGCTCCTCGCCGTGGCGCGGCGTCGATCCGGTGGTGACGGCGGCGCAGATCATCCTGGCGCTGCAGACCATCCCGAGCCGCCAGCTCGACGCCACGCTGACGCCGTCGGTGCTGACGATCTCGACCGTGCATGGCGGCGTGCGTGCCAACATCATCCCCGACACGCTCGAGATGCAGGGTACCATCCGCACCCACGACGAGGCGGTGCGCGCCGACATCAAGCGGCGGATGGAGAAGACCGCGATCGCGATCGCCGAATCGCAGGGCGCCAAGGCCACGGTCTCGATCCGGGAAGGCGTGCCGGTGACCTACAACGATCCGCCGCTGACCCACTGGGGCATCAAGAGCCTGGGCCGCGGCGTCGGCGAGGAGCGGGTCAAGGAATCGCGGCCGGTGATGGGCGCGGAGGATTTCTCGATCCTGGCGCAGAAGGTGCCGGGCATGTTCTTCTTCCTGGGCGTCACGCCGCCGGACGAGAATCCGCGCGAGGCGCCGGCCAACCATTCGCCGCTGTTCCACATCCACGAGCCGGCGCTGAAATACGGCGTGCGGGCGCTCGCCTACCTCGCGATCGACTATCTGAAGCGCGGGTAAGCGCTCAAGCCCTCCAGGCCGGGTCGTCTGCCCGCAGGGCGAAGGGCGTCATGTCGATCGTCTGGCCGCCCAGCACGATCTTCTTCTCGCCCAGCGCCATCTGGGCGAGCGCATCGCCGATGCCGCCCGAATGCTTGAAGCCGTGGCCCGAGCAAGGCGAGGCGACGATGATGTTCGGGCTGCCCGGGAGGCGATCGAGGATGAAGCGCGCGCCGTTGACCTCGGTATAGAGGCAGACCTTCGCCTTCACGCAACGGTCGGACAGGCCGGGCAGGAACGGCCGGAAGATCTCGACCATCGCCTTGACCTCGCGCGGCGACACGGTGCGATCGACCCTCTCGGGATCCACGACGTCGTGGTCCTCGGTGGCGATCTTCACCCCCTCCTCGAACGAGCCGATCGCCGGGAAGCCGTAGAAGCCCGGCGCCTTCGACGGCTGCCAGATGAAGACCGGGCAGTGCTCCGGCGCGAAGCCTGCATGATCGTCCGGGCTCTTCGCCCGGAACCAGTAGAGCACCTGCCGCGTGACGCCGAACTGCCGCGCCAGCGGAGGCTCGAGGAAGCCCGGCAGCCAGGGCCCCGCCGCCACGATGAGCGTCTTGGCGCGATAAGTGCCCAGCGCGGTGTCGACCACGACGCCGTTCTTCTCCTGCCGGAACGAGCGCACCTTCTCGCCCATGTTGAGCTCCGCGCCACGCGCGCGGGCCCGGGAAAGCTGCGCGGCGATGCAGTTCTCCGGCCGCACGAAGCCACCCAGGCGGTCGTGGTAGGCCTGGTCGCTCGCGGCGACCTTGAAAGCCGGGAAGCGACGCGTGATCTCCGGCCCGTCGATCACCTCGTGCTCGACCTTCCAGGCCTTGGCCGCTTCGACGGTCGCCTCGAGGAACTTCGCGACGCCGTGCGTCGGCGCGACCTCGCCGGCGCCCGCGATCACCACGACGCCATTCTGCCGCAGTAGCTGCCGGCCCGTCTCCTCCTCGAGGCTGCGCCAGATCTGGTGGGAGCGCTGGACGAACGGCGTGTACTGCGCGCCCTCCCCGCAGGCGAGGCGGGTGATGCGGGTGTCGCCATGCGTCGAGCCCTGGTCGTGCGGCGGCGTGAGCTGGTCGAGCCCCAGCACCGCGGCGCCGCGCAGCGCGAGCTGGTAAGTCGCCGCGGCCCCCATCGCGCCCAGGCCGAGCACGATCACATCGTAGGTTTTCGCCATTTCCGGTCAGGCCGCCGCCAGATGACGTTCGCCCCATTTGCGGATGGCGGCGATCACGGGAACGAAACTCTTGCCGGCGGGCGTCAAACGGTACTCCACTTTGGGCGGCACGGTGCCGAAGTCCTTGCGCTGGATCAAGCGGCGCGGCCGGCCCTTGAGGGTCCCACAGGATGCGGATCTTGTACTTGCCGCCCACCATGCGCTCGAAACGGTCGCACAGACGGCCGATTGAGCGGATCGCGCCGGGATGCGACAGTGCCCGGGGGCAGCGGGGCTCGAGAGAATGCAGAAGGTCGCCACGACGGGCAATGCCACGATCATCGTCTATGACGGCCCGCCGTTGCTGGCGACCGATCCCTGGATCGGCGACGAGGAGCCGGCCTATTTCGGCAGCTGGGTGCTGTCCCATCGCATTCCGCAGAACCTCAAGGACGACATTGGCGCCTGCCCGTACATCTGGTTCAGCCACGGCCATCCCGATCATCTGAACCCGACCTCGATCGAGCGCTTCAAGGGCAGGAAGATCCTGCTGGCCGACCATGTCGGCAGCCGGATCCATCGCGACATCGCGCCCAACGGCTTCGACGTGACCATCCTGCCCGACCGCAAGTGGGTGACGCTGACGGACAACGTCAGGGTCCATTGCATCACCACGCGCATCCAGGATTCGATCCTGCTGGTCGACGTCGGCGGAAAGCTGTTCATCAACCTCAACGATGCCGGCACGCGCGACTGCTCGCGGTACATCCGCAGCATCACCCGGCACTACAAGGACTCCTACGTGCTGGCGCTGTCGGGTTACGGCGACGCCGACATGATCAACATTTTCGACGAGTCGGGACAGTTCGTGCTGCCGCGCGCGGCGAAGCGGCCGTCGGTCGGCGCGCAGCTCAACAATCTCTGCAGGGCGACCGGCGCGCGGGCCTTCATCCCCTCCTCCTCGTTCCACCAGTACCAGCGCGAGGATTCGATCTGGGCGCAGGCCTACACCACCCCGTTCGACGCCTTCCGGCAGGGCCTGTCGCCGGGCGTGGAGTTCATTCCGCCCTTCTCTGCTGTCGACTGCCGCACCGGAAATATCGAGACCCAGGCGCACGAGGAGCTGGTCGTGACGCCGCGGCCGGCGAGCGACTACGGCGACAACTGGTCCGATCAGCTCGAGCCCAGGGACGTCGCGGCGATCGAGGCCTACTTCAAGCGCAAGGAGCCGGTGCGCAGGCATTTCGGCTTCGTCACCTTCAAGGTCGGCGGCAGGGAGCACACGATCCGGATGGAGGGACGCAAGGACCGCGGCGTGACCTTCGCCGTGCCGCGCGGCAGCCTGATGACCTCGATCGACTACCGCATCTTCGACGACCTGCTGATCGGCAACTTCATGAGGACGACGTTGCACGGGCTCGACCAGCTCAACGCGCCGCCGGCGGAGTTCAACTACTCGGTCGCCAAGTACGCCGACAACGGCCAGGCCGAGACCGAGGCCGAAATCGCAGCCTATCTCGCCGAGTATCGCCGCCGCGCCGGCATCGACTACATGCTGAGCGCGCTGGAGGACCAGTCGCGCAACTTCCTCACGCGCTTCGCCAAGCAGGACACGCCGCTCTACAGGATGATGAAGCAGCTCTACGTCTCCTTGCGCTGAGCCTGCGGCATGACATGAAGATGAATTTTCCGCGTCGCGCTTGAACCGCGCGGCATCGGCTCGATCTACGCGACCACGACGATGTCTCGCGTAAGGAGGGTTCGATGCTGCATCTCCCGCCACTCTCGACGATCGCGTTCGTTGCCGTGATGGCGCTGGCAGTTACACCGCCTCAGGCCTTTTCCGCGGATCCGGCGGCAAAGAAAAGATGCGCCGACCTGGTGAATTTCTACGACCGGTGGGCTGCCAGCAAAACGCCGGATCACAGCGATGGCGCGCGCAACCACAACCGTATCAACGCTGAATTCGATTGCCAGCGCGGCGACTACGCGACCGGGATCGCGAAGATGGAAGCGCAGATACGAAACAGGGTGGGGATGGACGTACCGGTCGATGTGGGCGAGGGGCCGATGTACTTCTCGGACGAGAACCAGGCGCAGGCTCTCAATCCACGTTGAGCCGGCGGCTGGCTGGGGCGCCAGGATTCGAACCTGGGAATGGAGGAATCAAAATCCTCTGCCTTACCGCTTGGCTACGCCCCAAGCGGGCGGGAACATAGTGGCTTGCGCCGTCCTGTCAAAGGTCCAGCGCGCTTGGCTAAGCGCTGGCCGCAGCCGCTGCAGCCTTCTTCAGAAGCTCGCCGTGCACGAAGTTGCCGTCGGCATAGAGCAGCGCATGCGCCGTCGCGTCGAGCGTGAGGTCGACGATCTCGCCGATATAGATCGTGTGCGTGCCGGCCGAGACCTTGGTGACCAGCCGGCAGTCGAACGACACCGGGCAACCCTTCAGCACCGGCGCCCCAGTCGACAGGCTCGACCATTCGCCCATGTCGACGAAGCGCTCGTCGCCCTCGACGCCGTCCATGCCGGCAAAGCGCTCGGCGATCTTGCGATGGTCGGGCGCCAGGATGTTGACGCAGAAGAAGCCGGCCTCGCCGATCGGATCGTGCGCCGACGCCGACTTGTTGACGCAGACCAGCAGTTGCGGCGGCTCAGCCGAAACCGAACACACGGCGGTTGCCGTCAGCCCCCCGCGCTGGTCGCGGTGGCGGGTCGTGATCAGGGTCACGCTGGCGGCGAGGTGGCGCATGCCCTTCTTGAAGGCGGCCGCATCGATACTCATGGCCCGACTCTAGGCCAGCGGACCCGCGAACCGCCACCGGAAATACCTGCTAACTGCCCGGCCGGACGGCGAAATTCGGCCACTGACACAAATGGTTCGTCAGACTGCCGCGGATTGAAGTTGCCGGCCGCCGGACAGCCGGTAGGGTGCCGCTCTGCATGACGACCCTCGCCCCCGATACCCCGCCCGACCGGGCGCTGCGGCAGATCGTGGCGGAGTGTCATGCCGACTTGCTGAAATACCGGACCATCGTGCTGACCAGCCGCCGGCCGATCGGCATCCACCAGACCCGCGTGGCGCTGCGCCGTCTGCGGGCCGCCCTCACCCTGTTCCGCGACGCCGTCGGCCCGATCGAGGCGCGGCTGGTGCGGGCGATGGCCGCCGAGGCCCGTTGGCTGGCCGGCGAGTGCGGACCGGCACGCGACCTGCACGTTTTCCTCACCGAGACGGTCGAGGACGTCCCGCCGCTCGTGAAGCGCATCGCCGCGCGGCTCGCCCGGACGCATCTCGAGCGCGCCCGCGCCGCCCTGTCAGGCGCGCGCTACACCGCCTTCGACGGCCAGCTCACGGCCTTCGTCGAGGCGGCGCTGCCGAACGGCAGCGCCCGCCGGCTCGATGCCTTCGGCAGCGCCCTGCTGGAGCGGCGCCACGCCAAGGTCATGCAGCGCGGCCGGCACCTGTCGAAGCTCGGCGGCAAGGAGCTGCACCGCCTGCGCATCGCCATCAAGAAGCAGCGCTATGCCGCTGCCTTCCTGCAGCCGGCCTTCGCAGCGCGGCCTTTTGATTCGAGGGCGGCGAAAGCCTATATCGAGGCAACAGTGCGCCTGCAGGGCGCGCTCGGAGCGCTGAACGATCGCGCGGTGGCGGCCCAGATGCTGGACGACATCGCCGTGGCGGCCCGCCCGTCGGAAGACGTGAAGGGCCTGCTGCGCCAGCTCGCCAAGCAGGCCGACTCCGGCGAGAAGCGCCGCCGGGCCAGGCTCGAGCGGGCATGGAAGCAGTTCAGGAAGGCCGGGTGCTTCTGGCGGCGTCCAATGGAGCAGACATGAGCAACACGCAGACCGCCGCCGAAGAACGCATTCCCGTGACCGTGCTGACGGGATTCCTGGGCAGCGGCAAGACCACGCTGCTGAACAAGCTGCTGCGCCGGCCCGAGCTCGCCGACACCGCGGTGATCATCAACGAGTTCGGCGAGATCGGCCTCGACCACCTGCTGGTCGAGAAGTCGACCGAGGACGGCATGGTGACGCTGAACTCGGGCTGCCTGTGCTGCACCGTGCGCGGCGACCTCGTGCGCACCATGAGCGAGCTGTTCCTCAAGCGCTCCAAGGGCGAGGTGAATTCGTTCAAGCGCATGGTGGTCGAGACCACGGGCTTGGCCGATCCCGCGCCGATCCTGCACACGCTGATGACCGATCCCCTCCTCGCCTCGCGCTACCGCCTCGACGGCGTGGTGACGACGGTCGACGGTGTGAACGGCAGCAGCACGCTCGACAATCACGAGGAGGCGGTCAAGCAGGCGGCGGTCGCCGACCGCCTGCTGCTCACCAAGAGCGACATCGCCGAGGGCGACAAGCTCAATGAGCTCAAGCACCGCCTGCAGCATCTCAATCCCGGCGCGGACGCCATGCCCATCACCGGCGGCGAGATCGATCCCAGCCGGATCCTGAATGCCGGCCTCTACAATCCCGAGACCAAGACGGCCGACGTGAAGAAGTGGCTGCAGGCCGAAGCCTATGAAGGCAGCCACGACCACCATCACGGCCACGGCCATCACGGTCACGGTCATGGTCACGGTCATGGTCATGGTCATGACCATGAGCATGGTCATGGCGCCGGGAGCGAGCAGGATCCGCACGACGTCAACCGCCACGACGACCGCATCCGCTCCTTCTGCATGACCTTCGACGAGCCGATGAGCTGGGCCACGGTGGCTGCGGCGTTCGACGCGCTGGTGACCTATCGCGGCCCCGACCTGCTGCGCATGAAGGGCATCCTGAACGTCAAGGACACCGACAAGCCGGTGGTGATCCACGGCGTGCAGCACGTGTTCCATCCGCCGGCGACGCTCGAGGCGTGGCCCGAGGGCGACGACCGCAAGAGCCGCGTGGTGTTCATCACCCGCGACATCGGCGAGAGCACCATCCGCAAGGTCTTCGCCTCCTTCTTCGAAGCGGAGAAGAAGGGCTGGGGCCAGCAGGAACAGCAGCAGCAGCAGCAATAACTTCCGGTCTGCGGGCGTTCGGTCCGCAGTTGCACGACTCTGTTGTCGCCCCCTGCAAAAGATGATGGGGTAGCGCCCGTGCGCGAGCCGGCCTTCAAGAGCCGGCGCGACAGGAAGCGACAGACGGAGCGTACATCATGGCTTTTGTGATCAGGCGCCGCGAGCTCATGTGCGTGGCGGCGTCGGCGGCCGCCTTCGGGGGAACGGCGGCGCGCGCGGAGGGCAAGGCCGGGTCGGGCGTCTACCCGGTGGCCGTGCCGACCTACCAGAACATGTTCGTCGCCCAGGCGAAGGGCTTCTTCAAGGACGAAGGCTACGACTTCAAGCTGATCCAGGGCGGGTCGGGCGTGAAGACGCGCGAGATCATCGCCTCCCGTCAGGGGGACTTCGGCATCGCCGACATCCAGCACGTGCTGCAGCTCAACAAGAACGGCCGCCCAACACGCGCACTGATGACCCTCGACCAGCGCGCGCCCGGCGTGCGCTTCGCGATCCGCAAGGACCTGTTCGACCAGGGCGTCGACACCGTGCAGAAGTTCGCCGCCTGGAAGCGGCCCGACGGCAAGCGGGCGATCCTCGGCGTCTCCTCCCTCGGCGGCACCTCGCACCTGTGGTCGAACTATTTCATGCAGAGCATGGACCTTGCCGACAAGGTCACCTGGGTCGGCGTCGGCAACGTCGATACGATGCTGGGCTCGCTGAAGAGCAAGCAGATCGACGTCCTGTCGAGCGCGATCTCGGTGGTGAGCGAGGCCGAGAAGAACGGCTGGGGCAAGGTGATCTATTCGCCGAGCGACGAGAAGACCTGGAACGCGGTGATCGGCGGCCCAGTCCCGGTGAACGCCAACTACTGCCTCGCTGCCACCATCGAGAAGGAGCCGGAGAAGGTCCAGGCCTTCACCAACGCCGCCTGGCGGGCCCAGCAATGGATCAAGGCCAACAGCCCGGACACCATCCTCGGCGTCATCGAGCCGTTCGTCGGCTCGACGTCGAAGAACGCCAACCTGCTGGAGATCGGCGAGCTCAAGGACGTCGGCGACTGGAACGGCCTGATCCCCGCGGAGAACTGGGCGCGCGGCGAGAAGGTCTGGTACGGCGAGCTGACCGGGCTGAAGCAGAAGATCAAGATGGAAGACGCCGTCGCCGACAAGTTCCTCAAGGCGGCGCATGCCAAGTACCCCGCCTGAGGCGGTTCGCTGCCGGATCGAGATCGACCGGCTGCGCAAGAATTTCTTCGTCGACGGCCGCGAGATGGTTGCGGTCGAGGATGCCTCGTTCCGCATCAACGACGGCGAGTTCGTCGCCCTGCTCGGCCCCTCGGGCTGCGGCAAGAGTACCATCCTGAACATGGTGGCGACCCTGATCGCGCCGAGCGGCGGCGCCATCAAGGTCGACGGGGCGCCGGTCGCGTTCGGCCGGCCGGTGCGGCACGTCGGCTACGTCTTCCAGAAGGACACGCTGTTTCCGTGGCGCACGGTCGAGGACAATGTCGGCTACGCGCTGGAGATCGCCGGCGTCCCGGTGGCCGAGCGCAAGCAGCGCGTGGCCGAAGCGATCCACCAGGCCGGGCTCGACGGCTTCGCGCGCTACTATCCGGCGTCGCTGTCCGGCGGCATGCGCCAGCGCGTGTCGCTGATGCGCACGCTGATCTCACGGCCCGAGATCCTGCTGATGGACGAGCCGTTCGGCGCGCTCGACACCCATACCAAGCTCGACATGCATTCGGTGCTGCTCGGCCTGTGGGAGCGCCAGCGCCAGACCGTGCTGTTCGTCACCCACGATCTCGGCGAAGCGCTCACCCTCGCCGACCGCATCATCCTGCTGTCGGCCCGGCCCGGCCGGGTGAAGCAGGATTTCCGGGTCGATTTTCCGCGGCCGCGGAATGCGGTGGCATTGCGCGAGACGCGGCAGTATGCCGAGCTGTTTTCGCGCGTCTGGCATTCGCTGGGCGAGGAATTCGCAAAAGGCCACAGCGCATGAGGCGGCCCTCGGCTGTGCTGTGGCAGATCGCGATCGCGCTCGCGGCGCTCGCCATCTGGGAATGGGGCTGGGACTTCCACGACAGGCTGCCGTGGCTGGTGCCCGATCTGCTCGACCCCTATTTCGTGTCCAGGCCGTCGGCGATCTTCGGCCAGTTCCTGACGCTCGGCTGCCTCACCACGCCCGACGGCGGCTGGACCTTCGCCGAGCCGAACGGCTTCGGCCATTGCATCGGCAAGTCGGAGAACAATCTCTGGATTGCGACCTACTTCACGCTCAAGAACACGCTGTGGGGTTTCCTGACCGGCGTGAGCTCGGGCTTCCTGCTCGGCCTGCTGCTCGGCCGCTCGGATCGCTTGAGCGAGATCTTCTATCCCTTCATCATCGCCTTCAATTCGATCCCGCGCATTGCGCTGGCGCCGATCATCATCCTGGCGTTCGGCATCGGCGATGCCTCGAAGATCGTCACCGCCTGGCTGGTCGTGGTGTTCCTGGTGTTCTTCAACACCTTCGAGGGCGCGCGCTCGGTGGACCGCGACCACATCAACGCCGCGCGCCTGCTGGGCGCCAGCGAATGGCAGGTGACGCGCACCGTGATCGTGCCCTCGACCATGGCCTGGCTGTTCGCCTCGCTGTCACCCGCGATCTCCTTCTCGCTGATCGGCGTGATCGTCGGCGAGTTCATCGGCGCCGAGCACGGCATCGGCCGCATGATCATCGAGGCCGAAGCGCGCGGCGAGGCGGCCGGCATGATGGTCGCGGTGTTCGTCCTGATGGTCGCCGGCGTGATCCTCTCCACCCTCGTCCGCCGCCTGCAGACCTACCTCCTCCGCTGGCGCCCGGCGCAGCAGCTAAGTGGCTGATCCAGCGCGCATCGGATTCAAGTAGTTCAGACCGACGAAGTCCCGCTCGTTGTCGGTGACGATCACGCACCGGTGCGCTTGCGCAACGGCAGCGATCATCATGGCGGCAGAGTTCCGGGGCCTTCCGGCATCGTCTCCGTCGACCATTAGCCGCGCCCAGATCAGGGCCGCCGCTTCGTCGAACGGAAGAATGCGGCCGGCAAATGTGGCTTGCGGCCCGTCCGGTCCGTTGAACCAACGTTCGAGCTCGCGGCGCCGCCGACCGGCGGGAAGACGAAGCAAGCCGCGCCGGATCTCGGCCAGGGTCATGCTCGCGATGAACAAGTTTTGGTCGGCTTGGTCAGCAGCCCATTCGACCAGTGCGACCGGCCGCACCGGCTTGATGAGATTGCTGATGATGTTCGTGTCGAGAAGATAGCGCGTCAAAGGTCGAGCTTGCGTTCGCGCATGGCGGGCCGATCGAAGTCCACGTCGGCCAGATCGGACGGCGCCCGCAGTAGAGCGGCCAGCACCCCGCCCTTCCCAGTCGAGGCGCCCGACAGGCTACGATCGACTTCCGCACGGAGTCGTGCCGCATCGGCCCCTTCCTCGGCCAGCCGCTTAGCCAAGGTCCGGATCAGTTCGCGATCGCCCTTGCGACCGACGACCTCGAAGCGCGCGATGCCCCGCTTGCCGAGGCGCTTGCGATAGCTCTTCACAGCGCGCTGCTGAGATGTACTGGCCATCCATCCCTCCGGTTATATCCGGTTATATAACCAGAGATATGGCAGCTTCAAGGATGGCGGCTCATCTTTGTGGCAGCGTCTCGAAGCACTGCAGATTGCGCGAGCTGTCGTCCCAGACGGGGCGGCTGCGGGTGAAGATCGCCATCGTCGGCTTGAATTGCGCCGTGTCGTCGAGCGAGCCGGCGTAGATGTTGATCAGGCCGGGCATCACCTCGGCGGTGCCGTAGACGATGCTGTGACAGGTCGGGCAGGAGAAGCGGCTCGCGGTCGAGCCGCTACCGCCGGTCGTGTCGTAGCGCTGCGTCGCGCCTTCGACCGTCACCGCGGTCTCGGGGAAGCACAGCCAGCCGACATGGCCGCCGCCGCTCAGCCGCTGGCAGTTGCGACAATGGCACAGGCCCTGGAGGCTGGGCTCGCCCTCGGCGCGGTAGCGCAGCGCGCCGCACTGACATCCACCGGTGATCATGCCTGACTATGCCGCCCGCGGCGTCGGCCAGACCAGCGTGCGGCCGGTACCGCCGGTGCGCCACACCAGGAAGCCGACGATCGCGAGGTTGATCAGGTTGAAGATCACCGCAATGCCGAAGGCCGGCGCGTAGTAGCCGAAGTGGTCGTACAGCGCGCCCGCGAACCAGCTGCCGAACGCCATGCCGCTCATCGCCGTGAACAAGGTCAAGGGCATGCGCCACGACGCCTCGGAGGCCGGGAAGAGATCGCGCACCGCCACGCTGTAGGACGGGATGATGCCGGCGAACCCCAGGCCGAATGCCGCCGATACGAAGAACAGCCCGGCCTCGTCCTGGGTCGCCAGGAAAAGAGCGATCGCGACCGCCTGACAGGCCGAGCCCGCCATCACCGTGCGCAGGCCGCCGATGCGGTCGGCCAGCGAGCCCCAGGCCTGGCGGGAGAGGAAGGCGCAGCCCAGCATCAGCGACAGCATCGCCGCGCCATGCGTCGCCTTGATGCCGAGATCGCCGCAGAAGGCGACGATGTGGGCCGACGGGATCGACATCGGGATGCAGCAGCAGAAGCCGGCGAGGCAGATCAGCGCCTGCGCCGCATTGGGATGCATGCCGGCGACTCGCGGCCGCTCGCCTGCGCGCGCGCTTGCGTGCCGCACCGGCACCGGCGCCGGCTTGGGCGGATCCTTCAGGAACAGGGTCATGGGCAGGATGAAGGCGAGCGCGAAGGCGCCGTAGACCAGCATCACCGCCTCCCAGCCGAATGCGGTCATGCCGCGCTCGAAGAAGAAGGGCCACACCACGCCGGCGACGTACTGGCCCGAAGAGATCAGCGCGATCGCCGCGCCGCGCCGGCGCTCGAACCAGCGGCTGACATAGACCAGCAGCGGCGGATAGACGCCGCCATTGCCGAGGAAGCCCAGCAGGGCGTGCCCGAGGTAGAGCGTCCAGATCGAGCCGATCGACGACAGCGCCAAGCCGGCCGCGATCATGACGGCGCCGATCGACACGGTGCGGCGCACGCCGATCCGGTCGGCCAGCCAGCCCATCAGGATGCCGCCGGAGCCGGTGCCGACCCAGACCAGGGAGCCAGCGAGCGCCAGCACCGAACGGTCGGTGCCGAGCGCTTCCTGCATCGGCTTCATGCCGACCACGATCACCAGCGGCGAAGCGTAGGAGACCGAGAGAATGGCGAGCACCAGCCAGGCCGTACGCCAGGACTCGCGACTGTCGGCGCGGCTGCCCCCGCCGCCGCTTACCCGCTCCGACGCGCGATGCGCGACATCACGCGACTCAACGCTGTCCATTTACGCATTCCTCCGGCGCCGGTGGGCTGCGCATTTCTGCTACCATCGCCCATCCGATCGAGGAGGCACTATGGCTGAGAACGCGACGCGGCGCGACATGGCGGCCCTGCAAGCCCTAGCGACAGGCGGAACGGTGATCGTGGCGTCGACCGGCCAGGGCAAGTTCGAGCAGGTGATGTTCGACGGGCGCCACACGGTGATCGCCGACGAGCCGGTCCCGGCCGGCGGCGCCGATGTCGGTCCCGGTCCGTACGAATTCCTGCTGATGTCGCTCGGCAGCTGCACCTCGATGACGGTTCATCTCTACGCCAGGCGCAAGCAATGGCCGCTCGAGCAATGCGTGGTCCGGCTGCGCCACGCGAAGGTCTATGCCAACGATTGCGCCGGCTGCGACGACAACCCCAAGGCGATGATGGACCGGATCGATCGGGCGATCGAATTCATCGGGGCGCTGGACGAGGAACAGCGGTCACGTTTGCTTCAGATCGCAAATCAGTGCCCTGTACACCGCACGCTTTCGTCTAAGATCGACATAACGACAAAAGCCGTCTGAACAGGGAGCAAGACATGCGTTGGGTGACGAGACTCGGCCTCGCCATCGCGGCCGCGAGCTTGGCCGCGACCTTGGCGCTGCCCGCCGGAGCGCAAGGCTGGCCCAGCAAGCCGGTCACGATCGTGGTTCCTTTCGGGCCCGGCGGGCCGGCCGACGTCTATGCCCGCATCCTGGGCCAGGCGCTGACCGAATCGCTCGGCCAGCAGTTCATCATCGACAACAAGCCGGGCGCGGGCGCGATCATCGGCACCGAGGTCGTCGCGAAGGCGCGGCCCGACGGCTACACGCTGCTGATGATGTCGAACACGCACACGACCAACGAGACGCTGTTCACCCACAAGCCCTACCAGCTGATGCGCGACCTCGTTCCTGTCGCGCCGGTCAACTCGTCGGACCTGGTGATGGTGGTGCACCCGTCGGTGCCGGCAAAGACGGTGCAGGAGTTCATCGCGCTCGCCAAGGCCCAGCCCGGCAAGCTCACCTATGCCTCCTCGGGCCCCGGCACGCCCTATCACATGGCCGGCGAGCTGTTCAAAGCCATGAGCGGCACCGACATCCTGCACGTGCCGCACAAGAGCAGCGGCGAGGCGCGCAACGACGTGATGGGCGGCCATGTCCAGATGATGCTGGACGCGGTGACGACGATGAAAGGGCCGATCGAGGCCAACGAGGTCCGTGCGCTGGGCACCAGCGGGCTGAAGCGCTCGGCGATTTTGCCGGACGTGCCGACCATCGACGAATCAGGGGTACCGGGCTACGAGGCCACGATCTGGCTCGGCATCATGGCGCCCAAGGGCACGCCGGCGGAGGTCGTCGGCAAGCTGAATGGCGAAATCGCCAAGGTCGTCGCCTCGCCCAGGATCAAGGACGCCTGGGCGCAGCAGGGTGCCGTGCCCATGACCATGACGCCGGCCGCGTTCGGCGACTTCCTGCAGAAGGACATCGCCAAGTGGGCCAGGATCGTGAAGATCTCCGGCGCGACGATCCAGTGACGGCGGGGCCAGTGACGACATTGCGTATCCTGGCCGGCGGCGCCGCGCAGCCGCTGGTCGAGCGTCTGCGGCCGACGCTCGGCTTCGCCATCGACGGCACCTTCTCGGCCGTCGGCGCCATGCGCGACAAGCTGCTGGCGGGCGAGCCGGCCGACCTCATGATCCTGAGCCGCGCGCTGGTCGAGGGATTGGCGAAGAGCGGCCATGTCGTGGCCTCGAGCATGGCCGACGTGGCGACGGTGGCGACCGCCGTCGCGGTGCGCGCGGGCGATCCCGTGCCGGTGCTCGGCGACAAGGCCGGGCTGGCGGCGGCGCTCGAAGCAGCGGACGAGATCCACTTCCCCGACCCGGCGCTCGCGACCGCCGGCATCCACTTCGCCAAGGTGATGCGCGATCTCGGCATCTGGAGCCGTGTCCAGGGCCGACTGAAGCTCGCCCCCAACGGCAACACGGCGATGCGCACGCTCGCCGCGTCGAAGGCGCGGCGACCGATCGGCTGCACCCAGGAGACCGAGATCCGCGCCACGCCCGGCGTCACGCTGGTCGGGCCCCTGCCGCCCGGCTGCGATCTCACGACCGTCTACACCGCGGCCGTGACGACCACGGCGCAGGCGCCGGCCGAGGCCGCCGCCTTCATCGCCCGCGCAAAAGCCTAACCCATCGTCAGGGCGGCGACGCCCAGGACGACGAAGGAGGCGGCGGCGCCGATCCGGACCCACTTGAGGGAAATCCGCTTGGTCAGCACGTCGCCGAACAGCACGCCCGGCACGTTGGCCAGCATCATGCCGACCGTGGTGCCGGCGGTGACGAGCATCACGTTCTGGAAGCGGGCGGCGAGAGCCACGGTGGCGATCTGGGTCTTGTCGCCGATCTCGACCAGGAAGAACGCGACGACGGTGGCGAAGAAGGCGCCGAGATTGCCGGCGGACTTCGGCCCCTCGTCAGCCTTGTCAGGAATGAGGCACCAGCCGGCCATGACGATGAACAGCCCGCCGACGATCCAGCGCATGATGTGCGGGCCGACATAGGCCGCCACCGCGGCGCCCACGGAGGCCGCGATCACGTGGTTGAACACGGTCGCCACGAGGATGCCGAGAATGATCGGGATCGGCTTGTGGTAGCGGGCGGCCAGGATCATGGCGAGGAGCTGGGTCTTGTCGCCGATCTCGGCGATCGCCACGAGGCCTGCGGAGACGAGGAAGGCTTCCATCGAGGTCACAGAGCGGGATCGAGCGCGCATACCATTGGCCGTGCGCGCCGCCCGATCCCGCGGGTTCAACGCGTACAAGCCAAAGGTCTCGCCAGGCTGATCGCTGGAACCGCCAAGGCCCCTTCGTGAGAAATGGGCCTAGTCTGTTGACGGGTCCGCCTCTCGCAGAGGCCGGCTACTCCCCAATGACGGCGGGGGTATAGGCCGGTGGGAAACCGCACGCAAGCCGCCTCGCTGCGGCCCTTTTGACCGTGCTAGACCATGGGCATGGCGAAATCGAAGGCATCCGCGGCCCCCACGTCCACCGAGGCATCCGCTCCTGCGAAAGCGGCCCCCAACCCGGTCGCTGCAGGCGACGGCAAGCCTCTCAAGAACCTCTACTTGGTCGACGGCTCGGGCTATCTGTTCCGCGCCTTCCATGCCCTGCCGCCGATGAACCGGCCGGACGGCACGCCGATCAACGCCGTCTACGGCTTCTGCCGCATGCTGGCCGCCGACATCCTCGACAAGCCCGAGGTCGACCATGTGGCGATGATCCTCGACGCCAGCGGCAAGACGTTCCGCGACCAGATCTACGACAAATACAAGGCCAACCGGTCCGAGCCGCCGGACGACCTGGTCCCGCAGTTCCCGCTGATCCGCGAGGCGGCGAAGGCCTTCAACGTCACGGTGTGCGAGCTCGAAGGCTACGAGGCCGACGACTTGATCGCGACCTACGCCAGAATGGCGGTCGAGGCCGGCGGCACCTGCACCATCGTTTCCTCCGACAAGGACCTGATGCAGCTGATCCGGCCGGGCGTCGAGATGATGGATCCGATCAAGAAGATCAAGCTCGGGCCCGAGGCAGTGTTCGAGAAGTTCGGCGTCACGCCCGACAAGGTCGTCGACGTGCAGGCGCTGGCGGGCGATTCGACCGACAACGTGCCGGGCGCTCCGGGCATCGGCGTGAAGACTGCGGCGCAGCTGATCAACGAGTACGGCACGCTCGAGGCCCTGCTCGACCGCACCGCCGAGATCAAGCAACCCAAGCGGCGCGAATCGCTGGAGCAGAACGCGGAACTGATCCGCATCTCCAAGCGGCTGGTGACGCTCAAGGACGATGTGCCGGCGCCCGCGGATCCCGACAGCTTCGACAAGAGGAAGCCCGATCCCAACGTGCTGCTGCCGTGGCTGGAGAAGCAGGGCTTCAAGACGCTGATCGCGAAGTATGCCAAGGAGCTCGGTGCGCCGGCCGCCGCCGTCGAGAGCATCGCATCGGTCGCGCCCGCACCGCAGCTCCCGCAAGCGAACCGGCCGGCGCCGGCGCGGCCCAAGTCGAACAAGCCGTTCACGCCCGAGGACTACGAACTGATCCGCACCGAGGCGGCGCTCGACGAATGGATCGCCGAGGCGACGCGCGCCGGCGTGGTCGCGCTGGCGCTCGAGACCGACGGGGCGAACGCCAACGAAGCGGGCCTGGTCGGCCTGTCCTTCGCCCTGCTCGAAGGCCCGTGGGGCAACGTCAATTCGCGCAACCGCCGCGCCGCCTACCTGCCGATCGGCCATCGCTCGGGCGCCGCGAAGGAAAGCCAGGGGGCGCTCGACCTCGCGGGCGACGGCGGCGCCGCCTTGCTGCCCGATCAGCTGCCGCTGAAAACGGTGATCGAGAAGCTGAAGCCGTTGCTGGAGGATTCCGGGGTCCTGAAGGTCGGCCAGAACCTGAAGGCCGACCTCTGGGTCCTCGAGCGGCACGGCATCGCCATCTCGCCGGTCGACGACACCATGCTGCTCTCCTTCGTGCTCGACGGCGGCAAGCACAGCCACGCGCTGGAAGACCTTGCCGAGCGCTATCTCGAGCAGAAGACGCTGAAGTTCAGCGATGTCGCAGGCTCCGGCGTCAAGCAGGTGACCTTCGATCGCGTGCCGATCGAGCGGGCGCAGGAATACGCCGCGCAGCGGGCCGACGTGACGATGCAGCTCTGGGCGCGCTTCAAGCCGCGGCTCGTCGCCGAGCACATGGTCGGCATGTACGAGACCATCGAGCGGCCCTTGATTCCGGTGCTGCTCGGCATGGAGCAGGCGGGCGTCAAGGTCGACGCCGCCGCGCTCAGGAAGCTCAGCGCCGAGTTCGAGAAGCGGCTGGGCGAGCTCGAGCGCGAGATCCACAAGATCGCCGGCCGGGAGTTCAACGTCGGCTCGCCCAAGCAGCTGGGCGAGATCCTGTTCGACGAGCAGAAGCTGCCGGGCGGCCGGCGGTCGAAGACCGGCGCCTGGTCGACCGACGCCTCGATCCTCGAGGAGCTCGCGACGCAGGGCCATCCGCTGCCGGTCAAGATCCTCGAGCACCGCCAGATCGCCAAGCTCAAGGGCACCTACACCGACGCGCTGGTGCGCGAGCTCGATGCCACGACCGGCCGCATCCACACCAACTACATGATGACGGGCGCGGCGACCGGCCGGCTCGCCTCGACCGAGCCCAACCTGCAGAACATCCCGGTGCGCACCGAGGAGGGCCGCAAGATCCGCGAGGCCTTCATCGCCGAGAAGGGCCACAAGCTCTTGTCGGCCGACTATTCGCAGATCGAGCTCAGGCTGCTGGCGCACGTGGCCGACATCGCCTCGCTCAAGGAGGCGTTCGAGCGGGGCGACGACATCCATGCCATCACCGCGTCGGAGATGTTCGGCGTGCCGGTCAAGGGCATGGACCCGCTGGTGCGCCGTCGCGCCAAGGCGATCAACTTCGGCATCATCTACGGCATCTCGGCGTTCGGCCTCGCCAACCAGCTCGGCATCGGCCAGCCCGAGGCGCGCGACTACATCGCCAAGTACTTCCAGCGCTACCCCGGCATCCGCGACTACATGGAGCGGACCAAGGACTACGCGCGCAAGAACGGCTTCGTGAAGACCCCGTTCGGCCGCAAGATCCATCTCAAGCACATCAACGACAAGAGCGCGGCGATGCGCGCGTTCCACGAGCGCGCGGCGATCAACGCGCCCTTGCAGGGCGGCGCCGCCGACATCATCAAGCGCGCCATGATCCGCCTGCCCAAGGCGCTGAAGGACGCGAAGCTCGAGAGCCGCATGCTGCTGCAGGTGCATGACGAGCTGCTGTTCGAGGTGCCCGACCAGGAGGTCGACAAGACCGCCGCGGTGGCACGCAAGGTCATGGAAGCCGCGGCGAAGCTCTCGGTGCCGCTGGTCGTCGAAACCGGCGTCGGCCTCACCTGGGCGGCGGCGCACTGATGGTTGATCGCATAACGCCCTCACCCTGAGAAGGCCGCGAAGCGGCCGTCTCGAAGGGTGGCAACAGGCAAGGTGCTCGTACTCACCCTTCGAGACGCTCGCGGCGCTCACTCCTCAGGGTGAGGTGAGTGTAAAAGGGAGAGTGAGATGAAAATCTGGGGTCGCGCCAATTCGATCAATGTCATGAAGGTGCTGTGGTGCGCCGATGAGTGCGGGCTCGCGTACGAGCGCGAGAATGTCGGGCTGCAGTACGGCGGCAACGACCAGAAATGGTACCTCGACATGAACCCCAACGGCGTCGTGCCGACGATCGACGACGGCGGGCGCATCATCTGGGAGAGCAACAGCTGCGTGCGCTACCTCGCGGCCAAGTACGCCGCGGGGACGCTGTGGCCCAACGATCCGGGGCAGCGCAGCGAAGCCGATCGCTGGATGGACTGGCAGCTCTCGACCATTTCCGAGACGATGCGCGTGGTCTTCTGGGGCCTGGTGCGCACGCCGCCCGAGAAGCGCGACATGGCGGCGATCAGGAAGGCCGCAGCCGACGCCGGCAAGCTGTGGGCGAGGCTCGACCAGAAGCTCGAAGGCCGGCAGTACGTAGCGGGCTCGCATCTCACCATGGGCGACGTCCCGGCCGGCTGCTTCGTGCACCGCTGGTACGCGCTCGATATCGAGCGGCCCAATTTGAAGAACGTGCGTGCGTGGTACGAGCGGCTGAAGGCGCGGCCCGCCTACGCCAAGAACGTGATGATCCCGCTCACCTGATCCCCCTCCCTGCCCTCCCCCTTCGGGTGAGGGGACATGAGCTTCTTACTCCCCCCGAAGGGACAGGATCGGGGCGGGGGTTCAGCCCGCCGCGCTCATCGCCTCGACCAGTTTCCGGAACTGGGTCGGCCCCGCGTCGAGGCTGGTCGGCAGCATGGCGCGGCCGGGCTCGAGGTCGATCATCTTCTGCTGCGCCTCGATGAGGCGCTTGTCCTCGTGGAACGCCGTGGTCGTCACGGCATAGAGCCGTTCCAGCTTGTCGGGATCGATGTCCTGGGCGCGCGTGCCGACGGCATAGAAGTAGCGCGAGGCGCGGCCGGAGACCGGCGTCACCGCCTGCTCGTCGATGCGATGGAACAGCGGCTCGCGCTCCGGCGCCCTTCGACCGGTCCCTTCCGCGGTCCCGGCCGGGAAGAACGAGGTGCGTTGCAGGAAGATGCCGGGGAACAGGAAATCGTAGGCCGTGAACACGTCGACCGTCTCGCCGAGCTTCTTCATGAAGCCCCGCGGATGATGGCCGGTGTGCCAGCGCTCGAAACGCAGGCCCCTATCGATCGGCGACATGCGTGGGCGCAGGTCGGCCCATTGCGGCATGTCCATGCCCAGCGTCTTCTCGTGCGCGAAGGAAAGGTGCGAGAGGTCGAGCAGGTTGTCGTCGATCAGCAGATAGTGCGCGTCGTAGTCGAGCTGCCCGGCCTGCAGGCGATAGGCCGGATCGTCGAGCGCCAGGGTCGGCGGAATCGCGGCGATGTCGGCCTTGTCGGCATCGCCCATCCACACCCACACCCAGCTGCCGACAACGTGCAGCGGGAAGCGCCGCACGCAGGCGCTTTGCGGGATGAGCTTCTGGCCCGGGATCTCGATGCACTTGCCGTCCGGCGCGAACTTCAGCCCGTGATACATGCAGCGCAGCGCATCGCCCTCAAGCCGGCCGAGCGACAATGGCGCGAAGCGGTGCGGGCAGCGATCCTCCAGCGCGACGATGCCGCCGTCAGTCGTGCGGTAGAGCACCAGCGGCTGGTCGATGATGGTGCGGGCGTGGGTGCGGCCCGGCTCGATCTCGTGCGTCCAGGCCGCCACGTACCAGGCATTGCGGATCCACATGCGGTCCTCCCGAACCGGTTTTCCGCAAGAATACACGCTACAGGAAGCGCCGCACGCCCTCGAAGTAGCCGCGGTAGGCCTGCGGCACGCTCGCCAGCAGGGCGCATTCGTCGGTGCCGTGGACGTTCTCGGCCGTGACGCCAAGCCCGCAGATCGTGTGGATGCCATGGGCGGCGAACAGGTTGCCGATGTTGGACGGGCCGCAGACGGCCAGCGGGACGTCCCGTGCGAACGCCTCGTTGCCGGCCGACTGGAAGGCGCGCACGAAAGGGTCGGAGTCCGGCACGATGTAGGATGGCCAGCTTTCGACGGTCTCGATCTTCGCGATCCGCGGATCGATCAGCGTCTCGAGCCAGCGCATCGCCGCCGCCGCATCGAAGCCCGGCGTCAGGCGGATGTCGAGGCTGCACGACGCGCGATCGGGGACCACGCTGAAGCCCTCGCCACCCTCGATCGCCGTCACGGTGACCTTCGGTCCGAACGAGAACGGACCTGCCGGCTCGACCGGCAGGGGCGCCGCCTCGATGGCGGCGATCAGGCGCGCGAGGCGGCCGATGGCGTTGACGGCATCGCCACCGATCGCGACGGAATGGCCGGCCCGACCGGCAACGGTGAGCCGGACACGATGGAAGCCGCGGCTGCCGCGGATCAGCTCCCGATTATCGGGATAGCCCAGCACGGCACGATCGGGCGCACGTTCCACCGCCTTGAGGTAGCCGCGGGCGCCGCCGAAGCGCCCGGTATGCTCGTCGGCGTCGAGCAGCAGGTGGATGCCACCGCGGCGCACGGAACCACTGCGCACTAGGTCGCGCACGACATGCGCCAGGATCGCGGCACCCATCTTCGAATCGGCCGCACCGCGCCCCCACAGCCGCCCGTCGGCGACGGCGCCCGAGGCCGGCGGACGCGACCAGCCGGTTTCGTCACCGAACGGCGCGGTATCGACGCAGGCATCGAGGCAGACGATCGGCCCCGGCTCGGTCGTCAACCACCGCACGAGAAGGCCCGCCCATCCCCCCGCGGCGTCGCGCAGAGGCAACGGCTCCAGCCCATTCGCCCTCAACCAGCGCGCCAGGATCGTCAGCACCGGTTCGGGGGAATCGATGCCGCCGCGCGACGGCTGTCGTACCAGCTCGGCGGCCAGCGCAACGATGCCGTCGACGTCTGCCATCAAGCGAGCCGGTAGACCTCGACCGGCTCGGCGTGGCCCCTCACCCGCCGCAGCTCCGGCTTCGGCAGCTCGATGCCGATGTTCGCGAGATCCTTGACCGCGGCGATCGTGGCGCCGCTCACCAGGACGATGATGTCCTCGTCCGGCCGCATGTAGACCTTGCCGAGCTGCTCGAAGCGCTGCGCCACGTTCACCGTGTCGCCCACCACCGTGAAGTTCACCCGGCCCGGCGCCCCGATGTTGCCGACCACCGCCGGTCCCGAATGCAGGCCGATGCGCAGGCGGATCGGCGCCTTGCCCTCGGCGCGTCGCATCGCGTTGTCTTCGCGAATCACACCGGCGATCGCCAGCGCCGCGCGGATCGCGGCGGCCGCATAGTCGGGCGGCGTGCCCGCCAAGGGGGCCCACAGGGCCATCACCGAATCGCCGATGTACTTGTCGATGATCCCGCCCTCGCGCTCGATGCAGGCACCGATCAGGGCGAAGTGATGATTGAGCAGCGCCGCCGTCTCGTCCTCGGGCAAATGCTCGGCCTGCTGGGTGAAGCTCACGATGTCGGTGAACATCACCGTGAGGTCCGCGCGGCGCGACGCGACGGCGTCCTCGCCGTGATCCATCAGGCGGCGCACCAGGCGCTGCGGCACGTAATGGCCGAACCAGCGCAGCGCGCTGCGCGCCTTGTCGAGGCTGGCGGCAGCATCGTCGATCTCGCGCAGCCGCGAGCGCTTGTGCATCGGCTGGTCGAACTCCAGCCGCTCGATCGCCTCGGCGGCGGTGGTGATGGTGCGGATCGAGCGGGCCATGCGGAAGCCCATCAGGATGGCGAGGCCCAACGCGACCGCGAGAGTGGCGGCGCCGACCATCGCGCCGTTCATCAGCTTGTCGAGATCCGCCGTCGCGTCCTCGATCGGGAAGTACTGGCCGACCAGCCACGGCCGCGGGCCGTAGCCGCGCAGCTCGCGATAGACGAACACCCAGCGATGGCCGTCGGCCTCGACGACGTGGCCGAGCGCGCCCAGCGCACGGTCGATCGTCGGGCTGTGGACCTGCGGGTCCCAGATATGGGCCAGCACCGGATCGCCGAGCTGCTGGATGGTCGGCAGCGGCTTGTCCTCGGTGAGCTTGAAGCGGCTGGGGTCGATCAGCAGCCGATGCGCCAGCACCTTGTCGTGGTCGAACAGGATGAAGTGGCGCGCATCGCCGCCGCGGTTGGGATCGCCGATCAGCGAGGACAGGTCGCCGACGCCGACCGTGGCGACCAGCGCGCCGATGAAGGCGTCGTCGACGCGCCGCACCGGCGTGCGCACGTTGAGCACCGGCTGCTTCATCGTCGGGCTCCAGAACAGGTCGCCCCAGAAGGTGCGGTGGGCGGTCTGCACGTCGCGGAAGCGCTCGAGGCCGCGCTGCAGGCTGGCCAGCGGAACGGTGTCGCGGCTGATCGTGCCGTCGGGATGGCGCACCGCGCGATGGAGCTGCAGGTCGAGCGTGCCGAAGGCCGCGATCGATACGGCAGGCGCGCGCTCCATCAGGATCGCCAGCGCCTCGCGCACGGCGACCGGGGAGTCGACGTCGACGCGGCCGACCGCCATCAGGCCGGCCATCAACTCGAGCTGCTCGGTCACCGGATCGAGCTTGTTCTGGATCGCCGCCACCTGGCGGTCGATGACGCTGGCGGCGCGGTCGACCAGCAGGCGCTCGGCGGTACCGGTGGCGCCGGCCAGGACCACGATGTAGGCGATGCCCGAAATCAGCGCCAGCGACGCGAAGGCCAAGGCCAGCGCCGCGATCAGCGGCAGACGCAAGGGACCCCGCGGCGGCGCCTCGGCACGCGCCGTCGGAGCAGCGCGCGGCGGCCCATCGGCGCTTGACGGCCCATCGGCGCGCGATGGTACGTCAGGGCGCCGGGATAGGGCGGCGGTGGGCTCGGTCGTCGTCAATCAGGGCATCATATGGGGCCCTGACCGCAAAGGCGAAAGGGGCGGCGATTGCAGCCCTGCTGTGGATCAGGCTGCGGCGCGGATGGCCGCCTGCTTGACCTTGCCGTCGACGTGGCTCTCGAACTGCTGGAAGTTCTTCTCGAAACGCTGCGTCAGGTCACGCGCGGTGCTGTCGTAGGCCTTCTTGTCCTTCCAGGTGTTGCGCGGGTTCAGCACGTCGCCCGGCACCTCGGGGCAGGCATTCGGCACCTGCATGCCGAAGTGCGGATCGGTCGACGAGGCGACCGAGGCGAGCGAGCCATCGAGCGCCGCCTTCACCATGGCGCGAGTGTACTTGATCGACGTGCGCTGGCCGACGCCGAAGCCGCCGCCTGACCAGCCGGTATTGAGCAGCCAGCACTTCACATTCTGGCGGGCCATCTTCTCGCCCAGCATCTTGGCGTAGACGGTCGGATGGCGCGGCATGAACGGCGCGCCGAAGCAGGTCGAGAAGGTCGCCTGCGGCTCGGTCACGCCCTTCTCGGTGCCCGCCACCCGCGCGGTGTAACCGGAGAGAAAGTGATACATCGCCTGCTCCGGCGACAGCCGCGAGATCGGCGGCAGCACGCCGAAAGCGTCGGCGGTCAGCATCACGATGTTCTCGGGGGTTCCGGTGATACCGGTGTCGTGCGCATTGGGGATGAAGTCGATCGGGTAGCAGGCGCGGGTGTTCTCCGTGTACCGGCCGTCGTCGAGGTCGAGGCTACCCGTCGGATCGATCACCACGTTCTCCAGCACCGTGCCGAAGCGCTCGGTGGTGGCGTAGATCTCCGGCTCCGCCTCGCGGCTCAGCTTGATCACCTTGGCGTAGCAGCCGCCCTCGAAATTGAAGAGCGAGTTCTCGGCCCAGCCATGCTCGTCGTCGCCGATCAGCGTGCGCGACGGATCGGCCGACAGCGTGGTCTTACCGGTGCCGCTCAAGCCGAAGAAGATCGCCACGTCGCCTTTCGGGCCGACATTGGCCGAGGCATGCATCGGCAGGATGTTCCGCTCGGGCAGCAGGTAATTCAGGATGGTGAAAACCGACTTCTTGATCTCGCCCGCGTACCAGGTGCCGCAGATCGCCACGACGCGATCGGTGAAGTTCACCAGGATGGCGCAGTCGCTCGCCGTGCCGTCGAGCTTCGGATCGGCCTGGAAGCCCGGCAGGTTGAGAATCGTGAAGTCGGGCTTGAAGGTCGCGAGCTCGTCCGCCGTGGGGCGCAGGAACATGTTGCGGGCGAACATGTTGTGCCATGCCGTCTCGTTGATCACGCGCACGCCGATGCGATGCGCCGGGTCGGCACCGCCCCAGCAGTCGCGCACGAACAGATCGCGGCGCTGGGCGTAGGAGATCATGCGGTTGTAGAGTGCGCGGTAGCGCTCGGGCGACATCGGCTTGTTGGTCTTGCCCCAGTCGATGTTGCCGTGGGTGATGCTGTCGTCGACGAAGAACTTGTCGTTGGGCGAGCGGCCGGTATGCACGCCGGTGCGCACCACGAAGGCGCCGCCTTCGCCCAGCTGGCCCTCGCCCCGGCGAATCGCCTGTTCGTAGAGCGCCGGAACCGTCAGGTTCCAGTACACGTTGCCGAGGTTCTTCAGCCCAAGGCCGTCGAGTCCGGTTTTGGGAATGACAAAGCCCGCCTGAGTCACGGCGTTTTCTCCCTGTTCGCACACACCACTTTGAACGGCCGTTTACCTCAGTCCCTCGCGACCGGCAAATCCGACTTTGGTGATATGCACCGCCATGCTGCGAAACAGCGAGTGGTCAGTTGGTGACGGGCGGCCATTTATCACGCCACCTGCTGCCGCCCTTCGCAGTCGCGAGATCAGGCGCTGCGAGCTTTGCCCACCAGCGAAACCAGAACCGCACGGGCCTGGGCCGCCGCCGTCATCGGCGTCTCGAACGACAGCCGCGCGACAGTGCCCTCCCGGCGCAGGTCGATCCCCTCGGCGTCGATTCCGGTCATTGTCCAGCCCGTCCCGGGGAGGTTGAGCAGCTTTTCTGCGTACAGCTGCACAGCATCCGCGTGGTCCCCGTTCATATGCGCGACAATGCCCTCCTCGCCCTCGGCGAGATCCTGCACCGGCGGCACGGCCAGCAGCTCGCCCGGCGCGATCCACCGAATCCTGCCGAAGCCGCCCACCAGATGCGTGCGATCGAGCGACACCCTGTAGAAGTTGAAGTCGCCGAAGCCGGCATAGAGCGCCGCGTCGGGATGATGCCGCAGGAACCGCCGCTTAAGCCGTTCGTCATCGGTCTTGGCGGCCCGCCCCATCAACGTCAGCCGCGGGCCAGTCAGCGGCTGGGCCAACCCAGCCGTGCCGTCGAACAGGAGCGCCACCCGTGAGTCGGTTGCAATCGCCTTGCTGTGCTCCGCAAGATCGCTCATCAACAGGAGGGGCGAAAGGTCATGGTCGACCGCCACCAGGACCAGCGAGGCGTAGGGCCAGGCTCCGCCCTCGGCCGGCAGGCTGGTCGCCAAGGCTGCCCGGTCGCAGCGGCGGATCAGGTCGCGGACATCGCGGAAGGGGTCGATGGTCACGGTGCGTTCGCTCTGAAGCTTCTTCCCGGTTCTGCTGGGAGGACGGGAAGACGGCAATTCGATGGCAAATCAGGCCAGAACCGGCAACCGCCGGTCTATGGTAACGTTGCAAACCGAGCCCCCTCAGGGCCAGAAGAGAGAGACCCCGTGCGCAAGAACATCGCCCTGGTCGACGACGACCGCAACATCCTCACCTCCGTGTCGATGCTGCTGGAGGCCGAAGGCTTCCAGGTGAAGAGCTACTCCGACGGCGCCTCGGCGCTGGAGGGCCTGAACCAGGCCCCGCCCGACCTGGCGATCTTCGACATCAAGATGCCGCGCATGGACGGCATGGAGCTCCTGAACCGCGTGCGCAAGACGCAGCAGTTCCCGGTGATCTTCCTGACGTCGAAGGACGAGGAGATCGATGAGGTGCTGGGCTTGCGCATGGGCGCGGACGATTTCATCCGCAAGCCGTTCTCCCAGCGCCTGCTGCTCGAGCGCATCCGCGCGGTGTTGCGTCGCAGCGACGGCGGCGGACCGAAGACCGAGGGCCAGGCCGAGCGCATCGTGCGCGGCGAACTGGTCCTCGACCCGTCCCGCCACCAGTGCACCTGGAAGGGCAAGGAGGTGCATCTCACGGTCACCGAGTTCCTGCTGCTGAAGTCGCTGGCCGAGCGGCCAGGACACGTCAAGAACCGCGACCAATTGATGGATGCAGCCTACGGCGAGACGATCTACGTGGACGACCGGACGATCGACAGCCATATCAAGCGGGTGCGCCGCAAGTTCCGCGAGGTCGATCCCGAGTTCGAGCAGATCGAAACGCTCTATGGCATCGGATACCGGTACCGCGACTCCTGACCGCCGAGTCGGTAATGGCCGACTGGGGCGGTTCTTCGCCAATACGCTGCGACGGCTGCTGCTGATCCTCCGCCTGAAGCGGCGCGCCGCGGTGCGCCGCGAGACCTCGACGCTGCTGCGCCGCCGCCGCCAGTCGCGCCGCCATTCCCCCCTCACCCGGCGCATCCTGCTGCTCAACATCGTACCGGTGGCGCTTCTGGCGCTGGGAGCGGTCTATCTCAGCGACTACGAGGACGAGCTGATCGATGCCGAGCTCGCCTCGCTGCTGGTGCAGGGCGAGATGGTGGCCGCCGGCATCGCCGAAGTCGCCGTGATCGGCGGCGAGACCACGACCAACCGGCTCGACGCCGAGGCGGCACGCCAGCTGCTGACCCGCCTGGTCAAGCCGACCGGCGTCCGGGCGCGCCTGTTCAGCGAGACCGGCGAGCTGCTGGGCGATTCGGCCGTCCTCAGCGAAACCGGACGCATCCACGTCACGCCGCTGCCGGCTCCCGAAGAGCAGGCCGAGGCGCCCCAGCAGCACTGGACCGACCAGATCGGCGACTGGCTCGGCCGGCAGTTCTCCCATTCCGACCGCTTCCCCGAATATATCGAGCGCCAGAACCCGACGCAGCGCGACTTCCCCGAGGTCGCGAGCGCGCTGCGCGGCTTCAACGCCTCGGCCGTACGCACCATGTCGGAGGGCCATCTGCTGCTGAGCGCCGCCGTGCCGGTGCAGCGCTACAAGCAGGTGCTGGGCGCGCTGATGCTGACGCGCGACAATCGCGCGATCGCGGCATCGCTGCGCGAAGTGCGCTACGACATGCTGACCATCGCGGTGGCGGCGCTGGGCATCACCGTGCTGCTGTCGCTCTACCTCGCCGGCACCATCACCCATCCGATCGTGCGGCTCGCTCGCGCCGCCGACGAGATTCGCCTGGCGCGCGAGAGCCGGCCGGAGATTCCCGACCTCGGCAAGCGCGGCGACGAGATCGGCGACCTCAACGACGCACTGCGCTCCATGACCGACGCGCTGTGGCAGCGCATCAACACGATCGAGAGCTTCGCGGCGGACGTGGCCCATGAGCTCAAGAACCCCCTGACCTCGCTGCGCTCGGCGATCGAGGTGGCGGCGCGCCCCAATCTCGAGGCCGAGCAGCGCGCCAAGCTGATGGCGATCGTGGTGCACGATATCGAGCGCCTGAACCGGCTGATCTCCGACATCTCCGATGCCTCCCGGCTCGATGCCGAGCTGATGCGCGGCGAGTTCAAGACGGTCGACCTCAAGACGCTGCTGACCGACATGGTCCACCACTACGCCACCGTCACCGCGCAGAAGGCGGGTGTCGAAGTCGAGCTGCGGCTATCGGCCAATCCGCCCTACGAAGGCATCGGCCACGACGGCCGCTACGGCCAGGTGTTCCGCAACATCATCGACAACGCGCTGTCGTTCAGCCCGAAGGGATCGCGCATCCTGGTCGAGCTCAGCCGCGCGGCGCGCAACGGGCCGTTCGTGATCACGATCGACGACGAGGGGCCGGGCATTCCCGAGGACAATCTCGAATCGATCTTCCAGCGCTTCTATTCCGAGCGGCCGAGCGAGCATTTCGGCCAGCACTCGGGCCTCGGCCTCTCGATCTGCCGGCAGATCATGGAGACCTACGGCGGCTCGATCACGGCCAGCAACCGCAAAGCGCCCGACGGCCGCATCCTCGGCGCCCGCTTCACCGTGCGCATCCCGGCGGCGACGTGACCTTTGTCCACGCGACCACGGTCGCCGTCCGGGTCAAGGCGCAGTGGCGCGCCGTGCTGCTGCGCGGCCCGTCCGGCTCGGGCAAGTCGGACCTCGCGCTGCGGCTCATCGAATCGGGCGGCCGGCTGGTGTCGGACGACCAGACGCACCTCGTTCGCCGCGGCCGTTCGCTGGTCGCCTCTCCGCCGCCGGCGCTGGCGGGCATGATCGAGGCTCGCGGCGTGGGAATTGTTCGGTTGCAGCGAAACCAGTTGCTGGGCCAGGCCCGCGTCGCGCTGCTGGTGGACCTCGTGCCGGCCGACCGCATCGAGCGCCTGCCCGAGCCGCAGACGGAAATGCTGCTCGAGGTCACGCTGCCGCGACTGGATCTCACGCCGTTCGAAGGGTCCGCTGTTCAAAAGTTGTGGCTTGCCTTGACGCGAAGCGTGGCCGCATCATCGTAGCAGGCGCGGCCATGCCCGATAGTTCGCCCTCCCCCGTCCCGACGTCCCAGCGCACCGCACGTCGCCCGTTCGTGCTGGTGACCGGCTTGAGCGGCGCCGGGCGCGCCACCGCCCTGCATGCGCTCGAAGATCTGGGCTATGTCGCCGTCGACAACATCCCGTTGCCGCTGCTCGGCGACCTGATGCGGTCGACCGCCGGCAGTCCCGGCGAGCTGGCGGCACCCCTCGCCTTCGGCGTCGATACCCGCACCTACGGCTTCAGCGCCGAGGAGTTGGTGCGCCGCCTGCAGCAGCTGCGCCAGCGGCCCGACCTCGCCGCCCAGCTGCTCTACCTCGATTGCGATACCGAGACGCTGCAGCGCCGCTACACCGAATCGCGCCGGCCGCATCCCCTGGCGCCCGAGCGGCCGGTGGTCGACGGCATCGTCGAGGAGCGCAAGCAGATCGGCTGGGTGCGCGATTCGGCCGACGTGGTGATCGACACCTCGGCGCTGTCGCCGCACCAGTTCAAGCAGATCCTCACCGGTCACTTCGCGCTCAACGACCAGCGCGGTGCGCGCATCGCGGTAATGTCGTTCTCCTATCGTCGCGGCCTGCCGCGCGAAGCCGACCTGGTGTTCGACGTACGCTTCCTCAAGAACCCGCACTACGTGCCCGAGCTGAAGCCGCTCACCGGGCGCGACCGTGCGGTGGTGGACTACATCGCGACCGATCCCGACTACGAGCCATTCGTGAGCCGGCTCGAGGGCATGATCGGGCCGCTGCTGCCCCGATTCGATGCCGAGGGCAAGAGCTATCTGACCATCGCCGTCGGCTGCACGGGCGGGCGGCACCGCTCGATCGCGGTCGCCGAAAGGCTGGCGAGATGGTTGCGCGACGCGGGCCGGTCGGTCACTCTTGTGCACCGCGATACCGAGGTTTGGGGGGACGCGGTGTCGAGCATCGGTTGGGGCAGGGGTGTATGATCGGTATCGTACTCGTGACGCATGGCAACCTCGCGCGCGAATTCCTGGCCGCGCTGGAGCACGTGGTCGGCCCGCAGCAATGCATCTCGGCGGTGTGCATCGGTGCCGAAGACGACATGGAAAAGAGACGCAACGAGATCCTGGAGCGGGCACGGGCCTGCGACACGGGTGATGGCGTGATCGTGCTGACCGACATGTTCGGCGGCACGCCGTCGAACCTTGCGATCTCCATCATGGAGCATGCGCGCATCGAGGTGCTGGCCGGCGTCAATCTGCCGATGCTGGTGAAGCTCGCCTCGGTCCGGAACCGGCCGATCGCAGAGGCCGTGCGCATGGCGCAGGAAGCCGGCCGCAAGTACATCACCGTCGCGTCGCGGATCCTGGCCAAGGAAGCTTCGTGAGCGAGGCCGGGGGGAGTGCGGCCCCCGGACCCCTGAAGCGCAGCCTGCCGATCGGCAACAAGCGCGGCCTGCACGCGCGGGCCGCCGCCAAGTTCGTCCGCACCGCCGGCCAATTCGACGCCGCCGTGCGCGTCGCCTTCAAGGGCCAGGAGGTCTCCGGCCTCTCCATCATGGGGCTGATGATGCTCGCCGCCGGCATCGGCAGCTCGATCGAGCTCAGCTGCTCGGGCCGCCAGGCCAGCGAGGCGATGGCGGCGCTGGCCGCCCTGGTCGAGGGCAAATTCGGCGAGGAGTAAGCCTCGCCGGCCCTTCCGCCGGATGCAACAATGGTGCGCTACGTCAACGCCCGGTAACGGCAGAAGGCGGAGGCGACCTTGGAGCCAGGCAATCCCCTGCCGATCGACCTTGCCTTGCAGGGCGGCGGCTCGCATGGCGCCTTCACCTGGGGCGTGATCGAACGCCTGATCGGTGATCCGGCGCTGCACCTCGAAAGCGTGAGCGGCACGTCGGCCGGGGCCATGAACGCGGTCGTGCTGGCGTCCGGCTATTCGGCCGGCGGCGCGGCGGGCGCATGCACCGCCCTCGAAGGTTTCTGGCGCAGGGTCAGCGATGCGGCGCGCTTCAGCCCGCTCCGGCGCACGCCGCTCGACGTGATGGCGGGCAACTGGTCGCTCGACGCATCGCCGGCTTACGTCTTCTACGACATCTTCAGCCGCCTGTTCTCGCCCTACACCGCCAATCCGGCCAACCTGAACCCGTTGCGCGACATCCTCGAGGCGTCGGTCGACTTCAAGCGCCTCAAGGACTGCCCGATCAACCTCTTCATCAACGCCACCAACGTGCGCACCGGCCTGCCGCGCGTCTTCCGCAACGCCGAGCTCAGCGCCGACGTCGTGCTCGCCTCGGCGTGCCTGCCGCTGATGCACCAGGCGATCGAGATCGACGGCGATCCCTATTGGGATGGCGGCTTCTCCGGCAATCCGCTGCTGACGCCGCTGATCCACGAAAGCCGCGCGCGCGACATCGTGCTGGTGCAGATCAACCCGATCGAGCGGCCGGGAACGCCGCGGACGGCGCGCGAGATCCTGAACCGCGTGAACGAGATCTCCTTCAATTCCAGCCTGAAGAAGGAGCTGCGCGGCATCGCCATGTTCCAGCGCCTGCTGGCCACCGCCAAGCTTTCGGGCGATGCGCCGTGGATCGATCAATGGTCGAACATCCGCCTCCATCGCATCGCGACGCCCAAGATGGCCGAGCTCAGCGCCTCCTCGAAGCTCAATGCCGAATGGGCCTTCCTCACCATGCTGCGCGAGGAGGGGCATCGCTGCGCCGAACGGTTCCTGGCCGATCACGGCGGCGATCTCGGCAGGCGCTCGACCTACGATGTCGACAGCCTGCTCGACACGCTGCTGGAGCAGGTCTGACTCATGGGGATGCTGGGCATCCTCGCGGGCCTCGGCGTGCTGGTGTGGCTGGCCTATCGCGGCTGGAGCGTCCTGCTGCTGGCGCCGATCTGCGCCTTGATCGCGGCGCTGATGGCGGGCGAGCCGCTGCTCGCAAGCTGGACGCAGACCTTCATGCCCAACGCGGCGAGCTTCGTCGCGCAGTTCTGGCCGATCTTCCTGCTCGGCGCGCTGTTCGGCAAACTGATGGAGGCGAGCGGCTCGGTCGAGGTGATCGCGACCTGGCTGGTCAAGCGGTTGGGCGAGCGGCGCGCCATCCTGGCGATCGTTCTGGCGGGCGCTCTCGTGACCTACGGCGGGGTTAGCCTGTTCGTCGCCTTCTTCGTGCTGGCGCCGATGAGTCACGCGCTGTTCCGGGCGGCCGACATCCCGCACCGCCTGATGCCGGCGGCGATCGCGCTCGGCACCTCGACCTTCACCATGTCGGCGATGCCCGGCACGCCGGCCATCCAGAACGCAATCCCGATGCCGTTCTTCGGCACCAATCCCTTCGCCGCGCCCGGCCTCGGCCTGATCGCCTCGGCCATCATGCTGGGCCTCGGCCTGTGGTGGCTCCAGCGCGCCGAGCGCCGCGCGCGTGGTGCCGGCGAAGGCTACCGCTACGAAGGCCTCGCCGAACGGACGGCGATTGCCGACGACATCGTACGCGAGCGCGCCACCGTCGCGCGCGAGTTCGATCCCAATGAGATCACACGCGGAGGACACAGCACGCTGCCGCCGTCCTTCGCGATCGCCGCCCTGCCGCTCCTCGTGGTGATCGCGGTCAATCTCGTCATGTCGTTCGCCGTCCTGCCCCGCCTCGATGCCGGCTTCCTGGACGAGCCGCGCTGGGGAGCGACGTCGCTCACCGCCGTCTCGGGAGTCTGGTCGGTCATCGTCGCGCTGACGGCGGCGAACATGGTGCTGATCGCGGTCAACCGTCGGCGGCTGCCGACGCTGCGCGAAACCATGGACGCGGGCGTCAATGCCGCCCCCCTGCCGATCCTGAATGTCGCCAGCCTGGTCGGCTTCGGCGCGGTCGTTGCCGCGCTGCCGGCTTTCGAGGCGGTCAAGGCCTGGGTGCTTGGGATCGAAGGCGGGCCGCTCGTCTCGCTCGCCGTCGCCACCAACATCCTTGCGGCCCTCACCGGCTCGGCCTCGGGCGGCCTGACGATCGCGCTGGATGCGCTGGCCCCCACCTACCTGCAGATCGCCCACCAGACCGGCCTCGACCCCGCCCTGATGCACCGCGTGGCGGTGATCGGCGCCGGCACCCTGGACAGCCTGCCGCACAACGGCGCAGTCGTGACCCTGCTGGCCGTTTGCGGCACGACCCACCGGGACGGCTATTTGCACATCGTCATGACCGCGATCGTCAACGCCCTGATCGCGCTGGTCGCCGTCATCGTCCTCGGATCGGCCGTCGGATCGTTCTGACATCGGCATAAAGGCCGGCGCATATCGCCATAAATTCTCACTTATATGTTGATCCCGCACATTGAGGCGCGGCCGGGCCGCTGTTAAGAGACGGCCTTCCCTACCCAAGCATCGCCGGAGCGCCGCATGGCTCAGGACTACGTCGTCAAGGATATCGGGCTCGCCGATTGGGGCCGCAAGGAACTCGACATGGCCGAGACCGAGATGCCCGGCCTGATGGCGATCCGAAAGGAGTTCGGCCCGAAGCAGCCGCTCAAGGGCGCGCGCATCGCAGGCTCTCTGCACATGACCATCCAGACCGGCGTGCTGATCGAGACACTGAAGGCGCTGGGCGCCGACGTGCGCTGGGCCTCGTGCAACATCTACTCGACCCAGGACCACGCCGCCGCGGCTATCGCCAAGTCCGGAACCCCGGTGTTCGCGGTCAAGGGCGAGAGCCTCACCGAATACTGGGACTACACCCACAAGATCTTCGAATGGGGCGACGGCGGCACGCCGAACATGATCCTCGACGACGGCGGCGACGCCACGCTGCTGGTCCATCTCGGCATGCGCGCCGAGAAGGATCCGTCGCTGATCGCCAAGCCGACCAACGAGGAGGAAGAGGTCCTCTACAAGGCGATCGCCCGGACCAACAAGGAGAAGCCCGGCTGGTACGCCAAGCTCGGCGCCAACATCAGGGGCGTCACCGAGGAGACGACCACCGGCGTGCACCGCCTCTACCAGATGGAGAAGGAAGGCCGCCTGCTGTGGCCGGCCATCAACGTCAACGATTCGGTGACCAAGTCGAAGTTCGACAACCTCTATGGCTGCCGTGAATCGCTGGTCGACGGCATCCGCCGCGGCACCGACGTCATGATGTCGGGCAAGGTCGCGATGGTCGCGGGCTTCGGCGACGTCGGCAAGGGTTCGGCCGCCTCGCTGCGCCAGGCCGGCTGCCGCGTGATGGTGTCGGAGATCGACCCGATCTGCGCGCTGCAGGCGGCGATGGAAGGCTACGAGGTCGTCACCATGGAAGAGGCCGCGCCCAAGGCCGACATCTTCGTGACCGCGACGGGCAATGTCGACGTGATCACCCACGACCACATGCGCGCGATGAAGCACCGCGCCATCGTCTGCAACATCGGCCACTTCGACAGCGAGATCCAGATCGCGAATCTGCGGAACTACAAGTGGCACAACGTGAAGCCGCAGGTCGACGAGGTCGAGTTCCCCGACGGCAAGCGCATCATCGTCCTGTCCGAAGGCCGCCTGGTGAACCTGGGCAACGCCACCGGCCATCCGAGCTTCGTGATGTCGGCCTCGTTCTCCAACCAGACGCTGGCGCAAGTCGAGATCTGGACCAACCCCGGCAAGTACGAGAAGAAGGTCTACACCCTGCCGAAGGTGCTCGACGAGAAGGTCGCGGCGCTGCACCTCGAGAAGGTCGGCGCCAAGCTCACCAAGCTCAGGCCCGACCAGGCCAAGTACATCGGCGTGCCCGAGGCCGGCCCCTTCAAGGGCGACCTCTACCGCTACTGATCCGTCTCGACCGTTTTCGCCGTTTTTATCGCGCCTTCGGATAAACGGTGAAAACGGTCGAAAACGGCTTTTTCCACCGACCGCCGGCGAACGCAGCACGGATCAACCGCTTCTGTCGGCACGGTGAAAGGCGACGAACGATTCCTGGGACATGACCGAAACTCCTGGTTGGAAAACCAAACATCAGGAGTTTACGCCCGCGCCGCTGCGCGGACCTATTATGGGCAATGGACTGGCCTCTCGAGCCCGGAAAATCTGCACATCTTGTCGGTCCATTGCCCAAGAGGGCTTCGCCGGAAGCCCGCCATTCCGTGCCGCTCATGATCTCCACGCGAAAACTCCAGCAAAAGGCAGGGAGGCGGCGCAGATTTTTTCTGTTCGACCAGAAAGAAAAGAGCCGCAGCGATTGCAGCTGCCGGCGGGACCTGGTCTCGAGCGGGGTGGCTTGCAATTGAATCACCGTCGTCCCGACCGGAGCGAAGCGAAGTGGAGGGACCTCTTTTCGAGCAATCGAGCCGCAAGTTGCTGAAAAAAGGTCCCTCCACTGCGCCTCGCTTCGCTCGGCTTCGGTCGGGACGACGGAGCGGCTTAAAGTCATCGCGTTCTAACCGCCCACAGGCTCACACATGCTAGAAAGCCGGTATCGCACGATGCCGGCTTTTTCGATGCCCCTGCCCACTGAGCAAGCGACCGAGGCCCTCGGCGCCACGCTCGCCGCGCGCCTCAAGCCCGGCGACGTGGTCGGACTCAAAGGCGACCTCGGCGCCGGCAAGACGACGCTCGCGCGCGCCATCATCCGCGCGGCGGCGGCCGATCCTGCGCTGATCGTGCCCAGCCCGACCTTCACCCTGGTCGAGGTCTACGACACGCCGCGCGGCGCCTACTGGCATTTCGACCTCTACCGGCTGGACGAGCCGCAGCAGGTCTACGAGCTCGGCTGGGAGGAGGCGCTGGCCGAGGGCATCGTCCTGCTGGAATGGCCGGAGCGGCTCGGCCGATTGCTGCCCAAGCATCTCAGTGTGACCCTGGAATTGGCGAGTGACGATGGACGGCGCGCAATCCTCGATGTCTGATCGCGCCGCACAGCGTCGCGACTTCGTCGCCCGCTCGGGCTGGGGCGACGCCGAGGAGCGCCTGCTCGCCGGCGACGCCTCGTTCCGGAAGTATTTTCGCCTGACGCGCACGAACGCGACGGCTGTCGTCATGGATGCGCCGGCGCCGTGGGAAGACGTTCGGCCGTTCGTGCGCATCGGCAAGCACTTGCTGGCGATGAAGCTGAGTGCGCCGGAAATCCACGCGATCGACGAAGCCAACGGCTTCCTGCTGCTGGAGGATCTGGGCGACGACACCTACGCCCGCGTGCTGGCGAACGGCGGCAACGAAGCCGAGCTCTATGCCCGTGCAACCGACGTGCTGGCCGCCGTTCACGCCGCGCCCGATCATGGCCTGCTACCGGATCTCGGCGGCTACGAGGGCGAAGCGCTGATCGAGGCGGCGATCCTGCTGCCCGAATGGTATCTGGCCGAGGCGACCGGCCACACGACGCCGGCCGATGTGATGGAGAGCTACCGCGCGACCTGGCGCGTGTGCCTCGCCAACCTGCCGGCCGGTCCCGGCGCGCTGCTGCTGCGCGACTTCCACAAGGACAATCTGCTGTGGCTGCCGCAGCGGCCCGGCGTGCGCGCCTGCGGCCTGCTCGATTTCCAGGATGCCCAGCGCGGCCATCCTTCCTACGACCTCGTCTCGCTGATCGAGGATGCGCGGCGCGACGTGTCTCCCGCGGTGCATGCGGCATGCCTGGCGCGCTACCTCTCCGCGACCGGCCTCAACGCCCAGGACTTCCGCACCGGCTTCGCCCTGATGGCAGCACAGCGCCACGCCCGCATCATCGGCCTGTTCGTCCGCCTGCTGCGGCGCGACGGCAAGCCCGAGTATCTGCCCTACCTGCCGCGCGTCTGGCGCCAGTTCGAGCGCGCGCTCCAGCATCCTGCGCTCGAGCCGTTGCGCGCCTGGGTCGACCGGCATCTGCCGCCGCCACTGCGGCGCATCGGCTCTTGATCGACACCGCGATGATCCTGGCGGCCGGCCGCGGCGAGCGCATGCGGCCGCTGACCGACACGGTGCCCAAGCCGATGATCCCGATCGCCGGCCGCTCCATGCTCGACCGCTCGATGGATCGGCTGATCGCCCATGGCGTGCGCACCATCGTCGTGAACGTGCATCATCTCGGCGAGCAGATCGCGACGCACCTCGACGGCCGCGCACGGATCCTGCGCGAAGACCGGCTGCTCGAGACGGGCGGCAGCGTAAAGAACGCCTTGCCGCTCCTGGGCAAGGGCCCGTATTTCATCCTCAACGGCGACGGCTTGTGGCGCGACGGCTCGCAACCGATGTTGTCCCGCATGGAAGCCGCCTGGGACCCTGCGCGCATGGACGCGCTCCTGCTGCTGCATCCGATCGACAAGGTGATCGGACGCGAGGCCAAGGACCGCGGCGACTATTTCCTCGAGGCCGACGGCCGGGCACGGCGCCGCGGCGAGGCCGCATCCGCCCCCTATCTCTTTGCCAGTGTCTCGATCTGCGATTCGCGACTGCTGCGCGACGCACCGGATGGGCCCTTCTCGCTCGTGAAGCTCTGGGATCGCACCCAGGCCGCAGGTCGACTGTTCGGCGTGGTGCATGACGGCGACTGGTTCCATGTCGGCACGCCGCAGGCGCTCGCGGACGCCGAGGCGGCGCTACGATGAAGGGCGTCTACTCGATCGGCATCGACCGACGCTTCGCCGACGATCTGGCGGCCGGCGCGCTGGCTGAATATGGCGGCGATCCGCTCAGGCTCGCCGACATCCTGATCCTGCTGCCGACCCGACGCTCGGTGCGCTCACTGCGCGAGGCCTTCCTGCGCGCGTCCGACGGCAAGCCGACGCTGCTGCCACGCATGGCGCCGCTCGGCGATCTCGACGACGACGTGTGGGACGACCTGCCCGGCGACGAGGCGCTCACGCTGCCGCCGGCGATCGGCCGCCCCGAGCGCGAAGCCATCCTGAGCGAGCTGGTGCTGCGCTTTCCGGTCGACGATGGCGAACCGATCGCGCAGAGCTCGGCGCAGGCGCTGAAGCTCGCCCGCGAACTGGGCAGCCTGCTCGACGAATTGGCGATCGACGGCGTTCCGTTCGACAAGCTGGAAGCGCTGGTCGACGGCAACTTCGCGACCCACTGGCGCCGCACGCTGAAGTTCCTGGCCATCGTCGGCGAGCACTGGCCGCAGATCCTGGCCGAACGCGGCCAGATCGATGCCCTCGACCGGCGCACGCGCGCGATCCGCGCCCAGGCCGCACGCTGGCGCGAACGGCCGCCTGCGACGCCCGTGATCGCCGCCGGCTCGACCGGCTCCCAGCCCGCCACGCGCGAGCTGATGACCGTGATTGCCGGCCTGCCGCAGGGCGCCGTCGTGCTGCCCGGCCTCGACCGCGAGATGGACGACGAGAGCTGGGGCAAGCTCGATCCGACCCATCCGCAGTTCGGCCTGCACGAGCTGCTGACGGCGTTGGGCTGCGACCGCAAGGACGTGGCCGAGTGGCCCGGCACCCCGGGCGATCGCGCACGGCTTCAGCTGATCGCGGAGCTGATGCGGCCGGGCGAGACGACCGACGCCTGGCAGCGGCCCAATCCCGCGGCGCTGGAGCATGTGACGCGTGCCGATTGCGCCAACCCGCACCAGGAGGCGCTGGTGATCGCGCTGGCGTTGCGCGAAGCGCTCGACACGCCCCAGCGCACCGCCGCCCTGGTGACGCCCGACCGTGATCTCGCGCGCCGCGTCGCCGCCGAGCTGCGCCGCTGGAACGTGGAGATCGACGATTCGGCCGGCCAGCCGCTCGCCGACACGCCGCCCGCCACGCTGTTGCGCACGCTGCTGACTGCGGTCGATTCCGGCTTCGCCCCGGTCGATCTGCTGGCGTTGCTGAAGCATCCGCTGTGCACGCTGGGCCTCTCGCGCGCGAGGCTGCTAGACGCTGCGCGCCGGCTCGACCGCAAGTGCCTGCGCGGACTGAAGCCGCAGCCCGGCATCGAGGCATTGCGCGAGAAGGTGGCGCAGGATCGTGCCGACGTCGTCGACCTGGTCGAGCGGCTGGCGCACGCGACCGGAGCGCTCGCGAAAGCCATGGGCGAAGGCGCGACCGTCGAGAGCTTGATCGAACTCACCGTCGCCGCGGCGGAACAGTGCGCGTCGGACGAGACGCTGTGGTCGGGCGATGCCGGCGAGGCGCTGGCCGATGCCCTGGCGCGGCAACGCACGGCGTGGCGTGACCGCCGGCCGGTCGCAGCGGGTGAATGGCCGGCGTTGCTGACCACCATGCTGGCGACCGAGACCCTGCGGCCGAGCTTCGGCCGCCATCCGCGGCTGGCGATCTGGGGCCCGCTCGAGGCGCGTTTGCAGCGCGCCGACCTGCTGGTGCTGGGTGGCTTGAACGAGGGCACCTGGCCGCCGGCCGTCGAGACCGGCCCGTGGATCAACCGGCCGATGCGCGCCCAGCTCGGCCTGCCGCAGCCCGAGCGGCGCGTCGGCCTGTCGGCGCACGACTTCGCCTCGGCCCTCGCGGCCGAGCGCGTGCTGCTGACCCGCGCCGAGCGCGAAGGCGGCGCGCCCACGGTGCCGTCGCGCTGGCTGGCGCGACTCGACGCGCTGTTCGGCTGGGATCCCGAAAGCGGACTGGCGCCTCCGGAATACATCCAGCGCGGCCGCCGGACCTATGTCGCCTGGGCCGAGTCGTTCGACGATCCGCAGCATTACAGGCCTTGGCCGCGGCCCGAACCGCGTCCCCCGGTGGAAGCGCGGCCCACCCGGCTCTCGGTGTCCAGCATCGAGCAATGGCGGCGCGATCCGTACGGCCTCTACGCGCGGCAGATCCTCAAGCTTCGAATGCTCGATCCGCTCGAGGAAGAGCTGGGCGCCGCCGAGCGCGGCTCGCGCCTGCACGCCACGCTGGACGAGTTCCTGAAGGCCTATCCCGACGGCGCCTTGCCGGATGACGCGCTGGCGATCTTCGAGCGCATGGGCGAGCGGCATCTCGAGACCGTGCTCGCCGCGCCGGCCGAGCGCGCCTTCTGGTGGCCGCGCTTCCAGCGGCTGGCGCACTGGTTCATCGCCACCGAGAACGCACGCCGCGCCGCCGGCACCCGGCTGCTGGCGAGCGAGACCAGGGGCTCGGTCACGCTGGGCCCGCTCACCATCACCGCCATCGCCGACCGGATCGATGAGATCGAGCCCGGCGGCTGGGAGATCATCGACTACAAGACCGGCCGCATACCCTCGCCCAAGGAACTGAACGGCCTGTTCTCGCCGCAGCTCCTGCTCGAGGCGGCGATGCGGTTCGAGGACATCGACGAAGCCGCGCGCGCCGTGCACGTCTCCTACTGGCAGGCCAATGGCCTGGGCGACGGCGGCGCCGTGAAGCCGATCGAGGACAGCGAGACGCTGGTGCCGCAGATGCTGGCGCTGGTCGCCAAGATGATCGACCGTTTCGGCGATCCCTCGACTCCCTACGCCGCCCTGCCCTGGCCCGAGTTCATCCCGCACTTCAACGACTACGAGCACCTCGAGCGCGTCGCCGAATGGTCGACCGGGAGCGAGGAGGAATGAAGGACCTCTTCGACTTCGACATCCTCAAGGTCGCGAGCGACGCCCAGCGCCGCGCCACCATGCCCGGCCAGTCGGCGTGGGTCGTGGCCAACGCCGGGACCGGCAAGACCAAGGTGCTGACCGACCGCGTGACGCGCCTGCTGCTCGACGAAGTGCGACCCGAGCGCATCCTCTGCCTCACCTTCACCAAGGCGGCCGCGGCGGAGATGCGCAACCGCCTCGCCGTGCAACTCGGCCGCTGGGCAATGGCCGACGACGAGACGCTCGGCCGGGAGATCGCTACCCTGATCGACGCCCAGCCGCACGCCGACCAGCGCAGCCTGGCGCGCCGGCTGTTCGCACGCGTGCTCGATGCGCCGGGCGGCATCCAGATCCTGACCATCCACGCCTTCTGCCAGGCCCTGCTCAAGCGCTTCCCGCTCGAGGCCGGCGTGCCGCCGGGCTTCGAGGTGATGGACGAGGCCGAGGCCGCGACCCTGCTGCGCCAGGCGCAGGACGACCAGGTCGAGGCGCTGGCGGACTCGGAGGCACCCGAGCTCCTGCGCACCGCGCTGGCCACGGTCGCCCGCCGCATCTCGATCGCGGAATACGCCGAGCTGATGAAGCGGCTCCTGTCCGAGCGCGCCTGGTTGCTCGCCAGCATTGTCGACGAGGCAGGCCTCAGGAAGCTCGGCCGCCGCCTGCGCCGGCGTCTCGAGTGCGAGCGCGTCCCCCCGTTCGACGAAGCCGCCATGCGCGAGGCGGCTCGGACCCTGATCGAGGCGGGCGGCAAGACCGACGGCCCGAACGGCCAGAAGATCGCGGCATGGCTGGCCGACGATCGCGACGATCTCAGCGCCGCCTATCGCGAGATCTTCTTCACCGGGAACGGCCAGGTGCGCAAGACCTTGGCCACCAAGGCGGCGCAAAAGCGGCTGCCGGGCATCGTCGACATCCTGCAGGCCGAGGCCGAGCGGCTCGAATGCGCGCGCGGCCACGCGCTGGTCGAGCTGACCCTCGCCCTGCTCCGGCTCGGCCTCGATATCACGCGCCGCTTCACCGCGGCCAAGCGGCGGCGCGGCGTGCTCGACTACGACGACCTGATCGTCGCCACGCAGCGGCTGCTCGGCGCGTCGGAGAATGCGGCCTGGGTGCTCTACAAGCTCGACGGCGGCATCGACCATGTCCTGGTCGACGAGGCGCAGGACACCAACCCCGACCAGTGGGAAGTGATCCGCAGGCTCACCGAGGAGTTCTTCGTCGGCGAAAGCGCCAACGACCGCGACCGTACGATCTTCGTGGTCGGCGACACCAAGCAGTCGATCTTCGGCTTCCAACGCGCCGATCCGGCCAAGCTCGCCGAGATGCGCGACCGCTTCGCCCAGCGCATCCTGCTGGCCAAGCGCGGCTTTGCCGAGGTGCCGCTCACCGTCTCCTTCCGCTCGACGCCGGCGGTGCTCGATGCGGTCGATTGGGTGTTCGAGCAGGACAGCGCAGCGAGCGGCGTCGGCCGCCCGGGCGAGGTGATCCATCAGCACAGCCGGCGCGAGGATCCCGGCCGGGTCGAGCTCTGGCCCCTGGTCACGGCGGAGAAGATCGAGACCGACTATGCCGCCGTCGAAGCACCGTCGGGCAAGCTCACGCCGCCGCACGAGCGACTGGCGAAACTGATCGCGGCGCATGCCAGGAGCCTGATCGGCAAGGAGCGGCGCGCGCGCAAGGGCGAGCTCTTGCATCCCGGCCACTTCATGGTGCTGGTCCGCCGCCGCAACGAGTTCGTCAACGCCTTGGTGCGCGAGCTGAAGCGCGAGCAGATCGAGGTGGCCGGCGTCGACCGCCTGAACCTGGGCGAGGAGCTCGCCATCCAGGACCTGCTCGCCATGGCGCGCTTCGTGCTGCTGCCGCAGGACGATCTCAACCTCGCCTGCCTCCTGAAGTCGCCGCTGGTCGGACTCGACGAGGACAAGCTCTTCACCCTTGCGTGGAACCGCAAGACGCATCTCTGGCAGGCGTTGCGCGAGCGCGCGCACGAGCCCGATTTCGCTACCGCGCACGAGCGGCTGTCGCGCTGGCTGGCGCGCGCCGACTTCACCACGCCGTTCGAATTCTTTGCCCAGGCGCTCGGCCCCGAGCAGGGGCGCAGGATGCTGCTCGAGCGGCTGGGCCACGAGGCGGCCGATCCGATCGACGAGCTGCTGTCGCGCGCCCTGCAATACCAGCGGAACGAGGCCGCCTCGCTGCAGGGCTTCCTGCGCTGGTTCGAGGCGGGTGGCGGCGAGATCAAGCGCGATCTCGATGCCAACCGGCGCAAGGAAGTGCGCATCCTGACGGTGCATGCGTCGAAGGGGCTGCAGGCGCCGATCGTCTATCTGCCCGATACCACGCGCGTGCCGAACGATCTCGAGCGGCTGCTGGCCGGCGAGAACGACATGCGGCTATGGCTGCCGCGCGCCGGCGACGCCAACGAGGCCGCGCGCGCCTGGCGCGCCGAGGTCCGCCGCCGCTCTTTGGAGGAGCAGAACCGGCTGCTCTACGTCGCCATGACCCGCGCCGAGGACCGGCTCTATGTCGGCGGTTGGATCGGCTCCAAGCCGCAGGACCAGGGCTGCTGGTACGACCGCATCCGGGCGGGCCTGGCCGCGAGTGTCGACGGCGGGAGCGAGGAGCCGCGCCTCAGCGCCCGGCCCCGGACCTTCGACTTCACGACGATGAGCGACACGGGCTGGGCCGGCGAAGGGTTCGAGCTGGTCAACGAGGGGCGGATCGTCGTGCCGGACCAGCCGGCCCTACCGCTCGAGGCCACCGCCCGGCTCGAGGCCTGGGCGCACACCCCGGCGCCGGCCGAGCCCGATCCGCCGACGCCGCTCGCCCCCTCGCAGCCGCTGCCCGACGAGGCTGCGCGGGCACCGCGCGCCTACAGCCCGCTGGCTGCGGACAATCGCCGCTGGCGGCGTGGGCAGCTGCTGCACGAGCTGCTGCGCCACCTGCCGACCTTGCCCGCGGCGGAGCGCGACGCCGCCGCCCGCGGCTTCCTCGCGCAGCCGGCCCATGGCCTCAGTGAGGCAGAGATCGCGGAATGGGCCGGCGAGGCGCTCGCGGTAACCGAGTCGCCCGCCCACCGGGAGCTGTTCGCCGAGGGCTCGCGCGCCGAGGTGCCCCTGATCGGCACGGTGAAGACGCCGCGCGGCACCTTCACGGTCAGCGGCCAGGTCGACCGCCTGGCGGTCACCGCTTCCGACGTCCTGATCGTCGACTACAAGACCAACCGGCCGCCGCCTGACGCCGCCCAGGGCGTGGCGCTGGCCTATCGCCGTCAGCTCGCCCTCTACCGCGCGTTGCTGGGCCAGATCTATCCCAAGCGTCGCGTACGGGCTTTCCTGCTCTGGACGGCTGCACCCCGGCTGATGGAGATCGACGCCGAAACCCTCGACGCGTCAATGCCTTACACAGGCGCGTCTTGACTCGTACCGACCTGCTTCCTAGCTTTTACGGCAAGGGCGGCGCCGGTCCATCGACCGGCATCAACTGTTTTTGGGAGAACCCACGATGACCGTCAAAGCCACCGACGCCACCTTCGAGCAGGAAGTCCTGAAGTCCGACACGCCCGTCCTGGTGGACTTCTGGGCGGAATGGTGCGGCCCCTGCAAGATGATCGGCCCGTCGCTCGAGGACATCTCCAAGGAGATGGACGGCAAGCTCAAGGTCGTGAAGGTCAACATCGACGAGAACCCGATGGCGCCGACGCGCTACGGCGTGCGCTCGATCCCGACCCTGCTGCTGTTCAAGAACGGCCAGGTCGCCGCCACCAAGATCGGCGCCGAGCCGAAGCAGAAGCTGGTGAGCTGGATCAACACCTCGATCGCGTAATTCGCTGCGGGCAAGCCCGCCGCCTTATCCGTTGCGGGCCAGCACGGCGCCCGCGAGGTAGAGCGATCCACAGATGAGAATGCGCATCGGCGCGGGCTGGGTGGCCAACAGGTCCTCCAGCGCCGCGCCGATGTCGTTTACGGGCAGGCAATCGAGCCCGACCTCGGCGGCCTTCTCGCAGGCCTCCGCCGGCGTGTAGGCGCTGTGCCCCTCGGGGAACGGCACCGCGCGTGCCGCCCGGGCGTGGCGCGCCAGCGGGCGCAGGAAGCCCGAGGCGTCCTTGGTCGTCAGCATGCCGAACACGAGATAGAGCGGCAGCGGTGCCGGCTCCTTCGCCCATTGCGCGGCCATGCCGGCAAGCGCAATGCCGCAATCCTCGTTGTGGCCGCCGTCCAGCCACAGCTCGCTGCCCGGCGGCAGCGCGTCGACCAGAGGCCCGCGCGTCAGCTTCTGCAGCCGCGCCGGCCATTCGACCGAAGCGAGGCCCTTCTCGACGGCCACCTCGTCGATCGAGAACTTGGCGGCGCGCAGGCGCTCGACACAGGCGACGGCGGTCGCCGCATTGTCGATCTGATGAGCGCCGACCAAGGCCGGCGCAGGCAGGTCGAGGGTCAGGAGATCGCTTTCGTAGCGGAAACCCGCCGCGGTCGGCGTCACCTGCCATTCGCGGCCCATGCGGAACAATGGCACGGCGAGCTTGGCGGCCTCGGCCTCGATCACCTGCAGGCTGACGTCACGCTGGCGGCCGATCACCGCCGGCACGGCGCGCTTCAGGATGCCCGCCTTCTCGCCGGCAATGCCTTCGAGCTTGTCGCCCAGGAAACCGGTGTGGTCGTAGCCGACCGGCGTGATCGCCGAGAGCATCGACTCGACCACGTTGGTGGTGTCGCGCCGGCCGCCCATCCCGACCTCGAGAATCGTGAGGTCGGCCGGCACGCGCGAGAAGGCAAGAAACGCCGCCACTGTCGTGATCTCGAAGAAGGTGATCGGCTGGCCGGCGTTGACCTCTTCGCACTCGGTCAGGATCTCGTCGAGCGTGTGATCGTCGATCAGCTTGCCGGCGACGCGGATGCGCTCGTTGAACTTCACGAGGTGCGGCGAGGTGTAGACGTGCACACGGTAGCCCGCCGCCTCGCTCATTGCGCGCAGGTAGGCGACCAGGGAGCCCTTGCCGTTGGTGCCGGCGACATGGACGATCGGCGGCAGCTTCCTGTGCGGCGAGCCGAGCTGCTCGAGCAGCCGCTCGATCCGCTCCAGCCCGAGATCGATCAGCTTGGGATGCAGACGCGTCAGGCGCTCGAGGATGGTGTCGCTCACGGCCGTCTCAGTCGGCTGCGGCGCTCTCGACGACCAGCGGATCCATCAGCAGCGTGATCATGCGGATCAGCGTCTCGCGCAGCTTGTGGCGATGCACCACCGCATCGACCATGCCGTGCTCCAGCAGGTACTCCGAGCGCTGGAAGCCCTCGGGCAGCTCCTGGCGGATCGTGTCCTGGATCACGCGCGGGCCGGCGAAGCCGATGATCGCGTCGGGCTCGGCGAGATGGATGTCGCCCAGCATGGCGAACGAGGCCGACACGCCGCCGGTGGTCGGATCGGTCAGCACGACGATGTAGGGCAGACCCGCTTCCTTTACCTTGCGCACGGCGATCGTCGTGCGGGTGAGCTGCATCAGCGACAGGATGCCCTCCTGCATGCGCGCGCCGCCCGAGGCCGAGAAGACGATCAATGGCGCCTTGCGCGCGACGGCTGTTTCGGCCGCCATCACCAGGCCTTCGCCCACGGCGGTGCCCATCGAGCCGCCCATGAAGCCGAAATCGAGGGCGGCGATCACCGTCATGCGGCCGCCCATCAGGCCGCTGGCCACCACCAGCGCATCGGTCGTGCCCTCGGCCTTGGCCAGCGCCTTCTTCAGCCGCGCATCATAGCGCTCGGTGTCGCGGAACTTCAGCGGATCGGCCGGCACCTTGGGCAGCGGATGCAGCTCGTATCGGCCCTCGTCGAACAGATGCGGCAGCCGCTTCAGCGGCCGGATACGCATGTGGTGGCCGCAATGGGTGCAGACCTCCTGGTTCGCCTCCCAGTCGCGCATGAACAGCATCTGCTCGCACTTGGGGCACTTGAGCCAGAGATTCTCCGGCGCTTCCTTGCGCGCGACCAGCGCGCGCAGCTTCGGGCGGACGAAGTTGGTCAGCCAGTTCATGGCCGCGGTATCGCACGAATGGGCATCTAGCGCCAGAACACGGAAAATGGCGGCGCGAAGTCCGTCGGCTTCTTGATCTCGCAGAACAGCTTCCTGGCCCTGTAGGAAGCGCACAGCTTTTGCGCGGCCTCCGGCTGGAGGTCCGCGATGATCGCGGCCTGCTTCGTCACCTTGCCGACCGTGACGGGCAAAATGTACTCCTTGCCCAGCAGCGTGACGCCGAGCGCGACGAGGTCGGCCTGGCCCGTGTCGAACACGCGCCGCGCCGTCCGCCAGTCGCCGTAGGTGCCGAGCCACGCCGCGTCGCCCGGCATGTCGTAGCGGATCATGCCGCACTCGCCCTGGGGCAGCACAGTGCCGGGCGTAGTGGCCTCGTTGCGCACCTGCCAGATCTTGGGTTTGCTGCCCGCGGTCTTGAGCGCGAAGGCCTGGTCGAACAGGCGAACCAGGAACTCGTCGCGCAGGTCGGCGCGGCGGAAGCCCAGCGCGACCGCGATCAGGCGCCGGCCGTCTCGCGTCGCGCTGCCGACGATGTTGAAGCCGGAGGCGCAGATGAAGCCGGTCTTCAGGCCCTCGGCGTAGGGCGAATACATCTCGACGAACTTCACGCCGCCCTCGAAGTGCCGGTTTCCGATATCGAGGCGGTCGGCGTGGAAGTAGCCGTAGTACTGCGGAAAGTCCCTTGCGAGCGCGATCGCCAGCACGGCCAAGTCGCGCGCCGTCGTCACTTGCCCCGGATTGGGCAGGCCGTGTGCGTTGACGTAATGGGTCGCCGTCATGCCGAGGCGCTTGGCCGTCTCGTTCATGCGCTGGGCGAAGGCGGGCTCCGAGCCCGAGACCTTCTCGCCCAGCGCCACGGCGACGTCGTTCAGCGACTTCACGACCAGCGAGGTCAGCGCGGTGTCGACCGTGATCGAGCTGCCGACCGGGCCGAGATGGCCGGCGTAGTTCACGCTTTCGGCGTGCTGGGAGAGGACGACCGGGTCCCCCGGCTGCAGGCGGCCGGCCTTCATCTCCTCGAACACGATGTACATGGTCATGAGCTTGGTGAGCGAGGCGGGGTACCAGGCGGCGCCCGCGTCGCGCTGCACCAGGGTCTCGCCGGTGGCTGCATCGACCACGAGATAAGGCCCCGCCATGACCGGCCCGGTGGGCGACGAAACGGGCCCGATCTGCGCCGCCGCCGGCCCGGCGAACAGGGCCATCAGGAGGGTCAGACAGGGCAGAAAACGCGCTTTCATTTCGACCGATTCATGCCATTACCTTGCAGTCATGCTCAAGGTCATGATCGCGCCCGTCACGCCGTTTCAGCAGAACTGCTCGATCGTCTGGGACGACGAGACGATGGAAGGCAGCGCCGTCGACCCCGGCGGCGACTTCGACATGCTGAGGCAGGCGATCGACGAGCAGGGCATCAAGGTCACCAAGGTGCTGCTGACGCACGGCCATGTCGACCACGCCTCGGCCGCCGGCACCATGGCCGAGCATTACGGCGTGAAGATCGAGGGCCCGCACAGGGACGATCTGTTCCTGATCGAAGGCCTGCCCGAATCGGGAGCCAAGTACAACTTCCCGGCCTACAAGCCGTTCGTGCCCGACCGCTGGCTGGAGAACGGCGACACCGTCGCGCTCGGCAATCTCACCTTCGACGTCGTGCACTGCCCCGGCCATACGCCGGGCCACGTCGTGTTCGTGCACAGGCCGTCACGCATCGCCTTCGTCGGCGACGTGCTGTTCCGGGGTTCGATCGGCCGCACCGATTTCCCGCGCGGCAATCACGAGCAGCTCCTGTCCTCGATCCGCGAGCGGCTCTGGCCGTTCGGCGACGACACGCAGTTCGTGCCGGGCCACGGTCAGACCTCGACCTTCGGCTGGGAGCGCAAGACCAACCCCTATGTGGCCGACCTGCTGTTCGACGATTAGGTAAGAGACGCGCCGAGGAACGTGCGGACGGCGAGATGGCTGGCCGCCGGCACGGGCGAGTCGTCGTTGCGGTTCAGCACATAGTCGAGGCCGTGGCGCAGCATCGCCTTGGTGAAGCGGCGCGGCTTGTTCTCGAGCTCGGCGAGTTCCTCGGGCGTGCGCTCGGCAGGCGGGCGCGCGAAGGCATCGAGCTCGACTGCGGCGGCGGGATAGAGGCCGCACGCCATCGCGCCCAGCGCGTAGGTGAGGCACTCCTCCTCCCAACGGTCGGGTTCGCGAAGCTGTCTATCGAGGGAATCCAATGCAGCGGTGAAGGTGCGGGCGAGCCTGTCCAGTTGCTCGGTTCGCTGCATCACTTCCTCCTTCGACGCCGACAATGACGGCGCCGATATGGGAGGCAAATTGTGACCTCGCAATGGCTTAGGCGATGTCTTTCACGCGATGATCACAAGAAGATTTGGTTACGCCTTCTTCACGCTGCGCACGCCGTCCGCGAGCGACTTCACGAAGGCGAGAAGGTTCGGAACCAGATCGGGTTTCGGTTTTCCGTGAGCGTCGAGCGCGACCTTCACCTGGTCGACGATCGCCGAGCCCACGACCGCCGCATCGGCATGACGCGCGACGGCCGCCGCCTGCTCGGGAGTCTTGATGCCGAAGCCGACGCCGACCGGCAGCCTGGTATGGCGCTTGATCCGCTCGACATGGCTGCGCACGCTCTCTTCGGTCGCCGATTTGGTACCGGTGATGCCCAGCACCGAGACGAAGTACACGAAACCCGACGAGAACTTCAGAACGGCCGGCAGGCGCTTGTCGTCGGTGGTCGGTGCCGTCAGCAAGACCGTGTCGAGGCCGTTCGCCACCGCATGTGGCTTCAACGCTTCCGCTTCCTCCGGCGGAAGATCGACCAGGATGAAGCCGTCGACGCCCGCGGCCGCCGCGTCCTTGCAGAACGTTTCGGCGCCGCGCTGGTAGACGAGATTGTAGTACCCCATCAGCAGGATCGGCGTGTCGCCGCTCACTTCCTTGCGGAAGCGACGCACCATGTCGAAGGTCGCATCGACGGTGATGCCCGCCTTGAGTGCGCGCTGGCCGGCAAGCTGGACCGACGGGCCGTCGGCCATCGGATCGGTGAACGGCATGCCCAATTCGATCAGGTCGGCGCCCGCCGCCGGCAAGCCCTTCAGGATCTCGTACCCTGTTTCGGCATTGGGATCGCCGGCCGTGACGTAGGCCACCAGCCCCGCCCGCTTGTCCGCCTTGAGCTGGGCGAAGCGCTTCTCGATGCGGCTCATGTCGATTCCTGTGAAGGGATGATGGCGAGGGGCGGCCGGATGCGGACACGCTCGTCATCAACGATGGCTACGCGGTTCTTCATGTCGATCTCGGCCGCGAGCTGGAGCGCGCGCATCGCCAACGACACAATTGCCGTTTGCTCGGCGTCGCGCGGAGGCAACACGATCGCTCCGACATGGTCGCCGCCTTGTGAAGCGAGACGACCGAAGTCTCGGTCCAGTGCGACCAGCAGGCGCCCCTCTCGCCGAGTGGCTGCCCAAACCTCATCGTCGGGCCTGCCGAGCAGACTCTCATCGGCAGCGGCATGCACGTCATGACCTGCACTGCGGAGCGTTGTTGCAAGAAGCATCGGCATGTTCTCGTCGAGCTTCAATCGCATCAGGCGGCCGGCTGATCGACCATCGGCAAGTCGTCCTTGACGCTGTCCGCCGCGAAGGCGATCGCCGCCCTCACGTGATCCGGCTGCAGGGAGGGATAGGCGGCCATGATCTCAGATGCCGCCCGGCCTGCGGCAACATCTGCCAGGACCTGCCGCAACAGGACGCGTGCGCCCTTCATCGTCCGCAGGCCGCCGCAAATCCTGGGATCGCGCGCGATGTGGGCTCGCCAATCGAACGTCATCGGGCGCCTCTCAGACCTTCATCCCCAGTCGGGCGGCGATCTGCGGGACGTCCTTGTCGCCGCGGCCGGAGAGGTTCATCACCAGCAGATTGTCCTTCGGCAGGGTCGGCGCGAGCTTGAGCACGTGCGCCAGCGCGTGCGCCGATTCCAGCGCCGGGATGATGCCCTCGAGCTTGCACAGGAGCTGGAACGCCGCGACCGCCTCGTCGTCGGTCGCCGACACGTACTCGACGCGGCCCTGCTCCTTCAGCCACGAATGCTCGGGGCCGATGCCGGGATAGTCGAGGCCGGCCGAGATGGAATGCGCCTCCTGGATCTGGCCCTCCGCATCCTGCAGCAGGTAGGTGAGGTTGCCGTGCAGCACGCCCGGGCGGCCGCCGGTCAGCGACGCCGCATGCTGGCCGGTCTCGATCCCGTGGCCCGCCGCCTCGACGCCGACGATGCGCACGCCCGGATCGTCGAGGAACGGATGGAACAGCCCCATCGCGTTCGAGCCGCCGCCGATGCAGGCGACCAGCGTGTCGGGAAGGCGGCCCTCGGCCTCCATCATCTGCTCGCGCGTCTCCTCGCCGATCACGCACTGGAAGTCGCGCACCATCTCCGGATAGGGATGCGGGCCCGCCACCGTGCCGATGCAGTAGAACGTGGTCTCGCAGGTCGCGACCCAGTCGCGCATCGCCTCGTTCATCGCATCCTTGAGCGTCGCCGCGCCCGCCTTCACCGGCCGCACCTCGGCGCCCAGCATGTTCATGCGCGCCACGTTCGGCGCCTGGCGGTCGACGTCGGTCGCACCCATGAACACCACGCACGGAATGTCGAACAGCGCGCAGGCCGTCGCGGTGGCGACGCCGTGCTGGCCCGCGCCGGTCTCGGCGATCACCCGCGTCTTGCCCATGCGCTTGGCGAGCAGCACCTGGCCCAGCACGTTGTTGATCTTGTGCGAGCCGGTGTGGTTCAGCTCCTCGCGCTTGAAGTAGACCTTCGCGCCGCCGAGATGCCTGGTCAGCCGCGCCGCGTGATAAAGCGGGCTCGGCCGGCCGGCATAGTGCTTGGCGAGATAGTTCAGCTCGTTCCGGAACGCAGGATCAGCCTTGGCCTCGTTGTAGGCCTTCTCGAGGTCGAGGATCAGCGGCATCAGCGTCTCGGCGACGTAGCGGCCGCCGAAGATGCCGAAATGGCCGCGCTCGTCGGGACCGCGGCGATAGGTGTTGGGTGCGTCGGGCATGGTCAGCGCTTTTTCTTCTTCGCCGCTTTCTTCGGCGCCGCCTTGGCCTTCGGCGCCGCGGCCTTCTTCTTTGCCGCAGGCTTGGCCGCCGCGGTTTGGCGCGCCGGCGCCGCGCGTGCAGCACTGCCTTCGACCTCGACGATCACCTCGATCTCGACCGGGATGCCGCGCGGCAGCGAGCCCAGGCCGACCGCCGAGCGCGCATGCTTGCCGCGATCGCCGAACACCTCGACGAACAGGTCCGAGCAGCCGTTGATCACTTCGGGCTGGTGGCCGAACTCGGGCATGGCATTGACCATGCCCAGCACCTTGACGATGCGCGTCACCTTGTCGAGGTCGCCCAGCTCGGCCTTCATCACCGCGATCAGGTTGAGGCCGGTCTGGCGGGCATATTCGTAGCCCTGCTCGATCGTGAAGTCCCGGCCGACCTTGCCCGACGGCATCGGCTGGCCCGGCAGGCCGGGGCCCTTGCCCGCGAGATAGAGCAGGTTGCCGGTGCGCACGGCGTTGACGTAGTTCGCCAACGGGCCGCTGGCCGGGGCGAGCTCGATGCCGAGCTCCTTCAGCCGCTGTTCGGTCTTCATCAGGTCACCTTAAAGCGCCTTCACGCCATCGAGGAAAGCGCGAATCAGATCGACGGATTTCACACCGCGACTGCTTTCCACGCCAGAGGAAACGTCGACCAGCCGCGCGCCTGTAACCCGCACGGCCTCGGCAACATTGGCCCGCGTCAGTCCGCCCGCAAGGAACCACGGAAGAGGCACCGTACGGCCCGACAGGCAGGTCCAGTCGAACGTCATCCCGTTGCCTCCCGGCAAGGCCCCCTCCGCGCCTTCGAACATCAGCCGGTCGGCGACAGTCGCGTAGGCGGCAATGCCGCGCTCGACGTCCTCGGCCCTCGCAACCTTGATCACCTTCATCACCGGCAAGCCTGAACGACGGCGGATCGCCGCCACGCGGTCGGGCGTCTCACCGCCATGGAGCTGCAGCAGGTCGAGTGCCCCGGTGGCCACCTTCTCGTCGAGCAGCGCATCGTCGGCATCGACGAACAGGCCGGTGCGGGTCACCGTCTTGGGCACGCGCTGGCCGAGCGCGCGCATCGTCTCGGTCGTGATATGGCGCGGCGACTTCGGGTAGGTCACGAATCCCACGAACCGCGCGCCCAAGCGCACGGCCGCGTCGAGCGTCTCCGCCGTCGACAGGCCGCAGATTTTGGCCTCGACCGGCATCACACGGCGTCCAGCTCGCGCGCAATCGCCTGTGCGGCGGCTTCGGGATCGGCGGCCTCGGTGATCGGCCGGCCGATCACCAGGTGATTGGCGCCGAGCGTCACGGCCTGGCGCGGCGTCATCACCCGCTTCTGGTCGCCGGTCGCCGAGCCGGCGGGACGGATGCCCGGCACCATCAGCACGAAATCCTTGCCGCACGCCTTTCGCAGCGCCTCGATCTCGAGCGGCGAGCAGATCACGCCGTCGAGGCCGCTCTGCTGCGCCAGCATCGCCAGCCGCACGGCCTGCTCGGTCGGCGCCGCGGCCACGCCGGTCGCCTCGAGGTCCGACTTGTCGAGCGAGGTGAGCACCGTGACTCCGAGCAGCCGCGGCCGCGCCACGCCCAGCCGCTTGGCTTCGGTCGTCGCCGTATCGGCGGCGGCCTTCATCATGGCCGGACCGCCCTGGGTGTGGATCGTGATGAAGGTCGGCTCGAGCTCGACCACCGCGCGGATGCCGCCCGCCACCGTGTTGGGGATGTCGTGCAGCTTGAGGTCGAGAAAGAAGCCGATGCCGGTCGCCCGCACCGGCGCCGGGAAGGCGTAGCGCACGCCCGGTGCGCCGTGCGCCAGGAAGAACTCCAGCCCCAGCTTGACGCCCCCCACCGCCGGCCGGGCACCGCCCGCGACCGAGCGGATCAGCCGGGCGGCGACCGGAAGATCGACCGTGTCGACGGCGCAATAGACAGGATTGGAGCGGCTGGTCATGGCGGCGCGCAACCTAGAGCAAATGCCAGCCGATACAAGGCCGGCAAGAGTCCCAAACCGTCCCACGCGCTGAACGCGTCCGATGCCGATGCCATCGGCATCGGAGCCGCTTCGAGTCCCGGAATCCCACCACACCCTCCCCCCGTTTCGTAATCTTTCCAGCGGCTGCGGGAAGACAATGAGCGCACAGTCGTCGAGGCCTGGGGCGCAAGGCGGGCATCGTCATGGGCGCCACAGTGCACGACCCGCCGCCAGACTCCTATTACGGGCAATGGGTTCGGCTATTCCCGAGGGATTCGCCTCGAAGTAGCCGGTCCATTGCCCAAAGAGCCTCTCCGCCGCGAGCGCTTATCCACAGGCTTTCAGCGCCGGGAGCGCGGCTCTCCAGAGCCGCTCATGCTCTTTCAGCCCATGACAAAGAGAAGAGCGGCTCTGGAGAGCCGTTGGGGTGGACGGCCCCCGACGGCATCTGAGTGCCAGAATGCGGTCGTTAGGTCACATTCGAGGGAGCCGTCCATGAGCAAGATATCACGACTTGGCATCGATACGTCGAAGAGCAGCTTCGAGCTGTGCGGTGTCGACGACAAGGGCGAGGTGGTTCTTCGCAAGACACTGCGTCGCAAGCA
>DATGMK010000005.1:0-70452 GCA_035293665.1 Reyranella sp. | reverse complement strand
ATCCGGCGCGAGCGCCAGGGCGAGCCCGAGCAGGCGATGCAGCTCGAGATCGTCGAGACGCCGCCGATCGAGGCCGACGAGGTCCTCGTCATGGTGATGGCGGCGGGGGTCAACTACAACGGTGTCTGGGCCTCCCTCGGCAAGCCGGTCTCGGTCTTCGACGTGCACAAGGCGCCCTACCACGTCGCCGGCTCGGACGCCGCGGGCATCGTCTGGGCGGTCGGCGCCAAGGTGAAGCGCTGGAAGGTCGGCGACGAGGTCGTCATCCACTGTAACCAGGACGACGGGGACGACGAGGAGTGCAACGGCGGCGATCCGATGTTCTCCACCAGCCAGCGCATCTGGGGCTACGAGACTCCCGACGGCAGCTTCGCGCAGTTCTGCAAGGTGCAGGCGCGCCAGCTGATGCGCCGGCCGATGCATCTCACCTGGGAGGAGAGCGCCTCCTACACGCTGACGCTCGCCACCGCGTACCGCATGCTGTTCGGCCATCGCCCGCACATCCTGCGGCCGGGCCACAATGTGCTGGTGTGGGGCGCCGCAGGCGGCATCGGCTCGATGGCGGTGCAGCTCATCGCCACCGCGGGCGCCAACGCCATCGGCGTGATCTCCGATCCGTCGAAGACCGACTTCGTGATGAGCCTCGGCGCCAAGGGCGTCATCAACCGCAACGATTTCGACTGCTGGGGCCAGCTGCCCGACGTCGACGACCAGGCGGGCTACGCCGAGTACATGAAGAAGTGCCGCAAGTTCGGCGCGGCGATCTGGCAGCATACCGGCAAGGGCAACGACGTCGATTTCGTGTTCGAGCATCCCGGCGAGCAGACCTTCCCGGTCTCGTGCTTCGTGGTGAAGCGCGGCGGCATGGTGGTCTTCTGCGCCGGCACCACCGGCTACAACCTCACGATGGACGCGCGCTTCGTGTGGATGCGCCAGAAGCGCATTCAGGGCAGCCACTTCGCCAACCTGCTGCAGGCCAGCCAGGCCAACCAGCTGGTGATCGAGCGCCGCATCGATCCCTGCATGAGCGAGGTGTTCGAGTGGGCCGACATTCCCAAGGCGCACACCAAGATGTGGAAGAACCAGCACAAGCCCGGAAACATGGCGGTGCTGGTCTCGGCCAGGCGCCCCGGCCTGCGCACCCTCGAGGACGCGCTCGACGACTAAGCGCTTTCTGACGCGTAGGCGCATTCTGATGCGCTGGCGGGCGGCAGCGCCTTCTGAGGCGCGAGAGCCCGCACGGTGCAGAAAAGACAAGAGTCACGGGAGTCAGGCGCCCCCAGCGAAAGGGTTTGTCAGCGCTCGGGCTCCAGAAGACGCCGGAGCCTGCCTGCGGTAGGCTTTCGGCCATGCCAGAGATTCCGAGCATCTACATGGACCTTCTGACGGAGAAGAAGGCGCTGGCGCATCTCGCGACCGTGATGCCCGACGGCTCGCCGCAGAACACGCCGGTGTGGTTCGACTACACCGATGGCAAGATTCGGGTGAACTCCGCGGTCGGGCGGGTCAAGAGGCGCAACATGAAGATGGGCGCCAAGGTCGCGCTGTCGATCTCGGACCCGGACAATCCGGACCGCGACGTCCAGCTCCGCGACACGGTCACGCGCGTGCGACAGGACGATGTCGCGACGGCGCACATCGACCAGCTGGCCTTCAAATATCTCGGGCTCGACAAGAATCGCTATCCGAATGCGGGCGAGCGCGTGATGTTCGAGATCTCGGTGTTCTCCGTCCAGGGAATGAGCTAGCGGCTCAAGCTCTTCAGGAACTCGACCGAACGATCGAGCGCATCCCGTGCCTCGGGCCGCTCGAGCTCGAACTGGTACTCGTGCGGCAGCTTCGGTGTGTGGTCTTCCGGGAAGATCAGGCGATCGACCCGCACGCCGTTCTTCTCGAGCGCGTCGGCCAGCGCGATCGACTGCGGCCGCAGGTGGTCGCCGTTGCCGACCGAGATGAAGGCCGGCGGATAGTCGCCGTTCACGCGGTCCATCACCCAGGCGGTGGCGAAGTGCGGATCGCGCAGGAAGTTGCGGGTGCCGCTGTAGGACCAGTACTCTGTGGCGAGCACGCTGATCTCTTCGTCCTCCTTCTCCATGCGGTAGATGCCGCAATAGAGCAGCAGTCCCGCCAGCCGATCCTTGGTGATCGTCGGTGGGATGCCGATCGTCTGCGCGTAGGCCGGCTGCAGGATCAGCGTCGCAACCTGCAGCGCGATCTGCGTGCCGGCCGAATCGCCCGCGAGCACGAGCCGGGACGGCTCGATGCCGAGGCGGCTGGCATTGCCCACCAGATAGCCGAGCGCGGTGTTCACCTGCCGCACCTGTGTGGGATAGATCGCGCCTGGCGCCAGCGAATAGCCGATCACCGCAACGGTGAACCCGCGGCCGGCGAGGATGCGGGCATAGTTGCCCATCTGCTCCTTGCTGCCGGCCAACCAGCCCCCGCCGTGGATCCACATGACGGTGGTGCGCGCCTGCGGCGGCCCCTCGGGGCGATAGACGTCGAGCGCGACGTCGGAATTGCCGCTGTCGTATCGCTGGTCCAGGATCGCGGCGACTCCGGGCGGCACGTATGGCGCGAGCTTTTGTGCGACCTTGTCGCCGTCCTCGTCGAACTCGTAGCGCATGTGCAGCGCGCGAGGCCAGGGTGTGAAAACGTACACAGCCACCAACGCGACCAAGCAAACGCCGATCACGCCGACCAACCACGGGATCATTGACCTCACGTCATCGGTTGTGGCGATTGCGGGTCCGACTGACAAGGCAGGTCGTGGGCAGCGACAGAAGGTGCGTCATGCAGCAGCAAATTTCAGTCATCGGACCGCGGACCTCCAGGTCCGCTCATAGGACCGCGCAACTCCAGTTGCGCTCATGCTTCTGAGCGCCACTGGAGTGGCGCGGTCCGATGAATCATGAGCGGACCTGGAGGTCCGCGGTCCACTGAAATCAATAGGCCGGCTTCTTGTGCTGCCAGACGGCCTTGTACCCGAAGCGCCAGTCGGGCGGCATCTCGACGGGGCGGGTGTCGAAGCTGGCGAAGCGCGCGGGTGAGCCGCGCACGACGTCGCCCTGGTGCGGGCTCGGGATCGGGCTTGGCGTGTAGGCGAAGGAATCGGCGGACGAATAGACCGGCAGCAGCAACGGGCGCGCCGCCATGGCTTTGTTCGGCGCGGAGCCGTGCACCGTGCGGCAGTTGAGCAGCAGCGTCGTGCCCGGGCCGCCGATGATGCTTTTGATCTTGTCGTCGCTCAGCCAGCCGAGATCCTTTTCCTTGATCTTGACCACGAAGTTGCGGTCCTCGTCGTACATCGAGAACAGCGGGCCGGCGTGGCTGGCCTTGGCAACCGTGAGCGGTCCCTGCTCGGGCGTGCAGCCGTCGATGTAGATGCCGATCGTGACCGGGCTGTAATCGGTATGCGGCCAGGCCGGGATGTCCTGGTGCCAGCCGAAGCCCTGCGTGCCCTTGCCCGACTTCACGTTGAGCTTGGCGTGATGGAACTTCACGTCCGGCCCGACCACGTCGGCGGCGAGATCGGTCATCACCGGGTCGGTCATGAATTCCCAGAACACCGGATGCTGGTCCTGCGGGCTGCTGATGCGATGCAGGCGCGGATCGCTCGCGCTGTGCCCCTCCTCGAGGATGTAGATGCTGTCGCTCTCGCGGATCGCGCGGCTGCGCTCGAGCAGTTCGGCCATTGCCGCGCGCAGGCGCGCGAGCCACGGCTCGGGCACGTAGTTCGGCAGCACGAGGTAGCCTTCGTCGAAGAACCGCTGGCGTTGCGCTTCGGTCAGGACGTTGGTCGGATGCTGCAGCACGTCTTGCGGCTTCATGGCGTCCTCCGTGTCATTGGTGCTGGCCGTGATTGTGCCTAGCGCTTGGCATCCGCCGCAATGGCTGCGGCCAGGGCCTCGAGCGGCGCGCCATATCGCCTGCCGGCTTCCTCCTCGCTCATCGCCGAGCGGATGAAGCGCATCGACAGGCAGCCCATCACGCGCTCGCCGTCGCGGATCGCCACACCGATGCCCTGCAGGCGGCCGCTGCGCGGTAAGACGGTGAAGGAATAGCCGTCGCGGCGGATCTTCGCGAAGGCGGCGGCGAGCTTGGCGTCTGGCTTCACGCCGAGATGGCGCAGCACCGCGCGACGCTCCTCGGCCGAGCAGAAGGCGAGCCAGGCCCGCCCGAGCGCGCTCGACAGAATCGGGCTACGCCGCTGCAGGGCGCTGCGCTCGAACGACATCGGGCTCTCGACGGCGGTCGAATGGCGGATCGTCATTGCGCGATCGCTGATCGTGCCGAGATAGAGCGGCCAACCGTAGCGCCTGGTGAAGCGGCTCATGTGCGGTGCCGCCGCGTCGATCAGGTGGTCCACGAAGCGGATGCCCTGCGCGAGGCCCAGCACCTTGTCGGTGAGCCGATAGCCCGCCTCGCGCGAGATGCGCGTGGCGTAGCCCAATTCGACCAGCGTCTTCAGCAGACGAACGACGGTCGGACGCGGCAGCCCGGTGTCGTCGGCCAACACGGCGACGGTGCCGCGGGGACGGCGGCTCAGAGCCTCCATGATGGCGAAACTGCGGCCCACCGGCTCGATCATGCAGGCAAGGCTATTCCGTAATACGGACTTTGTCGACGGGCCGCGGGAAATCCGGTCTGCGCCGGCCTATCTTCAAGGCAAGCAAGGAAGACACAGGAACATGCTCGGCCGTCGTCGTTTGGTGGGAACCCTCAGTGCCGCAGGCATCGCGGCGCCGTTCATTGTTTCCCGGGCCCAGGCCTGGCCGCCGAGCCGTGTGACGGTGGTTGTGCCGTTCCCGGCCGGCGCCGCGACCGATCTCGGCGCGCGCCTCTATGCCGAGCAACTCTCGCAGATGTGGCACCAGCCGGTCGTGGTCGACAATCGCGGCGGCGGCAACGGCATTCCCGCCGCGGAATCGGTGGCGCGGGCGAAGCCGGACGGCCTTACCATCTTCGCCACGTCGGCGATGACCCAGGCAGTCAATCCGGCGCTCTATGACAAGCTGCCGTACGATCCGATAGCAGACTTCGAGGCGATCACCCGCATGGGCACTTCGCCGTTCGTGCTCCTGGTCGATGCCAAGAGCCCCATCAATTCAGCGGCCGAACTGACGGCAAAGCTCAAGGCGTCGCCGGGCAAGAACAATTTTGGCGCGGGCGCGCTCCCGGCGCGTGTCGCCTCCGAGCTCTACAAGATGGAGGCGGGCGTCGAGGCGGTCTATGTCGGCTACAAGAGCAACCCGCAAGCGATCCCCGACCTGCAGAGCGGGCTGCTGTCCTTCATGATGATCGACACGGTGAACGCCAAAATCGCGATCGATCGCGGCGCGCTCAAGGGCCTGTTCGTGACCGACACCGAGCGCTACGCGCAGCTGCCGGACCTGCCGACCGCGAAGGAGGCCGGCATGCCGGGCGTCCTGCTCACCACCTGGACCGGCTACTATGTCCCTAAGGGCACGCCGGCGGAGATCGTCCAAAAGATCAATACAGACATCCGCAAGGTGGCCGAGATACCGGAGGTAAAGGTCCGGCTCGACCAGTCCGGCTGGTCGCCCAAGCTGATGAGCCCGGCCGAATTCACTGCCTTCACGCGCTCCGAGAAGGAACGCTGGGGCGACATCATCCATCGTGCCAATATCAAGCTGGAGTAGGAGACAGCCATGGAAGGTTCTCTGCGCGGCAACAAGGGTCCCCGCATCCGTCACGTGGTCGACGAGAGCGTGCCCTACGAGACCATCAGCATCGACAAGCTGACGCCGGTGATCGGCGCGGAAGTGAGCGGAATCGATCTCAGCAAGCCGCTCAGCAACCGCCAGCAGGACGAAGTTCACCGTGCGCTGGCCGAGAACTGCGTGATCTTCTTCCGCAACCAGCACATCACGCACGACCAGCACGTGGCGTTCGGCCGTCTGTTCGGCGACCTGCACGTCCATCCCGCCGCGCCGCACGAGCCCGGCCGGCCGGAGCTGATGATCATCCACGCCGACAAGGACAGCCCGCGCGCCAACGGCGAGGGCTGGCACACCGACGTGAGCTGCGACGAGGAGCCGCCGATGGGCTCCATCCTCTACATCAAGACCTGCCCGCCCAAGGGCGGCGACACGCTGTTCGCGAACATGTATGCGGCCTACGAGGCGCTGTCGGACCGCATGAAGACCTATCTCGACGGCCTGACCGCGTTCCACGACGGCGAATCGGTCTATCGCGGCCTCTACAAGAACTTCGGCGTCGCCGAGAAGGAGAAGTATCCGCGCGCCATCCACCCGGTGGTGCGCACCCATCCGGTGACGCGGAAGAAGGCGCTCTACGTGAACCGGGGCTTCACGCGCTTCCTGGTCGGCGTGCCGCGCGACGAGAGCGACGGCATCCTGAACTACCTCTACCAGCACATGGAGAACCCGCTGTTCCAGTGCCGCTTCCGCTGGCAGGCGAACTCGATCGCCTTCTGGGACAATCGCTGCGTCCAGCACCGCGCGATGTGGGACTACTGGCCCCACACCCGCAGCGGCAACCGCGTGACGGTCGCCGGCGACAAGCCGTTCTGAGAGAGCCCCCACCCTAACCCTCCCCCTACGGTGAGGGGACATGAATGCCGTGAATCACTCCCTCCCCGCAGGGGGAGGTCGGGGAGGGGGGACTCATCCCGCCCCATATGAATGCGGACGAATCTCCGCTAAACCACGCCGGTGCTGGTCATATTCGATTGCGACGGCGTATTGGTCGATAGCGAGCCGTTGGCCAACCAAAGCTTCTCGGCAGCGTTGAAGCCGCACGGGCTCGACTGGTCGGTCGAGGAGACGATGCGGCGGCTGATGGGCCGGTCGCTGAAGTCCTGCGTCGAGATCTGCGAAGCCGAGCTTGGGCGCAAGCTGCCCGACGATTTCGTCGAGAAGATGCAGGAGGTCACCTATCGCAGCTTCCGGGACACGCCGCTGCAGGCGGTGTCCGGCGTGAGGGAGGCGGTGTTGGCGGTGCAGAGAGCGGGCTTCGCAACCTGCGTCGCGAGTTCCGGCTCGCCGGAGAAGATGAAGTTCACATTGGGCCTCACCGGCCTGTGGGACCTGTTCGACGGCCGCATCTTCAGCTCGAGCCAGGTCCCGCGCGGCAAGCCCTTTCCCGATCTCTTCCTGCACGCCGCCATCGCGATGGACGAGCAGCCATTCGTCTGCACCGTGGTCGAGGACTCTGTGCCCGGCATCCAGGCCGCACGCGCGGCCGGGATGCGCGCGCTTGCCTATGCCGGCGCGCCCTATGCCGATCGTGCAGCGCTCGCCAAGGCGGGCGGTCTGCTGTTCGACGACATGAAGCAGTTGCCCGCACTGGTGCAGTCATGACCAGCACCGGTTCGTGGTCGATGGGCGCGGGCAACCCGGAGCGCGTGATTGTGCTCGGCGCCGGCATGGCGGGCCTGGTCGCGGCGCGGCTGCTGCACGATTCGGGATTCGCCGTCACCGTGCTCGAGGCGCGCGACCGCGTCGGCGGGCGCACCTGGACCGACGATCGCGTCGGCGCCCCGGTCGATCTCGGCGGCTCATGGGTGCATGGCGTCGACGGCAATCCCTTGGCGGTGTGGTGCGACAAGCTCGGCGTCAGGCTGATCAGCTCGGAGGCGGACCGTCTGATCATCGACGAGCGCGCCTCGGCAAAGACGCGCACCGCCCAGCGGCTCAGGGCGTTCCTGGGCGTGGCGGCTTTCGATACCGCGATCGCCTTCGCGAGCTGGAAGAGCAAGTTCCTGGCAGATGAGAGGGGCCCGCGTTCGATCTCGGTCAGGGACGCGGTCGAGCCGCTGCTGCACGCCAGCTGGTTACCCGAGGTCGACCGGCTCGTAATCGCCACCATGATCGAAGGCAGCGAGGGCGTGAATGGCTCGGTGTGGGACCAGCTCTCGGCCGAGGAGTGGTTCCCGACCGAAGGTCTCGACGGCAACGCCCAGCCGAAGGGCGGCTTCAAGACGCTGATCGACGATGCCGCGCGCGGACTCGACATCCGGCTCGGTGCGCCGGCGACGGCGCTGGCGTGGAATGCCGTCGGCGTGGTGGCGACCCTCGCGAATGGGGAGCGCCTGGAAGCGGACCGGGCCGTCGTCACCCTGCCGGTCGGCCTGTTGCGGGACGGGCGGTTCCGTCTCGATCCGCTGCCGCCACCGTTGCAGCAGGCCGCGCTCGCCCGGCTGGGCTATGGCGCGGGCGTGCTCGGCAAGATCTACCTGCGCTTCCCGCACCGGTTCTGGCCCGACAAGTCGAAATGGTTCGGCCGCCTGCCCGACGCGCCCGACCGGCGCGGCACCTTCAACACCTTCGTCAGCCACGTCGAGGAGACCGGACTGCCGATCCTGCTGAGCTTTGCCAACGGCTATCCCGCCGTGCGCTATGACCGCGAATTCGACGACGAGCAGGTGAAGCAGGTGGCGCTCGGCTCGCTGCGCAAGATGTTCGGCCACAACAACGTGCCGGAGCCGGAAGCCTTCGTCTTTCCGCGCTGGCTCAGCGACCCCTGGACGAGGGGTGGCTATTCCTATCCCGCGATCGGCAGCCCGCCCGAGGATCACTTCGATCATGCCCGGCCGCTCGGCAACCGCGTGTTCTTCGCCGGCGAGGCGACCGAGCCGGTCGAGTACGGCACCGTGCATGCAGCCCTCTGGTCGGCCGAGCAGACGGCCGAGGCCCTGTTCCGGGCCGCCACCGGCGTCGATGCCTCGCGCGACGGGCGGCCCTGGGCCGGCGCGCGGCGAGGGGCGGGACGGCACAATGGGTGATAGAGTCTGAGCATGCACACCGCCAACACGATCTTCTTCATCTGCGTGATCGTCTCCGGGCTTGCCACGCTCGGCATGCTGTTCGCGGGACTGGCCACCCTCACTCGCGGACCGACCAACAGTGTCGAGCGGGCGCGCAGCAGCAACAAGCTGATGTGGTGGCGCGTGCGCCTGCAGGCGCTGACCATCGGCTTCATCCTGCTGTGGTGGATGACCAAGGGCTGAGCCGAAGAGCTGGACATGGTGAAGCTGACGCGCATCTACACCAGGGGCGGCGACCGGGGCGAAACCTCGCTCGGCCGCGGCGAGCGCGTCGCCAAGCACGATCCGCGCGTCGAGGCCTACGGCACGGTCGACGAGACCAACTCCGTGATCGGCCTGGCCCGCGCCGCGCTCTCGCGCACGGTGAAGAACGACGCTCTGCGCCTCCATGTCGACGACATGCTGAAGCGCATCCAGAACGACCTGTTCGATCTCGGCGCCGATCTCTGCACGATCGAGGGCAAGGCGGGCGAGCCGGCGCTGCGCGTGCAGCCGTCGCAGACCGAGCGGCTGGAGAAGGAGGTCGACGACATGAACGCAGAGCTCGCGCCGCTCACCTCGTTCGTCCTGCCGGGCGGCAGCGAGGCCGCGGCGTGGCTGCACTTCGCGCGCACCGTCGCCCGCCGCGCCGAGCGCGGCATGACGGCGCTCGCGGCGCAGCAACCGGTGAGCCCCGAGGCGATCAAGTACATCAACCGCCTGTCGGACCACCTGTTCGTGCTGTCCCGCAAGCTCAACGATAACGGCGGCTCCGACGTGCTGTGGGTGCCGGGGGCGAACCGCTGATTTTGCCTCGGCCGGCCGGATAAACGATTGAAAGCACTCATAAAACTCTTCCACCCTGCGATTTTGTGCAGTGCGCCATAGCCTTGACATCATCGGCTGAAGCCCCCTACACGAAATCCCCTTTGCCGGACGGGTCAGTTCCGGCGGTAACTCTCACCGAGCAGGCGCACCCCCGATGAAAGTGCTGGTCGCGGTCAAGCGGGTCATCGACTACAACGTCAAGATCCGCGTCAAGGCCGACAACACGGGCGTCGAGACGGCTAACGTCAAGATGTCCATGAACCCCTTCGATGAGATCGCCGTGGAAGAGGCGATCCGCATGAAGGAGAAGGGGGTCGCGACCGAGATCATCGCCTTCTCCGCCGGACCGGCGCAGTGCCAGGAGACGATCCGGACCGCCCTGGCGATGGGCGCCGACCGCGGCGTCCTCGTCCAGACCGATGCCGAGCTGCAGCCGCTGGCCGTCGCCAAGCTCCTGAAGGCGGTGGTCGACAAGGAGCAACCCGGCCTGGTGATCGTTGGCAAGCAGGCGATCGACGACGATTCCAACGCCACCGGCCAGATGCTGGCCGCGCTGCTCGGCTGGTCGCAAGGCACCTTCGCCAACAAGCTCAACGTCGCCGACGGCTCGATCGAGGTGAAGCGCGAGGTCGATGGCGGCCTCGAGAACATCAAGCTCAAGATGCCGGCGGTGATCACCACCGACCTGCGCCTCAACGAGCCGCGATACGCCTCCCTGCCCAACATCATGAAGGCCAAGAAGAAGCCGATCGAGACCCTGGCGCCGGACGCGCTGGGCGTCGATGTCGCGCCGCGCCTGAAGGTGCTGAAGGTCGAGGAGCCGCCCAAGCGCAAGGCCGGCATCAAGGTGAAGACCGTCGCCGAGCTGGTCGACAAGCTGAAGAACGAAGCGGGAGTGATCTGACCATGGCCGTTCTCGTCGTCGCGGCGCACGACAACAAGTCGGTGCGCGCCAACGTCGCCAACGCCGTCGCGGCCGCGACCAAGATCGATGCCGACGTGCACGTCCTGGTCGCCGGCAAGGATTGCGCCGAGGCCGCCAAGTCGGCGGCCGCGCTGCAGGGCGTCACCAAGGTGCTGCAGGTCGAGGACGCGGCCTACGCCAACTGGCTGGCCGAGGACATCGCGCCGCTGGTGGTGAAGCTCGCCCCGAACTACAGCCACGTTGTCATGGCGGCCGATTCGGTCGGCAAGAACGTGGCGCCGCGCGTCGCGGCCCTGCTCGACGTCGGCCAGGTCTCCGAGGCCATCCAGGTCGTCTCGCCGGACACCTTCGTTCGGCCGATCTATGCCGGCAACGCCATGGCGACCGTGCAGAGCAGCGACAAGATCAAGGTCGTGACCATCCGTCCGACCAACTTCAAGGCGGTCGGCACCGGCGGCTCCGCGCCGATCGAGCAGATCGGCGGCGAGGGCGGCAAGGGCCTCTCCTCCTATGTCGGGGCCGAGCTCTCCAAGAGCGAGCGGCCGGAGCTCACCTCGGCCAAGATCGTCGTGTCGGGCGGCCGCGGCATGGGCAGCGGCGACAACTTCAAGATCATCGAGGCGCTGGCGGACAAGCTCGGCGCCGGCGTCGGCGCCAGCCGCGCCGCGGTCGACGCGGGCTACGTACCGAACGACTACCAGGTCGGCCAGACCGGCAAGGTGGTGGCGCCCGACCTTTATATTGCCGTCGGCATCTCCGGCGCGATCCAGCATCTCGCCGGCATGAAGGACAGCAAGACCATCGTGGCCATCAACAAGGACGAGGAAGCGCCCATCTTCCAGGTCGCGGACTATGGTATCGTCGGCGACTTGTTCCAGATCGTGCCGGAGCTCACCGCCGCGGTGGACAAGAAGTAGCGCTGGAGTAAGTCCGTCATGGAGATCAAGCGCATTGGCGTCATCGGCGCCGGCCAAATGGGCAGCGGCATCGCCCATGTCTGCGCGCTCAAGGGGTTCGGCATCCGCCTGATGGACGTCGACCAACCGCATATCAACTCGGGTATCGAGAATATCGGTCGCAACATGGACCGCCAGATCGGCCGCGGCATGATCCGGCCCGAGGACAAGGACGCCGCGCTGCGCCGCATCGAGACCGGCACCGACTTCAAGCAGTTCTCCGACTGCGACCTGGTGGTCGAGGCGGCGACCGAGAACGAATCGGTGAAGCGCGAGATCTTCAAGAAGGTCTGCGAGGGCCTGCCGCCCAACGTGCTGCTGGCGACCAACACCTCGTCGATCTCGGTGACGCGCCTCGCGTCGGTCACCGACCGTCCCGGCAAGTTCATGGGCATGCACTTCATGAACCCGGTGCCGATGATGGGCCTGGTCGAGCTGATCCGCGGCATCGCGACGGAGGAGGAGACCTTCCGCACCGTCCGCGACGTCGTGGTCAAGCTCGACAAGAAGCCGGTCAACGCCGAGGACTTCCCCGCCTTCATCGTCAATCGCATCCTGCTGCCGATGATCAACGAGGCGGTCTATGCGCTGTACGAGGGCGTCGGCAACGTCGAGGCGATCGACACCGGCATGAAGCTCGGCGCCAACCATCCGATGGGCCCGCTCGAGCTGGCCGACTTCATCGGCCTCGACACCTGCCTGTCGGTGATGCAGGTGCTGCACGAGGGCCTGGCCGATTCGAAATACCGGCCGTGCCCGCTGCTGGTGAAGTACGTTGAAGCCGGCTGGGTCGGCCGCAAGGTGAAGCGCGGCTTCTACGACTATTCCGGTGAGCGCCCGGTTCCCACGCGCTAACGCGCGCACGGCATGATCGCGATCCCTCGGAGCATTGCGCGGATCCCGCTGCTCCGGGGAGTGGTCCGGCTGGTATTGGCCGGCTGGGCGAACCTCTTCTACGGCCGCTATCTCGTCGAGCGCCGCCAGGGGCTGACCCTGCTGCTCGACCGCAGCAACGCCGTCGACTGGGAACTGCACACGTCGGGGCTGTGGGAGCCCGAGAGCGTCGGCCGCCTGTTCGCGCTGGCGGACAAGGAGCGCCGCAGCTGTCCGGACGGCGCCGTATTCCTCGACATCGGCGCGCACTGGGGCTTCTACGCGCTGCTGGCTCATGCCAGGGGCTGGTTCGAGCGGATCGTCGCCTTCGAGCCCGATCCCGCCAACTACGCGCAACTGCAGGCCAACCTCTTCCTCAACAAGGCCAGCACCGCGATCGAGGCGCTGAAGCTCGCCGCCAGCGACCGCGCGGCGACCTTCGGGCTCGAGGTCGACAGCCGCAACCGCGGCGGCGCGCATCTCGTCGAGGCGTCGCGCGACGCGGTCGTCTGCCAGGCGGTGCGCATCGACGGCGTGCTCGACTTCGCCGGCAAGCTGCTGGTGGTGAAGATGGACGTCGAGAACCACGAGGAGGCGGCGCTCGACGGCCTGCTGGCGCTGCTCGCGAAGAACCATTGTGTTCTGCAGATAGAGGTCTGGACCGGCGCCGAATCGCTGGACGATGATCGCCCGCGCCGGGTGATCGAGCGATTGGCGAAGCTCGGCATCCGGCACGTCGACACGTTCGACAGCGACTATTTCTTCGTGAGCGAGCGGAGGCACGGATGAAGCGGGCAATATTGGCGATGACGGCGATCGCGGTCGTGCTGCCGGCCGCGGCCGAGGCGCAGGCCGTATTCATCGCCCGCAAGGCGGTGCAGCGCATCCATCGCATGACCGAGGAGGGCACCAACGGCCAGGCGGGCTACGACTTCGCCTCGGTGGTGCTCGAGGCGCCGGCCGACAAGGTGTTCGCCGTGGCGCTCGACCGCGCGAAGAACAACCGGGCTGTCCGCATCGTCATGGCCGATGCCGGCGCCCGGCGCCTCCAGGTCGCCCAGGGCGACCGCACGGCCACCCTCAATGTCGTCGAGATGAACGACCAGCTCTCGCAGCTCCTGATCGCCGGCCGGACGCGGCCGGGCGAGCCGGCGGCGTCCTCGGAGGTGGTGGCTGCGGTGATGCGCGTGTGCGCCGAGCTCAAGAAGACCTGCGAGATCGCGCCGTAGCGCTACTGCACCGCCGCGCCATCGTTGTGGACGGCCGCGGCCGTTTGCAGGGCGCTTGCCGCCGTGAAGGTGAAGGCCATGGCGCCCACGATCATCGCCAGGGCTACAACGAGATGACGCATCGGTTTTCCCACCCGGTTCCCGGCGTCTCTGTAGGCGCTCGATCCGGGTTTGTCGCGAGGGCGATTGTATGACTCGTAGGGAAGTCCACGCGCAACGTTGACCGGCGTTCGGCGTTCGACTCGCCGAGGGTACCATGAAAGACATTGGCGGCCTCCTCCTGCTGGCCCTCCTGATCCTGGCTGGTCTGGGAGTCAGCGCATTGCTCGGCTCCGTGCTGGAGCAACGCGCGGTCTTACAGGCCGAAGGGCCTCGCTAGGCCAGCCCGAGGAACCGCTCGGCCGTCCGCCAGCGCACCCCGTCGGCCAGAGCGGGGTCGATCGGCGCCAAGTGCTCCTCCAGCTCGGTGACCGCGCCGGGGTAGGTGCAATCGTAGTGGGGGTAGTCGGCGCCCCAGAAGACGCAGCCGTCGACCCCCATTTCCCGGAGCCGCGGCAGGCGGTGCGCCTCATCCGATTCGATCGAGATGAAGCACTGCTCGCGGAACAGCTCGGTCGGCGGGCGCTTCATCCACGGCACGTGCTGGTGCATGGACTCGAAATGGCCATCGAGCCGGTCGAGCCAGTATTCCAGCCAGCCCGCGCCCGATTCGAGGAAGGCGACGCGCAGGGTCGGATGCCGCTCGAGCACGCCGCCGGCGACGATGTCGAGCATCGCCGCCATCTGCTCGAACGGATGGCAGATCATGTGGCTGAAGAAGAGGTTGTCGTAGCGGCCGGTGGCGAAGGACGGCATCAGCGCGCCGAAGCTGCCATGCACGGCGGCAAACAGGCCGTTGCCCGCGACCCGCTCCCAGAACGGCTTCAGCGACTCGTCGTACAGCGCCAGGCCCTTGTAGCGCTCGGGCCGGAAGCACGCGCCCTTCAGCCCGAGCCTGGCGATGTGCTCGACCTCCTTGGCGGCGAGCTCGGCGCTCTGCAGGGGCACGATGCCGACCGCGGCGAGCCGGCCGCGCCCGTCGCGGCACATGTCGGCGATCCATTCGTTGTAGCCGTGGCAGCAGGCGGCGGCGACGGCCGGATCCTCGACGTCGCCCTGGATCAGGTAGAGCGAGGGATAGAGGAGGGCGCGCTCGATGCCTTCCTCCTCCAGCACCTTGGCGCGCGCGGCGCCGTCGTAGGAGCCGGGCAGGATGTCGTCCCAGGTCGGGACCTTGTTCGGGTCGTCCATGCCCCACGGCACGCAGGCCGCCGCCGGCCGCAGATTCCGCCTGACGCGGCCGTTGATCGAGATCCAGTCCTTGCCGTCATTGTCGCGCACGACCCGGATCGCGTTCTCGCGGTGCTTTTTCTCGATGTAGTCATCCCACACCGCCGTCGGCTCGCAGATATGGCCGTCTGCGTCGATCACGCGATTTGCCATTTGCTTCCTCCCGGGTAACGTCTTTGCTTATGACCCAACCGATCCGCATTGCCGTCCTGAACTTCGCCCACGAGACGGTGACGTTCCTTCCCAACGACACCACGCTCGACGACTTCGTCTACGACGGCTCGCCAGCCAAGGGCGAGGCGCTGCTCGGCTGGGAGCGGCGTTCGTACATTGGCGGCTTCGTGAAGGTGGCACGCGAGCACGAAGGCGTCGAGTTGGTCGGCATCGAATCGCCCTTGTGGCCCAAGACCGGCACCGGCTCGGGCTGGATCACGCAGGAGGCGTACGAGCATTTCCTCAGCCGCCAGATCGCCGAGCTCGAGGCCGGCGGGAAATGGGACGGCGTCTATCTCGCCCTGCACGGCGCGATGGGCGTGCGCGGCGTTCCGCGGCCCGAGGCCGACATTGCCCGCCGCGTGCGCGAGGTGGTGGGCCGCAATGCGTTCATCGCCGGCACCTTCGATCCGCACGGCAACGAGGACGAGGCGTTCCTGAAGCAGTCCGACTTCGCCTTCTGCGTGAAGTACTTCCCGCACTACGACGACCGCCTGCAGGGCGAGCGTGCGGCCCGCATGCTCATCCGCGCCATCCGCGGCGACTACAAGCCCACGACCGTCACGGTGAAGGTGCCGATCCTGACGGCGACGGTTCTGCAATGGACCGGCGCCTCGCCGTGGATGGACCTGGTGCAGCGCGCGCTGGTCTGGGAGGCGCGCGAGCCCGACCTTTATATGAACGTGTTCTTCGGCTTCCCGTTCGCCGACGTGCCGGATGTCGGCATGACCATCCAGTGCATGACCAACGGCAATGCCGATCTCGCCCGCAAGGCGGCCGACGACGTGGCAGCCTGGGCGTGGCGGCGGCGGAAGGATCTCCTGAACACCGCCAAGGTCCATCCGATCCCCGAGGGCGTAAAGCTCGCCAAGCAGGCTCTCGCGCGCGGCGACTGGCCGGTCGTGCTGGCCGACCATTCCGACCGCTCGGGTTCGGCGACCTGGATCCTCGATCAGGTGATCAGGCAGGACCTGTCGGACACGATGATCGGCACCATTGCCGATCGCAAGGCCGTGCAGGCGGTGAAGGAAAAGGGCCTGAAAGCCGGCGACGCCTTCGACATGGAGGTCGGCGGATTGGCCGACGAGTCCGCCGGCGCGCCGGTGCGGGTGAAGGGCACGATCGCGCTCGTCACCAGTGCCGCTGGCCGCGACTGGGTCAGCGTCGCCTTCGGCCGGAACAACCTCGTGGTGCTGAGCGAGTACCTGACGCAGGTCATGTATCCCAGCGACCTCGCGGGCTTCGGCGCCGACAAGTACAAGGTGTTCGCCATCAAGTCGCGCGTGCACTTCCGCCGCGGCTTCGACGACAGCGGCTTCGCCAAGACCATCCTGCTGGTCGAGCCCGAGCAGCCGTTCCTCGGCACCGTCCGCCTCGACGCGCTGCCCTACAAGCACGTCGACATCAAGAAGTTCTATCCGTACGGCGACGTGAGCTTCCCCTGACGCTCCATCCGTGCAGGCCTGGCCGTTTTTAATCGATGTTTGCGCGCGCCGATTCGCAAAAAGCCCGGTACCGCGGCGTTTTCCGGCTCTCGCGCTTGGCGATAAACGGCTGAAACGGGGCGTAAACGGCTCGAAAACGGTGTTCTCAAGGTTTCTCGCCCCGCATACGCGCGCCTTCTTCCTCGAGCGCCGTCATGCGCTGGGCGAGATCGACCGTCACGATCATGCTGCGATGCGCTTCGATCACGCGCATGGCTGCCGCGCCTTCGCGCGGCGTGATGGCGCCGTTCAGGACGGCATTGGCGACGGCAGCCGTCGCCGGCACGAGATCGGGCACGCTGCGGATCTCCGGCGCCTCGATCTCGACCGGCCGGCCGCGGCGCACCGGCCAGATGCGGTCGAGTAGCATCTCGATCGCCCTGACATTGCCGTCCTTGGCAACCTTGAGGGCCGCCTCGATCAAGTCGTCGCCCACCTCGGCGACGCGCTCGTCGAGCGCCACGATGCGATCGCGGGCGCGCGGCCGGCCGCCGCGATTGCCCTTGGCAAAGCGGCCATCGGAGTGACGGAAATCAGCGAAGGAATCGTCGGACATGGTGAACTCCCGGTGCAGAACTCGAACGTCCGGGAATTTTACGCCCACGCGCTCGCGGCCACCTATTAAGGGCAATGGCCTCGATAAACTGGCGCGGAATTCAGGCGTCGAAAGCCGGGCCAATGCCCAAGCTGAGACTCCGACGCGAGGCGTTATCCACAGGCTTCCGGGGTGGCTTCGTCGATCCTGACGTTCCTCGTACTGAGGAGTGCGATGAGGTGGAGTCGGACTTTCCTCCCCATCCAAATGCCGCGGGGTGGACACATCCGATCGGAGGCCCCCTCCGCGCGCGTCATACGCGTGGGGAGAGGGAGGGGACCCGCGCTTGCGCGGGGAGGGAGAGGTGTCGGAACTCTTTCTTCGGTTACTCGCGATGTTTTTGGGGGCGGGCGGGCCCCACCGTCTCCCCACTTAGCCTTTATGAACGACGACGTTGAAGCCTTCGCCGGATGCGGGCGGCACGTAGAAGCGGGTGAACTGCGCGAACTCGGCGTCGGTCACGTGGAACTCATGCGCGCCGGCTGCATTGCGCTCACGCAGTCGTTGCAGGCAGATCGCATCAGGGACGTCGAGCACGTGAAGCTCGTGCGGTACGTCCGCCGCCTCGATCACCGAGCGCGCCCAGGCGCGCTGCTTCACGGTGTTGGCCGCGAAGTCGAGCACCACCGACAGACCCTGCTTCAGGAGGGCGACGATGTGCGGCTTCATCGCCGCCCGCAGCCGCGTCGACAGGCGTGCGTAGTCCTCCATCGTCTTCAGCTCGTCCGGCCAGAGGGTGGAGTTCCAATGGTCCTCGCTGACAAGCAAGGTCGCCGGCCGCGTTGCGAGCTGGCGCGCCAGCGTCGACTTGCCCGAGCCGATCTTGCCGCACACGAGGTAGAGCGTCGGCATCAGTGGCGTTCCAGCAGCGCGCCGTAGCCCGCGATCCTGTCATCGATGCCGGCGAGCCGCAGCGCATGCCACAGCGTCGCCTGGGTCGAGGTGATCACCGGCTTGCCGAGCTTGTCCTCGAGCCGCGCGATCACCGTGTGCGAGCGGGTATTGAGGCAGGTCATGATCAGCGCCTCGGCGCTCGGATCGAAGCCGCGCATGCCTAAATCGAACAGCGTATCCGGCTCGGGCTCGGCCAGCGCGAAGCCGTCGCTGATCCCGAGGCAGGCGCCGCCGACGACGGTGAGGCCGGCGCCCGCGAAATAGCGATGCTCGGCTTCGTCGACCTCTTTCGTGTAGGGAGAGACGATGCTGACGGTCGTGGCGCCGAGCGTCTTCGCCGCAGTCACGATCGCATGAGCCGCCGTGGTCGAGGGCGTCTTGTGGTCGTGCTCGATCTCGTCGCGCAAATGCGCGTCGTAATCGAGGCCCTGCACGATGGACGAGGCGGTGCAGCCATAGGCGATGGCGTCGGGATGGACGCTGGAGAGCTGGCGGATCGCCGCCTTGCCCTCGTTGCGGTCCATCTCGATGAACGCCTCGGGCGTCGTCGCCGGCGGGATGAACATGCGCGCTGCGAAAACGCTCACGCCCTCGGGCACGACCTTGTGCGCCCACGGCTCCATCACCGTGTTGACGCTCGGCACCACGATGCCGATGCGCGCCCGCCATCCGTCGCCGTTGAGGTGTCGTCTCGCCATGGCGGCATCCTGCCGTTAGGATCGGCGCAACATCAAGGACCGCGGAGGAAGGCCATGGCGATCGAGATCCTGGAGATCCATCACACCGGTGTGCGCATCGACACCGGCGCCGAGAAGCTCGACGACACCAAGACCTTCTACAAGGACGTGCTGGGCCTCGGTCACGATACCGGCCGGCCGACCATTCCCGGCATTCCGGGCGCCTGGATCAACGTCGGCGAGGTCGGCCAGATTCATCTGATCGGCGGCGCGCAGCCCTCGCCGGTCGCCAAGGGGCCGGGCGAGGACCCGACACGGCCGCACATCGCCTTCGCCGTGAAGGACATCGTCGCGACCCGGAAGGAACTCGACAAGATGGGCGTGCACTATTGGGTGATCGAGGGGCTGACGAGCCCCGATTCGACCCAGGTCTTCATGAACGATCCTTGCGGCAACATGGTCGAGCTGCACCAGGTCGACAAATGCCGCTGCCGGGCGAGCAACAGGGCGTAGGCTCATTGGACCGCGCCACTCCAGTGGCGCTCAAGCTCATGAGCGCCACTGGAGTGGCGCGGTCCGATGAGGTTATTCCGCCGCTCTCGCCGGCTCCGGCGCCGGATGCAGCGCGTTGGCGAGACGGTGCTTGTAGACCTCCTGCCATTCGCGCTGGTCGTCGCTCACGAAGTACCCGCTGCGCGCGCCGTGATAGACGCTGCCGTCGGCGACGCCGGGCGGCAGGGTGCCGGCTTCCCGGAGCGCTCGGGACGCGCGCAGCAGGCGGCGTCGCGTGCGGGTGATCATCTGGTCCGACGGACCGAGGTGCTCGAACGTGTGATCGACGATCGGGCCCATGCTCTCGGTGATCGCCTGGTCCTGCAGGTGGATGCCGTCGATGCCGCTGTAGATCGCATTGGAGCGCTGGGCCGCGCGGTCCATGCCCCAGTCGTTCGCCTCGTTGTCCGCCATGCGCCAGCGGCCCATCCAGCCGGTCGTGTTGGGCAGTAGCCGGTTGCCGCGTCCGGTGCCGCCGATCGGCGTGCCGTCCTTGTAGGCGGGCTGCGGCAGGCTGTTGGCCGCCCGCGCACGCTTCCACCAGAGGAAGACGTACATGCAGTTGTTGTCGTCGATCGGCACCCAGGCGCGGGCATGGGCATGGCTGTCGAACTCCCCGTTGGGCGCCTGCGTCCAGAACGGGAAGAGAAAATTGGCGAATCGCCAATAGGTACGGCCCGGACCGGCCGAGCGGTAGCCGGCATACTGCGTGCCCCACGGCGCCTCGGTGACGTGGAACTCGGGCGCGCGGTTGGTGACGGTGAAGTAGAACGGCTCGCTCTCGTCGAGGCGGCTCACATCGGCGTGGCCGCCATGCAGGTAGCCGAAGTGCGCCGTGTCGATCTCGCCCTCGATCGCCTGCAGGTAGTTGCAATCGCGCTGGATCATGCCGACATTGATCTCGTCCTCCGGCGCATCGAGGATCTGGAAGGCCGGCAGCGGCGGCGCCTCGCGCGCGCCCATGTAGACCCAGACCACGCCCGCGCGCTCGATGGCCTGGTAGGCCTTGGCGTGGACCTTGTGCTTGAAGTCCTGGTGCGGCGGCACGCTCGGCATGTCGATGCACTGGCCCGACGTGTCGAACTTCCAGCCGTGATAGAGGCAGCGGATGCCTCCCTCTTCATTGCGGCCGAGGAACAGCGAGGCGCAGCGGTGCGGGCAGCGATGGTCGAACACGCCGACGCGGCCGGCGGTGTCGCGGAAGGCGATCAGCTTCTCGCCCAACAGCATGAACCGTACCGGCGCGCCATCGCGCTCCAGCTCGGAGGATTTCAGCGCCGGCATCCAGTAGAGCCGCATCAGCTCGCCCATCGGCGTGCCGGGGCCGGTCCGGGTGAGTTCCATGCCTTCCGCCGCGGTCGTCATGGCGCTCCTCCTGTGTCAGCTCGGCCAGACGGGTTGATGATAGCCTAGCGGAACCGAGGGCCGCGCCCAACGGGCCGGCGTCTCGGACAGTTGTACCGCCGGCTTGAGGTGCTTGAGCGGGCCCTTCGGCGTCTCGGTGACCATCGACCAGCTTTCGATCTCCTGGGGCGAGAATTCGGCCGGGATGCCCATGAGCCCGCTCTCCGGCACCTCGCCGAGATCGACCAGCCATTTGCCGACCTGTGCCAGCGAGATGCGCACCAGCCAGCTGCCGCCCTCCTGCGCGCGCCTGGCCAGCGCCAGCATCGCCCCCATCGCCATCAGGTAGCCGGTGCAATAGTCGATCGCCGACAGAGGATAGAACTGCGGCCCGGGCTCCTTGCCGGGGAATAGAGCGCCCTGGCGGAGGGTAATCCCGCTGACGGTCTGCACCACGGTGTCGAAACCGCGACGCGACGCCCAGGGACCCTTATGTCCGAACGCCGACAGCGAGACGTAAACCAGACCCGGCCGCAGCTTGGCGAGTTCCTCGGGCGAGAGGCCGCGCGAACCGAGCGTTCCGGGCCGGTAGCCCTGCGAGAAGACGTCGGCCTGGCTGATCAGGCCGCGCAGCGTCTCGAGCTGGGCCGGGTCGCGCAGGTCGAGCTGCGCCGACAGCTTGCCGTGGCCGGTGTCCCATTCCTGGTAACCAAGATTGGGCAAATGCGCGGCGGTGATTTTCATCACATCCGCGCCGTGCTCCGCGAGCGTACGAGCGCAGGTGGGACCAGCCAGGACGCGGGTGATGTCGACGACCCGGATGCCACTCAGCGGCCGGTCGCCCCCATTGGAGCCAGGGGGAAGAGGCTCGACCGGCGCATCGCCGATCTTCTCGATCTCGAGCAGCGGCAGCGAGGCGATCGCTGCCGCCTGCGGATGGGTCTTCCATTCCTCGAAGCTGCGCACCATGCCGCCCGCGCCCTTGTTGGCGATGATCGCCTCCTCGAGATCGAGGGCGTTCCAGCCGGAGACCGCCTTGGCGACGGCCGCGCGGTCTTCTTCCGTCACGCCGAGCACCTTCAGCGCCGCCGCGCGATGGTTGGGGAAGTTGCAATGGAGATAGCTCCAGCGCCCGTCCTTGGTCGGATAGGTGCCCATGATGCTGTTGCGGGCGTGGCTCAGCGCGCCGTCGCCCAGCTTCATGTAGGTGCCGCTGCGCATCGATGCCGTCGCCTGCCGCACGTCGACCGCGACCCTCTGCTTACGGCCCGTGCGCTGCTCCCAGAGCTGCGCGGCGGCGAGGCCGGCGGCGGCGATGGTCGCCGCGCCGGCGACGCCGACCTTGAACGGCGTCGGCACGACCGGGTCGAGCCCACCGGTGAAGGTGACTCCCGCCACAGTGTCGTTGGTCCAGCCCGTGACGGGCTGGAGTCGGCGAAGGGCTTCGTAGGGTGTGGTCATGCCACGAGCCTACCGTGTCTTCGCGCAGGTGAAACGCACGAAACGCAATTCCGGAATCGCGTCATCTACGGGAAACGGAGGACTCCGTAGAAGGCGCGTCCCCATTTCAGCGGAGGTGCACCATGTACCAGTTTATCGGCGCCGCCTTCTGCCTGGCCGCAGTCCTGTTCGACTGTGCCGGCGATCCCATCGTGGGCCTGCTCCTGGTCCTGTGCGCGATCGTCTGGGCCGCCACCACGCCCGCCCTCTCGCCGCTTCGTTCGCCCCGCAAGCCGACCAGGATCATCCGGCTGGAGTAATCCTGAACCTCCTCGTCCGTCATCTGGCGGGCAATCGCATACCGGCACGTGAGCCAAACGTCATGCCTTCCCCCATCTGCGGGGAAGGTGGCGCGTAGCGCCGGATGGGGGCCGCCCACAAATGACGACGCGCGGCATCTGGTCATCGCCGTCGACATGGCCGCTCGACCACGAGGTCCATGACCCCCTTCCGGCCCTTCGGGCCACCTTCCCCCGCAGACGGGGGAAGGCGGGGTCATAAACGATTGCCTTGCTGTATGACCGGGGAGGTGCTGAAGGGTTTCAGGCGCTGACCGCCGCCTTCATCAGAGCGATGGCTTCGGGCTTGTCCCAGTCGGCGTCGCCTTCCATGCGGCCGATTTCGCGGCCTTCGGGATCGACCAGCACGGAGGTGGGCAGCACGGAGATGTCGAGCGCGCCCAGCACCTTCTTGCCCTTGTCGAAGTAGATGTCGAGGTTGGCGAGCTTCTTGTCGGCGTAGAAGGGCGCCACTTTCGGCTTCGAGGGGCCGTCGAGCGAGAGCGGCAGGACGACGAACCTGTCCTTGCCCATCTCGGCCTGCAGCTTGTCGAGGCTCGGCATCTCCTTGACGCACGGCGCGCACCAGGTCGCCCAGAAGTTCAGCAGCACGGTCTTGCCCTTGTAGTCGGAGAGCTTGACCGGCTTGTCGTTGGCGTCGGTGAAGGCGAGATCGGGCAGCGGCTTGGGCTGCTTCGCCAGGGTGAACCTGGCGAGCGTGCCGGTCAGCAGGCCGGGACTTACCTTGGCTAATGCCGGAACGGCAAAAAAAGCCGGGACCGCGGCCAGCAAGAGCCTGCGGCCCATGAGGAAATTCGTACGCGAATGTGCCATAAGCCCGATTCATGGCACGGAAGACGACCAAGAAGAAGGCAGCCCCGAACACGATGTGGGGAGGTCGCTATGCGCTCGGCCCCGCCGAGATCATGGAGAAGATCAACGCCTCCATCGGCTTCGACAAGAAGCTCTACGCCCAGGACATCGCGGGCTCGACCGCGCATGCCGACATGCTGGTGGCGCAGGGCATCCTGAGCGCGAAGGACGGCCGCGCCATCAGGCAGGGCCTCGCCCGCGTGAAGGACGAGATCGAGCAGGGCAAGTTCAAATTCTCGACCAAGCTCGAGGACATCCATTTCAACGTCGAGCAGCGGCTTACCGACCTGATCGGTCCGGCCGGCGGCCGCCTGCATACGGCGCGGTCGCGCAACGACCAGGTGGCGCTCGATGTGCGCTTGTGGACGCGCGACACGGTCGATCGGCTCGAAGGCATGCTGCGCGATCTCCAGGCGGCGCTGATCGATCGTGCGCAAGAGTACGCGGCGACCATCATGCCGGGCTTCACTCATCTGCAGACGGCGCAGCCGATCACCTTCGGCCATCACCTGCTGGCCTATGTCGAGATGTTCGGGCGCGACCGCAGCCGGCTGCGCGACTGCCGCGAGCGCATGAACGAATCGCCGCTCGGCGCCGCTGCGCTGGCCGGCACGCCGCATCCGATAGACCGCCATCGCACGGCCAAGGCGCTGGGCTTCGACCGGCCGATGGCCAACTCGCTCGATGCCGTGTCGGACCGCGACTATGTCGTGGAGTTCCTGGGCGCCGCCTCGCTCTGCGCGGTGCACCTGTCGCGGCTGGCCGAGGAGATCGTGATCTGGTGCTCGGCGCCGTTCCGCTTCATCGCGCTGTCGGACGCCTTCACCACCGGCAGCTCGATCATGCCGCAGAAGCGCAATCCCGACGCCGCCGAGCTGATCCGCGGCAAGGTCGGCCGGATCATGGGCGCGTTCGTGGCCCTCTGCACCGTGCTGAAGGGACTGCCGCTGACCTATGGCAAGGACATGCAGGAGGACAAGGAGCCGTTGTTCGATGCCGCCGAGTCGATCGAGCTTTGCGTTGCGGCGATGACCGGCATGATCCGCGACCTCAAGGCCAATCCGGAGCGCATGCGCGCCGTCGCCTCGGCCGACTATTCGGTCGCGACCGATCTCGCCGACTGGCTGGTGCGCTCGGTCGGCCTGCCGTTCCGGCAAGCGCATCACGCGACCGGCGCGCTGGTGGGCAAAGCGGCGGCCAAGGGCATCGACCTCGACAAGCTGTCGCTCGCGGAGATGCAGGACGTGGAGCCGCGCATCACCAAGGATGTCTACAAGGTGCTGACGGTCGAGGCGTCGGTCGCCGCGCGCAAGAGCTACGGCGGCACCGCGCCGTCCAATGTCGTCCGCGCGATCAAGGACGCGCGCAAGAGGTATCTATGAGCTTCTTCACCTACAACGCCGAGGGCGACATGCAGGTCGAGGGCGTGGCGCTCAAGACCATCGCCCGGCAGGTCGGCACGCCGCTCTACTGCTACTCCGCCGGTGCGCTCCGGGCGGCATGGCAGGAGTTCGCCTCGGCGATGACGGGCATGCGCGCCTCGGTGTGCTACGCTCTGAAGGCGAACTCGAACCTCGCGGTGGTGAAGCTGTTCGGCGATCTCGGCGCCGGCGCCGACATCGTCTCGGTCGGCGAGATGAAGCGGGCGCTGGCCGCCGGCATTCCGCCGCACAAGATCGTCTATTCCGGCGTCGGTAAGAAGCCGGCCGAGCTGATGGCTGCGCTGCAGGCCGGCATTGGCCAGATCAACGTCGAGAGCTCGGCCGAGCTCGAGACCCTGAACGCCGTCGCCGGCCAGCTCGGCGTGAAGGCCGCGATCACCATCCGCGTGAACCCCGACATCGACGCCGGCACGCACGAGAAGATCACGACCGGCCGCAAGGAGAACAAGTTCGGCATCGACATCGATCTGGCGCGCGAGGCCTATGCATTCGCGGGCAGGCTGCCGAACCTGCAGGTGGTCGGCGTGGCCATGCATATCGGCTCGCAACTCACCACGCTCGATCCCTATCGCGATGCGATCGCCAAGGTGCGCGGCCTGATCGCCGAGCTGCGCGCGGACGGCCATCGCATCGACCGCTTCGATATCGGCGGCGGCTTGGGGATCGTCTACGCCGACGAGCAGCCGCCCTCGATCGCATCCTTCCTGCAGCTTGTCGCCAAGGAGACTGACGGACTGGGCTGCGAGCTCACCTTCGAGCCGGGCCGCCGGCTGGTCGGCGAGGCGGGCGTGCTGGTGAGCGAGGTGATCCTCGTGAAGCCCGGCGTGTCCAAGACCTTCGTCATTGTCGACGCCGCCATGAACGATCTCATCCGCCCGACGTTGTATGAGGCGTGGCACGACATCGTGCCGGTGCGCCGGCCGCGCCCCGATGCCGCCACGATCCGTTGTGACATTGTCGGGCCGGTGTGCGAATCCGGCGATTATCTGGCACAGAACCGTGATTTGGCTCCTCTATCTGCGGGCGACCTCATCATGGTACGTTCGACGGGTGCGTACGGCGCGGTGATGGCCTCGAGCTACAACACGCGGCCGTTGGCGCCCGAGGTCATGGTGGATGGCACGCGGTTTGCGGTCGTCCGTCCGAGGCCCTCGATCGACGAGATGCTCTCTTCGGAGCGGTTCCCGCCCTGGATGGAGCCGGCGTAAGCGTAAGAGAAAGGACTCGATGGACGCCACCGAAGCCACTCCGATCCCTGCCCCGGGTGTCGAGCGCAAGATCGGCTTGGCGTGGTTGGCCCTTGCCTGGGAGGGCATCTGGCCGCGGCTGATGCCGCTGCTGGCCATGGTCGCCCTGTTCATCGCGGCGGCCCATCTCGATCTGTTCGGCGGGCTCGATCCCTGGGTGCATACCGGCGTGCTCGCCGCCCTGGCGCTGGGCTTCATCGGACTCGCCTGGTGGCGCTTCCGGCGTTTCAGCTGGCCGGTTCGCGCCGAAGCCATCCGCCGCCTCGAGCAGGATTCGGGCGTGATGCACCGTCCGCTGGTCGCCGTTCAGGACACGCTGGCGGGGACCGGCCACGACAGCATGGTCTCGGCCCTGTGGGAGGCGCATCGCCGCCGCGAGGCCGAGCGCCTGGCGAGCCTCCGCAACGGGGCGGCGCGGCCGGGCCTTGCGAAGTTCGACACCTGGGCGCTGCGCATCGTGCCGCTGCTGGCGCTGGTCGTGGCCGTGGCGTCGGCCGGCGGCTGGCGCGCCGATCGCATGGCGACCGCCTTCACGCCCGCTTTCCCGCCGCCGCCGCCCGTGGTCGCCAATCTCTGGATCGCGCCGCCGACCTACACCGGCAAGCCGCCGATCTATCTCGACATGGCCGAGCACGACAAGCTGCTGCGCGTGCCGGTCGGCAGCAAGCTCGCGGGCTTCGTCGACGACGTGCGCGGCCGCCATCCGCCCAAGCTCGCGATCGACGGCAAGGAGACCGAGTTCGGCACCGTCAGCCAGGGCAAGTACCAGGTAGAGACGACCATCAACGAGGGCACTAGGATCGCGCTGCAGGCGCGCGGCGACGAGCAGGCGAGCTGGAAGCTGCACGTCATTCCCGACCTCGCGCCCACCATCGAATTCTCCAAGCCGATCAGCGTCGACAAGTGGTCGACCAAGATCGATTACATCGCCGGTGACGATTTCGGCGTGACCGGCGTGCAGCTGCAGATGCGGCTGCACGGGTCGCAGCTCGGCGCCGACATGCTGGACGGCGAGGAACCGGAGGTGCTGCGCATCGACCTGCCGGTGCCGGGCAACAGCAAGAAGGTGAGCGACAGCTTCGTGCGCGACCTCACCAGCAGCCCGTGGGCCGGCATGAAGGTGCGGGTCATCCTGTTCGCGACCGATGCGCTCGGCCAGAAGGGCTCGAGCAAGGCCGAGACCTTCCTGCTGCCCGAGCGCGTGTTCAACGACCCGACGGCGCGGGCGCTGATCGTGCTGCGCAAGCAGCTGACCATCGATCCCAAGGCGCTGCGCCTCGACGTCGTCGACGGCATGCACATGATCGAGGCGCATCCGAAGTCGTACCGCGACGATCCCGTGGTGCAGCTCGGCCTGCGCATCGGCGCCGCGCGGCTCGCCACCAGCGGCGACAAGCCGATGATCGCCGACACCCAGAAGCTGTTGTGGGATCTGGCGCTGCGGCTGGAGCAGGGCGCCAGCTCCGACGCCGAGCGCGCGGTCGAGCAGGCGCGCCAGGACCTGCGCGACGCCATGCAGCGCCAGGCCGGCGACGAGGAGATCGAGCGGCTGATCCAGCAGCTCTACAACGCGATGGACCGCTGGCAGAAGGAGCTGGCCGACCGGATGAAGGATCCGGAGGAGCGCCGCCGCATGCAGGAGCAGGCGGACCGGATGGATCCCAACAACACCATCACCTCCGACGACATCCAGAAGATGCTCGACAAGATCCGCGAGATGGCCCGCAACGGCCAGCGCGAGGAGGCCAAGCGGCTGCTGGAAGAGCTGCGCAAGATGATGGAGAACGCCACGCCGATGATGGCCCAGAACGGCCAGCGCGGGCAGCAGCGCCAGGGCCAGCAGGGGCAGGGCAACCAGCAGGGCCGCGAGATGATGAACCAGCTCGACCGGCTGTCGCGGCGCCAGAACCAGCTCCTGGGCGAGAGCGAGCGGGAAGGCCGCCAGCAGCAACAGCAGGGTCAGCGCGGCCAGCAGGGCCAGCGCGGGCAACAGGGCCAGCAGGGGCCGCAGGGCCAGCAGCCGGGCCAGGGTCAGCAGGGTGGCGACCAGCAGTGGGGCGAGAACCAGGGCAACCAGCAGGGCCACCTGCGCAACCAGCTCGGCGACTTCATGAAGAAGCTCGACGAGAACGGCCTGCAGATGCCCGACTCGCTGGGCCGCGCCGAGCGCTCTATGCGCGAGGCCGAGGAGGCGCTGCGCCGCGGCGATCCGCGCGAGGCCGGCCGCGCCCAGCGCCGCGCGCTCGACAACCTCCAGCAGGGCATGGGCGACATGGCCGAGCAGATGCGCCAGCGCGGGCCCGGCAACGGCCAGGACATCGCCGAGATCGAGGAGAAGGAGCGCCGTGGCGAGAACCGTGATCCGCTCGGCCGCTCCGACGGCAATTTCGGCGATTCGGTCGACACCGGCGTCGACAAGGTGCCGCTCGAGCTCGAGCGCCAGAAGAGCCGCGAGATCCTCGACGAGCTGCGCCGCCGCGCCGGCGAGCAGCAGCGCCCGAAGGAAGAGCTCGACTACATCGACCGCCTGCTCAAGACGTACTGAGGCCTGCCGTCTCGAGTGGCGAAGGACCTGAGGACGCCTTTGCCGGCCTCAGGCGAGGGAGGCGGTTGCCGACAGAGACCGAGCATTGACGGAGGCGAGGGCCGCGGAGGCCGAAGGGGAGCGCCAGCGCCGCGGCAGGCTGAGGTAGAGCCCGTCGAATTTTGCCAGTTGTTCCAGCCGCTCCCTGTCGATCACTTCGATATGGCTGGCCTTGGAAAGGACCCCGAGGCCGCGGAGGGTCTGGACCGTGCGATTGACGTGGACCACCGACAGGCCTGCCGCGTCGGCAACGTCAATCTGCGAGAAGGGCAGCCGCGGAGTACGGATCCCGACGGCTTCGCGGCGGACCAGCTGCTCGCAAAGCAAGTGCGCCACACGTTCGAGGGCTGTTCCGCGGCCGGTGCTGGTCAGCCGCTCGCGATAGACGGCAGCTTCGACCATCGAACCGCGCCAGAAGGCGACAGCCAGCGTCGGACGCGACAGAAGCCTTTCCATATCCCGGTAGTGGATGACTGCAACCGTGCAGTCGGTCAGCGCCTGGACGCCGATCTCATGATCGTGGTCCGGCAGGATGTATCGATGGAGGTCGCAGAAGTCCCCGGCGTGCTGGAACGAGAGAATGCGCCGCCCACCGTCGTAATTCCTCTTGTAAGAACAGGTTGTTCCGGAGAGGAGGATCGTCAACTGCCTGCCGTCACCAGGTTCTCGAATGACGTCGGCATCCGCCGCGACAGGGCTTCGTTGTCTGACGGCTTGGAGAAGGAAGTCGAGGTCGTCCGCCTGCGCTCCCAGACTTTTCAACTTTCAAACCCAATGACGAACTGGAAATCGAATCGAGACGCAACGCCGCCTCCAAACAGGGCGATGGTCCCAACACGCTTCCACCGTCCCATCGTTGTGTGACGGGCATATTGCAGAAGAATGCGCGGCTCTACTGGATGGAGACTGAAATTTGGATGCGGAACGTATCGTCATTCTGCGCTATCCGCGGCGCGGGCCAAGCCGACAGGCTACACCCTCACATGCTCGTGGCTGTGCCGCGCGCCGCCGTGGCTGTGCTCGCGGCGGTCGACGGTGGCCGGCACCAGGTGGAGATGGCCGTGGCGCACGCCGCGCTGGCTGATCGTGTCGTCGGCGAGCTTCTGGACCGCGCGGGCGGCGCCGCGCAGCACCGAGACCTCTAGGCAGCTGTCGTGATCCAGATGGACGTGCATCGTCGCGACCTGCAGGTCGTGATGCCGGTGCTGCGCCTCGGTGAGCCGCTGGCCGAGCTCGCGCGTCTCGTGGTCGTAGACGTAGGTGAGGGTGGCGACGCAGTGGCCGTCGCCCGCATCCTCCTGCCGCTGCCGGGCCTGTGCGTCGCGCAGGATGTCGCGCAGCGCCTCCGACCGGCTGCCGTAGCGTCGCCGGCGCATGTGCCGGTCGAGCGCCTCCACCAGCTCGTCGTCGACCGAAAGGGTGATGCGTTGCATGTCTGTCGCTCCCTGCCTCAGTCCGCTGCCGCGTCGGCTTCGCCCGGGCGCCTGCAGCGATGGATTGCCAGCGCGCCGAGCCACACTGCGACCAGCAGGCCGATGATGACGAAACCGACGGCATCGGCCTGATCGTTCAACCACCCGATGCTAGCCCAGAACCCGCCCGTCTGCCCGAGACGTTCGTTCAACAGGCCGAGCAGCTCGAGACTGCCGACGCCGAAGGCCACCGCGATCGATACGAAGGTGATCGTGAGGTTGTAGGTAAGCCGGCGCGCCGGCCTCGTCATCGCCCAGCCATAGGCGTTCAGCATCAGCACGCCGTCGGCGCTGTCGACCAGCGCCATTGCCGTCGCGAACAGCGCCGGAAAGACCAGCACCGCCCCGACGGGCAGGCCGTTCGCCGCCTGGGTGGCCGCGAGCCCGAGCAGCGCGATCTCCGTCGCCGTGTCGAAGCCGAGGCCGAACAGGAAGCCGAGCGGCATCATGTGCCACGGCTTGGCGATCAGTGCGAACAACGGCCGCGCAAGCCGAGTCAGGAGCCCGCCGGCAGGCGCGAAGTCGGGCGCCCCGGTGCCGCCCTGAACGCGCCGGAACGTGCGCCAGGTCGAGCGCAAGATCGCCAGGTTCACGGTTGCGATGGCGAACAGGAACAGCGCCGAGATCAGCGTGCCGACCAGGCCGCCCAGCTCACGCCACTGCTCCAGCCAGCTCCGCATCGCAGGCGCCGCGATGGCGAGCAACGCGACGGCAAGCGCGACGACGGCCGAATGGCCCACGGCGAAGAACAGGCCGACGCACAGCGACCGGCGTCCGGCCTGCACGAGCTTGCGCGTGACGTTGTCGATGGCCGCGATATGGTCGGCATCGACGGCGTGGCGCAGCCCGAGGCTCCAGGCGAGGAACGCCGTGCCCAGCAGCACCGGCCGATCGTGGAACGCCGACAGCGCCCACGACCACGCTGCGATGTTGGCGGCAACCAGCCATCCGAAGAGACTCCTCACTGACGCCACGCAAAACCCCGGATTCGAGTTGTCTGCCGCGCGCTATGTATGCATATTTTGCGAGAAGTGCATACTCGCTTCTTCCCCTGGCTTGTCCTGGCATTGGCCGTCGCGTCGGAGGCGCGGGCACAGGCGCCGCCGACCGGCGCCTCCGTCGTGCTGCCGGCCGTCACGGTCACGGCACCCGCCGATCTGGAAAGGCAGCCCACGGACGCAGCGTCCGAGCAGCGCATTTCCGGCGAGACGCTGAACACGCGGCCCGTCACCCGACCGGCGGAGATCCTGGAGGCGGTGCCGGGGCTGATCGTCACCCAGCACTCGGGTGAGGGGAAGGCGAACCAGTACTTCCTGCGCGGCTTCAACCTCGACCACGGCACGGACATCGGCATCTGGCTGGACGGCATGCCGATCAACATGCGCACGCATGCCCATGGACAGGGTTATTCCGACCTCAACTTCATGATCCCCGAGCTCGTCGACAACGTGCTGCTGCGCAAGGGGCCGTATTGGGCGCAGGAAGGCGACTTCTCGTCGGCCGGCGCGATCCATATTTCATACGCGGACCGGCTGGAGAAGAAGCTGCTGTCGGCGACGGCCGGCAGCTTCGGCTTCTGGCGCGGCCTCGCGGCGGGATCGACGACGCTCGGCCAGGGCACGCTCACCGGCGCCGGCGAGATCGTGCGCTACGACGGGCCGTGGGACATCCCCGATGCGGTCCGCAAGTACAATGGCGTGCTGCGCTACAGCGAAGGCACGGTCGACGATGGCTTCGCCCTGACCGGCATGGCGTACACCAACTCATGGCACTCTACCGACCAGGTCGCCCTGCGCGCGGTCGACCAGGGCCTGATCGGCCGCTTCGGCACGCTCGACCCGACCGACGGCGGCGACAGCCAGCGCTATTCGTTGTCGGCACGCTGGAGCCGGTCGGACGAGCGCACGCATGACCGGATCGAGGGCTATCTCGTCTATTCCACGCTCAATCTCTACAACAACTTCACGTACTTCCTGAACGATCCGGCGAACGGCGACCAGTTCCAGCAGGCCGACAAGCGCTTCCTGATGGGCGTCAACGCAAGCCGCAGCCTCAAGCACAGGGTCGCGGGCTTCGACGCCGAGAGCCTGTTCGGCGTGCAGGTCCGCCACGACATCATCGACCTCGGCCTGTTCAACACCGTGCAGCGGGTGCCGACCTCGACCATCCGCACCGATCATGTGAACGAGACCAGCGTCGGCCTCTACGTCGAGGAAAAGGTGAAGTGGAACGGCTGGCTGCGCTCGACCCTCGGCCTGCGCGGCGACCTCTACTGGGCAACCGACGACAGCAGCCTGGCCGGCAATTCGGTGCAGACGACGGCCTTCCTGCCGCAACCCAAGCTCGGCCTGGTCTTCGGGCCGTTCGGCAAGACGGAATTCTACGTGAATGCCGGAATGGGCTTTCACTCGAACGACGTACGCGGCGTTGCGCAGAACGTGCCGCTCCTGGTGCAGTCGCGCGGCGCGGAGATCGGTGCGCGCACCCAAGCCATCCGCGGTCTCGATTCCACCCTGGCGATCTTCATCCTCGATTTCGATTCGGAGCTCACCTTCAACGGCGATGCCGGCGACACCTCGCCCAACCGGCCGAGCCGGCGCGTCGGCGTCGAATGGGCGAACCGCTATCGCCCGACGAGCTGGGCGATGCTTGACGCCGACTTCGCCTACACCTATGCGCGCTTCAAGGACGACGGCAACCCGGTCGGCAACCTCATTCCCGCGGCGCCCGCCGCGGTCGCTTCGGCCGGGATCACCCTGGGCGAGGATGTCGGCTGGTTCGGTGCGCTGCGCTGGCGCTACTTCGGCGCACGGCCGCTGATCGAGGACGGCAGCGTCTATTCCGGCGCGACCTCGCTGTTCGACGCGCGCCTGGGCTACGCTTTCGAGAACGGACTGAAGCTCACGCTCGACGCGCTGAACCTCTTGAACACCCGGGCCGACCAGATCGACTACTACTACACCTCGCGTTTGCCAGGTGAGCCGCTGGCCGGCGTCAACGACGTGCATTTCCATCCGGTCGAGCCGCTCGCGGTGCGCTTCACCGTGGCGAAGGCGTTCTAACGATCGGAAAGCTTGCGCGCGTGCCGGGCGAGCCGCTTCGCCCACAGCCGCTGCTTGCCCAGTTCCGGCAATCCGACCGAACCGCACTTTTCGCAGCGGAAGCGGGCGCCCGCGATCGGCCGGTCCAGGCTGGGCGCGTTGCCGTCGATCAGGCGCCGGTGGTTGCAGTTGGGACAGGTGACCTCGATCTCCAGCTGCTCCTGGGCAAGCTGGCCGAAGGTCATGCGCGGTCTGCCGAGCGCCATGTTTTAGACATGGTTCACCGGCCGATGGTCCGCAAGAAGGCCGGGAACTACCCCGCCGGCCGGGACGTTGATTCCATGCACGGGCGTGAGCACCCGTGTCCTGACAGAGCAGAGCCCGTCCCGTCGTCTCCCCCGCGGGGCGGGCTTCTTTGTCCGGGGCGGGCGACCGGTCACCCGAACCAGGAAGTGTCGCGGCTCTTCTTGCCGTAGTGGCGTTCGTGATCCGCCGGGCGACCTTCCTTGCGGGGCGCCTGTGACTGCGGATTGGCGGACGGGGCGACCTGAAGCGCCTGCTGCCCGAGGGGCGTGATCTTCCAACCCTCGGGCGTCTCGTCGATCAGCTTGTACAGCGCCAGCCGGCCACGGATCGCCGTCGGCAGGTTCCGGTTGGCACCGTGCAGCAGCAAGTCCTCGAGCACGGCCCTCTCAGCGTCGCTCAGGCTGGGGAAGATCATGGCCTACGAACGCCGGGGGAGCGAACGCGGTTGCAGATGTGGGCGTCGGAACGCCTCTCAACCCCCAGATTTACGCCGCCTTCTCGACCACGCCGATATACGGTAGCCCACGGAAGCGGTGCGCCCAGTCGAGCCCGTAGCCGACCAGGAACTCGTCGCCGGCGCGGAAGCCGGTGAAGTCGGCCTCCAGCGGCGCCCGCCGCTTGTGCGGCTTGTCGAGCAGGGTGCAGATCCAGACGCGGTGCGCGCCGCGCTCCTTCATCAGGTTCTTGGCGAAGGAGAGCGTCAGTCCCGATTCGAGAATGTCGTCGACCAGCAGCACGTCGCGGCCGCGCACATCGTCGACGATGTCGCGCACGATGCGTACGTTGCCGGTCGTTTGCGTGCCCGTCCCGTAGCTGGAGAGCGTCACGAAGTCCATCGACCAGTTGGCGCCGGCGCGGCTCAGCGCCCGGATCAGGTCGGCGGCGAACACGAAGCTGCCCTTCAGCACCGACACGACCAGCGTGTCGGCCGGCAGCTTGGCGGCGAGATCAGCCGCCATCTCGTCGACCCGGGCGGCGATTTCGGCAGCGGAGAAGCGGATCGCGACGTGCGGACGGTCGGGAATCTGACCGGTCATCACTCGACCGTCGGCACGATGTCGGTGGTGCCTGCCGGCGGATTCTCCAGGACCTGGCTGAAGCTGGCGCGGCCGCCGGGCGGCAGCGGTCCCTCGACCATCGGGAAGGAGCGCTCGCCCAGGACTTCCTCGTGGCGCCTGAAGGTGATGCGCAGCACGGTGGTCGAGCCCGGCGCGCGCCCGTTGTTCACCAGCTGGCCGCGCACGACGAAGTGGCCGTCGACCGCGTCGATCGAGCTGTTCGAAAGGTCGATCTCGATCTGTGGCCGCGCCTCGGAGGCGGCCGGTGGGCGCGCCGCCGGCTCATTGGCGGCGCTGTGCGTGTCCGACGATGCCGGGACGCGGCTCGCAGTGGCGACTCGCGCCGGCGCCGGCTCGAAGGCTCGAGCCTCGCGGGACATCATGGCGACGATCTGGGTGTGGAAGGCGAACAGCACGGCGAGCAGCGCCAGCAAGACGATACCGACGGCGACGCGCCGCCAGGGGAAGGCGGGCTTGGGCGGGATGACGGCGGGCAGCGATGCCCCGGTCGTGGTCGGCCGGATCACCAGTTCCGGTGCGGGGGCCGGACCCTCGACCTTCTGATGCCACTGATGATGGCAGCGCGCGCACTCGACCGTGCGACCCGCAGGGCCGATCTTCAGCGGGTCCACGGCATAGCGCGACCGGCAATTTGGGCAGGTGACGACCATGACTACCGGGAGCGGGCTTCACACCACATAAGCTTGCTGTTCGGCGGACATTAGGCCACCAATACTGGTCTAACAAGGATGACAACCGTTCTCTGGCTGCGTTCGCTCGCGTTCAATGTCGGCTGGTATCTCGGCACCGCGGTGATCGCGATCGCGGGCCTGCCGCTGTTGTTGGCGCCCCGCCGCTGGGTCGTGGCCTGGGCCAGGCTGTGGATAGTCTTCGTGCTGTGGTGGCTGCGCGTGACGGTCGGGCTTACGCACCGCGTCGTGGGGCGGGAGAATTTGCCGGCCGGCCCCGCGATCCTTGCCTGCAAGCATCAGTCGAGCTGGGAGACGCTCTCCTTCACCCTGTTGTTCGACGACATAGCCATCGTGCTGAAGCGGGAACTGCTGTTCATCCCGGTCGTCGGCTGGGCGATGGCGCGGGCGGGCAACATTGCCGTGGCGCGCGGCGATGGCGCCGCGGCGCTGCGCGGGCTGGTGAAGCAGGCGAAGGCGGCGATCGCCGAGGGCCGATCGATCGCGATCTTTCCCGAGGGTACCCGGGTGGCGCCGGGCGACAGCAAGCCCTACCAGGTCGGCACCGCCGCGCTCTACCGCCAGCTCGGCGTGCCGGTGGTGCCGATGGCGCTGAACTCCGGCCTGTTCTGGGGTCGCCGCAAATGGATCAAGCAGCCAGGCGTGCTGACCCTCGAGATCCTGCCTCCGATCCAGCCGGGCCTGTCGCGCGAGGCCTTCATGCAGACGCTGCAGGAGAGGATCGAAGGCGCGACCGCGCGGCTGGTAGAGAACCCGCAGGCTTGACCCGGCTCGAAACCGGAGCCACGTGAAGAGCATGCCTCGCTTGGGCTATGCCTTCGCCATCGCCGTTGTGGCGTGCGCTGCGACCTATGTCTTGTGGGGCGCGCTGCTCTTCGTGGCCGCCAGTGTTGGCCGCTGAGACAAGAACGAAAAAAGAACACTTGTTGAAAACACCAATCCGGGCCTATCTTTAGAGGATGGATTGGGCGCCGATTTCCCAGCGCATCTGGGACATGAAATACCGGTTCCGCGATGGCTCGGGAGGCGGCGACGCCGACCTGGAAGGCACGTGGTGGCGGGTCGCCCGTGCCTTGGCCGCGGCCGAGCGCGATTCGGAAACCTGGGCCAGTCGCTTCCACGAGGCGCTGCAGGGCTTCAAGTTTTTGCCCGCGGGAAGAGTGATCGCCGGGGCCGGCACCGGCCGCACGGTCACGCTGTTCAACTGCTTCGTCATGGGCAGCATCCCCGACGACATGGCGGGCATCTTCGAGAACGTGAAGGAAGCCGCGCTGACCATGCAGCAGGGCGGCGGCATCGGCCATGACTTCTCGACCCTTCGGCCGATGGGTGCGCCGGTGAAGGGCGTCGGCGCCGACGCCTCGGGCCCGCTCTCCTTCATGGACGTGTGGGATTCGATGTGCCGCACCATCATGAGCGCCGGCTCCCGCCGCGGCGCGATGATGGCGACCTTGCGCTGCGACCATCCCGACATCGAGGCCTTCGTCGACGCCAAGCGCGACCCCAAGCGGCTGCGCATGTTCAACGTCTCGGTGCTGGTCACCGACGCCTTCATGCAGGCGGTGAAGGACGACGGCGATTGGAACCTCGTGTTCGGTGGCAAGGTCTACAGGACGCTGAAGGCGCGCGCGCTGTGGGAGCGCATCATGCGCGCGACGTACGACTGCGCCGAGCCGGGCGTGATCTTCATCGACCGCGTGAACAAGCGAAACAATCTTTACTATTGCGAATCGATCCAGGCGACCAATCCGTGCATCACCGCGGAGAGCTGGGTGCATACGGCGGACGGTCCACGGCAAGTGGTGGATTTGCGGGGGCAGCCGTTCCTCGCCCGGATTGACGGCAAGGATTTCGCGAGCGGTCCCGAAGGCTTCTTCGCGACGGGCTCGAAGCCGGTGGTCAGGCTTCGGACGAAGGAAGGTTATGCCCTGCGTCTCACGACCGATCATCGTGTGCGCAAGGTCAAGCAGTTGACCCGGTGGACTAAGGAATTCGAATGGATTGCTGCCGGCGAGCTTCGCTTCGGCGACAAGGTCGTCCTGCACGACCATCGCGAGGCGCCACGATGGCAGGGCGCACGGACGGAGGCGGAAGGCTATCTGCTCGGCTTGCTGTTGGGTGACGGCACGCTCAAGGAAGACAAGGCGGTTCTCAGCGCGTGGCGACCGGCTCAAGTGGCCAACGGCGAGAATGCTTGCGTCGGCGTGGACGGCGTCATGGAGGCGGCGTTGGCAGCGGCGCGGACGCTGCCACATCGAACGGATTTCGTCGGGTGGATCGAGGTCAAAGGCCGCAACGAATGGCGCCTGTCGCTGGGGGCCGTGAAGGCGCTGGCGCGTGACATGGGCATGGCGCCAGGCCGCAAGACGATCACCCCTGAGGTCGAAAAGACGTCGTCGGAGTTCCATCGCGGCCTGCTGCGCGGACTGTTCGATGCCGATGGATCAGTCCAGGGCACGCAAGCCAAGGGGGTCAGCATCCGCCTCGGCCAGAGCGATCTGCTCATGCTCGAGGCCGTGCAGCGTATGCTGTTGCGCCTCGGCATCGTATCGTCGCTCTATTGCGATCGCCGCCCAGCCGGACAACGGCTGATGCCGGACGGCAAGGGTGGAGCGCGCCTCTACGACCATGCGGCTCAGCACGAGCTGGTGGTTGCCGGCGAGGGCGTCGGGCTCTTCGCTGAGCGGATCGGCTTTGCCGACCGCGACAAGGCCTGTCGCCTCAAGACGCTGTTGACTGGCTACCGTCGAAAGCTAAACCGCGAGCGGTTCGTGGCAGAAGTCGAAGGGATCGAACCGGACGGCGAAGCCACCGTCTATGACGTCCGGATCCCAGGCATCAATGCCTTCGATGCCAATGGCCTCTACGTTCATAATTGTGGCGAGCAGCCGTTGCCTCCATACGGCGCGTGTCTGCTCGGTTCGATCAATCTCGGCGCGCTGGTGAGGGATCCTTTCACGCCGCAGGCCAAGCTCGACATCGAGGCGTTTGAGAAGGTGGTGCCGCTCGCCGTGCGCATGCTGGACAACGTGATCGACGTGTCCCGCTTCCCGCTGCCGGCGCAGGAGCGCGAGGCCAAGGCCAAGCGTCGCATCGGGCTCGGCGTCACCGGCCTCGCCGATGCGCTGATCTTCTGCGGCGTGCGCTATGGCTCGACGGAAGCCGTGCGGCTCACACGCCAATGGCTTGCCGCGGTGCAGCGGCTTTCCTATCTCGCCTCAGCCGATATCGCCGCGGAGAAGGGCAGCTTCCCGCTCTATGACCGCGCCCGCTATCTCGCCGGCGAGACGGTGAAGGCGCTGCCCGAGGAAGTGCGCTCGGCGATCGCACGCTACGGCATCCGCAACGCGCTGCTGAATTCGATCGCGCCGACCGGCACGATCTCACTGCTGGCCGACAACGTCTCGTCCGGCATCGAGCCGGTGTTCGCCTTCAGCCATGTCCGGCACGTGCTGCAGCCTGACGGCACGCGGCGCGAGGAGAGCGTCGACGACCACGCCTTCCGCCTGTGGCGCAAGCTCAAGGGCACGGCCGAGCCGCCGGCCGACGTGTTCGTCGATGCCCAGACGCTGACGCCGAACGATCATCTCGCGATGCAGGCGGCGGCGCAGGAGTTCGTCGACAGCTCGATCTCCAAGACCATCAACCTGCCCAAGGACATCTCCTTCGAGGCGTTCAAGCACGTTTACGAGGAGGCCTACGCCCAGGGCTGCAAGGGCTGCACCACCTACCGGCCCAACGAGGTGACCGGCGCGGTGCTCGAGGTGAAGCCGACGACCGCGGCCGCCGAAGCGCGCCCGAGCTTGCCGGTGCCGGCGACGCGCGATTCGGTCGTCTACATCGCCCAGCCGCTCGACCGGCCGGAGGACCTGCCGGGCAAGACCTACAAGATCAAATGGCCGGGCAGCGACCATGCGATCTACATCACCATCAACGACGTGATGCAGGACGGCCGCCGCCGGCCGTTCGAGATCTTCATCAACTCCAAGAACATGGAGCACTACGCCTGGACGGTGGCGCTGACCCGCATGATCTCGGCGGTGTTCCGGCGCGGCGGCGACGTGTCGTTCGTGGTCGAGGAGCTGAAGGCGGTGTTCGACCCGCGCGGCGGGCAGTGGATGGAGGGCCGCTACGTGCCCTCGTTGCTGGCCGCGATCGGCGGGGTGATCGAGCGCCACCTGATCGAGATCGGGTTCCTCGCGGCCGACGATGCCCCGGGCATTGCCGAGGCGGTCGAGGCGCGGCTGAAGCTCGCCGCCGGCGCCCGCGAGCCAGGCGATGGGCCAGGTGATGGGCAGGGTGCGCCGGCCGCCAGGATGGGCCAGTGCCCGAACTGCGGCGCCGCAGCCCTGACGCATCAGGAGGGCTGCGACATCTGCCTGAACTGCGGCTATTCGCGCTGCGGATAGAGGAATTTCCCGCCAAGTTGCATTGCCCCACGGCTGCGCCCTAGATATTCCAGCCGGCGGAAAAAACGGGGGCATGATGCGTCTGGGCGGATGGATGGCTTTTCTGGCGTTGGGGATCGGTCTCTCCGGGCCTGCGTTCGCGCAATCCCTGCCGACCAGCCGCAGCGATCTCGCCTATTCCTTCGCGCCGGTCGTGAAGAAGGTCTCGCCCACCGTGGTGAACATCTACACGACCACGACCGCGCGGGTGCAGCGGCGGCTGCCATTCCCCTTCCCGGGCATGCCGCAGGATGGCGGGCAGCGGGTGCAGAACTCGCTGGGCTCGGGCGTGCTGGTCAAGGCCGACGGGCTGATCGTCACCAACGCCCATGTCGTGAAGGGCGCCGACGAGATCCGCGTCGTGCTGGGCGACCGCCGCGAGTTCGACGCCAAGCTGGTGACCCAGGACGAGCGCTACGACCTCGCCCTGTTGCGCATCGACACCCAGGGCGACAAGTTCCCGTTCATCGAGCTGCGCGATTCCGATTCGATCGAGGTCGGCGACGTGGTGCTGGCGATCGGCAACCCGTTCGGCCTCAACCAGACCGTGACCAGCGGCATCATCTCGGCGCTCGCCCGGTCGGCGGGCGGCGTCAACGATTCGAGTTTCTTCATCCAGACCGACGCGGCGATCAATCCCGGCAACTCGGGCGGCGCGCTGGTCAGCCTCGATGGCCGCATGATCGGCATCAACACGGCGATCTATTCGCAGACCGGCGGCTCGGTCGGCATCGGCTTCGCCACGCCGTCGAACATTGTCGCCCGCATGATCTCGACCGGCGAGAATGGCGGGCGGATCGTGCGGCCCTGGCTCGGCATCTCCATGCAGCGCGTGACGCCGGACCTCGCGGCCGGCCTCAACCTGCCGCGCCCGGCCGGGCTGGTGGTCAAGGAGGTCTATGCCGGCGGCCCCGGCGAGAAGGCCGGCTTCAAGCGCAACGACGTGATCGTGGCCATGCGCGACTGGCCGATCGACGACGAGGCGAGCCTGCGCTTCCGGCTGGCGACCGCGGCGGTCGGCGAGACCGTCCCGGTCAAGGTGCTGCGCGCCGGCAAGGAGGTCGTGCTCGACGTGCCGCTCACCGCGCCGCCCGAGAAGCCCGCGCGCGACCGCTCGGTGCTGCAGGGCCGCCATCCGCTCAGCGGCGCGACCGTGGTCAACATGTCGCCGGCGGTGGCCGACGAGCTCGGCCTAGTCGAATGGCGCTGGGGCGTCGCGGTGGTCGAGGTGCAGCCCGGCTCCTACGCCGCGCGTTTCCTCAGACCGGGGGACATGGTCTCGGGAATCAATGGCCAGGATGTCAAAAGCGTGGCCGACCTCAAGCAGCGCATCGCCGCCGGCGTCTCGAGCCTCAGCATCGGCCGCGAGGGCCTCGTGTCGACCATCCAGTTCCGGTGACCTGTGATGGCAGAACTTGGAGCAGATGACCTTTAGCCTTCTCCGTCGTCCCGACCGGAGCCGAGCGAAGCGAGGCGGAGCGGAGGGACCTTTTTTCCACGATCAGCCGCAAATCGCGGAAAAAAGGTCCCTCCGCTGCGCGCCTTCGGCGCTTCGGTCGGGACGACGGGGTGGACTGTTGCCGGGGCGCTCCCCACGTGGGCTTGATGGCTGAGCTCTTCGCCTCGCTGGCCCCGACGCCTCTCGCCGAGCGGCTGCGGCCGAAGCGGATCGAGGATGTGCTGGGGCAGGATCATCTGCTTGGGCCCGATGGGCCGCTGGGGCGGATGCTGTCGGCGAAGAAGCTCGCGTCGCTGATCCTGTGGGGCCCGCCGGGCTGCGGCAAGACCACGATCGCGCGGCTGCTGGCGGAAGCCGTCGACCTGCATTTCGAGCCGCTGTCGGCGGTGTTCTCCGGTGTCGCCGATCTGCGCCGCGTGTTCGAGGCCGCTCGCCAGCGGCGCAAGGACGGCAAGGGCACGCTGCTGTTCGTCGACGAGATCCATCGCTTCAACCGGGCGCAGCAGGACGGCTTCCTGCCCTATGTCGAGGACGGAACGGTCACCCTGGTCGGCGCCACGACCGAGAACCCGTCCTTCGAGCTGAACGCCGCGTTGCTGTCGCGCTGCCAGGTGCTGGTGCTGCGCCGGCTCGACGACAAGGCGCTCGAGATCCTGCTCGAGCGCTGCGAGGCGGCGCTCGGCAAGACGCTGCCGGTCGACGAGCAGGGCAAGCAGGCGCTGTTCGCCATGGCCGACGGCGACGGCCGCTACCTGATAACGCTGGCCGAGCAGCTCGCCCAGCTCAAGGAGAAGGGGCCGCTGCCGCCGGAGCGTCTCGCGGCGCTGCTGCAGAAGCGCGCGCCGCTCTACGACAAGGCGCAGGAGGCGCACTACAACCTGATCAGCGCGCTGCACAAGTCGCTGCGCGGGTCGGACGTCGACGCCGCACTCTATTGGTTCGCGCGGATGCTCGATGGCGGCGAGGACCCGAAGTACATCGCCCGCCGGCTGGTGCGCTTCGCGGTCGAGGATATCGGCATGGCCGATCCCAACGCGCTGACCCAGACGCTGGCCGCCTGGGACACCTATGACCGTCTCGGTTCGCCCGAAGGCGAGCTCGCGATCGCCCAGGCGGTGATCTATCTCGGCACGGCGCCCAAATCGAACGCGGGCTACGTCGCCTTCGGCGCGGCCAAGCGCTCGGCCAAGGAGCACGGCTCCCTGACGCCGCCGATGCACATTCTGAACGCCCCGACCAAGCTGATGAAGCAAATCGGCTACGGCAGCCGCTACCAGTACGACCACAATGCCGAGGACGGGTTCTCCGGCCAGAACTACTTTCCCGACGGCATGGCGCGCGAGGAGTTCTACCAGCCGGTCGAGCGCGGCTTCGAGCGCGAGATCCTGAAGCGACTCGAATATTGGAAGAAGCTGCGCGAGAAGAAGCAGCGATAGCTCATGCTCATGGGACCGCGGACCTCCAGGTCCGCTCATACGCGCATTTGAATGCGCTCAATCATGATGCGGGCCTGGAGGCCCGCGGTCCGATGAGCATGACATGAGGCGCCACTGGAGTGGGTTCGGCCCCAAGCAACAGGCTCAGTTAGCTCCGCGGCTTGGCCATTGCGGCGACGACGCGCTTGTCGCGGCCGTAGACGTCGTCGCGGAAGATCGCCGTGCCGTCGCCCGCCACGCCGACCGTGCGGTAGGTCACGTAGAGCGTCACCGGCTCGGGGAAGCCGTAATGCGCCTGCTGGCCCTGGTCGATCACCTGCTTCACCTTGGCCTTGTCGAAGCCGGGCCGGCCGTTCCACACCTTCTCGGCGAAATCGAGCGGGTTCTGCAGGCGGATGCAGCCGTGGCTGAAGTTGCGGCTGCCCTCGGTGAACAGCCAGCGGCTCGCCGTGTCGTGCATGTAGATGCCGTACTTGTTCGGGAAGCCGAAGAAGATGTAGCCCAGCGCATTGCTCGGCCCCGGCTCCTGGCGGACGCGGTAGGGGAACGCCTTGGGATTGATGCTGCTCCAGTCGACGGTCGCCGGATCGATCTCCGAATCGTTGTCGCTCCAGCTCGAGAAGATCTTGAAGCCGCCGGCCGACAGCGCGTAGGGATCGCGGCGCAGCAGCGGCAGGTACTCCTCGCCCGAAATCGACTGCGGCACCGTCCAGTAGGGATTGGTCTGGAAGCCGCGCATCACCGACTGGATCTCCGGCGTCGGATGCTTGGGCGTGCCGACGATCACCAGGCTCTCGAACACCTTCTTGCCGCCGTCGACGAACACCATCGAATAGTCGCCGGCATTGACGAAGACGTAGCGCTGGCCGAGGTCGTCCGGCAGCCAGCGCCGCCGCTCGAGATTTGCGATCACCTGGATGATGCGGTCGTCGATCGAGGTGTTGAGCGAGCGCGTGGTGTTGACGCCGATCACGCCGTCGACCGTCAGGCCCTTGGTCTCCTGGTAGCTCTTCACCACCGCGGCCAGCGCATCGTCGTAGAAATCGTCCGTGCCGGCGGCCGGCGGCACCGTCATGCCGAGCTCGCCCAGCCGCTTGCGCAGCACCGGCACGCGGGCGTCGGTCGCGCCGGGCTTCAGCAGGTCGCCGCCCGGCAGCGGCGTATAGCCGGCCGTGGCGCGCTGCCGGCGCAGGTCGGCCAGGACCTTCTGCAGCGCCGGATAGTCGCCCTTGGGCGGCAGCGCGGCGAGCCACGCCCCGAAATCGGGCGCGTCGGCCGCCGCCTTCAGGAGGTCGGTGCGCGAGCTGCGGCGCTGCTGGATGTCGATGTCGCTGTCGACGCCGTTGGCGTTGACCCGGCCGGTCGAGACGTCGCCGGCATAGGCGACCAGCGCCTCGGTCAGTGCCTGCTCGTTGCCGGCCGCCGCCGCCTTCTCGAGCGCGGCCGCGCCGTACCACTCCGGATCGAGTCCGTGATCGCCCGCCGATCGGATCGCCTTGAGGAGCGCAGCCGTGCGCTCGCCGGTCCACTGGAGCTCGTTGGCCCAGGAAGAAGAGGCTCCCCCAAAAGGAACCAGAAGCGCCGCGAAGGCGCCGAACAATACCACCCGCCTCACGTGCAGGACTCTACTCGCACGCGCCTCGCGACTCACGCCGAGACGGTATCGCCTTCGCGAATCGCCGCGGCCTGTGGCTGTTTTGCCACGCCGAAACCATGCGCCGACAGGAAGGCGAGCAGATCGGCGGTGGCGCGCGCCTTGAGCTCGGCGGTGCCGCCGCCGGCGCGGGCGCCGCGGGTGATACAATGGAGACGCGCCCAGGCTTGGTACTCCGGCTCCGGCATGGCGCGGCCGGCGGCCACCACGAAATGGTTGCCGTCGTCCTCGATGAAGTTCTTGCAGCACGACCAGTTCTCGGCGTCGCGGATGTCGAACACCGGGCCCAGCGACTCCCAGCCATGATGCGCGCCGCTATAGACCTTCACCTTGACCCGCCGGTTGCCGGCGGCGCGCATGCGTTCGGCATAGTCGATGGCGAGCGGGGCAGGGGTGTAATCGTCGCGGCCGGCGAGCATGAAGAACATCGGCCGGCCGTGCGTCGCGGGATCGCGATGCTGGGAAGTGGCGCCCGGACAGATCGCGACATGCAGGTCGAACAGGTGATCGAAGCCGCGCCGCCAGCGCTGGCGCACCGCGATCGCCGCGTTGAGGGTGGCGCCGCCGCCCTTGGATACGCCCATCACGCCGATCCGCGCGGGATCGATGCGCGGGTCCGACCGCAGCAGCGCGAGCGCCGCGAAGGCGTCGCCTTCCATCTGCGCGGCCGAGACCAGGGTTTGATCAGCGACCGTGCGGCGAACGCCGCGGCCGGTGAAGCTGTCGACGATGAAGGCGGCGACGCCCGCGGCATTGAGCGCCTGTGCATAATAATGCTCGCGATGGCGCTGCACGCCGGCGCTGCTGGTGAGCAGCACCATGCAGGGAAAAGGCCGATCTGCCTGCATCGGCAGGTGCAGCGAGCCATTCACGCGCGCCGGCTTGCTGGCGGCGGGATGGTCGAACGTCAGCGTGTCGAACGACACCGATTCCATGGACGGTTTTTACCTTGTCCCGTAGGTTCAGCGCCATGAGCGCCATCTCATTCCCCCTCCTCGGTCTGACGGGCAGGGCGATCGCATGGGACCGCTCGAGCCAAACGTCATGCCTTCCCCGGCTGCGGGGGAAGGTGGCGCGTAGCGCCGAATGGGGGGCCGCCCACGAAATGACGATGTGCCGTGCCTGGTTATGCCCTTCGACATGGCGCCCGCGACGACGAGGCCCATGACCCCCTTCCGGCCCTTCGGGCCACCTTCCCCCGCAGACGGGGGAAGGCTGGGCATTTGCGATTGCCGCCGTCCGGCGGGGAAGGGTAAGGGAGGGGAAAGAGCGAAATGTCTTTGAGGCCATCCCCCTCCGGCCTTCGGCCACCTCCCGCGTGTGACGGGGGAGGAAGGGTGCGGCTGTGAGCGACCCTCCGCGCGTCCAGATGCGCGCCGTGTCGGGCGACGAGGCCGGCTTGCGGCTCGATCGCTGGTTCCAGCGCCATTTCCCCGAACTCAGCCACGGCGCGCTGCAGAAGCTGTTGCGCACCGGCCAGGTCAGGGTCGACGGCAAGCGGGTCGAGGGCAAGGACCGGGTCGAGCCCGGGCAGACCGTCCGCCTGCCGCCCGGCGTTACCGCAGCACCCGCATCGTCCTCCAAGGCCGAGCCCAAGGCCAAGCCGCAGCTGTCCGACCGGGACGCCCAGGAGATCCAGAGCCTGGTGATCCATCGCGACGACTGGGTGATCGCCCTCAACAAGCCGTCGGGGCTGGCGGTGCAGGGCGGATCGGGCACCGAGCGGCATGTCGACGGCATGCTCGACGGCCTGCGCTTCGGCCGCGAGGAGCGGCCGCGGCTGGTCCACCGGCTCGACAAGGACACGTCCGGCCTGCTGCTGATCGCCCGCACCGGCCAAGCGGCCAAGCGGCTGTCGGAGTCGTTCCGCGACCGTGAGACCGAGAAGCTCTACTGGGCGGTGGTGGTCGGCGTGCCGCCGAAGTTGGAAGGCGCGATCGACCTGCCGCTCGCCAAGCGTCCGGGTGCACGCGACCGTGAGACCATGCAGGTCGACCACGAGGAAGGGCAGAAGGCGCTGACTCATTTCAAGGTGATGGACCGCGCCGGCGATCGTGCCGCGCTGCTCGCGCTGTGGCCGCGCACCGGCCGCACCCATCAGCTGCGCGTGCATTGCGCGGAGATCGGCTGTCCGATCCTGGGCGACCGCAAGTACGGCGGCGAAGAGGCGCTCTTGTCCGCCGTCGCCGATTCGCGCCGGCTTCACCTGCACGCGCGGCGGCTCACCCTGCCGCATCCGTCCGGCAAGGGGACGCTGCGCCTGCAGGCCGAGCCGCCGGCGCATTTCAAACGCACGCTCGAGGCCTTCGGCTTCGCGGCGACGGGGCACCGATGAAGATCAGGATCCGGCTGCCCTGGCGACGGATGGCCTGGATGGCTTTGGCTCTGGTGCCGGTGCTGGCGGTCGGCGGGGCGATCTGGCTCACCACCCGCGACCTGACGCGCTACCAGACCCGCCTGACCGAGCAGATCCGCAAGGTCACCGGCCGCGAGCTGAAGGCAGGCGTGCCCTTGTCGGTCAAGCTCGGCCGCGACCCCGCGCTGGTGGCCGAAGGCCTGACGCTCAGCAATGCGTCCTGGGCGTCACGGCCCGATCTCGCCAAGGTCCGACGCATCACCCTGTACCTCGATCCGTTCAGGCTGTTCCTGGGGGAGGCGAAGGTCGACAAGGTCGTGCTGGAGGGCGCCGATATCCAGGTCGAGCACAACGAGGCAGGTGACACCAACCTCGAGATGCTGCCGCCGCCCGACGGCTCGGGGCCGCATGCCGGCGAGAACCACTCGCTCAGGATCCGGACCAATCCGGCGTTCCCGTGGATACCGACCATCGAGGTGCTCAACTCCACCCTGACGATCCTCGAGGGACCTGGCCGGCCGCCGGTCGTGCTCGAGATTGCCAGTGGGCGCTTCACGTCGAACGCCTCCAACCAGACGATGCAGATGGAGGCCCGGATCGGCACGGCGCGCGCCACGCCGATGGAACTCAGCGGCACGATTGGTTCGTTCGACGGCTGGATGCGCGGCATGCCCGGCAACATCGATGTCCAGGGTGGTTTTGGCAGCGGCAAGATCGCGATCAAGGGCAGCATCGGCGTCAAGGGCACGAACCTGCAGATCACCGGCGAGGGGCCTGACGTCGGCGTATTCGGGCCGTACATTTCCCTGCCGGTGCCGAGCGGCGGGCCTTATGCGCTGACGGCCAAGGCGTTGACGCAGCGCAACGGCCTGAAGGTCGAGGTGCCGTCGCTGAAGGTCGGCGCATCGGAGCTGACGGGCGAGGCGATGTTCCGCGTCGATCGCAGTGGCACGCCGACTGTCTCCGTCGATATTGACGCCGCCAAGATCGACTTGGCGGGGCTGAAGCGGGCCCCCGAGCCCGCGTCGGCGACGCCGCCCTCGAAGCGGGTGCTGCCGTCCGCGGCCTTCCAGGCGAGCTGGCTCGGCCGCTCGACCTTGTCGGTGACGGCGCGGGTCGGCGAGCTTACGGGGCTGTCCGGCAAGATCACCAACGGCTCGGTGTCGCTCGCCTCGAGCGAGAAGCGCTTCGCCTTCCGCGGCTCGGCCTCGGTCGGCAACGGCTCGGCCAGCTTCGATGTTTCCTACGACCCGGCCGGCCGATACGGCCTGACAACGTTGACCGCCAATGCGAGCAAGGTGCCGATGGGCGACCTCGGCACCCTGCTGGGCCTCGATCTCGGGCTCAAGGATGCGGTGGGCGACATCGACCTCAAGATGCGCGGCCCCGGCCGCAATGCGACGGCGGCGCTGAACAGCGCCAGCGGCACGATCGAGTTCGCGGTCGGCAAGGGCGTGTGGCCGGGCGACGGTCTCGCAGGCTGGCCGAGCGAATCGCTCAAGCTGCTGGGCGCGACCGATGGCGCGTCCTTCAATTGCCTGGCCGGTCGGTTCGAGGTGAGCGGCGGGGTCGCCAATCTGCGGCGTCTGGTGTTCGACACGCCGCGGGCGACCTGGATCGGCGGCGGCTATCTCTCGCTGCGCAACGAAGGTTGGGAGGTCATCGTCGCGCCGGAGGCGCGAGATTCGCAGGGCGTGCCGCTCGCCACGCCGTTCCGTCTCAAGGGCGGCACCGGTCGCCAGGCCGCGGGCACGCTCGACAGCGGCCTGAGCCGCCTGCTGATCGGCGCAGGGCCCGTGCCGAGTCTGGTCGGCACCTTCAGCCAGATCGCCCGGCAGCCGAATGTCGGCAACGCCTGCGCCGTCATGGCGCCGCGCGTCGACGGCATGCGGCCCGGTCTGCGGGCCCAGATGCCCAATCCCAATCCGGAGCGCGACCGTACCAACCGCCGCGCCCAGGGAAACCAGCCCGCCAGGCCGCATCATCAGGCGGACTAAGGCAGGCCCGCAGATTTTCTTTTGGTCGACACAGAAATTTCCAACACGGCGGCGAGCGATTCCTTGGGAAATCTCGCTCCGAAACGTCAAAGGCCACGACTCTGGCGCTCGCAACGAACCTCATATGGGCAATGGAGGGCGATTCGAGGCCCGCAAACAGCGGCCTTCGCCGCCAGCCATTGCCCGTAATAGGTGTTCGGCGCGTGATCATGCAGAGTCGCACGCATGATCTTCCTCATCGGACCGCGCCACTCCAGTGGCGCTCATGATTTTCCGAGCGCCACTGGAGTGGCGCGGTCCGATGAGGGGTGTTTTTCTGTTGGGACAGAATCGGTGGATTCGTGGACTCCGGGCCCAAAACCCTTGTGCCATCGGCATCCAACCGGTCCACACCCGAGTGGACTCCAGTGGACTCCCGCCAGGGGCGATTCGACGAAAAGCAGAGTCGCGCCAAGGGGCTTTTCCCGCTCCCCCTCGGCGTGTAAGGCGTTCGGCCAATGAAGCGGTTCTACAAAGAGACGGCGGTCGACCAGGGCGACGGCGGCTTCCGCGTGCTCCTCGACGGCCGGCCCATGCGGACCCCCGCCAAGGCCGTGCTGGTCGTGCCGACCCAGGCGCTGGCCGAGGCGATCGCCGAGGAATGGGCGCTGGTGCCGGAGAAGGTCGAGATCAATCCCGCTCATCTGCCATTGACGCGCCTCGCCGCGACCGGCCTCGATCGCGTGACCAGCCAGCGCGCGCAGGTGATCTCCGATACGGCCAAGTACGGTGCGTCAGATCTCTTGTGCTATCGTGCCACCGATCCGTCGAGCCTGGTACAGCGCCAGGCGGCGGCATGGCAGCCGCTGCTCGATTGGGCAGCCGAACGCTACGACGCGCCGCTGGCGGTGGCGAACGGCACCACATTCGTAAGCCAGCCGCACGCCACGCTTGCGGCACTGCGTGGGGCGGTGGCGGCACACAGCGATCTCGCGCTGTCGGCGCTCTACAATCTCACGCACGTCGCCGGATCGCTGGTGATTGCGCTCGCCGTTTCGGAAGGTCGATTGTCGGCCGCCGAGGCCTTTTCGACGGCGCAACTCGACGAGCTGTTCCAGATCGAGCGCTGGGGCGCCGATCCGATCGCGACACAGCGGCACGAAGGCATTCACCGCGATCTCGAGGCCTGCGCGCGCTTCCTCGCGCTGCTGGGCGACGCACGACTGAAAGGATGAGCATGGGCGCGGGAACGACGTTCCGGGACATCGTGGCGAAGAAAGGCCTTGTCGAGGCGATGGCGGCGCACAGCCCGCTGTCGGCGATGCTGGTCGCCGAAGCAGGCTTCGATGCGATCTGGGCGTCGGGCTTCGAGCTATCGGCGATGTACGGCGTGCCGGATGTGAGCGTGGTGTCGATGACGCAGCATCTCGACATGACGCGCGCGATGACCGAGCGCTCGGGCATTCCGGTGGTGGCCGACATCGACACCGGTTTCGGTAATGCGATCAACGTGCTCTACGCCGTCGAGCAGTACGAGCGTGCGGGCGCCGCGGCCATCGTGATGGAGGACAAGAGCTTCCCCAAGGTCACCAGCCTGATCGCTGGCGGCCGGCAGGACATGGTCCGCATCGAGGAATTCCAGGGCAAGATCGAAGCCGCACGGTCGGTGCGCAAGGACAAGGACTTCGTGATCGTGGCGCGCACCGAGGCGCTGATCGCGGGACTCGGCCAGGACGAGGCGCTGAAGCGCGCGCGAGCGTACGAAGCCGCCGGCGCCGACATGATCCTGGTGCATTCCAAGCAGAAGACGCCCGACGAGATCGAGGCGTTCGTGAAGGCGTGGGACGGCAAGGCGCCGATCGCCCTGGTGCCGACGGCCTATCCGCAGATGACGGTAGCGCGCGTGAGGGAACTGAAGAAGATCGGCCTGCTGATCTGGGGCAACCACGCAGTGCGCGCCTCGGTCGGCGCCATGCGCAAGACCTTCGCCCAGATCCGCAAGGATGGCGGAATCCACGGCGTGGAATCTCAAATCCCCAGCGTGGACGAGATTTTCGACCTCCAGGGCATGGCCAAGGTCAAGGACGACGAGAAGCGATTCCTGCGCTAGAACAAGCCGCAAGACGCCGGAGAACGGTACAGATGCAGAAAATGCTGGAAGAGCTGGAGAAGCGGCGCAAGGCCGCGCGCCTGGGCGGCGGGCAGCGCCGCATCGAGGCGCAGCACGCCAAGGGCAAGCTGACGGCGCGCGAGCGCATCGACGTGCTGCTCGATCCCGGCTCGTTCGAGGAGTTCGACATGTTCGTCGAGCACCGCTCCGCAGACTTCGGCATGGAGAGCCAGAAGGTTCCCGGCGACGGCGTCGTGACCGGCCACGGCACGATCGGCGGCCGGCTGGTCTATGTGTTCAGCCAGGACTTCACGGTGTTCGGCGGCGCGCTGTCGGCCATGCACGCCACCAAGATCTGCAAGGTGATGGATGCGGCGATGAAGGTCGGCGCGCCCGTCCTGGGCCTCAACGATTCCGGCGGCGCGCGCATCCAGGAGGGGGTCGATTCGCTGGCCGGCTATGCCGACGTGTTCCAGCGCAACGTCATGGCGTCGGGCGTGATCCCGCAAATCTCGATGGTGATGGGCCCGTGTGCCGGCGGCGCGGTCTACTCGCCGGCCATGACCGATTTCATCTTCATGGTGAAGGACAGCTCCTACATGTTCGTCACCGGCCCCGATGTGGTGAAGACTGTGACGCACGAGACCGTCACCCAGGAGGAGCTGGGCGGCGCGCTCACCCACACGCAGAGGTCGGGAGTCAGCGATCTCGCCTTCGAGAACGACGTCGAGGCACTGCTGCAGTTGCGCCGTTTCGTCGGCTTCATCCCGTCGAGCAACCGCGAGAAGGCGCCGGTGCGCGCCACCCACGATCCAGCCGACCGCGACGATCTCTCGCTCGACACGCTGGTGCCGGACAATCCCAACAAGCCCTACGACATCAAGGAGCTGATCCTGAAGGTCGTCGACGAGGGCGACTTCTTCGAGCTGTCGCCGGAATGGGCCGGCAACATTGTGGTCGGCTTCGGCCGCCTGGACGGCAAGACGGTGGGCTTCGTCGCCAACCAGCCGATGGTGCTGGCGGGCTGCCTCGACATCGATTCCAGCCGCAAGGGCGCGCGCTTCGTGCGCTTCTGCGACGCCTTCAACATCCCGATCGTGACCTTCGTCGACGTGCCGGGCTTCCTGCCGGGCACCGCGCAGGAATACGGGGCGATCATCAAGCACGGCGCCAAGCTGCTCTACGCCTATGCCGAGGCGACGGTGCCCAAGGTGACGGTGATCACCCGCAAGGCCTATGGCGGCGCCTACGACGTCATGGCCTCCAAGCACCTGCGCGGCGACGTGAACTATGCCTGGCCGGGCGCGGAAATCGCCGTGATGGGCGCCAAGGGCGCGGTGGAGATCATCTTTCGCTCCGACATCGGCGATGCGGACAAGATCGCCGCGCGCACCGAGGAATATCGCGAGAAGTTCGCCAATCCGTTCGTGGCCGCCAACCGCGGCTTCATCGACGACGTGATCATGCCGCACGGCACGCGCCGGCGGATCTGCAAGGCGCTGAAGACGCTGGAGAACAAGCGCCTCGACAATCCGTGGCGCAAGCACGGCAATATCCCGCTGTGATGCGATGGCCGTGCACCTCACACCGGAGGAGCGCATGCGGCGTGCACGGTACGTGCGGCTGCATGTCATCGTCGCGCTGCTCACCTTGCTGGTGCTGATCGCCGTGAACGCGCTCGTCAGCAGCCGTTATCCGTGGTGGCTCTGGGTGCTGATGGCCTGGATGCCGATCGTCGCGGCACATACCGCCTGGTCGATGGGTCTCTTCGACCGCAACAAGGAAGGATCATGAGCAAGCTGTTCGACAAGATCCTGATCGCCAATCGCGGCGAAATAGCCTGTCGCGTGATCCGCACCTGCAAGCGGCTCGGCATCAAGACCGTCGCGGTCTATTCCGAGGCCGACGCCGACGCCCTGCACGTGCGCCAGGCCGACGAGGCCGTGTTCATCGGCCCGCCGCCCGCGACGCAGTCCTACCTGCTGATCGACAAGATCGTCGACGCCTGCAAGAAGACCGGCGCCCAGGCGGTCCATCCCGGCTACGGCTTCCTGTCCGAGAAGCAGGAGTTCCAGAAGGCGCTGGCCGATGCCGGCATCGTCTTCATCGGCCCAGACGCGCACGCGATCTACGCCATGGGCGACAAGATCGAGTCCAAGAAGCTCGCGCAGGAAGCGGGCGTCAGCACCGTGCCCGGCCATCTCGCCGCGATCCCCAACGCCGACGAGGCCGTGAAGATCGCGCAGAAGGTCGGCTATCCCGTGATGATCAAGGCCTCGGCCGGCGGCGGCGGCAAGGGCATGCGCATCGCCTACAACGATGCCGAAGCCAAGGAAGGCTTCGTCTCGGCGACCAACGAGGCCAAGGCGTCGTTCGCCGATGACCGCGTGTTCATCGAAAAGTATGTCGAGGAGCCGCGCCACATCGAGATCCAGCTGATCGGCGACAGCCACGGCAACTGCGTCTACCTGTGGGAGCGCGAGTGCTCGATTCAGCGCCGCCACCAGAAGGTGATCGAGGAGGCGCCGAGCCCGTTCCTCGACGCCAGGACGCGCCAGGCGATGGGCGAGCAGGCAGTCGCGCTCGCCAAGGCCGTCAAATACAAGAGCGCCGGGACGGTCGAGTTCATCGTCGACAAGAACCGCAACTTCTACTTCCTTGAGATGAACACCCGCCTGCAGGTCGAGCATCCGGTGACCGAGCTGATCACCGGCCTCGATCTCGTGGAGCTGATGATCCGCGTCGCGGCCGGCGAGACGCTGCCGTTCGCGCAGAAGGACGTGAAGCTCGAGGGCTGGGCGGTCGAGGCGCGCGTCTATGCCGAGGACCCGTTCCGCAACTTCCTGCCGTCGACCGGCCGTCTGGTGAAGTACCGCGAGCCCAAGCCCGGCCCGGACGTGCGCGTCGACACCGGCGTGTTCGAGGGCGGCGAGATCTCGATGTTCTACGATCCGATGATCGCCAAGCTCTGCACCTACGGGAAGGACCGCGTTTCGGCGATCGACCGGATGCGCCGGGCGCTCGACGAGTTCTATGTCCGGGGCGTGTCGCACAACGTGCCGTTCCTCGCCGCGCTGATGGCCCATCCCCGCTTCCGCGAGGGCCGGCTGACCACCAACTTCATCGCCGAGGAATTCAAGGGCGGCTTCACGGCCGCGCATCTGCCGCCGCGCGATCCCGCGGTGCTGGCGGCGGTCGCCGCCGTGGTCGAGCGCGTGCGCGACGAGCGCAGCGGCCTGGCGCTGAACGATCGCGTGGTGATGCTGAACCGCGAGCCGGTGGCGCTCACCATCACCGCCAAGGACGACGACTTCGCTATCAAGGTCGGCAATCGCAGCATCGCGATCCACACGAACTGGGTGCCGGGCGATCCGCTGCTGCACGGCACGGTCGACGGTACGACCGTCGCGGTGCAGGTCGATGCCGTGGGCTCGGGCTGGCGCCTGGTCCATGAGGGTGGGCAGGCCGATGCGCTGGTCCTGACGCCGCGGCAGGCCGAGCTCTACGCCCTGATGCCGGTCAAGGCCGCGCCCGACACTTCGAAGTTCCTGCTGTCGCCGATGCCCGGCCTGCTGGCCTCGGTCGCGGTGACCGAGGGGCAGGAGGTCAAGGCGGGCGAGCCGCTCGCCGTCGTCGAGGCGATGAAGATGGAGAACGTGCTCAAGGCGGTGCAGGACGGCACGGTGAAGACGCTGCACGCCAAGGCCGGCGACAGCCTGAAGGTCGACCAGAAGATCATCGAGTTCGCCTGAGCCGATGCTCCAGGCCCGCCTCACCATCAGCGGCCGGGTCCAGGGCGTGGGCTATCGCGACTGGGCGATCGAGACCGGCCGGCGGCTCGGCCTCACCGGCTGGGTGCGCAACCGCCGCGACGGCGCGGTCGAGGCGCTGATCGTCGGCGAGGAGGGCGCGGTGGGCCAGATGATCGAAGCCTGCCGCCGCGGCCCCTCGCTCGCCCGCGTCGACGAAATCGACGTCGACCCGGTCGACCTCGACATCCTGCCCGAAGGCTTCACGCGGCTGCCGACGGAGTGATCGTGCCGAACACCTCGTCGAAGGTCTCGGCCAGGGCCATGTCGAGGTCGGTCATCGTGACCGGCAGGCCGAGGTCGACCAGGGAGGTCACGCCGTGCTCGGCAATGCCGCAGGGGACGATGCCGGCATAGTGCGTCAGGTCGGGCTCGACGTTGATCGAGATGCCGTGGAACGAGACCCAGTGGCGGATGCGCACGCCGATGGCGGCGATCTTGTCCTCGCGGCCGCCCTCGCGGGCGACCCAGACGCCGACCCGGCCCGCGCGCCGCTCGCCGCGGACGTTGAAGCGGGCGAGGGTGCGGATGATCCAGTCCTCGAGGTCGCCGACGAACCGCCGCACGTCCTGCCGGCGCCGGCGCAGGTCGAGCATGGTGTAGGCCACCCGCTGGCCGGGGCCGTGATACGTGTACTGCCCGCCGCGGCCGGCGGCGTGGACCGGGAGGCGCAGCGGCTGCAGCAGGTCCTGCGGCTTGCTGCTGGTGCCGGCGGTGTAGAGCGGCGGGTGCTCCAGCAGCCAGATCAGCTCGCCCGCCCGTCCGGCCCGGATGTCGGCGACCCGCGATTCCATGGTCGCCAGGGCCTCGTCATAGGGCACCGGGCCGTCGGAGATTCGCCATTCGGGCCGCGTCATTGTGGCAAAATCGGTATTTCCGGCGCCCTGTGCAAGGGCGGCGGTGCCGCGCCTTGCCACTGCATTGCCTATTTGGTATCCCCCGCCGCATCGAACCGGCGCGGCCATGGCGGAATTGGTAGACGCGCTAGCTTGAGGTGCTAGTGCCGCGAGGCGTGGAAGTTCGAGTCTTCTTGGCCGCACCAAACTCGCCGGTTCGATCGAAAAGGTCGTTGTGAGACGCCGCCCTAGCGGGCGGCCCTTTTTGTCTATGAGGCGGTGGAGGCGGGCTTGGCCGACGAACTGACAGACGGCGCGCTCCGCTACCATCGCATCCCCCGGCCCGGAAAAATCGAGGTCGTCCCGACCAAGCCGCTGGCCACCCAGCGGGACCTGTCGCTCGCCTATTCGCCCGGCGTCGCCGCCGCCTGCAACGAGATCGTGCGCGATCCCGCCGCCGCGGCTGAGCTCACGGCCCGTGCCAATTTGGTCGGCGTCGTGACCAACGGCACCGCCGTGCTGGGCTTGGGCCCGATCGGCCCGCTCGCCGCCAAGCCGGTGATGGAGGGCAAGGGCGTCCTGTTCAAGAAATTCGCCGGCATCGACGTGTTCGACATCGAGCTCGCCGAGCTCGACCAGGAGAAGCTGGTCGACGTCATTGCCGCGCTGGAGCCGACCTTCGGCGGCATCAACCTCGAGGACATCAAGGCGCCCGAATGCTTCTACGTCGAGCAGAAGCTCAGGGAGCGCATGGCGATCCCGGTGTTCCACGACGACCAGCACGGCACCGCGATCATCGTCGGCGCGGCGATGCTCAATGGTCTGGCGCTGGTCGGCAAGGACATCGGCAAGGTGAAACTCGTCGTGTCCGGCGCGGGCGCTGCGGCGCTGTCGTGCCTGGGCGTGCTGGAGAAGCTCGGCCTGCCGCGCGAGAACATGTGGGTCACCGACATCGCCGGCGTGGTCTGGAAGGGCCGCAACGAGCTGATGGATCCATGGAAGGAGCGCTACGCACGCGACACGCCGGCCCGCAGCCTGGGCGAGGTGATCGCCGGTGCCGACGTCTTCCTCGGCCTCTCCGCGGCCAACGTGCTGAAGCCCGAGATGGCCGCGAAAATGGCCGCCAAGCCGCTTGTCTTCGCGCTCGCCAATCCCAATCCCGAGATCACGCCCGAGACGCTGGCATCCGTGCGCGACGACGCCATCATGGCGACGGGGCGCAGCGACTATCCCAACCAGGTCAACAACGTCCTCTGCTTCCCCTATATCTTCCGCGGGGCGCTCGATGTCGGCGCGACGACGGTCAACGACGACATGAAGATCGCCTGCGTGAAGGCGCTTGCCGAGCTCGCGCGCAAGGAGCCGTCCGAGGTGGTGGCGCGCGCCTTCGGCGAGACGGTCGGCGGCTTTGGTCCCAACCAGATCATCCCCAAGCCCTTCGATCCGCGCCTGATCGTCGAGCTCGCCCCTGCGGTCGCCAAGGCGGCGATGGATTCGGGCGTCGCGACACGGCCGATCGCCGACTTCGAGGCCTACCGCCAGCAGCTCAGCCAGTTCGTCTTCAAATCGGGCCTGGTGATGCGCCCGGTGCTCGAGCAGGCGCGCGCGAACCCGAAGCGCGTGATCTTCTCGGCCGGCGAGGACGATCGCGTGTTGCGCGCAACTCAGGTGATTCTCGACGAGCGGGTCGCGCTGCCGATCCTGATCGGCCGCCCGGAGATCATCCGCCGCCGCGCCGAGCGGCTCGGCCTGCGCTTCCGGCCCGGTACCGACTGCGAGCTGATCGATCCGTCGAGCGACAGCCGCTACGACACCTACTGGGGCGCCTACCATCAGATGATGGAGCGCCGCGGCGTTACCATTCCGACGGCGCGCAACCTGGTGCGCTCCAGCCCGACGCTGATCGCGGCGCTTGCGGTCCATCTCGGCGATGCCGATGCCATGATCGCCGGCGCCTATGGTCGCTTCCGCACGCACTTCAATCACGTACGGGACGTGGTCGGCCTGCGCGAGGGCAGCAAGCACATGGCGGCGCTCAGCATGCTGGTCATGCCGACCCGCTCCCTGTTCATCGCCGATCCCTACGTCAATCAGGATCCCGACGCCGAGACGGTGGCCGAGATCACCCTGCTGGCGGCCGATGCGGTCCTGCGCTTCGGCATCCAGCCGCGGGTCGCGCTGCTGTCGCACTCGCTGTTCGGCAGCTCGGACCATCCGTCGGCGCAGAAGATGGCCGAAGCGGTCGCGATCCTGCACAAGCGCGCGCCTTCGCTCGAGGTCGATGGCGAGATGCACGGCGATGCCGCGCTCGACCCCGATATCCGCCAGGGCGTGTTCCCGAACTCCAGGCTCAGGAGCGCGGCCAACCTGGTGGTCTGTCCCAGCCTCGACTCGGCCAACATCGCCTTCAACCTTCTGAAGAGCGCCGCCGACGGCCTGCATATCGGGCCGATGCTGCTTGGCACCGCCGCGCCGGCGCACGTGCTGACGCCGTCGGTCACGGCACGCGGCATCCTGAACATGACGGCGCTGTCGGTCGTCGAGGCGCAGCGCCTGGCTGAGGCGCGGGATGCCGAGGCCCGCGGATGACGGTCGAGAGCGATGCGCTGGAAGAGGTGACGCCGGAGCTGGTCCGGCGCATCGCCGACGCGCTCGCCGAGGGCCGCAACGACGAGGCCCGCCATCTCCTCGAGCCCTTGAGCGCGGTCGGCCAGGCCGCCGTGCTCGAGCAGGTCTCCGAGCCCGAGCGCGAGGCGCTGGTCGGGCTGCTCAAGCGCAACCTCGATCCCGAGGTGCTGACCGAGCTCGACGAGGACGTGCGCGACGACGTGCTCGAGCAGCTCGACAGCAAGGAGATCGCCGCCGCCGCGCGCAATCTCGAGACCGACGACGCCGCGAGCCTGCTCGAGGACCTGCCCGACGAGGAGCGCGAGGAAGTCCTGGCCGAGCTGACGGCCGAGGAGCGCGACGAGATCGAGAAGGCGCTCGCCTATCCCGAGGACAGCGCCGGCCGCATGATGCAGCGGTCGCTGGTCAAGGTGCCGCAGAGCTGGAGCGTCGGCCGGGTGATCGACTATTGCCGCGAGGCCAGCGACCTGCCGGAGGACGTCTACGATCTGTTCGTGGTCGATCGCAGTGGCCGGCTGAAGGGCTCGGTCCCGCTCGGCCGTCTGGTCCGCACCAAGCGGCCGGTGCCGATCACCGATCTTGTCGATCCCGACATCCCGTCGGTCCTGGTCACGGCCGACAAGGAGCATGTGGCGCACGTGTTCCGCGACCAGAACCTGGTGTCCTGCCCGGTGGTCGACGACAGGCGCCGGTTGCTCGGCGTGATCATGGTCGACGACGTGGTCGACGTGATCGACGAGGAGGCCGAGGAGGACCTGCTCAAGATGGGCGGCGTCGGCCATGACGACATGCACGCCAACACCGTGCGCACGGTGCAGCTGCGCGGCCTGTGGCTGGCGGTGAACCTGCTGACCGCGGTGATCGCCTCGCTGGTGATCGGCCAGTTCGAGGGCGCGATCGAGAAGATCGTGGCGCTCGCCGTGCTGATGCCGATCGTGGCCTCGATGGGCGGCAATGCCGGCACGCAGACCGTCACAGTGGCGGTCCGCGCGCTGGCGATGGGCGAGCTCACGGCGGCCAACGCGCTGCGCTTCATCGGCAAGGAGATCGCGGTCGGCGGCCTGAATGGCTTCATCTTCGCCATTCTCATCGGCGCCGCCGTCGTCGGCTGGTACCACGACTGGCGGCTCGGCGCAGTGATCGGCGCGGCGATGATCTGCAATCTCGTTGCCGCGGCGCTCGCCGGCACGTTGATCCCGCTCGGCCTGGAGAAGCTCGGCGTCGACCCGGCCGTCTCCTCGACGGTGTTCCTGACCACCGTGACCGACGTGATCGGCTTCCTGGCCTTCCTCGGCCTGGCGACGGTCTTTTTGCTGTAGCTCTTGCCGGACCGCGGGCGTCTCGCCCGCCTCATGAGAAAGAGAAGAGCGGGCGGGACGCCGGCGGTCCGGCAAGAGCTACCGAGCGAAGGCGTGACGCGCTATCGTCCAGTCAACATGAGAGACTTGTCATGATCCCCAATGCGATGCCGCCGTTCGACTTCGGTCTCGGCGAGACCGCCGATGCGCTGCGCGACCAGGTCCAGCGCTTCGCGTCCGACCAGGTGGCGCCGATTGCCGCCGAGCTCGACAAGACGGACCGCTTTCCGCGCGAGCTGTGGCCGAAGATGGGCGAGCTCGGTCTGCACGGCATCACGGTCGAGGAGGAGTATGGCGGGTCGGGCCTCGGCTATCTCGAGCATGTCATCGCCGTCGAGGAGCTGTCGCGCGCCTCCGCGGCGGTGGGCCTCTCCTACGGCGCGCACTCCAACCTCTGCGTCAACCAGATCCGCCGCAACGGGAACGACGAGCAGAAGAAGCGGTTCCTGCCCAAGCTGATCTCCGGCGAGCATGTCGGCAGCCTGGCCATGAGCGAATCCGGCGCAGGCTCGGACGTGGTGTCGATGAAGCTGCGGGCCGACAAGAAGGGCGATCGCTACGTGCTGAACGGCACCAAGATGTGGATCACCAACAGCCCCGATGCGCAGGTGATCGTGGTCTATGCCAAGACCGACCCGAACGCGGGCCCGCGCGGCATCACCGCCTTCATCGTCCCGACCGATGCGAAGGGATTCAAGGTGGCGCAGAAACTCGACAAGATGGGCATGCGCGGCTCGTCGACCGGCGAGCTGGTGTTCGAGGATTGCGAGATTCCCGAGGAGAATGTGCTGGGCGGGGTCGGCAAGGGCGTGAACGTGCTGATGAGCGGTCTCGACTACGAGCGCGCGGTGCTGGCGGCCGGTCCGATCGGCATCATGCAGTCGGCGATGGACATCGTCGTTCCCTATGTCCACGAACGCCGCCAGTTCGGCCAGCCGATCGGCGAGTTCCAGCTCGTGCAGGGCAAGCTCGCCGACATGTACACGACGATGAACGCCTGCAAGGCCTATGTGTACGCTGTCGCCAAGGCCTGCGACCGCGGCCAGACCACGCGCAAGGACTCGGCCGGCGCGATCCTCTACGCCGCCGAGAAGGCGACGCTGGTGGCGCTCGACGCGATCCAGCTGCTGGGCGGAAACGGCTACATCAACGACTACCCGACCGGTCGTCTGCTGCGCGACGCCAAGCTCTACGAGATCGGCGCGGGCACCAGCGAGATCCGCCGCATGCTGATCGGCCGCGAGCTGTTCGCCGAGACGGCTTAGGAGACACCGGCAACGGACCGGCTCGATGATCGCCGTCTCTGCCTCGAAGCTCTCCGTCGCGGCTCTCGACAACCTCATGCGGGCGCTCGAGATCGATGTCGTGGGGTTGACGGAAATCCTCGTGCCCCGCGGCCACCGGGTCGAGATGGGAATGATCGATGCGCCGGGGATCCACTACAACCTCAAGGGTTCTGGGCGGATATCGATCAATCGCGGCCCGAACCTGCAGTTGATGCCGCACCTACTCATCATCGTTCCCCCGAATACGCCCTTTTCGATCGAGGTCGACGGCGGTGACGGCGCCATCCGCCCCATCAACCGCGATTGCTGGAACCGGGACGAAGAAGGCCTCTTGCGGGTCGCTGTTCCGAACGAACGGCCGGAGGTCGTGCAAATTTGCGGCTTCTTCAACGCGTCCTTCGGTCAGTCGGTTGGACTGTTTCGCGATCTGCGCGAACCGGTCGTCGAGCAATTCGAGCCGTCGGACAAGATCGACGGCAAGCTCCGCGAGGCCATGGATGAGCTCTGGTCACAAGAGGTCGGCATGGGAGCGATGACGGCCGCGCTCTTGAAGCAAGTCATCATTGCATTGGCGCGGCGCTCGCTGAAATCATCGCAGAGCTGGACGGACCGCTTCTCCATCCTCGCCGACCGCCAGATCACGCGCGCGTTCGCCGATATGGTGGCCCGCCCCGGCGCGGCGCACACGGTCCAGAGTCTTGCCCATACGGCAAGCTTGAGCCGTTCGGCCTTCATGGCCCGCTTCTCCGAGATCTTCGATCGGTCGCCCATGGCCATCCTTCGCGACCTCAGGATGCGGCAAGCCGCACTCGATCTGACGACGACGATGATGCCCATCGATGTTGTCGCTCGCAACGCGGGGTATGAGAGTCGCTCGAGCTTCGTGCGTGCATTCCGCAAAGCCTACAACGTCGATCCCAGCAAGTACCGACAGAACGGTAGAAGCGGAGAGGACGACAAGGGCGCTTGAGCCCAATACCGCCCGCACTGGCTGATTGCGCCGCTTAGAAGAAAAAGAAAGCGGCCCGTCCTTTCGCCAGATTCGCGCAGACGCGGCGCGCTGATCCTCGGCGCTGGCCAGTCTGGATTCCAGAATGCGTGTCCGTTCGTCCAGAAACATCCGACGCGGGTTTCACCGCGCCGGCACCGGTGGCAACGTGGGTTCGCGCGCTGCATCGATGCATCGACTTCATGGCCATAGGTCGAGAGTTCATCGAGCGGCGGCATCTTGATTTGGTTTGCGCGCGAAGAGGTGCTGCATGAAGGCAATCGTTGTGACGGACCAGGCTGCGGGAACCGCCGGGATGAAGCTCGTGGAGCGGCCCGAGCCGCGGCCAGCGATAAACGACGTCGTCGTTCAGGTGCATGCGTCTGGATTCACGTCGACCGAGCTGACCTGGCCGTCGACCTGGACCGATCGTCTCGACCGTGATCGAACACCGTCGATCCCCGGGCACGAGCTGGCCGGAGTGGTCGCCGCCTTGGGTTATGGCACGACCGGACTGTCGGTTGGGCAGCGGGTGTTCGGCCTCACGGACTGGTATCGCGACGGTACCCTGGCGGAGCATGTGGCTGTCGAGGCCCGCAACCTCGCGCCGCTGCCGGGCGACGTCGACTTCACGGTCGGCGCGGGCGTGGCGATGCCGGGCCTCACTTCGTGGCAGGGGCTGTTCGAGCACGGCCGCCTCCGGGCAGGGCAGAGCGTTCTCGTGCACGGCGCGGCCGGCGCAGTCGGAGCGGTGGCAATTCAGCTTGCGCGTGAAGCCGGCGCCTATGTCATCGGCAGCGGACGCGGCGCCGCCCGTCAGTCGGCACTCGACTTCGGAGCGAACGAATTCGTCGATCTCGGCACGGAGACCCTGGAAGACGTTGGCCAGGTCGATCTGGTTTTCGATCTCATAGGCGGCGATATCGGGAAGCGGTCCGCACGCGTGGTTCGAGCCGGAGGGGCGCTGGTGTCCGCCGTCGGACCGGCCGAGGCGCGGCCGACCGATGGCCTGGCGATCGACTTCGTTGTCGAATCCGATCGCGCTCAACTGGGTGAGATCGTCCAGCGGGTAAGGGACGGACGCTTGCGGACGAACATCGGCGCCGTCGCGTCCCTCAACGACGCCGTCTCCGCCTTGAACCCGACCCAACGACGTCCGGGGAAGACGATCATTCGTGTCCGCTCCTGAGCGCAACGCGCCCGTCGATGCAGGTGGCGGGCCGGCACTGTCAGCAAGCGCAAACACTCGCGTACCTCAACCTCTCTCTTCACCCATAGGACCAGCCGTGACCAGCGGAATGACCATGACCAACGCCGTCATCGAATGCATCCTGAGCCGCAGCGCCACCAAGTACTACGACCCTGCCGCCACGCTGAGCGACGACCAGATCCGCGAGCTGGTGCGAATCGGCACCACTGCGCCGACGTCCTTTCACTTGCAGAACTGGCGCTTCATCGCCGTGCGCTCGCCTGAAGCCAAGGCCAGGTTGCGTCCGATCGCTTGGAATCAGCCTGCAATCACCGAAGCGGCTGTTACCTTCATCGTCTGCGGGCAGTTGGTCGATTCCAGGGTAATACCGCAGCGCCTGGCTCCGCTGGTGGAAGCGGGCATCATGCCGGCCAAGATGGTGCGGGAATGGGAAATCCCCGCGCGCGGTCTGTATATGGAGTATCCGCAACGCCGGCGCGATGAGGCCGTACGCACCGGGGCCTTTGGCGCCTCGGCGATGATCTATGCGGCCCGCTCACTGGGCCTCGGTTCGACGCCGATGATCGGTTTCGATGACGAAGCAGTGCACCGCGAGTTCGGACTGGCCGAGGACGAAGTGCCGGTCATGCTTTTGTCCATAGGGCCGGAGCGTCCTGGAAATTGGGCGCAGAAGCCACGCCGTCCGGTGGCCGAGGTGCTCGACCTCGTGTGATCGCGCAACGCAGTGGCGCCACCCCGGCGATGACCGTAGGCTGGTCTCGTGTCCACACGTCCCGTTGTCCTCGGTTCCGCCATTCGTTCCGAATGGGGCCTCGATCCTGATTTTCTGACCGTCAATCACGGCTCGTACGGCGCGACGCCGCGTGCGGTGCTCGCCGAGCAGGATCGCTGGCGCAAGCGCATGGAGGCGCAGCCGACGCGGTTCTTCTTCCTCGAGGTGCCGGACGCGCTCCGCGAGGCGGCCGGCGCTCTGGCGCGGTTCCTCGGTGCCGAGGCCGAGGATGTCGTGTTCGTGCCCAACGCGACGACCGGCGCGAACGCGGTTCTGCGCTCGCTGAAGCTCGAGCCGGGCGACGAGATCCTGCACGCCAGCCACGTCTACAACGCGGTGCGCAACACGATCTCCTACGTCGCCGGGCGGACCGGGGCGAAGGTCACGGTGGCGGAGATCCCGTTTCCGCGGCCCGAGCCGGCGGTGATCCGGAAGAACATCGAGCAGGCGATCGGCAAGCGCACGCGCATCGCCGTGATCGACCACATCACCTCGCCGAGCGGTATGGTGCTGCCGATCGCTGAGATCGTCCGGCTTTGCCAGGCGGCCGGCGTGCCGGTTCTGGTCGATGGCGCGCATGGGCCGGGACAGGTGCCGCTCGACCTGCCGGCGCTCGGCGCCGATTGGTATGTCGGCACCTGTCACAAGTGGCTATGCGCACCGAAGGGCTGCGGGTTCCTGTATGCGCGCGCCGACCGCCGCGCCGAGCTGCATCCGGTGACGATCTCGCATGGCTACGGCGGAGGCTTCACCACCGAATTCGACTGGACGGGCACGATGGACCCGTCGGCCTATCTGTCCCTGCCGGCGGCGATCGGCTTTTATGAGCGGTTGGGCGGAGGGGCATTGATGGAGCGCAATCATCGACTGGCAGCCGAGGCGGCGACACTGATCGCGGATGCGCTGCGGACCGAGGTGGGCGTCCTGCCCGGCATGACCGGCAGCATGGGGCTGGTCCGGTTGCCGATCAGCCTCGAGGCGAAGCGCTCGGAGGTGGTGAAGGTGCGGCACGCGCTGCAGGCTGCTGGCACCGATGTGCCTGTCCATCCGGTCGGCGAGGCGATGTGGCTGCGCCTGTCGGCCTATGCCTACAACGAGATCGGCGACTACCGGCGTCTGGCCGAGCTGCTGCCGGCCGTGCTGCGGCCGCTCGAAGGCTAAGCTGCGCCGCTCTTTTGTTTTTGATCGAAGAGAAAAATACGCGCGGCGCATTCATGCGTTTTTCGGGCATTTTCGCTGCCAGGGCATGTGCGGTGCCGGAATCCTGGGCTTCCCGCGACCCCACGATGGGCAATGGACCGCGAATCGCTCCCTGATTCTCTTGCCGAAAAATCCCGGCCAATGCCCGTAATAGGGGCGCCCGTCGCTCCGCGGTAAAATCCCGGCCGTTCGAATTTACCTACCGGGAGTTCACCGATGTCCGAGGAAGCCTTCGTCGATGTTTTGGCCAGACCGTTGAGGGATGCGCCCGGCAACAACCAGCGACGCCACCGTTTTCGCGCCGTTTTCGATCCGTTTTCGACCGTTTATCGCGAGGGGCGACAGGCGGAAAACACTGCCGTGCCGGGCTTTTCGCCCATCGATCCTCGAAAACACCGTTTGAAAACGGTCGAAACGGGCAACAGCACGGTGGGATGCGGCGTAGACCACCGCCTCGCAGGCGATGCCGACGACGTAGCGGCCGAGACGGGCCTTGTAGTCGCAGGGACGGCGCCTCGATGTCGGTCGGCTTGTCGAGCAGCACGAAGCGCCAGCGGACGTAGGCGCCCTGCGCCGGCGTCAGGCCGAAGTAGCAGACATGCAGGACGAGCTCGGGGCTGTGCCGGCGCAGCGATTCGCCCAGCAGCAGGAGCTGGAAGAACATGCCCTCATCGACACCGGTCGCCAGGCACAGCTTGCGCCGCACGGCAGGAAATCGACCTCATTGACGTTGGCCGATCTTCCATACACACTGTGTATTGAAATCATGCCCCGCTACCTCACTGAACAGGATATCGCCGACTTCCGCAACGATCTGTGCCGGGTCGCGACCGAGCGCTTCGCGCGCCACGGCTACGAGGGCGTCACCATGCGCCAGCTCGCCGAGGCGTTGGGCTGCAGCCCCAAGACGCCGTATCGCTACTTCAAGGACAAGGCCGACATCCTCGCCACGGTGCGCGCGCAGGCCTTCGCCAGGTTCGCCGATGCGCTCGAGAAGGCCGCGGCGTCGCGGAAGGATGCGTCGGAGCGTGGCCGGGCGATCGCCGAGGCCTACCTCGCCTTCGCGCTCAAGAACCCACACGCCTATCGCATCATGTTCGACATCGATGCGCCGATCGACGAAAGCCATCCCGAGCTCGGCCCGGCCGCCGAGCGCGCGGCGCGCTACATCACCGCCGGCGCCGAGCAGATGGCCGCGGCCGGCGTGATCGGCGTCGATCCTCAGCTGTTCGGCTGGTCGATGTGGGCCGCCATCCATGGCATCGTCATGCTTCATCAGTCGGGCATGCTGGCGCACGGCCCGGACTACCGGACCTTGTCGGGCTTCCTCGGCGGCACGATGCTGAAGGGCGCGGCGAAGCAGACGAAAGGGAAGACGCGATGACGGCGGGCGTTATCTCGGGCGAGCGTTTCCGCAGCTGGGCCGACATCCAGGCCAATGCCGCACACGCCGCCGGCGGGTTCGCCGCGTTGGGCATCGGCGAGGATGACAGCGTCGCGTTGATGCTGCGCAACGACTTCGCGACCTTCGAGGCCAACATGGCGGCGGGCCAGCTCGGCGCCTATGCGGTGCCGATCAACTGGCATTTCACGGCGGAGGAGGCGGGCTACATCCTGAAGGACTGCCGGGCCAAGGCCCTGGTGATCCATGCCGACCTGCTGCCGCAGGTTGCCACCGGCATGCCGGAAAGCATCAAGGTGCTGGTCGTGCCGACGCCGGACGAGATCGGCGAGGCCTACAACGTGCCGACCGAGAAGCGGCTCGCATCGGAGGGCGTCGAGCTGTGGGACGCCTTCGTCGCCCGCAGTGCGCCCAATACCGTGCCGCCCAAGGCTTCGCGCGGCAGCATGATCTACACCTCCGGCACCACCGGTCGGCCCAAGGGCGTGCGGCGCGCGCCGTCGACGCCCGAGCAGCAGGCCAAGGCTGCCGCCGAGATCGGCAAGCATTGGGGCCTGGTCAACGATCCGTCGATCGTCGTGATGATGAACGGGCCGATGTATCACTCGGCGCCGGCGGCCTACGGCATGCAGAGCGCGCGGCTCGGCGTGAATGTCGTGCTGCAGCCGCGCTTCGAGGCCGAGGACATGCTGCGGCTGATCGACAAGCACCGGGTCAGCCACATGCATATCGTGCCGACCATGTTCGTCCGGCTGCTGCGCCTGCCGGCCGAGGTGAAGGCGAAGTACGATCTCTCGTCGCTGCGCTGGATCACCCACGGCGCCGCCCCCTGCGCGCCGGCGGTGAAGCGGCAGATGATCGAATGGTGGGGACCGGTGATCAACGAGTACTACGGCGCCACCGAGACCGGCATCGTGGTGTGGCACGACTCGGCCGAAGCACTCAGAAAACCCGGCACCGTCGGCCGGGTCGTCGAGGGCGCCACCATGCGCATCGTCGACGAGCAGGGCCGCGACGTGAAGCCGGGCGAGGTCGGCGAGATCTACCTGCGCGGGCCGCTCTACAGCGAGTTCACCTACAACAACGACGACGCCAAGCGGCGCGAAATAGCGCTGGGCGACCTCGTGACGGTGGGCGACATGGGCTACCAGGACGAGGACGGCTACCTTTATTTGTGCGACCGCAAGCGCGACATGATCATTTCGGGCGGCGTGAACATCTATCCGGCCGAGATCGAATCGGTGCTGATCCAGATGCCGGGCGTGCGCGACTGCGCGGTGTTCGGCATCCCGGACGAGGAGTTCGGCGAGCAAATCTGCGCCCATGTCGAGCCGCTGCCGGGGGCCGCGCTGGATGCCGGCGCGGTGCGCGCCTACCTTGCGCAGCATCTCGCGCGTTACAAGATCCCGAAAGTGGTCGAGCTGAGTGCCAGCCTGCCGCGCGAAGATTCGGGCAAGATCTTCAAGCGCAAGCTCCGCAACCCATATTGGGAGAAGGCGGGTCGCAGCATCTGAGGCGTTTCCATGGCGGACGACGACATCACCCTGTCCGGCAAGCTCAAGGACAAGCTGATCGACAGCAAGCAGAAGTGGGCGGCCGACGGGCGCCTGCTCACCGGCAAGACCGCGGCGCACGGCGAGCGCCTGCCGCCCGGCCAGCGCCGGGTCGAGACCTGGCCCGTGCTCGATCTCGGCATCCAGCCCGAGATCCCGCTGCACGCCTGGCGGCTGTTCATCGACGGCGAGGTCGAGAACCCGGCCACGTTGAAGTGGAGCGAGTTCACGGCGCTGCCCAAGGTGACGCTCACGACCGACATCCATTGCGTCACGGCGTGGTCGCGCTACGACAATGTGTGGGAGGGCGTTTCCGCGCGCACCCTGATCGACCTGGTCAAGCCCAAGGCCGACGTGCGGCACGTGATCTTCCACTCCTACGACACCTACAAGACCAACGTGCCGCTGGCGGATTTCTCCGCGGACGACGTGCTGCTGGCCGCGCGCTGGAACGGCCAGCCGATCAGCCGGGAACATGGTGGGCCGTTGCGCGTCGTTATCCCGAAGCTCTATTTCTGGAAGAGCGCGAAGTGGATCAAGCGTGTGGAGTTCTCGGTGCTCGACAAGCCGGGCTTCTGGGAAGTGCGCGGCTACCACAACTACGGCGATCCCTGGCTCGAGCAGCGTTACGATGAGGAGGAGTGAAATGGCATCGGCGCATGACTTCACCTTCACCGGCATCGACCACAAGCCGATCGACATGAAGCAGTACAAGGGCCGCCCGGTCCTGGTGGTGAACGTCGCCTCCTTCTGCGGGTTCACGCCGCAGTACAAGGAGCTGCAGAAGCTGCACGAGACCTACGGGCCCAAGGGCCTGGTCGTGCTGGGCGTGCCGTCGAACGACTTCGGCGCGCAGGAGCCCAAGACCGAGGCCGAGATCGCCAAGTTCTGCGAGACCAACTACGGCGTCACCTTCCCCATGACGGCCAAGCAGAAGGTCGTCGGCATGGACGCGCACGGCCTCTACCAGTGGATCGGCGGCGAGGCGGGCGAGGGCGCGCTGCCCAAATGGAACTTCCACAAATACTTGATCGACAAGGAGGGCAAGCTCGCCGGCTCCTGGCCGAGCAAGGTCAGCCCGACCTCGCCCGAGATCACCGGTCAGATCGACATGATGCTGGCTGGCTAATCTAGGAAGCCTACTGCCCGGCCAGCGCGCGGCGCATGTTGGCGCGGGCGGGTTGCTCGAAGCGCTCGAAGAAGCGGTCAGTCGCGAACAGGCGCGGCTTGGCCAGCATGGTGGCGTAGAAGGCGTTGCGCGCCTGCCAGAAGGCCGCCTCGTCGGGGAACAGGTGCAGGTATTCGCGGCGGATGCCCAGCGCATGCCGGCAGAACGCGTCCCACGGCGCGGCAAGCCGCCAGAGGTCGAGGTCGCAGATGCGGGCGGCTTCGGCCGGCGGCGGCTCGGCATGGGTCGTCGCCTCGATGATTCGGGCGGCACGCTCGACGCCGGATTCGGCGAGGGCGAGGTCGGCATGGTCGAGCGCGAGCGTCTCGAGGGTCGCGTTCATCAGCGCTGCCGACCGCCGCTCGTTCTCGCCGCGCGGCGCGCCGGGAACGTAGACGGCGTCGTGGAACAGCAGCGCCAGTTGCTCGGGCTCGTCGAGATCGGGCGTATGCTCGCGGGCAAGCCCGATCAGCTCGTCGAGATGGTTGGCATCGTGGTAGGCGCGATGAGGCTGCGCATAGTTCAGGCGCGCGGCCTCGACCAGGGTACGGTGCGCGAGCAATCTCATGACGGCAGGCGGAGCATGACGCTCACCTCGATCACACGGTCCGAGTGCCGATCATACCGGCAGCGGAGCGCCGTCCGTCAATAGCCTCGGTTTCCGAAGACCGGCCGGTCTACGGCGCCAGGATGCCCCGGATGGTCCGGAAGACGTCATGGAACATTTCGGTCGTCAGGCGCCCGGTGTTCGTGTTGTAGCGCGAGCAGTGGTAGCTGTCGGCGAGGTGCAGACCGGTCGGCAGCTGGTGCAGCCGGCCATGGATGAAGGGGTAGCTGGCGGCCGGGCGCACCGTCAGGGCACGCAGGATCTGGTCGTGCGCCCCCTTGCCCAGGGCCAGCAGCACCTTGACGTTGGGCATGACCGACAGCTCGGCCTGAAGGAACGGCCGGCAGGCGGTGAACTCGACGGGCAGGGGCTTGTTCTCCGGCGGCAGGCAGCGCACGGCGTTGCAGATGCGGGCATCGACCAGGTGCAGTCCGTCGTTCGGATCGGCCTTGTAGGTGCCCTGCGCGAAGCCGAACGCGAGCAGGGTCGAATAGAGCAGCTCGCCCGCATAGTCGCCGGTGAACGGCCGGCCGGTCCGGTTGGCACCCTTCATGCCGGGCGCCAAGCCGACAATGAGCAGCCCCGCGTCGATCGAGCCGAAGGATCGGACAGGGGCGTTGTTCCAGTCGGGGTACTTGCCCTGCAGCTCCCGGCGGAATGCCACGAGGCGCGGACAGCGCGGACAGTCGAGCGGCGGCTCTTCGAACGGCGATGCCACCGTGGAGCTACCGTCCGATCAGGCCGACCGGATCATCTGGCCGGGAATCTCATCGCTCGGCAGGTCGCCGTTGCCGGCGGCGCGCGGCGCGCGCTCGGATGGATTGCGCGCGATCAGCGGCGCGAGCTCGGCCAATTCGATGAAGTCGTCGGCCTGTCGGCGCAGCTCGTCGGCCACCATCGGCGGCGACGACTTGATGGTGCTGACCACCGAGACCCGCAGGCCCTTGCGCTGTACCGCCTCGACCAGGCGGCGGAAGTCACCGTCGCCGGAGAAC
>DATGMK010000004.1:0-10870 GCA_035293665.1 Reyranella sp. | reverse complement strand
CGGCGCCATCCTCCTCGAGCAGAACGATGAATGGGCCGTCCAACGCGCCCGCTACATCACTCTGGAAAGCATGGCGCCGGTCGGCGATGATCCTCTCGTCGGGCTGCCTGATATGGGCGCTTGATCGATCCGGCTCCGCCTCGGATTCGTCGTACTGACTAACCGTCAGCTACACCACGCCTCGGGACACGATCTCAGAGTCATGAGCGCCACTGGAGTGGCGCGGTCCGATGAGGGGTGTTTTTCAGTTGGGACAGAATCGGTGGATTCGTGGACTCCGGGGCCGAAACCCTTGTGCCATCGGCGTCCAACCGGTCCACACCCGAGTGGACTCCTGTGGACTCGACCGAGGGTGAGTCGACGAAAGCAACTTCGCACTAAGGAACGCGCGAGGCCATCGCCCCTATCGGGTATTCGAACAGTGGACGTTGAAGGGGCTCGTGGTGACAATGACGAGAGGAACGGGGGTGAATTGTGATCTTGCGTCGAAGTCTGCTTGCCGCGCCGATGATCCTGGCCGCATCGCGAACGGCGCGTGCCGACTGGGAGCCCAAGCAGCCGATCAAGATCCTGGTCGGCTATGCACCGGGCGGCACGGCGGACATTGCGGCGCGCATCGCCGCCGAGACGCTATCGAAGAAGCACGGCCTCACCGTCGTGGTCGACAACAAGACCGGTGCCGGCGGCTTCATTGCGCTCAAGGGCGTCGCGCAGGCGCCGGCCGACGGCTACACGGTCGGCATCGGCATCATGGGCCAGCTCGCGGTCGGACCGGTCGTGCCCGGCTCGAACATCCCGCTCGATATCGACAAGGAGCTGGTGCCGGTCGCCAACCTGGTCGGCGTGCCGATGGCGCTGATCGTGCGCATGGACGCGCCGTTCAAGACCATCCCGGAGTTCGTTGCCTACGCCCGGGCCAACCCCGGCAAGGTCTCGTATGCCTCGACCGGTCTCGGGTCGACCAACCAGCTCGCGGCGGAATTCCTGGCCGCGGAATCGGGCGGGCTGAAGCTGATCCATGTGCCCTATCGCGGCGGCGCGCCGGCGATTGCGGACGTGGCGGCCGGTAATGTCGACATGTTCTTCGGCAACATCTCCGAGCTGATCAGCATGGCGCGCGGCGGCAAGGTGCGCGTCCTCGCGCTGGCCGCGACCAAGCCGTCCGCCCTGGCGCCCGAGCTGCCGCTGCTGACCAGGGACATTCCGTCGCTGCATATCGACAACTGGTTCGGCCTGGTCGGTCCAGCGGCGCTGCCGGTGGACGTCAAGAACGCGATCGCCAGACTTTTCCTCGAGGCGATCGGCGATCCGGCCAACAGGGAGGCGCTCGACAAGCAGGGTCTCGAGGCGCTGGGCCAGGGACCGGACGCTTTCGCAGCGTACATCCAGAAGGATCGCGAGCGCTGGGCGAAGGTGGTGAAAGCCGGCAATATCCGGGCGCAATGAGTACCGCACACCGTCGCCCCGGGCGCAGCCGAGGGGCCTTGTTTTCTGCATCCGCGAAAAGAATTCCTCCGCTCCGCTTCGCTCCGGTCGGGATGACGCGATGATGAGTGCAGCACCGCTTTCCCTCGGCATCGACATCGGGGGCACCTTCACCGATCTCGTCATCCACGATCCGCGCGACGGGCGCGCCGTCATCTGGAAGGAGAGCACCACGCCCGACGATCCGGCGCGCGGCGCGATCGACGGCACACGGCGCGTGCTCGCCAAGGCCGGGGCGAAGCCCGAGCAGGTCGGCCGCGTGGTGCACGCCACGACGCTGTTCACCAACGCGCTGATCGAGCGCAAGGGCGCCAAGACGGGGCTGCTGACGACCGCGGGCTTCCGCGACGTGCTGGAGATCGGCCGCGAGCGCAAGTACGAGCTCTACGACCTCTTCATCGAGATGCCCAAGCCCTTGGTGCCCCGGCCATGGCGGCGCGAGGCGATCGAACGGCTGGCGGCCGACGGCTCGGTCGAGAAGCCGATCGACATCGATGCGGCGCTGCGCGAAGTGGCGGAGCTGGTCGAGCAGGGCGTCGAAAGCCTCGCCATCTGCTTCCTGCACTCGTACGCCAATCCGGCGCATGAGCGGGCGATCGGGGCGGCGATCGCGGAGCGTTACCAGAACCTGTCGATCTCGCTCTCGTCCGACGTGGCGCCCGAGATTCGCGAATACCTGCGGGCCTCGACGACGGTGGCCAATGCCTATATCCGGCCGCTCGCCGAGGTCTATCTCGAACGGCTGGAGCAGGCATTGCGCGCCGAGGGCATTCCCGGCGGCCTTTTCCTGATGCTGTCGAACGGCGGGCTGACGCATGTGAGCGAGGCCAAGCGCGTGCCGGTGCAGCTGCTGGAGAGCGGCCCCGCGGCGGGTGCGCTCGCGGGCGCGTGGTTCGGCCGCAATGCCGGGCTCGACCGCGTGCTGGCGTTCGACATGGGCGGCACGACGGCGAAGCTGGCGCTGGTCGATGACGGCGAGCCGCTGGTCGCCTACGGCTTCGAGGCGGCTCGCGAGAAGCGCTTCCTGCGCGGCTCGGGCCTGCCGATGCAGATCGCCACCGTCGAATTGATCGAGATCGGCGCCGGCGGCGGCTCGATCGCCCACAGGAGCGACCTCGGCACGCTCAACGTCGGGCCGGAGAGCAGCGGCGCGCAGCCGGGCCCGGCCTGCTACGGCCGCGGCGGTACCAACGCGACGGTGACCGATGCCGACCTGACGCTGGGCTATCTCAACGCGGACTTCTTTCTCGGCGGCGCGATGAAGATCGACCGTGCGGCGACCGACAGGGCGTTCGGCGCGCTCGCCTCGTCGCTCGAGGTCGAGCCGTCGCGCGCCGCATTCGGCGTGCACGACGTGGTGAACGAGAACATGGCGGGCGCCGCCCGTGTCGCCATCGCCGAGCGGGGTCGTGTCCCGTCGGAATACGCATTGCTGGCGACCGGAGGGGCGGGGCCGGTTCATGCCTGGCACGTCGCGCGCAAGCTCGGCGTGAGGCGCGTCGTCTGCCCACCGGGCGCGGGGGCAGGCAGCACCATCGGCATGCTGATGGCGCCGGCGCGCGTCGATCGCGTGGCCAGCTTCACTGCCGCGCTGTCCGGCGCCGACATGACGGAGGCCGAAGCCATTTTCACCACGCTGGAAAGGGAATCGCTCGACGTGTTGCGCCTCACCGGTGCCGACGTCGAGGCACGCACGGTCAAGCGGCTGGCCGATATGCGCTACATCGGCCAGGGCAGCGAGATCACGGTGACCATGCCGTCGCCTCTCGGCGAAGCTGGTGTGCGGGTGGAGTTCGAGAAGGCCTACAAGGCGCTGTTCGCCCGCACGCCGCCCGGCGCCAACATCCAGTTCGTGGCGCTGCGCCTTTCGGTGACGGCGCCGATGCCGGGCACCGGCGGCAAGCTCGAACTGCCGCGCCATGCCTCGGCCGATGCGGCGAAGGGCACGCGGCCGGTGTTCTTTCCTGACCAGAACAAGACGGTGCAGACGAAGGTCTGGGACCGCTATGCCCTGCAGCCCGGCGTAAAGATCGACGGTCCGGCGGTGTTCGAGGAAGACGAAAGCACCTTCATCGTTGGGCCGAACGCGACGGCTCGGTTGCTGGCCGACGGCTCCATCCTGGCGGAGGCGAACTGATGGCTACGCCCAAAAAAAGGGAGTTCGACCCCATCGAGCTGGAGCTCCTGTGGCGGCGGCTGATCTCGGCCGTCGACGAAGCGGCGGTGGCGATGGTGCGCACCAGCTTCTCGACCCTGGTGCGCGAGAGCTACGACTTCTCCTGTGTCATCACCGACCAGGACGGGCAATCGCTGGTGCAGGCGTCGGAGAGCATCCCGAGCTTCATCGGCACGCTGCCCGAGACGGTGAAGCACTTCCTGCGGTTCTTTCCGCCCGACAAGCTCGAGCCGGGCGACGTTCTGATCACCAACGACATCTGGCTGGGCACCGGCCATCTGCCCGACATCACGCTGGCCAAGCCGATCTTCAAGGACGGCAGGCTCATCGCCTTCAGCGCCACAACGGCCCATGCGCCGGATATAGGCGGCAAGATCCGCAGCCCCGAGCCGCGCGAGGTGTTCGAGGAGGGCCTGCAGATCCCGCCGATGAAGTTCATCGCCGCCGGCCGGACCGACGAGACGCTGGTCGCCATCATCCGCAAGAACGTGCGCACGCCCGACCAGACGATGGGCGACCTCTATGCGCAGATCGTGGCGCTCGACGTGATGGAGGACCGGCTGCGCGTCCTGATGGACAATTACGGTCTCGACGACATCACCGACCTCGCCCGCGAGATCCAGGGCCGCTGCGAGACGGCGATGCGCGCGGCGATCCGCGAATTGCCCGACGGCGTCTATCGCAGCGAGCTCAAGACCGACGGCATCATGGAAACGCCGATCACCATGAAGCTCGAGCTTACGGTCAAGGGCGACGAGATCCTGATGGACTTCGCCGGCACGGACGCCCAGGTCGATCGCGCGATCAACTGCGCGCTTTGCTACACCTACGCGATGGCGATGTACGGGGTGAAGGTCTGCACCAGCCCCAATCTGCCGAACAACGAGGGCGCGTGGCGGCCGTTGCAGCTCAAGGCGCCGCCCGGCTGCATCGTCAATCCGGTGTTCCCGGCCCCCGGCGGCTCGCGCATGCTGATCGGCCACTACGTGCCGATGCTGGTGTTCGGCTGCCTCGGCCAGATCGTGCCGGAACGCGTGATGGCCGCGTGCGGCAGCCCGATGTGGGGCATGAACCAGTCCGGCGTTCGCAACGGCAAGCCCTACGCCAACATGTTCTTCTACAACGGTGGCATGGGCGGCAACACGCGGCGCGACGGCGTCACCTGCCTGTCGTGGCCGTCCAACGTCTCCTCGACCTCGATCGAGATCAGTGAGCACATCGCGCCGCTGCGCTTCCATCACAAGAAGCTGCGGCCCGATTCGGGCGGCGCCGGCCGTCATCGCGGCGGGTTGGGGCAGGAGATTCTGATCGAAAGCCGCAGCGACTCGCCGATCGCCGTGTCCTTCCTCGCCGAGCGCACGATCTTCCCGGCCTTCGGCATCGAGGGCGGCAAGGATGGCGCGCCCGGCGAGCTCCACATCAACGGCGTGAAGACCGATCCCAAGAAGCAGTACGTGCTGCAGAAGGGGGATACCGTCTCACTCGGCACGCCGGGCGGCGGCGGCCACGGCGATCCCAGGCAGCGGTCGGCCGCGGCGCTCGAGGCCGATCTGGCCGCGGGCTATGTAACCGACCGTACGGCCTACGCCGCTAGCGACTGAAGCGTTCCTCGAACCGGACGCCCCAGTTGCGGATGGCCTCGGTCATGCCGTGCCAGTCCTCGCGCAGGCAGCGCAGGATCGTCTCCAGGCGCCAGCCGGCATAGGGCTCCGTAGGATGCGGAACGGTGGTGTCGACCCGCCAGGCCATCAGGTCGATGGGCTGGGCCGGCGTCTTGCCGAGGCGGAGGTGGAGAAGGCTCGCCTCGATCCGGGCGAGGCGTTGCTGCAGGTCGGAGGTGACATCAAGGTCGGACATCGACATCGGCTCCTTTCCGGCCTGTTATTGCGCGACCAGAACTGGGCAAAAAAGTGGTCGATCGAGGCTCACCACAGCAGCCATACCAGGCTCGCGCTGCCCAGCAGGACGACGATCAGCGCCGGCACCACGATGCGCATGCGGGACGAGCGGTAGTTGCCTTCGTCGATCGCGCGGGCGACGTCGAGGTAGTGCCAGATGCCGCCCAGCATCACGAGCACGCCCACGATCACGAGCCCGATGCCGGCTTCCTCGGCATGGACATTGGCCGTCCGGCCGCCGGGCACCGTGCGTGCGAATTCGACGAGGAACAGGCTGAAGCGATTGATGGCAATGCCCAGGGTCATGACGGCGACGGCGGTGCGGACCCAGGCGAGGATCGTGCGCTCGTTCGCGAGATGCTCGGAGACGTGGTGCAGTTCTGCCTGCTGCTTCTTCAGACCTTCGATATGCCTGTCGGTCATGCGGCCTCCTGCTGCTTCATGGCGCAAGCATAGTGTATTGCTGGCTAAACAACCCACGCCGGGGCAAACTCCGGCCGCCAATCAAGAAGACACTCGGAGGACCTGCTTGCGTACCCTGAAATTCGCCGCTGCGCTGGTCGCGGCCACGACCGTTGCCCTGCCGGCCTTTGCCTGGCAGCCGACCAAGGCGATCGAGTTCGTCGCCACGGCAGGCCCGGGCGGCGGCACCGACAACTTCGCCCGCGCGGTCCAGGCGGCGATCGTCAAGAACAAGCTTCTCGACCAGCCCATCGTCGTGGTGAACAAGGGCGGCGGCAGCGGCGCCGAGGGGTACACCTACGTCAAGGCGATGGCCGGCGACCCGTACCATCTGGTGTTCGGTACCTCGAACACCTGGCAGCAGCCGATGGTGTCGAAGGTCGCCTTCAAGCCGACCGACTTCACGCCGGTCGCCGCCATGGTGCAGGACGAGTTCCTGCTGTGGGTGAAGCAGGACGGCCCGAAGGACGTGAAGTCCTATATCGAGGCGGAGAAGGCCAAGGGCAGCGCGGCGAAGATGGGCGGCGCACAATCGAAGGATACCGACGAGCTTCTGACCCGCATGATCGAGAAGGCGGCGGGCCTGAAGTTCATCTATGTGCCGTTCAAGAGCGGCGCCGAGGCGGCGGTCCAGCTGGCCGGCGGTCACATCGACAGCCACGTCAACAATCCGAGCGAGAGCGTCGGCCAGTGGAAGGGCGGCACGCAGCGGCCGCTCTGCGTGTTCAACACCAAGCGCCTGGCGGCCGGCCCGAAGGTCACCGCGACCGAGGGCTGGAGCGACATCCCGACCTGCGTCGAGGCCGGTCTGAACATCCCGCTGTTCCAGCAGCCGCGCACCGTGTGGCTGCCGCTCAAGGTCACGCCCGAGCAGACCGCCTTCTATGTCGACCTGATGAAGAAGGTGCAGGCGACGCCGGAGTGGAAGGACTATGTCGAGAAGAGCTCGCAGAGCCAGGTGTTCCTGACCGGCAAGGACTTCACCGACTACATGAACCAGGACTCCGAGCGCGTGCACAAGGTCGCGGAGGAGCAGGGCTGGCTGGTCAAGTAGGTCGATGTTCTCGCGACGCGCGCTCGAGGCGCTGACGGCCGCGATCACCGGCGCGTTCGGGATCGCGATCGTCGTGCAGAGCCGGGACAACGGCATCGGCTGGTCGTCAGCCGGTGTTGACTCCGGGACCTTTCCCTTCATGACCGGCCTGATCGTGGTTGCCGGCAGCCTCTACAACATGATGCGCGGCTGGCTGCGCGGCCGCGAGGTCATGGTGACCCGGGTGGAGTTCAAGCGCTCGGTGGCGCTGTTCCTGCCGGCGGTGGTCTATGTCGCGCTGATCCCGCTGCTCGGCATGTACGTCGCCTCGGCGCTCTACCTGCTCGTGACCCTGCGCTGGCAGAACAGCATGTCGCTGCTGCGCGCGGCGCTCATCGCCGTCGTCGCCGCGGTCGGCCTCTACGTGGTCTTCGACTGGAGCTTCCAGGTGGAATTACCGCACGGCCTGCTCGCCGCGTGGCTGGATCTCTGACGATGGAAAACCTCGACGCTCTCCTGCACGGCTTCTCGATCGCCATCTCGTTCAGCCACATCGCCCTGATGATCGGCGGCGTGCTGCTCGGCATCCTGGTCGGCGTGCTGCCGGGCCTCGGCGCGCCGAACGGCGTGTCGCTGCTGCTGCCGATCACTTTCGGCATGCAGCCGGTCGCCGCGATCATCCTGCTGTCGAGCATCTACTGGGGCGCCCTGTTCGGCGGCTCGGTGACCTCGATCCTGTTCAACATCCCGGGCGAACCCTCCTCGGTCGCGACGACCTTCGACGGCTATCCGATGGCGCGCAGCGGCAGGGCGACCCAGGCGCTGGCGACCGCGTTCGGCTCGGCAGCCTTCGGCGCCCTGGTCGGCGTGGTGCTGATCACCTGCCTCGCCTCGTGGATCGCCGGCGTCGCCCTGCAGTTCGGCCCGGCCGAGTATTTCGCCGTCTATTTCCTCGCCTTCTCGAGCTTCATCGGGGTCGGCGGCTCGGCGCCGATGAAGACGGTCGTGTCGCTCGCGATCGGCTTCTCCATTGCCGCGATCGGCATGGATTCGGTCTCGGGCCAGGTCCGCCTCACCATGGGCATCGACGAGCTGGTCAAGGGCGTGAACTTCGTCGTCGCCGTCATGGGCCTGTTCGGCATCGGCGAGCTGCTGATCGCCGTCGAGGAGGAGATGCACGCCCGCGCCGTGTCCTCGCGCATCGACTGGGGCGAGGTATTCCGCACCATCGCCCGCCTGCCGCGGCACGGCTGGACGCTGCTGCGCAGCGCCGCCATAGGCTGCTGGATGGGCATCACCCCCGGCGGCCCGACCGCCGCCTCGTTCATGAGCTACGGCATCGCAAAGCGTGTCTCGCGCAACCGCGACAAGTTCGGCACCGGCCTGCCGGAGGGCATCGTGGCGCCGGAGACGGCCGATCATGCGGCCGGCACCAGCGCGCTGCTGCCCATGCTGTCGCTCGGCATCCCGGGCTCGGCGACCGCGGCCGTCATGATGGGCGGCCTGATGATCTGGGGCCTCAATCCCGGCCCGGCCCTGTTCACCGAACAGCCCGACTTCGTGTGGGGCCTGATCGCCTCGATGTATCTCGGCAACATCGTCGCCGTGATCCTGGTGCTGCTGACCGTGCCGATCTTCGCCGCCCTGATGCGCCTGCCGTTCTTCATCATCGCGCCGCTGATCTTCATCGTCTGCGTGGTCGGCGCCTACTCGGTGTCGAACTCCTATCTCGACGTCGTGCTGATGATGGGCTTCGGCGTGCTGGGCTACCTGTTCAAGAAGCTCGACTATCCGCTGGCGCCGCTGGTGCTGGCGATCGTGATCGGCGACAAGGCCGAGGACGCCTTCCGGCAGTCGATGCTGATGTCCCAGGGCTCCCTCGGCATCTTCGTCAGCAATCCACTGGTCGCGACCCTGGTGGCGATGGGCTTCGCCCTGCTGGTCGTTCCGCCGCTGCTGCGCCTGATCGGGGTTTGGCGGAAGCCGGTCCGGCAGGGTATGTGAAGGAGGACAATTCTTCAGGAGACTGAAATGAAGCTCGCCTTTTCGCCCGCCAGCCCCTACGTCCGCAAGGTCACGGCCTGTGCCATCAAGCGCGGCCTCGACAGGCAGGTCGAGCGGGTGAAGATCGGCACGACCGATCCTGAGCTGCTGAAGTACAACGCGCTGTCCAAGGTGCCGACGCTCATTCTCGATGACGGCACGACCATCTTCGACAGCCCCGTGATCTGCGAGTATCTCGACAGCATCGGCTCCGCGCCCAAGCTGTTCCCGGCCGCAGGCCCGGCCCGCTGGAAGGCGCTAACACAGGAGGCGCTGGCCGACGGCATCCTCGATGCGACGCAGCCGCGCCGCCGCGAGATTGCGCTGCCGCAGGACGAGGGGCGCAAGAGCTACATCGCGCTGCAGCAGGGCAAGGTCGCTCGCGCGCTCGACGAGTTCGAGAAGCAGGCCGATACGCTCGGCAACCTCGACACGATCGGGGAGATCACCATCGGCTGCGCGCTGGGCTATCTCGATTTCCGCTACGCCAACGAGCCGTGGCGGCCGGGCCATCCCAAGCTCACCGCCTGGTACGAGAAGGTCTCGAAGCTGCCGCCGCTCGCCGAGACGGTGCCGGTCGGCTGAGGAGCAGACGATGCCGGCGCGTACGGGCGAGCAGTTCCTCAACGGCCTGCGCAAGCCGCGGGCCGTGTGGGTCGACGGCGAGCGCGTGAGCGACGTCGTCAGCCATCCAAAGCTCTGTGGCGCCGCCCACGCACTGGCCGAGATCTTCGACCTGCAGCATGTCGAAAAGGCGACATGCCTGACGCCCGATCCGGAGACCGGCGAGGCGATCGCGGTCAGCCACATGATCCCGAAGTCGCGTGAGGATCTGGCGAAGCGGGGCAGGGCGCTGCGCACGGTTGCCGAATACTCGGTCGGCCTGATGGGCCGCACGCCCGATTACATGAATGTGACCTACGCAGGCTTCGCCGGCCGGCCCGACGAATGGGGCGCGCACGGCAACGAGGCCGGCGCCGAGCGGCTGGTTGCCTACCAGAAGTTCCTGCGCCGCAACGACATCTCGCTGACCCACACCATCGTGCAGCCGACGGTCGACAAGGCGACCGGCGATGCGCCGGGTCCGGGCAACGAGCACGCGCTGCGCAAGGTCGGCGAGACCGAGCACGGCATCGTGGTGCGCGGCGCGCGCGTGCTCGCGACTCTGGCGCCTTTCGCCGACGAGATCGCGGTCTATCCGGCCGCGCCGCTGCCGCAGGGTGCCGACGCCTACGCGCTGTCCTTCTGCATCCCCATGGACACGCCGGGCCTGAAATTTCTGTGCCGCGACAGTGTTTCGTCCGGCGGCAATCGCTTCGACCATCCGCTCTCGAGCCGGTTCGACGAACAGGACGCCTTCGTGATCTTCGACGACGTCGAGGTGCCACGCGACCGGCTGTTCATCGACTGTAACCTCAAGTCCTACAACTCTGTGATGAACACGAGTTGGCCGCCGAACATCCAGCAACAGACGATGATTCGCGCTTCGGTGAAGCTCGATTTCGCCTGGGGGCTGGCCCTGCGAATGCAGGCGGCGATCAACGCGGTCGATCCGGAGACCAATCGCCTGGTCGGCGAAATCTGGAGTTACGCCGAACTGGCCCGATCGGCGGTAATAGCCGCCGAGGCTGAGGCGCGCGAATGGCCGAGCGGCCTGTGGACGTGCGCGTCCGGTCCGTTCCATGTCCTGCGCGGCATCCTGCCGATCTGGTTCCCACGGGTGAACGAGATCCTTCGCCTTATCGGCTCGCACAATCTCTTTGCCACGCCGAC
>DATGMK010000003.1:0-2796 GCA_035293665.1 Reyranella sp. | reverse complement strand
CTCTGCCCTTCGTGATGCGGCTCAGCCACCAGGAACTTCGCGACATCGCCACCGCCCATCTCTCCCAATCCCTGCGGGAGAGCCGGATCGCTCTTCGACTCTACGTCCGCGAGCGTACCATCGCGCGCGGCTTGCTGGCCCGTTATCCCGCCGACTGGGGCCTGCCGCCTGGCTCGCACGATATCCACGCCGTGATCGTCGGGCTGGGCGAGATGGGAAGCGAGCTGCTGCTTCAGCTCGCCCGCATTGCCACGCCGAGCACCGGCCGCCGGATGATCGTCACCGCCATCGATCGCGACGCCGATGCGCAACGGCATCGCCTGCTCTCCGAGTACCCGAATCTCGGCCTCTGCGCCGAACTCCGTTTCAAGCAGGCCGAAGTGCATTCCGGCGCCATCAGCAAGCAGGACGTCGAAGACTGGCTGCAAAGCCCGCTGGCCGCCACGTCGATATACGTCTGTTGCGGCGACGATCGCGTCAACCTTTCGGTGGCGCTGGGGCTGCGCCGCGCCTGCTCGCATGTCGGCGCCGACACCGCGCCGATCTTCGTCGATCAACGCGCGGGCGCGGTGCAGGTGAAGGCATTGCCGCACATCCACGGCCGCGGCCTCGATACGCTGCGCATCATCGCCTTCGGCGCCATCGAAGAGGAGGCTGATCCGTTCTTCCTGCTGGAAGAGGAGATCGACGACCTGGCGCGGCGCCTGCACGAGCACTACCTCGCCACCGTATCGACGCCGGGACCGGCGCTGGTGCCGTGGCCGCAGCTCGACGAGACCTATCGCGCCGCCAACCGCTCGCTGGCCGATCATCTTCAGATGAAGCTCCGGGCGCTCGGCCTTCACGCGGCAAGCACCGTGACGGACGCCGACTGGACCTGGCGGACGGACGACCAGCCGGAACTGGAGGCGCTCGCCCGGCAAGAGCACGAACGCTGGTGCCGCGACCGCTGGCTGCGCGGCTGGACCTTCGCCGAAAGGCGCGACGACAGCCGCCTGCTTCACCCCGACCTGGTGCCCTACGAGAAGCTGGACGAGGCCGGCAAGAACAAGGATCGCAGCATCGTCCTCGACCTGCCCAAGCAGCTCGCCTCGCTCGGCATCGGCCTGAAGCGCGATCGCCGCATCGGCATCTGGTTCGAGAACGCCGCGAGCGCGCCGGCAGACGCCCTGATCGACCGTTTGCTGGCGATGCTGGAAGAGGACAGGACGGGAGAGCCCGCCGTACACTGCCAGCTTGTGCTGCCGCTCCGCGTCTCGGCCGAATGGCGGGTCGCCGCGGCACTGGCCGCGCGCGCCAGCGCGGGGGTCGATATCGCCATCATGCGCTATCCCGGCCGGGATGACGCCGCTTCGAACATCGACCGCGCCACGGTCGAGAAGGCGATCGCCGCGGCCGATCGGGCGTTCGTCCTCACGCCGGCCGGCGCCGACGACAGCGCGAGCCTCGCCGCCCTTCGCAGCGTGTGCGATGCCGTCGCTCTGGTTTCGCACGACGTCAAGCTGGTGAAGAGCTCGTCCTAGCCGAGAATCCGGCGCCGCGACGCCGCGATCATTGCCGCTGCCTTGTTCGCCTCGAAGCCTCTCAGCACGCCGGCGGTCATGCGCAGCTCACCGTCGACGATGACAGTGTCGATGTCGCGCGGACTGGTCTGCAGCAGCACATGGGCGCAAGCGTCCCGCTCGACGGAATCGCCGAACGGCCCCTTGCGGATCAGCACGATGTCGGCCCGTTTGCCCGGCGCCAGCGAGCCGATCTGGTCATCCATGCCCAGCACGCGCGCCGCGCCGATCGTCGCCCGCTCGATCAGCTTGCGCGGCCTGAGCAGCGGCATGCCGGGCCGCACCGCCGGCCGGCGGCCGATCACGCTCGAGAAACTGCGCTCCATCGCGCCGTCGAGATAGCCCTGCACGTTGTACATGACGCGCAGTTGGCCGAGCGTATCCGAGGCGATCGAGCACGGGATGTCGCAGCCGAACACCACTTCGACGCCGCGGTCCATGGCGCGGCGCACGACATCGGCCGGCGTGCCCTGCGTATCGGCGGTCGGCGTGAAGCAGAGCGGCATGCGTGCCCGGGCCATCAGCTCGAGCTCGCCGTTGGTGATCAAATTGCCATGGATCACCAGCAGGTCGGGCCCGAGCAGCCCCATCGCGTGCAGCCTGTCGATCGTGCCGGTCTCGTTGACGTGAATGCAGGACGGCGCCTTGCGCTCGCGCGCGAAGGCGAGCTGCCTGGCGAGCTCCGGCCCGCCAATCGAATCGATGCCGAAGCCGATCGTCGTCAGACTCCTGGGATCGTGGAAGCGCTCGTAGATGCGCTGGCCGTCCTCATAACGGCTGCCCGGCTTGGGAAAATCGTCCGGATGCGCGGCCATGAAGGAATATTGGAACAGGTGCCGGATGCCGCTTGCCTGCAGCGCCTCGATCGAGGCCTCGGCGTAACCTGGCGCGCGGATGTTGTGGCAGTAGTCGACGACCGTCGTCGTGCCATACGACAGCATCTCGAAAGCGCCGACATAGGCGGCGTTGTAATTGTCCTCGGGCGCATAATTGTGCCGCAGCGGCAGCAACGCCGAGTAATAGCGGCCGGTCCACAGGTCCGGCACGTGGCCGCGCAGAACGGTCTGCCACAGGCAGGTGTGGGCATCGATGATGCCGGGCAAGGCGATCATGCCCGCGGCATCGATCACCTCGGCGCCTGCCGCGTCGAGCGACGGTCCGACGGCGGCGATTGCGCCATCGTCGCCGATCAGGATGTCGCCGTTCGCCAGATCGCCCAGCGCCTCGTCCATGG
>DATGMK010000002.1:0-29438 GCA_035293665.1 Reyranella sp. | reverse complement strand
CCTCAAGGTCGACGTAGCTGAACAGTGACCCACTTCGCTCATCCGAGCCGCGCATCACAACAACTCCCGCAAGCTACCGAGATCAGTGAATCATCTTCTTCGGTCCGATACGACGACTTTTTCAACAACCTGCTAGCGCTTCGGCAGCTTGTCCTTCTCCGCGACGATTGCGCGGTCGATCACGGTGAACAGATAGGCGTCCGGCGCCAGCGTGCAGCCGCCCTTGACCAGCATGGCGAGCTCGCCGCCGCGCTGATCGTCGGGAATGGCAACGCCGCGATAACGCGCTGAATGCTCGGCGAGGTAGACCGCCAGCGACTTGCGGGCCTCGACGTTCATGGCCTGCGCCTCGCGGCAGGTGACGTAGGCCGCCTGATCGAAGTTGAGCGGTGCCGTCTGGGCCTGCGTCGCCGTCGCGACGAGGAACAGGGTGCCGGCAAGGGCGATCGTCTTCATGGCTGGCTACCTCCTGCTCGAATCGACGGCCGCGCCGCCGAGATAGCCGACCGCGCCGCCGATCAGGCCGGCGCCGACCACCGTGCCGAAGCTGCCGCCCGTCACCAGGCCGATGCCGGTGCCGGCTGCAGCGCCGACCGCCGCGCCTTTCTCGGGATTGCTCCACGGCCGGTCGCACGCCCCCAACAGGCCTGCGGCCGCCACAATCGCCAGTATTCTCGTTCTCACCATGTCACTCTCCCTTACGGCGGAGTGGTGTCCGCCTTCTGCCAATCCTTGTCCGGGTTGAAGAGCGTGATCGCCGCGGCCTGCTGCGCCGTGTCCGGACCGAGATCCTGCTCGTAGACGTCGCCGTTCTGGTTGACGATGAAGCTCATCACGCCCGTCTCGCCGTATTTCACCGGCCAGGCGATGACGCCGAAGCCGCCGATCATGCGGTCGTGCACCAGGTAGCTGTGGGCGCCGCCGGGCGCATCGGGACCCTGGCCGTAGAGCAGGCGATAGCGATAGCCGTGATAGCCCTGGCCCTCGCGATCGCCCGGCTGCGCCTTGGCGACCAGCGGGCCGAGCGGGCTTTCCGGCTCGCCGGGCTTGGCCTCCCAATAGAGGCCATCCTTCTTGCCGGGGGAACTCAACAGGCGCCGCGCATAGGCCGGTACACCGGTCTTCATCGGATCGAGCGAGGCGTAGTCGTATTGTGCGTCGACGATCGCGAGCAGGGTCTGGATCACGTCGAGCTCGTTGGCCCCGATCTGCCGGGCGATCATCTCCTTGTGGCCCGCTTCGACGTCGAATCGCCAGCCTTCGTCATCCTTGACGATCGGGATCGGCATCTTGAAGCCGGTCGTGCCGACTTCGACCAGCATCTTGTTGTCGCCGTCGGGCACCAGCTTGTGGTTCTCGTCCCACGCCTTGAGGTAGGTCTCGCGCACCTTGTCCTCGTCCTCGCGTGAGCCTGGCACGAAGTCGCGCCAGCTCGCGCCGAGGATGGCGCTCATCGCATTGTCGTCGTTCTTGCGCAGGGCGTCGGTGATCGCGTCGTCGGCGGCCTCCGCGGTCGGGAAGTGGCGCTGCTTGGCCGGCTGCGTCGCGGGCGTCCGTGTCTGGGGGACCGGCGACGACTGCGGCGTCTGTGCTTGCGCCGAGAGGGCAAAGCTCCCCGCCGCGACCAGGGCGAGCAGGAGCTGCAGCAACCTGTTCATCGCCGGCCTCCGCCACCACGTGCGCCGCCGCCGCCGGGCCGCCCGCCGCCGCCTCCGCCTGGTCGGCCGCCTCCACCTCCGCCCGGACGGCCGCCTCCACCACCGCGCGACTGCGCGCGGTTCATCTGCTGATTGCCGCGAGTGGACTGGCGGTTGATCTGCTGGCCGCGATTGACGCCGCCCAGGGCATTGGGGCGGGGCTGCGCGCGGTTGATCTGCCCGCCGCCCCCACGATTGCCGAGGCCCTGGCCACCGCCCGGACGGTTGCCGATGCCTTGTGCACCGCCCGGCCTGTTGGCGATGCCCTGCCCGGCACCCGGGCGATTGCCGGGACTGGCGCCCGCTGGGTTCTGAATGCGCCCGCGGAACTGGTCGCGCTGGGCTGCGCCGGGGCGCGGCGCCTGGTTGAAGCGCTGGCGGGTGGCATTGTCGCGGTAGGCCACCCCCTTGCGATGCTCGGGCCGATGCTGCCAGCGCTCCCCGCCGCCACCCGCACCGGGACGGTCGGGCCGATCGGGCCGATCAGGTCGGTTGATCTGGTTGCGATTGAAATTGTTGTCGATGTTGGCGGCCCGATTGACGTTGATATTGGCGTAGGATTGCCCGCGGCCGCCCCATGCCCAGCCGCCGATCAGTGCCGCACCGGCGGCGATCCCGAGGCCCCAGAAGATGCCGGTCGCGAGCGCACCGCCGAACGGATAGTAGACCGGCGGATAGGCCGGGTAGGGCCATGGCCCATACGCCCAGCTCGGATTGTACTGCGGCACGTAAACGACCTCGGGATTTGCCGGCTGGATGATGTACTGGATGTTGTCGCCCGAGCCTTCGGTCGTGACGGCCTGCTGCGGCGTGCTCTGCAAATTGCCGGCGGCCGCCGCCTTGGCGCGCAGGCGCTGGATCGAATCGGCGACATCGGCCTGCTGCTCGATCATCGCGTCGCCGAGCTTCTGCGTCCAATCGAGGTGCTCGTTGAGTTGCTTCAGCACGTCGGGAAAGGCGACCAGCGACTTCACGCTCGTGTCCCAATCCTTGTCCTTGACGGCCTGGACGGCGGCATCGCCCTTGAGCGCCGGATTGGCCTGCTGCCAGCGCGCCGCCTCGACGATCTCCAGCGGATAACCGGCGGCCATCAGGATCTGGGACAGCAGCGGGTCGGGATAGAGCGCGATCGGCGCCAGCATCTGGTCGAGCTCTTCGGGCTTGAACGTCTTGGCGTCCTGCGCCCGCACGGCACGCACCGAACTCAACGCCAGGACAACGACCGACAGGCTGAGAAAGGAGCGGCGCTTCATGCTGCCACTTTGATCAATTATTTGTCGGACAGCCTTGATAAAGGTCAAGGACGACGGCGCCAACGACGCGCAAGACATCAGGCACGACGTGGGGAGGGGAGCTTGCGGCCGATGCGTGTGTGGATGTCTGCTGCGATGGCCGCGATCGGCATTGGGGTCGGTGCGTGCTCGGCTCCCGAACGTGGACCGGCGGTGCCGCGGGCCGATACCGAGCGCGCCTGGCCGCTCGGCATCGCCAATGCACGATTCTATCCCGACGGCGATGCCCAGCCGATGATCGTCGACGCGACCGAGGCCTTGCAGCGCGAGATCGCTCTCCTGCCGCACGGCGCGAAGCTGCCACCGGCCAACTATCTCGCTGTCTCGGGTGGCGGGGACAACGGCGCATTCGGCGCCGGGCTGCTGAACGCCTGGACGGAAACCGGCACGCGGCCACAGTTCAAGGGTGTGACCGGCGTCAGCACCGGCGCGCTGATCGCGCCGCTGGCTTTTCTCGGGCCGCAATACGATCCCGTCCTGCGGGAGGTCTATACGACCATCAACGCCGACCTGGTCTATCGCTATCGTGGCCTCAGTGCGGCGCTGCTCGACGACGGCATGGCGGACACCGCGCCGTTGTCGGCCCTGATCGCCAGGTACTTCGACCAGAAGATGCTCGACGCGATCGCCGCCGAATACCGCAAGGGCCGGCTGCTCCTGATCGGGACCACCAATCTCGACGCCCAGCGGCCGGTGATCTGGAACATCGGCGCGATCGCCGACAGCGGCAAGCCCGGCGCGCTCGCGCTGGTGCACCAGATCCTGCGGGCCTCGGCGGCGATCCCCGGCGCCTTCCAGCCGGTGCTGATCGACGTCGAGCTCGACGGCAGGAAATATCAGGAGCTGCATGTCGACGGAGGCGCGATCGCCCAGCTGTTCCTCTATCCGCCGTCGCTCGATCTCGGCCGCATGGGCATCAAGCGCGAGCGCAACGCCTATGTCATCCGCAACGCCCGGCTCGATCCGGACTGGGCCACCTCGGAGCGCCGCACCATCGACATCGCCGGCCGGGCGATCAGCACCATGCTGGCGTCGAGCGGCCGCAACGACGTGCTGCGCATCTACTTCATCGCCAGGCGCGACGGCGTCGACTACAACCTCGCCTATATCGGCCATGATTTCGTGGCGCCGGAGAAGAAGGGCGAGTTCGACCAGGCGTACATGCGCGCGCTCTACGACTACGGTTACCGGCAGGCCAAGGCTGGGCTGGAATGGCACAAGGCGCCGCCCGGGTTGAACAGGGAATAGCCGACATGGAGTGGCGCCGGTCCTACTCACTCAGGAGCTACCTGCGGTCGACGATGTGGGCCGTGCCCGTCGCGGCCTATGTCATCTCGTTCTTCCTGATCCGCATCGTCGGCTGGCTCGACGACTGGCTGCAATGGACCTGGTCGTGGAAGCTCGAGGTGGCGACCGTCGATACGACGCTCGAGAGCGTGGTCTCGGCGACCGTGGCCTTCATCGTGTTCGCCTTCAGTTCGCTCCTGGTGGCGATCCAGATCGCGAGCGCCCAGCTCACGCCGCGCATCATCGCCACCACGCTGCTGCGCGACAACACCATCCGCCTCATCATCGCGTTGTTCGTGCTGACGCTCGCCTTCAGCGTCGGCACGCTGGCGCGGGCGCAGGACACCGTTCCCTACCTGCTGCTGACCGTCGCCGTCCTGCTGGCGGGCGGCTCGACCGTGGCCTTCATCTACCTGATCGACTACGCAGCGCGGCTGCTGCGGCCGGTCAGCATCGTGTGGCGGCTGGGGCAGCAGGGGCTCGTGGTGATCGAGCAGGTCTACCCGTCGAAGGTCAAGGGCCCGCACACGCCGGCGAAGCTCACGGCGCCGCCGCCACCGCCGGTGCGCACGATCCTGCACAAGGGCACGTCCGCCATCATCCTCGCGGTCGATCTGAGGACTGTGCAGCGGGAGGCCGAGCGCACCGGCGGCGTCATCGAGTTCGCCCATCAGGTCGGCAACTTCCTGTCGGTCGACGAGCCGCTGTTCCATCTCTACGGGGGCGCCGCGTCGGCCGACGACAGGCGCCTGCGGGGCGCAGTGGCGCTGGGGGCCGAGCGCACGCTGGAGCAGGACGCGACCTTCTCCTTCCGCGTGATCGTCGACATCGCCATCAAGGCGCTCAGCAAGGCGATCAACGATCCGACGACCGCGGTGCTGGCGATCGACCAGCTCCACCGCCTGCTGCGCGCGGTCGGCCGGCGTCATCTGCATGACGACGTGATCAACGACGCCAGCGGAAAGCCGCGCGTGATCTTTCGCACGCCCAACTGGGACGACTTCGTCGAATTGTCGTGCCGCGAGATCCGGCTCTACGGCGCCGAGAACTACCAGATCGCGCGGCGGCTGCGGGCCATGCTGGAGAACCTGGCGACGACCCTGCCCGAAAACCGCCGGCCGGCGCTCCTCAGGGAGCTCCGCCTGCTCGACCAGGCGCTCGAAGCGCTGAACCTGCTGCCCGACGATCTTGCTCTCGCCCGCACGCCCGACCTGCAGGGTCTGGGCGCGCCGATGCGCCAGCCGCGCGCGAACTCGGCGTCCTAGCCGGCGTATGAGGCGGGATCGGCCATCATCGCGGTCAACGACAAGGGAACCAGGGAGCCGGGCATGGGTAAGAAGGAGAGCAAGAAGTCGGCGGAGCCCTATGAAAGGGTGCTCGAGCACGCCAAGGAAGCGGATGCGGTCGAGCAATACTGGCCGATGACCAACGAGAGCAAGCTGCGCAAGCCGCCCAAGGACTACAAATACGTCGACGAGCTGGCCTACCTGCAGTTCGAGCTGATCAAGCTGCAGGAATGGGTGCGGCTGAACGGCCTGAAGGTCGTGGTGATCTTCGAGGGCCGCGATGCCGCCGGCAAGGGCGGCGCGATCAAGCGCATCATCGAGCCGCTCAACCCGCGCATCTGCAAGGTCGTGGCGCTCGGCACGCCGACCGAGCGCGAGAAGGGGCAATGGTACTTCCAGCGCTACGTCCCGCATCTTCCGGCCAAGGGCGAGATCGTGCTGTTCGACCGCTCCTGGTACAACCGCGCCGGCGTCGAACGGGTCATGGGCTTCTGCACCGACGCCGAGTACGAGGAGTTCCTGCGCTCGGTGCCCTTGTTCGAGGAGATGCTGGTGCGCTCGGGCATCCATCTCGTGAAGTTCTGGTTCTCGGTCAACGACGAGGAGCAGGAGAAGCGCTTCCAGGAGCGCGTGCGCAATCCGTTCAAGCGCTGGAAGCTCTCGGCGATGGACCTCGAATCGCGCAAGCGCTGGGTCGAGTATTCCAGGGCCAAGGACACGATGTTCGAGCATACCGACCGCGACGAGACGCCGTGGGTCGTGGTCAACGCCGACAAGAAGAAGCGCGCGCGGCTGAACTGCATCCGCCATCTGCTCGACCAGATCCCGTATCACGACATGAAGCCGGTCGAGATCGAGATCCCGCCGCGGCAGGCCGACGACGGCTACAAGCGGCCCAAGCAGTCGACCCAGCGCTTCGTGCGCGAGGTCTATTAGGGCAACGCCGTTCGCGCGCCAAAGACGATCACGCTTTGTATGCCGTCCGTTTCGGCCGTTATCCCGGTTTTTAATCGGGTTTGGCGAGCGCCGATGCGCCAAAAGTGCGGCGTGGCGGCCTTTCGCGGCCGTCAGGGTCCACGATAAACGGTCGAAAACGGAGCGGAAACGGTCGAAAAACGGCGCCTTCACGGTCGCTCGGCCTGCAGGCGTTCGCCTTCGGCCTCGCGGTCCGACAGGCGCCGCTCGAGATCGATCAGCTCGATCCTGTTGCCATGCGCCTCGATTGCATGCGCTGAGAGCGCGGGCGCCTCGATCGCCACCGGCCAGCCGGGGCAACCGCGGTTGGCTTGGTCGAAGCGGCCATCGGCCTGGCGAAGACCAGCGAAGGAAACGTCTGACATGGTGAACTCCCGATGCGCAAATTCGTAGGACCGGGAATTTTACCCTCGCCCGCCTTCGTCCACCTATTACGGGCAATGGACCGGCAAAACATCTCGCCATTCAGGCGGCGAAGTCCGGTCCAATGTCCAACCTGAGACTCTCGCGCGAGGCCTTATCCACAGGCGCTCCCCGCAAAGACGATCGTACTCCGGAAGCGCGTCAGCGGTTGGTGAGCTTGAGCTCGATGCGGCGGTTGCGGGCGGTGTCCATCATCGAGAGCGGCTGGAACTCGCCGTAGCCGGCGGCGACCAGGTGGTTGTTGGGGATTCCCTGGGCGTTCAGGAACTTCACCACCGCGATGGCGCGCGCCGCCGACAGCTCCCAGTTCGAGGGGAAGGCGGCGGTGTTGATCGGCTTGTTGTCGGTGTGGCCGTCGACCTGCAGCACCCAGTTGATGTCGTCGGGAATCTTCTTGCTGATCTCGATCAGCCGCTGCGCCACCGCGGCGAGCTGCTTCTCGCCGCTCGGCTGAAGCTGCGCCGAGCCCGACGGGAACAGCACCTCGGACTGGAAGACGAAGCGGTCGCCGACGATCTGCACGTCGCGCTGCCCGGCCAGCGCCTCGCGCAGCTTGCCGAAGAACTCGGAGCGGTAGCGCGCCAGCTCCTCGACCTTGCTGGCGAGCGCGCGGTTCAGCTTCTGGCCGAGGTCGATGATCTGCGCGTTCTGCTCCTTGGCCTTGGCGTCGGCCGCATCGAGCGCGGCATTGAGGCGGGCGAGCTCGTCCTTCAGCGCGTTCAGCTCGGCGGTCATCCGCACCACCGCCGCCTTCTGCTCGGCGGTCTGCTTCTGCTCCTCGGTCAGGTCGGAGAACAGCTTGCCCTTCTCGTTGTTGGCCGCCGCGAGGGCCTCCGCCAGCCGCGTGAGCTCGAGCTTCTGCCGCTCGATCTCCTTCTGCATGTCGCTGGTCTCGGAGGTCTTGGCCTCGACCTGCTGGGTGGCGTCCTTCAGCATCGCCGCCAGCCGGTCGCGCTCGGCCTGCGCGCTGGCGGCGTCGGCGGTGAGCTTCTCGCGCTCGGCCTGGAGCTGGCGGCTGAGCAGGGTGAGGCGCGCCACGTCCTTGGCGAGGTCCTCGGCCGAGTGCTTCTCGAGCGACAGCTGGCTCGCGAGGTCGCCGACCTGCTTGTTGAGCGAATCGATCGCCGTCTCGCGGTTCGACAGCACGGTCGAGAGGGTGAACTGCGCCACGCTGAAGATCGACAGCAGGAAGATCAGCACCATCAGGAGCGTGGTCAGCGCGTCGACATAGCCCGGCCACGTATAGTCGGCGCCGTCGCGGCGACGGGAAATGGCGGCCATCAGTTACCCATCGGCTGGTCCTGCACGGGCTCGGGCTCGGCCTGGCGTGCCCGCGCGATCGTGCGCGCCAGCAGCCGGATCTCGCCGCGGATCTCCTCGGCGAGTGCCGTGCGGTTGGTCTCGGTATCCTCGACCAGCCGGGCCAGATGGGCCTCGATGTTGCGCCGGTGCAGCGCCATCGCCTCCCGGTCGACATCGGCGAACCGGTCAGCCAGGTCGGTGACGGCGCTGCGCAGTTCCTCGGCGAGTGCCGCGCGGGCGCGCCGGCTCTCGTCGACCACGTGCGCCAGCTGGCCCTCGACGGAGTGCTGCAGGTTGGCCATCGCTTCGCGGTCGGCGTCGGCGGCCGAGTGGTCGCTCAACCGTGCGATCGCGCGTTTGAGCTCCGCGTTGAGCTGCGCCTGGCCGCTGGCATTGTTCTGGCTCAGCTGCTCGAGATCGGCGGCGATCTGCTGGCGATGCGCGGCCGCCTGCGCGCCGAGCTCGGCGATGCGCGCCTCGAGCGTCTCGCGGTGGGCATCGGACGCCTTGGCGATCTCCGCCGCCATCGACCCGCGCGTGCGCAGGCTTTCCTCGACCAGGCGGGCGAGATGGCCCTCGACCGCCCGTCGATGGGCGGCGGCGGCCTCCCGGTCGGCGCTGTCGTCGGTTGCGCGCTCGGACAGCCGGCCGAGCGCGCTGCGCAGCTCGATCGACAGCTCGGTGAAGCGGGCCAGCAGGGTCTGTTGGGCGCGCATCGTCTCGGCCAGTGCCGCCAGCCGCTCGACCAGCGTGGCGTTGCCCGCCGCCGCGGCCTGGCGGCTCTCCTCTATGCGATGAATGGAGCGCATCAACCCGTCGACGCCCTCGGTGTTGCGCTCGAGCAGCGCCTCGACATAGGCCGGCACGCTCTGGGCGACGCCCGGCGGCAGTGACGAGGTCGACAGGCTGGTGGCGCGCGCCAGCCATTCCTCGAGCTCGATGTGGAAGCGGCCCTGCGCCTGACTCGCCTGCAGTTCGAGGAAGCCCAGCACCAGCGAGCCCGACAGGCCGAACAGGGAGGCGCCGAACGCGGTCGACATGCCCTTGAGCGGGCCCTCGATGCTGGTCTTGAGCTTGGCGAACATCTGCATCGCGTCGCCGGCCGAGACCTGCAGGCTGTTGATCGCGTCGGCCACCGCGCCGATCGTCTGCAGCAGGCCCCAGAAGGTGCCGAGCAGGCCGAGGAAGATCAGCAGCCCGATCATGTAGCGCGCGAGCTCGCGGCGCTCGTCGAGGCGGGTGGCGATGCCGTCGAGCACCGCGCGCGTGGCGGTGGGCGACAACCGGATGCGGTCGTGCGCCTCGCCCAGCATGGCGGCGAGCGGCGCCAGCAGGTTCACCGAATCGGAGGGCGGTACAGGCGCGTCGGCCTCGCGGTTGCGGTAGCGCCGCATCCAGCTCACTTCCGGCCACAGGATGATGACCTGGCGGAAGACGAAGAAGATGCCGAGCACCAGCACGCCCAGGATCACGGCGTCGAGCTGCGGCGTGTGCTCGAAGATGCGGAACAGGTCCTCGTGCAGCACGTAGACGAGGCCGGCCACGCCGGCGAGGAACACGAGCATGCGGACGAGATAGGGAAGGGGACTGCTCATGCGTTCCGCGTTCAGGTCCTACTGCGTCAGGGGCGTCATGACGTCGACGCGTTCCGCGGCGCCGCCGCCCTTCGCCGGAGCGGACTGGGCGGCGACCTCGATGCGCGCCCTCACGCCCTGGTCGATCAGGTACATGCGCACGGCCAGCGTGCGCACAAGGGCGAGCTTGCGCGCCTCGTCGGCGTCGTCGCCGGTAGCATAGCCGCGCAGCTCGACCTCCCGCACGCCCTGCGCGGTCATCACCTGGGCAAGCGTATCGAGCGCGTTGCGCGCGGCGGGGTTGATCTCCACCGACTGACGGTCGAACGAAACCGTGGCCGTGGGACTACCCGCCGGCTCGGCAGGCGCGCTCGCCGCCGCCGCCGAGTTGGGCGCGGCTTGCGTGGCAGCGGCCACCGTTCCGAGCGTGGCGACGGCCAACGCCAGGCTCCGCACGGCTACTGTACGGCTTGGCATAACCATTTGTCCTTTAAAGGATTTCGGGCCCGGCCGGAAACACCGATTCGACAATAACCAATGACGGTGGCGGGGCCAATAGGGCGCGGTTAACCTGCCTGTGAACCGGAGGGAGATGGCATGGTCAGGATGTGGAGCGTCGGGTTGCTCGTGGCAGCCCTGCCCGGGATCGCGGGTGCGGCGGACGTCGCGGGGACCCGCGCCGCCATCGACCGCAGCCTCGACGCGCAATATCCGCACCTCAGGGCGGTCTACGAGGATATCCATCTCCATCCCGAGCTGGGCTTCCAGGAACAGCGCACAGCAGCAAAGCTCGCGGGCGAAATGAAGGCGCTCGGCTTCGAGGTGACCGAAGGTGTCGGCAAGACCGGCATTGTTGCGTTGTACAAGAATGGTCCCGGCCCGACGGTGATGGTGCGGACCGAGCTCGACGCATTGCCGCTCGAGGAGAAGACCGGGCTGCCCTATGCCAGCCACGCCAAGCAGATCCTGCGCGGCGTCGAGACGCCTGTCATGCATGCCTGCGGCCATGACGTCCACATGGCGGCGTGGGTCGCGGTGGCGAAGACCATGCTCGACCTCAAGGACCAGTGGAACGGCACGCTGATGTTCGTCGGCCAGCCGGCCGAGGAGGGCGGCGGCGGCGCCAGGCATATGGTCGAGGACGGCCTGTTCACGCGCTTCCCCAAGCCCGACTACGGCTTCGCTCTGCATGTCGGGCCCGGGCCATACGGCTACGTCTTCTACAGGCCGGGCGTCATCAACTCGACATCCGACGGCCTGCAGATCACCTTCAAGGGCAAGGGCGGGCACGGCTCGCGGCCGCACACCACGATCGATCCGGTGATGGAGGCCGCGCACTTCATCGTCGACGTGCAGAGCGTGATCAGCCGCGAGAAGGACTCGGCGAAGTTCGGCGTGATCACCATCGGCTCGGTCCAGGCCGGCAACGCGGGCAACGTCATCCCCGACAGCGCGACGGTGCGCGGCACCATCCGCTCCTACGACAACGACACGCGGCTCAAGATGCTCGACGGCATCAATCGCACGGCCAGGGCGGTGGCGATGATGGCCGGCGCCCCCGAGCCGGACATCAGGCTCACCGAAGGCGCCAAGTCCGTCGTCAATGACGCCGCGCTGGCGGCGCGCAGCGGCGCGGTGCTGAAGGCCGCGTTCGGCGACAAGGCGCACCTGATGAGCGAGCCCGGCTCGGCCAGCGAGGACTACTCGGAGTTCGTGATGGCCGGCGTGCCGTCCTTCTACTTCGGCATCGGCGGCCTCGATCCGGCGATGCTGCAGAAGGCGGCGGCCGACAAGACTCCGGTGCCCGGCAACCACTCGCCGCTGTTCGCACCGGTGCCCGAGCCCAGCATCAAGACCGGCGCCGAGGCAATGAGCCTGGTGCTGCTCGACGTGCTGCAGAAGAAGTAAGCCCCCCATCCGGCGCTGCGCGCCACCTTCCCCCGCAGACGGGGGAAGGCATGAGCCTCGTTCCTTCCCCCGTCTGCGGGGGAAGGTGCCCGGAGGGCGGAAGGGGGTCAGCCCAAGATCTCGACCATCGTGTCGCGCAGGCCGGCGTTGGTGGCGAGGATGCTGGTCGAGGTGCCGAGCGCGTAGGCACCGCCCGAAATCTCGTTCACCATGCCGCCTGCCTCGCGCACCATCAGGATGCCGGCGGCGACGTCCCACGGCGCAAGACCGTATTCGAAGAACGCGTCGAAGCGGCCGGCGGCGACGAAGGCGAGATCGAGGGCCGCGGCACCCCAGCGGCGCACGCCGGCGGTCTTGTTCATCACCGCCTCGAGCTTTTTTACATAGGTCGGATGGTCGCCCCGGCCCATGTGGGGAATGCCGGTGCCGATCAGCGCGCGCGCCGGATCCTTGCGGCCCGAGACGCGCAGGCGGCGCGAGCGCGCGTTGGGCGTGTCGATGAAGGCGCCGTTGCCCTTCTCGGCCCAGAAGAGCTCGTCGGAAATCGGCTGGTAGATCACGCCGGCGATCACCTCTCCGTCGCGCTCGAGCGCAAGCGAGATCGCGAAGTGCGGTACGCCGTGCAGGAAATTCGTGGTCCCGTCGAGCGGGTCGGCGATCCAGCGGTTGCGGCCGTCGCCTTTGGTCTCGCCGCCTTCCTCGCCGAGGAAGCCGTATTCCGGCCGCGTGCGGGCAAGCTCGGCCCGAAGCGTGCGCTCGGCCTGGATGTCGGCGCGGCTCACGAAGTCGCCGGGGCCCTTCTCGGAAACCTGCAGATGCTCGACCTCGCCGAAATCGCGTTTCAGCGACTTCGCCGCCGCAAAGGCAGCGCGGATCATCACGGTGATCGTGGCCGAGCGCGGCGCCAGCGACTTGCGCTCGGGTGGTCCGGAGCGCTCGCGGCCGATCGTCATCGGCGCGCGACCGACGCGGGCGACGGGTTTGTCTCTAGGAGGTAAGCTCATTTCAAACCTCCTCCCCCGCGGGGGGAGGATAGAGGAGGGGGAAGGCCACAGGCTCGACAGCAGTCATCTTGAGGTCCCCCTCCCTAGCCCTCCCCCTTCGGCGGAGGGGACCCGTGAAGGACTCAGTCCTTGGCGCGTTCCATGTAGCTGCCGTCGGCGGTGTTGATCACCAGCTTGGTGCCGACCGCGATGTGCGGCGGCACCATCACGCGGATCCCGCCTTCGACCACGGCCGGCTTGTAGGAGGAGGACGCGGTCTGGCCCTTCACAACGGCATCGGCTTCGATCACCGCGAGCGTCACCGACTTCGGCAGCTCGACGCCGACCGGAGTGCCCTCGTGCAGCGACACCTGGACTTCCATGCCGTCCTGCAGCCAGCGCGCCTGGTCGGGATCGAGCACGTCGCTGCCGATGGTCAGCTGCTCGTAGTTCTCCTTGTCCATGAACGTGTAGCCATTGTCGTCCTTGAACAGGAAGGTGGCCTCCCGCTCCTCGATGTGGGCCTGCTCGATCATCTCGCCCGAACGGAAGCGCTCCTGCAGCTTGTTGCCCTCGCGCAGCGCCTTGGCCTCGATCGCCACGAACGCGCCGCCCTTGCCGGGGCTGATGTGCTGGACCTTCGAAGCGACCCAGAGCTTGCCGTTGTAGTCGATGACGTTGCCGGCGCGGATGGAATTGACAGGCACTTTCATAGGGTTACCGCTCGGTCGGTGAAATGGATTCGGCCTCGTTCCCAGGCTGGGGCGAGGCCGGCGCGGGCTTGTATCAAAGGCGGGAGAAGCCCGCAACTTGGGGCGGGTATGCGCGTTCTAGCGCTATGGCAGGGACTCCGACTTCGAAATTGAGCCGTTCCCGGCGCAGTCTGCTCAAGGCTGCGGCGATCACGATGGGCGCCCTCGCGGCGACCTCGGCCGCCCCGCGCCAAGCCGCCGCGCAATGGTGGTGCTTCTGGTGCGGCGGCGAGTCCGGTGGCGGCGGAACGACCGGCGGTGGCGGCACCCCCACCTGCTTCCTGCGCGGCACACGAATCCGCACCATCGACGGCTATCGGCCGATCGAGGAGCTCGCGGTCGGCGATCGCGTGGCGGCGCGCTTTGCCGGCACGGCGCCGATCAAGTTCATCGAGAGCTTCACGCTCGCCCGTTCCGGCCCGCGCCGCGAATGGCTGGGCCACTGCCGGCCGGTGACGGTACGCCAGGGCGCGCTGGGCGAGGGGATGCCTGGCCGCGACCTGTGCCTCACCGCGGCGCATGCGGTCTATGTCGGCGGTTTCCTGATGCCGATCGGCCAGCTGGTGAACGGCACCAGCATCGTGCTGGAAAGGGCGGACGGGCACGACACGCTCGACTTCTTCCACATCGAGCTCGAACGGCACGATGTGCTCGATGCGGAAGGGGCGCCATGCGAATCGCGGATCGCTCCATTCGCCGAGACATGCGCGCCGATGCTGAGCTTTGGCGGCGGTCGCGGCGAGCTGCGCTCGCGCTTGCGCAGCGCGGCAGCACTGGTGGTCGACCGCCGCCACCCGATCGACCTCATCCGCGATGGCCTGGAAGAACGGGGGCTGGCGCTGGCACGAGCTGCGTAGGCGCGCAGATCGCCGCCGTTTCGACATCTTCTCGACTCTTCACAGCGTTTGTGCGATAACAACTGCACTGGGTGTGTAGTTGGGGAAGACCGGATGAGCAACACGGTGAAGATCAACCGTGCGCGGCGCAATCTGCTCAAGATTGCGGGCACTGCGGCGGCTGCCATTGTCGGCGCCACGGGACCGGCGAGGGCGTGGCACTGGCCGCCCGGCTCGTGCTTCCTGCGCGGCACGCAAGTGCGGACGCCTGCCGGCTACCGCGCGATCGAGACCCTGGCGGCGGGCGACAAGGTCGCTGCCCGTTTCGCAGGCTTTGCGCCGATCAGGGCCGTCGACGCCTTCACTCTTGAACGTGTGGGCGGCAAGTGGGTCGGCCCTTCGCGCCCGGTGCGCATCAAGCGCAATGCTCTCGGCGAGAACACGCCCGCCCAGGACCTTTGCCTGACGGCTGCGCATGCGGTCGCGATCGACGGCGCCCTGGTGCCGGTGGTGGATCTCGTCAACGGCACGAGCATCGTGTTCGAGGTCGCCAATGGCCACGACTCGCTGGAGTTCTTCCACATCGAGCTCGCGCGGCATGACGTGCTCGAGGTGCAGGGGGCGCGGTGCGAATCGCTGCGCCGTGCCGGGATCGAGCCGTGCCTGCCGCTGCTGAGCTTCAACGGCCACAAGAGCGAGATCAAGTCCCGGCTGCGCAGCGCGCTGTCGGTCGTGGTCGACCGGCGCCAGCCGCTCGACATCATCCGCGACACGATCGAGGAGCGCGGCCTCGCGCTGGCCCGCGCGGCCTAGACATCTTCCGTCTTGCCGGGCGGAAGATGCCTGCTGCACCAAATATGGTCCGGGCGCGCATTTCCATTCGAGTGGGAAATCGCTCCAGCTACAGGCCGAGTTCCTTCCGCTTCTTCTTCGGCAGCGCCGCAGCAATGACCGCGTGCGCGCGCCGCAGATAGGCCTTCATCTCGGCATCCGTCAGCGAAGCCGGGTCGTCGACCGACACCCACTTGGCGCGGGCGAGGTAGGGCGCCGGCCGGAAGCCGGGTGAGTGGCTCAGCGCCTCGTAGTGTTCCGGCGCCGACTTGAAGGAGATGCGCCCGACCGAATGGTCCTCGGGCGCGATCAGGCAGAACATCTTGCCGCCGACCTTGAAGACGGCGACGCCCTCCCACTGCACGATGCGCGTCGCGGCGGGCAGGCCGGCGCAGAACCTTTCGATCTGTTTGGGGGTCATGCGTGAACCAACAGTCGTCCTGAGGCGTCGCCGAAGGACCTAGCATTGCAACAGCACCCTGTTGAAGCCTCAGGTCCTTCGCCTTCGGTTCGGGACGCAGCAGGCCGCCTCAGGGCACGCTATAAGCCGGTGCATGACCGAATGGCGCCCCGACAAGCTGGCCCGACGCCTGCCGTACCTGCAGGCGCGTGACCTGATCCGCGCGGCGATCCGCGGCTGGTTCGCCGAGCAGGGGTTCGTCGAGGTCGACACGCCGATCCTGCAGGTGGCGCCGGGCGCGGAGGTGCATCTCGCGGGCTTCGCCACCGAATGGAAGACGCCCGGGGGCACGGGCCGGATCCGCTGGCTGCACAGCTCGCCCGAGTTCGCGATGAAAAAGCTGCTGGCCGGCGGCGTGCCGCGGCTCTACCAGTTCGCGCGCGTGTTCCGCAACGCCGAGGGCTCGGCGCTGCATCATCCCGAGTTCACGATGCTGGAATGGTATCGCGCCGGCGCGGGGTACGAGACGATCATGCAGGACTGCGCCTCGCTCTTGAGGCTCACCGGGGTGACGGCGCTGCGCTGGCAGGACAGGACCTGCGATCCGGCGGCGACGCCCGAGCGGCTGACGGTGGCCGAGGCCTTCGATCGGCATGCCGGTGTCGATCTGTTCGGGACCATCGGCGACGCGGCCAGGCTTTCGCAGGCCTCGGGCGTGGCGATGCATGCGGGCGATTCATGGGACGATGTTTTCTTCCGCGTCATGTTCGACAAGATCGAGCCGCATCTCGGCGTCGGCCGGGCGACCATCCTGTGCGAGTACCCGATCCACATGGCGGCGCTCGCCCGGGCCAAGCCCGGCGATCCGCGCGTGGCCGAACGCTTCGAGCTCTATGCCTGCGGCGTCGAGCTCGCCAACGCCTTCGGCGAGCTGACCGATCCGGCGATCCAGCGCGCGCGCCTGAAAGCCGACATGGACGAGAAGGAGCGGCTCTATGGCGTGCGCTGGCCGGTCGACGAGGACTTCCTCGCCGCGCTCGAGCACGGCTTGCCGGACTGCGCCGGTATCGCATTGGGCTTCGACCGCCTGGTCATGCTGGCGAGTGGTGCGGCGCACATCGAGGACGTGCTCTGGCTGCCAGTGCGTTGAACAGTGCGATGACAGGTGCGCGGACGGCTTGAACGAGCTGCGCCGTGCCCTTGTCTATGCCGCTCCTTCACGAGGACATCGAGAGCAATGGATTTCTTCCCGACCGCAACGCCGCTTTGTCTTGCTGCCGGGGAAAACCATGTCCGCTTCCATCGCTCTTGCCCATCTGTCGTGGTCCACGCCTGAGGGTCGACCGCTTCTTTCCGAACTGGATCTGAGCTTCACCGCCGAGCGCACCGGCCTCGTTGGGCGGAACGGCGTGGGCAAGACGACGCTCCTGAAGCTCATCGCCGGCGAAGCGGCGCCGCAGGCCGGGCGCGTGTCGGTGAACGGCACGCTGGGCGTGCTGCGCCAGACGGTGCAGGTCGGTGCGGAGGAAACCGTGGCCGATCTGTTCGGCGTGCGCGCCGCGCTGGGCCTGCTCGACCGTGCGGGGGCGGGCGAGGCGGATGCGGATGAGCTCGCCGGCGCCGACTGGACGCTCGAAGCGCGCCTTGCCGAGGCGCTGGCACGTCTCGGGCTCGACGCGACACCGGCGACCAGGCTCGCGGCATTGTCGGGGGGTCAGCGCACCCGCGCCGCTCTGGCGGCCCTGGTGTTCGCCGAGCCCGACTTCATCCTGCTCGACGAGCCGACCAACAATCTCGATCGCGACGGGCGGCGCGCCGTGATCGATCTGCTGGCAGGCTGGACCGGCGGCGCGATCGTCGTCAGCCACGACCGCGAGCTGCTCGACACGATGGACGCCATCGTCGAGTTGACGACACTCGGCGCCGCCCGCTATGGCGGGAACTGGAGCCATTATCGCGAGCGCAAAGCCCTCGAACTGGCCGCGGCGCGGCACGATCTGGCCGATGCCGAGCGCCGCGTCGACGAGATCGCACAGCACACCCGGCAGATCGCCGAGCGCAAGGCGCGCAGGGATCGTGGCGGCGAGCGCACGCGCGCGCGCGGCGACATCCCGCGCATCCAGCTGAACGCCATGAAGAACCGCAGCGAGAACACCAGCGGCGCCAATGCGAGGACGGCCGAGCGTCTGCGCACCCAGGCGCTCGAGAATGCCGCTGCCGCGCAGCGCAGGATCGAGGTGCTTCAGCCGCTCACGGTCGCACTGCCGTCGACTGGCCTGCCCGCCGGCAGGATCGTGCTGAAGATCGACAAGGCGAGCGTGGGTTACGGACACCGGCCGGTCCTGCACGGGTTGTCGTTCGATATCGTCGGTCCAGAGCGCGTCGCGATCACCGGACCGAACGGCTCGGGGAAGACGACCCTGTTGGCCCTGATCGCGGGACGCCTGCGGCCCGAGGTCGGAAGCGTGCGGGTGATGACGCGCTTCGCGCTGCTCGATCAGCAGGTGAGCCTGCTCGAGCCCGCCCTGTCGATCCGCGACAATTTCCGGCGGATCAATCCGCAGGCCGACGAGAATGCCTGTCGTGCCGCTCTGGCGCGCTTCATGTTCCGCGCCAATGCAGCCCTGCAGAGCGTCGCGACCCTGAGCGGCGGGCAGATGCTTCGGGCTGGGCTCGCCTGTGTGCTGGGGAGCGATCCGCCGCCGCTCCTGATCCTCGATGAGCCGACCAATCACCTCGACATCGAATCGATCGAGGCGGTGGAGGCGGGGCTGCAGGCCTATGACGGGGCGCTGCTCGTCGTCAGCCACGACGAGCCGTTCCTGGAGGCAATCGGGGTGACGCGACGGCTCGAGCTGCTCGCCTAGATCCGGCGCGGCGGCAGGCTGGGGTCGGCGATCTTGCGCGCCAGCTCGGCGCCGGACACCGGCAGGCCCTTGGGATCGAGCAGGCCGATCTGCACCAGCACGCTCGCCTGGTCCCAGTAGATGTGCTCGTGCGTGATCTTGCCGTCCTTGACGCCGACGATGACGGCGACCGCCATCTCGACCGGCTTGCCGGTCGGCGCGACGCCCGGCAGCAGCCAGTCGATCTTCCGGGTGTGGGTGAAGCTGATCAGCACCTCGTCGACGATGCTGGCGTCGCCCACCGTGCGCGAGATTGGCGTCATCTTCACGTCCGGCGGGAAGAACTTGCCGACCAGGTGATCGCGATAGAAGGCGCGCACGCCATCGCGGCCCACGCCGCCCGCTTGCGTCGGCACATGGTTCAGCCACGGATTGTCGCTCATCGTCGCCATCGTCGTGTCGAGGTCGCCCGCGAGCTCGGCGTTCACGTGCTTGTCGAACAGGTCCGACATTGCCTTGCGGTCGACGGTCCCGGCTTCCTTCGCCTCTGCCGGGCGCCGGGCCGAGGGCAGGGCGGCCGCCGCGACCGCAACGACCAGGTGCCGCAGCTTGCCGAAGATGCTGCGCCGTTTGATGATCATGTTCCCCGCCCTTTCCCCATTTTTCATTTCTTCGAGCTACGCGACGGTTGGCGGCTTGCCCTCCAGGTACGTGCTCTTGCCGGGCTCGAACGGATCGAGCTCGGGCCAGATGAACAGCACCTGCGCCTTGCCCTTGTCCGTGCCCCAGGCGTGGGCCGCGCGCGGTGGGATGATCACGGTCTGGCCGGGCCTGGCGTCGGTGCGCACGCCGTCGATTTCGACCCAGATCTCGCCCGCCTCGACGAGGACGACTTCCTCCTGGTCATGGAGATGGCGGGGGATCGCGACGCCGGGCTCGACCCAGTTGCGCAGCACGCTGACGCTGCTCGCGCCCTGCTCGTGGCCGGACAGCCAGCGGCCGGCCACGCCGGTCCGCATCAGGATTTGCGGCAGCGCATCGGTGTCGATCACAGGCATGCTATCCCCCCGAGAAGATCTCGTTGAACGCGCGCACGGCGGCCCCAGGCCCATCGGGATGATTCCACACGCCCCCGGCGACGGCCAGAAAATCCGCCCCGGCGGCGATCAGTGGCTGGCAATTGTCGACGGTGATGCCGCCGATCGCCACGCACGGCACCTCCATCAGCCCGCTCCACCATTCGAGGATCTCGAGGCTTGCAGGCGTCGTGACGGCCTTGGTGCCCGAGGCGAAGAACGCGCCGAAGGCGACGTAGTCGGCGCCGGCTTCGGCCGCTTCCATCGCCAGGTGGCGCGACGCCTTGCAAGTGACTCCGATCTGGCGATTGGGCCCGACGATGCGGCGAGCCTCGAGGTAGGGGAGGTCGTCCTGGCCGACATGCACGCCGTCGCAATCGAGCTTCACCGCGAGATCGGGCCGGTCGTTCAGGATGAAAGCGACGTCGCGCTGCTGGCACACCGGGCGCAGGGTGTCGGCGACGCGCGCGATCGTGTCATCGTCGACTTGCTTGAGCCGCAGCTGGAAGGCTGCGACGTCGCCGCCGTCGAGCGCGGCACGCAAATCGGACGCGAAGATCGATGGATGCTCGATCCGTTCGGGCGAGATCAGGTAGAGCCGGCAGTCGGGCATCGTCAGAGTGCTTTGCGATAGACGATGAAGCCCGAGCGCTCGGCGACCTCGTTGTAGAGGACCTGCGCGACCGCGTTGGTCTCGTGCGTCTGCCAGTAGACCCGGCTGCAGCCAGCGCCGCGCGCGGCGTCGTACACGGCCTCGATCAGCAGCCGGCCGACGCCCTTGCCGCGCGCCTTCTGGTTGGTGAAGAGGTCGGCGAGATAGCAGGTGTTCTCGATCATCGCCGTCGCGCGATGGAAGAGGTAGTGCACGAGCCCCAGCAGCGCGCCGTCCTGCTCGGCCACCAGCGCGTGCATCGGCTCCTTTGGGTCGAGGAAGCGGGCCCATGCCGTGTGCGTGATCTTGTCGGACAGGGTGCGCTTGTAGAACGTGTTGTAGCCGGTCCACAGCGGCAGCCACTGCTCGAAATCCGCGTCGACGACGGGCCGGACGATGGGCGGGCGAATGACAGGCTTCATGAACTCACCTTGGTTACGCGGAAGTCGTGCGAGATACAGACCCGCCGAAAGTTGTATCGGCCATATCGCCGGCGCGGCCTTCCTGCGACATGCGCGTTGTCGGGCGAAGGAACGCACCTGATATCCCCGCGAGAACGTCGTGGAAAACAAGTCCTTCATCCTGATCGTGCTGACGCTGGTCGTGCTGATCATGGTCGCGCTCTGGCAATTCTACTCGCTTGCCTGGGGCGACAGCCTCAGCCTGTCCTATCGCGTCCGCAGTCCGAGCGTGGCGGCCGCGCCGCAATGAGCCTCTCACGATCCCCAAGAGTTACACAAAAGCGTCGGATGAACATAGGGGCAAGAGGGCCCAGATTGGGACGCCGGGCATGATGGTGGGACCCCGCGTCAATGTCTTCACGATCGTCCCTCGTACAATGCACCGATGTCTTGCCGAACCGCGCTGGAGGGGGCGTGATGGACGGAGTGGGCACGTCGATCGATGGCGGCCTCTCGCGAGCCTTCTCGCGTCTGGGCTGGATCGGCTTCTGGCTGCAGATCGGCATCGGCGCGGTCCCCGTCGCGCTTCTGATCTATGCGGCGCTGTCCGGCGGCAAGGACGGGGTCGGAACGCGCGGCGGCTTTGCACTGATCGGCTGGCTGACGATCGGCAGCCTGCTCGTCCTGGGCTTCACCACGATCTGGTTCTACCGCTATACGCGGCTGGCGCGGCGGATGGCCGATCCGGAGCGCCGGCCCTCGTTTCGCGCATTGCAACGCGCCGCCTGGATCGGCGCCGCGGGCAGCGCGCTCGGCATCGTGTTCTCGGCGCTGGTGATGATGTTCGAGGTGGTCCAGCTGCTGCTGTACTTCCTGCGCGCGCCGCAGGCCGGCGTCCCCGTGATCCAGACGACCAGCAGCGGATCGGCGAGCTGGGTGTCGGCGGGCGACATGGTGAGCCTGCTGGGCCTGATCTTCACGATGCTGGTCGAGATCGTCGTCCTGACGCTCAGCCTCTGGCTGCTGTCGCGGGCCAGTGCCCGGGTCGCCGAGGACGGAGGCTACCTGCTGCATGAGGAGTGACCCGGTCCGGCTGCTGCTCGCCGGGTTCCTCGTCGTCGTCGGGCTCTACCTCGCGCGGGTCGTGTTCGAGCCGATTGCGTTCACGCTGTTCGGCATGGCGCTCGTCCGACCCTTCCAGCGGGCGCTCGAGCAGCGGCTTCCGCGGCCCGTCGCGCTCGCCCTCACCGTCCTGCTGGCGCTGCTCGTCATCCTGGCGCTGGCGGCGACGGTGGTGTGGAGCATCGACGACGTCGTGCACTGGACGATCGTCAACGTGGCGCGCTTCCAGGCCCTGTACGTGCGCTGGACCCGGTGGCTGGAGGGCTACGGCATCTTCATCGCCGAAGGAACCGGCCAGTACGACGCCCGCTCGTTCATCGACCTGCTGCGCACCATCGCCGCCGAGGCCAATCGCTTCGTCGGCTTCTGTGCCGTCGTCTTCCTCCTGCTGACCTTCGGCCTGACCGAGCTCGAGGTCTTCCGGCGGCGGCTGGAGTCGATCTCGCCCGGGATCGGCAGCGACGTCCTGCGCACGACCGGCGAGATGTCGGGCAAGATCCGCAAGTACATGCTGATCCGCACGCTGGCCAGCCTCATGACCGGCATCGCGGCCTTCCTCTTCACCCTGTCCATCGGCCTCGACCTCGCGATCGCCTGGGGCGTCATCTCCTTCGTGCTGAACTACATTCCCTATATCGGCACGCTGATCGCGGTCGTCCTGCCGGTGCTGTTCGCCAGCGTTCAGTTCGACTCCTGGCAGGCGGTGATCCTGATCTTCGGCGGCCTCTACCTGATCCAGTTCCTGATCGGCAGCTACATCGAGCCGATCATCGCCGGGCGGGCGCTGGCGATCTCGCCGCTGGTGATGCTGGTCGCCTTCTTCTTCTGGGCCTTCCTGTGGGAGATCCCCGGCGCCTTCATCGGCATTCCCGTGACGATCGCCCTGCTGACGATCTGCGAGCAGAGCCGGTCGATGAACTGGCTGGCCCGGCTGCTTTCGCCGCGCGGCTGAACGAAATGGAACCCGTCCCGGTTGGGGGCCGGGACGGGCCGCGGAGGTAGTCGCCTCGGGATGGGAAAGGGAGAGGCGACGGGGCGGAAGTTACGGCGGAGCGACCCGGCGGACCATTACTCCAAAGGAGTACCCCGGAAGTTCCGGGGAGAAATACGCGGTGCCGCTTGCATTGTGACAAACCGGCGTGAGCCATTCCCGGCCCTGGAGTAGAAGCAGTCCCGGGCGATGGGTTGGGGAGTCCCTCCATGCAAGAGTCGTTGCGTCCGGCCGATTTGACCGCGTTCCTGCGCGCCCTCGAGCTCGGCGCTGTACCCGAGGGCGGCTTCGGTGTCACCGCCGATGATATCGCGCTGGTCGAGTCGGCATGGCAGAGTCCTGGCGCCGTCGTCCTGGCCTATGGCTGGGTGCTGGCCCTGAAGAATGGGCGCCGCCTCCATCTCGAATACACCCGCCAGGGCGCGCAGTGTGGCGCGCCGGAGGAGCTCGAGATCGCCACACTGCGCCCCGGGCAATCCTGCCCGGCGCTCGACGGCGATGCGGCCGTCTGCTGGTATCGGCCGAGCCATCTCAACGTCCATCTCGGCATCACGCCACCGTCTCTCCACTGAAGCGACGACTCGAGGTCGCCTCGACCGAGAGCGGTACTCCGCAAACGCCCGTGCACGACGGCCATGGTGCGCGCATGGTGATGCCGCCGTCCTCTCTCGCCCTTTCCCCACACAAGGGCACGGCACGAAGCCCGCCTTCCAGCACCCGCCCGAAGGCGGGCTTCGCTTTTGCATCTCACGCTCGGCTTGTCGGGATGCCCTCTTCAAAGGTCCTGTACGCCTGCACCATGCCGATCCGAAACCGATAGGTGACGGCGGACACGCCTCCGTACTGCGGCGCGTCTCGATGCGCGGCCACGAAGAGCGTGCCGGCCATATTGTGCGCAAACAGCTGTGTGACCGAGACCTTGAGCTGTTCGGCCAGGCGAATGGCGTCGACACCCGGCGCGACGTTGCCGTCGGCACGACGGAGCGTCATCGTTATCGCGACGGCGCCTGTCTTTTGGCCGTCGCGGGGTTTGTACAGGAAGAGATTGTTCCGCCAGACCCATTGGCCTTCGACCTTCGCCCACCGGGGCAGCGGCTCGCCCTGGCCGTCCAGCGGCTGCTCCTCGGGCCGGCGGGCACTCATCGGTTGTTGCCGCGCATGACGGCAAGAGTGCCAGATCGCCGCCGGTTGCGGCCGATCCAGGGGAGCACTCTTTCGAGGTAAGCCGCTCGGGAAGCGGCCGCGAACGCGGGAACGAAAGCCCGCCGCTCGGAAGAGGGCGGGCTCGCGTCGCGATCTCGGAACCCGGCTGCCTTACATCTTGCCCTGGTAGATGCCGATGATCTTGTCGAGCATGTCGAGCGCCTCGGCACGCGGGCGCTGGAAGGTGTTGCGGCCGATGATCGAGCCGTTGGCGCCGCCGTCGCGCAGGCCGCGGATCTCGGCAAACAGGCCCTCGAGATCCTTCGCCTCGCCGCCCGAGAACACCACGATGCGCCTGCCGTTGAACGCCGCCTGCATCACGTGGGCGATGCGCTTGTCGAGCGTCGAGATGTCGATCTTCGCCTTCTCGTAGGCGGCCTTCGCCTCGGGCTGCCACAGCACGTTGGTCGGCGGCTTGACCTTGATGATGTGTGCGCCGAGCAGCGCGGCCATGTGGGCGGCATAGGCACAGACGTCCATCGCCGTCTCGCCCGCCTTGTCGAGCTTGCCGCCGCGCGGATAGGACCACATCACGACGGCGAGGCCGACGGACTTGGCTTCCTCGGCGAGCTCGCGGATCTCCTCCATCATCTCGTACTGGTCTTCGGAGCCGGGATAGATCGTGAAGCCGATCGCCGCGCAGCCGAGCCGCAGCGCATCGTTCACGCTGCCGGTCACCGCCTGGTCCTTGTTGGTCGACAGCGAGTTCGCCGAGTTCAGCTTGAGGATGGTCGGGATCGCGCCGGCGAACGTGTCGGCGCCGGCCTCGAGCGGGCCGAGCGGTGCCGCGTAGGCGTTGAGGCCCGCGTCGATCGCCAGCTGATAGTGGTAGTGCGGATCGTACGCGTCCGGGTTCGGCGCGAACGAGCGGTCGGGCCCGTGCTCGAAGCCCTGGTCGACCGGCAGGATCACCATCTTGCCCGAGCCGCCCAGCTTGCCGTGCATCAGGATGCGGGCCAGGTTCGCCTTGGTGCCGGGGCAGTCGCTCTCGTAGTTGTCGAGGATCTTCTTGACGGTACGGCTGATCTTCACGGCAGTCTCCCTTCAGGCGCGTTCGGTGATAGCGGCCGGCCGAGGCTCGTTCAAGCCCCGCCCAGCGGAACCGAATTGGGGCCCGAATACGCCGCCAATTACCCTGCCGTAAATTGCCTCCAACCTCCTGCCGCGATAGTGCAGTCGGCCATGTTGACAGAGCATCGCATGCTGGCCCGGCTCGCCGCCCGTCTGCCGTTCTTCTACGGCTGGGTGATCATCGCCGTCGCCTTCCTGACGATGGCGCTCAGCGTCTCGGCGCGCACCGCCTTCTCGCTGATGTTCCCGCCGATCGTCGACGAGTTCGGCTGGGACCGCGGCCTCGCTGCCGGCGCCTTCTCCTTCGGCTTCCTGGTCTCGGCCGGCATCAGCCCGGTGCTCGGCCGCCTGGTCGACCGCCGCGGGCCGCGCTTCGTGATCGAGCTCGGCACGCTCGTCACCGTCGCGGGCCTCGCCGGCGCCACGCTCATCGCCGCACCGTGGCATCTCTACGCCACGCTCGGCCTGCTGGTCGGCATCGGCGCCAACTGCATGAGCTACTCGGTCCATTCGCAGTTCCTGCCCTACTGGTTCGTCCGCAACCGGGCGCTGGCGATCGGCATCGCCTTCTCGGGCGTCGGCGTGGGCGCGATCCTGATCCTGCCGTGGCTGCAGGCGATGATCCTGCACGAGGGCTGGCGCACCGCGTGCTGGAAGCTCGGCCTGATCGCCCTGGTCGTGCTGGTGCCGATCAACCTCTTGATTGCCAAGAGCCCGGACAGCCTCGGCCTGCTGCCCGACGGCGAGAGCCACGCGGCGGCGGCCACGGCGAAGAAGCGCCCGTCCAACATCGTCGACGCGAAGTGGGTGGCCGTTGAATGGACCGTGCCGCGCGCGATCCGCACCGGCCGCTTCTGGTGGCTGGCGCTCAGCTACTTCGCCGGCGGCTGGATCTGGTACTCGGTGCAAATCCACCAGACCAAGTACCTGGTCGAGATCGGCTTCGACCCGATGCTGGCCGCCTGGTCGCTCGGCGTGGTGGCGATGGCCGGCATCCCGGGCCAGATCGTGCTGGGCGGCCTGAGCGACCGGTTCGGCCGCGAGATCGTCTGGTCGTTGAGCTGCCTGGGCTACGTGATCTGCTACGCCGCGCTCCTGCTGCTGTCGGCGACGCCGTCTCAGCCGCTGATGTGGATCATGGTGCTGAGCCAAGGCCTGCTGGGCTATGCGATCGCCGCGATCATGGGCCCGGTCGTCGCCGAGATCTTCGAGGGCCCGCGCTTCGGCTCGATCTTCAGCCTGCTGATGGTGGCACTGATCGGCGGCGGCGCGGTCGGCCCGTTCGTCACCGGCCTGCTGCACGATCTGACCGGCACCTACACGATCGCCTTCGCGCTGGGCATCGCCTTCAGCGTGATCTGCGCCGCAGGAGTCTGGATCGCCGCGCCGCGCAAGGTGCGGGTGGTGGCGGGCAGCCTCAAGTAATCTTCCGCGGGGGGCGCGCCGTTCCAGTAGCGCGTCATGATCATCGGACCGCGGAGCTCCAGCTCCGCTCATGACCGGGCGGGGAGCCTTCGGCTCCGCTTGGGCGAGGGGCCCGTGGTCCCCATGAGCATGAGAAGACGCGCCATCGGAGTGGCGCGTCCCCGGCGAAAAAGTCCACTGGAGTCCACTCCGGAGTGGACCGGTCGGATGCCGATGGAATCGAGGTTTTTGCCCCGGAGTCCACGAGTCCAGCCATTCTGTCCCAGCGCGAAAACATCCACGTCGCCCTCCAAAACTTTCTTGACGTCGATTATCGTCCATTATATATGGACTTCATGCGAAACGCAACGCGGCGATGCGTCGGTGATCAGGTGAATGCGCGGCTCGACTACTCGCCCGACGACGCGGACGCGTTCGCGCGCCTTCCCTCACGCGCTGGCGCCGGAAAGCTTCATCGTCACGAGGATACGGCCGAACGGGACAGACCGGTCGATAACGATGGCATCGCCTTCGTCCGAGTTGGCCAGTGACGATACGATCTTCAGTCCGAGCCCTCGGGCGGCATTGGGATCGAAGTCGGCCGGAAAGCCAGCCCCTTCATCCGACACGGCGATCCGAACGCAGTCGGCCTGCCGCATGACGGCCACCGTCACCGTGCCCTTGCCGTACTTCATCGCGTTGGTGATCAGCTCCACGACGATCAACCCCAAATGCGACAGGTCGTCAGCGGAGAGTGGAAAGGCTTCCGTTTCGAGCTCGAGCTTCCGATCGCTGGAGGCGGACAGCAGCAGGGTCATGTCCTCCAAGAGGCCTCGCAAGTATGCCGCAGAATCGGCCGTGATGACCGAGCCCGCCCGATACAGGCGTCGATGTACGGCACCTATCGCGAGGACGCGGCCGGCTGCTTCTTGCACCTGCCGGCGGGCCTCGCTCGATTGCAGAAGCTTGGCTTGAATGCTCAGCGCGCTGTGCACGATCTGCAGCGAGTTCGTGACCCGATGGTGAACTTCCCGGATCAGGAGGTCCTTCTCCTTCAACAAACGCTGGTTTTGCGCGAGCAGGGTCTCCTTCTCCGACAGGGCAGAGGCCAGCGAGTCCTCCCGTTGCTGCGCACGGATCGCGGCCGCCAGCGTGTTGGCGAGCGCTTGCAGAAAGGCCACGTCCGCACCGTCGAATTCAGTGCGATGGGTGCTGTCGACCTCGAGCACTCCAAAGGAGTGGCCATCCTCCTTGACGAGGACGTTGATGGCACTGCGCACGCCATGGTCCACCAACAAGCGGGGCGTTCGAAAGCGCAGTTCCGACGACAGGTCGTTGGAGACCACGGGCTCGCCGGTCCGAAACGCATGACCGGCCGGGCTCTGGGAATCCCCGCCGATAACGGCATGGCCAACCACGCCACGCTTCCAACCCACACCGGACCGCACAAGAAACGCCTGCTCGTCGGGCAGGTATTGAAGGACCTTCGCCAGGCGTGCGGCCAAGCCTGCCGCCGCCACTCGGCTCGCTTTGTCGAGAATCGCCTGAAGATCGACGGTGCGCAACGCGAAGCGCCCAAAGTCGGCAACGAGTCCTTGCTGCTCAAGTCTGAGCGCCAGATCCTGCGCCGCCGCAGTTCCAGAATAGTCCGTCAATGCGGCCATGCCGCCCCCCACCATTGCGCCGCACTTTCGCTGTGCGCCAGTGGCTTCGCTTTAGCACCGAGCGAAGTCGGTGCGTCTGCATTTATTTTTCCGGGGCTCAGTAACCTTTCGCGGGCTTCGGTGTTAACGCCGATCACGAGCCGCCAGGAAAAGCGAAAATGCCCTTCCTTCCACGCACCATGGTTCGCCCCCACCAGGCCGCCGACGGAGCGACGTCAGTCGCTCCCACCGTCAGCGGCTATAATAGCCGCCGCGCTCGTACGAACTGTCTCTGGGCTCACGCCTTTGCGAAATCCGCGCTTCGTCGTCGCGACCGCGCTTGTACCCGCGCTCGTAGGCCTGTCGAAGCGCATCGTCGCGATCCTGGTTCCCGCTGAGCAGGCCGCCCAAGGTTTGCCGCCAATCCGGCGGCGTCTGCGCCAGCGACGTTGTGGCAGCAACAAGGCTGAGGCCGATAAGCGTAGCTGAAAGAAGCCGCATGTTCGTCGTCCTCCGGATGGCGATTGGGCATATCTTCAACGAAGACGCCACCTTCGTCGTGAATGCCGGGTTTGAGATCAAATGCCTGCAGCGTACTTCGGTTGCTTCGCTCGTCCTTGCGGAGGCGCAGCAGGCCCCTGTCGCTCCGCCACCGGCTCCGCGTTCACTAGACGCCGCGCGGTCAGGAGGAGGACATGACCGTCGAGGCGACGGTGCTTCGCCAGTTATCTCGCTGAGGGCGCCGAAGATTCCCTTCAGCATGCGGGAGGGGCTGAAGCGCGGCTGCACTTGTTCGACAACCAGACGCTTACCGGCCGCATCCTGCGGGCCAACCCCGTGGGCGTGCTTGTCGAGATCGGCGAGACGCGGTGGTGGGTGGAAAGGAACCGGAGCGGCGATGTCGGCCGCTGAGGCGTCCGCGGATGAGAAGGCTCTCGACGGCACGATCGCAAGGATGGTGCGCAAATACTGTAAGAGGAACGGTTACTGCACGCCGGTGTACGCCGTCTCATTTCGTGCCATTCGCCGGCGCTGCCGCACCGCGCTACGAGCCGGCGCGTCCGCAAGAGAACAATCGTAACAAATGTAAGGCCACCGGCTGGTCACACCGGCGCCGGCGCGCCCGCGTCACCCTGCGTTCGTTGTTCCGAGCATTTTTACCAACACATATTCCGACAAGGATTGTCCGTCATGACACGCAACCAATATGGAAGCGAGCGCATCGCGCTCTTTATCGACGGCGCCAACCTCTTCTCCGCCACCCGGGCGCTCGGCTTCGACATCGACTATCGTCGGCTGCTGAAGTTCTTCCGCGAGCAGGGTCGCCTGGTGCGTGCGTACTACTACACAGCGCTGGTCGAGGATCAGGAGTATTCGTCCATCCGGCCGCTGATCGATTGGCTGGACTACAACGGCTACACCATGGTCACCAAGCCGACCAAGGAATTCACCGATGCCATGGGCCGCCGCAAGCTCAAGGGCA
>DATGMK010000001.1:0-145940 GCA_035293665.1 Reyranella sp. | reverse complement strand
GGACAGGCGGCCCAGCGAGGCGTTGCGGTGGCGCAGGGCCTCCCCTCGCCATGCCAGGCCGGGCTGGTAGATCGGCAGGCCGGACAGCGCGGCTTTGATCTCGTCGAGGTCGAGAACCAGCTCGGTGAACGAAGCGCGCTCGTTGACGAATTGGGACTTGCCTGCTGCAGGAGGGCCGCACACGAGCTGGAGCGGCACGCGCGAGGGGCGCAGCCAATCAGGGTAGAGGGCGCCCCGTGTCGAGACGCGAGCACCGTCGCGCAGCTCACGCGGTCGAGCGAAGCCCTGCTCACGAGCGGTACGCTGCGCATGGTGCGCGTGACAGAACGGGCGCAGGTTCGTCCGGTCGAGGCGACGGTGGGGATGGGCGCGGATGTCCTCGACGTGGTCAACGTCGACCGTCGGTCGACCGCAGCCCCGCACACAGCACGTCGGGTGGTCGAGGATGAAGGAGGCGCGCAGCTCGCGCCACTCGCGATCATAGCCGCGCTCGCTGCTGCTGGGCCGTTGCGCGTCGCGCTCTCGCATGCGCTCGCGCTCGGCCAGGGCTCGCTGCTCGGCGGTCTTGGCGAAGTGAGGTTGATGGAGGGCGGGTCGTGTCGGCATCTGCGGCGGACACACCTCAGCGACCGGAGACTGTCAAACGCGTCTGGTAGCTGTCAAGCAGATTTGGACGAATTGTTGAAACCTCGCGCACAGGCCGCGCGCTGTCTTGGCGCACCTTCGCCCACAGATCGAGGGCACGACCGAGCCGTCGAATGTCGTCCGACTTGGCGGGGCGCACGGCGGCGATCAGCTCGACGACGACCACCGGGCGCGGCAGCAGGCGTCGCGGCAGCTCGGCCGCCCATGCGAACCAGATCACCGACAGGCGCTCCTCACGCGGGCTCAGCTCGTCGTGCCCAGCGCCGCCGATCCGCTCCAGCATCGCGCCCTTGATGCCAAGGCCACGCGTGATGGCGGCGAAGGCGTCGACGATCTCCTCGGCGCACTGCAGCTGATCGGCGTCGATGCCGCCGTCCTCTCGACCACGGGCGAGCAGCACCTCGAGGGGATGCGGCCGCAGCTTGGCGAGCGTCTCGGGTGTCGCCTTCACGCGGTCGCCTCGGTTGACGGCACGCCGTGCCTTGCGTGCCCTGCGCTTGCGGGCATTCGCCATCGCTGACCTCCTTCGCTGGCCTCAGTGATCGGTGGTGTCGTCGGTGGTGTCGCGCGTGCGGAGCGCGCCAGCGCTCGCACTCTCGCGCGCGCGGCATCAGTAATGCTCTCTATGACAGTAAGAATTGATGGTTGATGGTTAGCTTGAGCGTGTTTTATGCGTCCGCTCGCGCTAAGTGGTTGATGGCTCATGAAAGCCGCCCGCGATCTCTGCGAGATCGCCGGGAGATCGCCGAACGATCAGCAGCAGATCGCGCGGAGATCGTCCGCGTTCTCGCCTTGTTCAGCTCCTGCTCACAGCGTCGGTTGGTAATTTGCCCACAGCCGGAAATGGCGTTGATTGGGCCTTTCGGCGGTTCGATGCGCTCGATTTTCCCCAGCGCGAGCAGGCGCCGGCGCACGGCCTTCCACGTCCTGACATCGCACCCACAATTTCTCGCGATCCAGCGCGGATCGTCGTCGATCGGTCCGCCCTTGCTGTAGATCAGGGCGCAGACCGTCCAGTAACATCCCTTCTCGATGGCGGTCAGCCGCAGCGTGGCAGCGAGCCACTCGTCGGGCGAGAAGTCGATGCGGCGCACCTTGATCGGATCGGTGATCATTCGGGCCAGCGCTCCCAATCGCGCGGGCTCGTCTCCAGACGCAGGTCGGTCGCCGCCTGCAGAATCTGCCGCCACCACTCCTCGAGGTTCTCGGGCATCTCGCCGAAGCGGTCCTTGCGGCGCTGGCTGATCTGGGCGCACTTGCGCAGCAGCCACTGTGGCCGCCGATCCTTCGGCTGGTCGTTGATGCTCATGGCGCGACCGCTTCTAGCGCCCGCGCACTCACGACGCCCCGATGTGGTCGTAGGCCGCGAGCGCGACGGCGATGGCGTCGGCCTGATGATCGTCCTCGACGAGATGGCCCAGGTTGATCGCCGCGTTGATCATCTGGCGCTTGGTGGCCCGGCCGTCGCCGGACAGCCGCTTCTTGGCGGTTGGCACCGGCACCTCGATGCAGTGGGCGCCCGCGCGGGTCGCGACCAGCTCGACCACCGACGCCATGCCGACCAGCAGGCGCACGATGTCGAGGCTGGAGCGCTGCTCGATGAACCCGGCGAAGGGCATGATGGGGGCCTCGAAGGCGACCACGTCGGGGACGTAGCGCAAGAGCTGATCGACGAGCCATTGCTCCAGCGCGACGAACGAGCGGCCATAGTTGGCGTGCAGGAAGCTCTTGGGCGCGCGCCACGTATCGAAGCGCACGCGCCCGACTGGGCTCTCAAAGACCGCCCAGCCGACATTGGTCGAGCAGTCGAGCGCGAGGACGCGGATCGCCATCGCGCCCATCCGTGATCAGCTCGCGGGCACGCCGCCGCGGAAGCTCTCCACCGCCGCGTCGACGCCGCTCTGGTGGCCTTCGCCCCAGCGCACGAACTCCTCGGAGCCGGGCTGATGGGGGTTGCTGTCGGCGGGCGCGCCTTCGCGGCCCGCCTGCTTGCCCGCCAGGTACGCGTTGACTGGCGGCGGCAGCGTGATCTCGCGGAACAGCGGCAGCTCGCTCTCGGTGATCTCCAGCACGCGACCGACGTCCTTGTAGTGCAGGATCGCCTCGGCATGGTCGCCGTCGTTGAGCTTGCGGGCGTCCTTCATGGCGTCGACCGGACAGCCGTCCGACTTCGCCGCCTTGTAGGCGTTCTGCAACGCGGCCCGCTTCTTCTTCGCCACCTCGTCGGCGGCCTTGCTCGCCTTGAGCGCCGTGCCGATTTGGGCGTAGTGCCTCTGGATTACCTCGGACGGAACTTCGCCCGAGTTATGGCCGGGGCCGGGCGTCGCCCCGTTGCCGCGCTTGCCGCGCCGACCGCCGCCGCGCTTTGCGCGCTGGCGCTTTCCGCCTGCTCTTTCCGCCATGCGATGCACTCCCGTTGCTGTTGGCAGCGGGACTGGCAAGCCACGTCAGATCGAGGTGCTTACGCTTGGGCATCACCCGGTTAAACACAGTGAGGAAGTTGAGCCGCTGCTCTGGCGCAACCCTGCCGCGCTTTCTCCAGTTATAGATGTGCTGCGGCGTCAGTGGCCGGTCGGGGATCGACAACTCCCGTGCCGTCGCCGACAGGCCGCCCAGCGCGTCACACAGATCGGTGATGACTTTGAGGTCCCGCATGGGCGCGGACTTTCGCCAATCTGTCTAAATCGACAAGTCGCATAATCGAAAACGGTGGATAACTGGTCGTTCATTGCAGCGCCACGGAACGAACCAACTCCCCAAATGTTGGGTCGCTGTCAGCCCCCTGTAATCAAATGCCGCTCGCGTCGCGCTGGAAAGTCTCTTAAACAATCCGTTACACTCTTAAACAGGGTGTCTATGGGCGAGCACGGCGTGCCGAAGGAACAATCACGGGGGTCGGAGGTTTTGCTTGGCATCTAAAGGGAAGAAGCGACAGAAGGAGATTGCTGGGCGTCTGCTGCTGTTGCGAGAGCGACTGTATGGCAACGCATCGGAGATGGCGCGCAGCGTCAAGCTCACGCCGCAACGCTGGTACAACTACGAGACAGGGCGGCGTGCGCTGGATGCCGACACCGCCGCCGTCGTTGTCGCCGAGCACGGCGTTGACTTCAACTGGCTCTATGGCGGAACGCTCGACTCGCTCAAGCCGAAGGTGCGCCAGCTGATCCAGCAAGGCAACGTGAAGGCATCGAAGACTATAGGCGCCGTCGAGCCCAAGTCGAAACCGAAGCGCAAGCGCGCGACGCGGTCGCGCAAGCCGCCGCTCGACGACAACGGAGCTGACCCGCATAGGTAGAGTGATCGTCTACGAACGATCATCTGGCGCTTAAACGAATCGACCAAAAGCAGCGACGCCACATCTGGTGTTTGGTCAATCTGTCTAAAAAATCGATTGCGAGGCCGGCCGCGGCTGAGCCACCCTTCCCGCATGGCGAGGGAGGCCGCGATGCCGACGATCATCGTCTCTCACATTCCACTCCGTATCCGTCGTAGCCGTCGCCGCCACGCGCTGATCCTCGCGGTACGGATCGCTGCTCTCCTCTGCCTGACGCTGCTCGCGCTGCAGCTCGGCTCCCTCGTTCTCCTCGGGCACTGAGCCATGAGCGTCCGGCCCGATCTGCCCGAGCGGGGCTTCTACACGTTGCGACTCGTCAAAGGCGGCATCGAGGTGCCCGTGATGATCTGGCACGGCGCGCCCGTGATCGAGGGCGAGCGGCAGGATCGATCGCCGCGCTGGTGCGTCGCCATCGACGGGCGCAGCTGCCGCTTCGACAAGGAGCAGAGCTGCCGCGTGCCGGTCGACGTGTTCGAGGCGGCATGGCCCTACTGCTCGGGCCATCGCATCACCGCGCGCGAGTACGCTTTCATGCGCCGTCGCACGCGCTGGGCACGTCGGCATGCGCCCCACCATCCCGCCGCCAACCCGCGCGAGCGCATCGATCTGCGCGCCCTGCCGCCGAGGTTCTGAGCCATGACCGATACGCCTGGCATCGGCCACAATCAGCCGCCGCCCGATCCCATCGAGCGCATGCGCGACTTGGTCAGCACCACGAACCGCTGGAGCGCCGAGCGGCCCGAGATCGTCGACGCCGAGATGGCGGGCGTTGCGCAGGAGCTGCTCAAGCAGCTGCGCGACAATCGCGACGATCTGGAAGCCGCCATGAAGGCCGAGCGCGCGCCCTTCGATCTCGCCATCGCGGCGGTGCGCATCCGCTACCGCCAGCCGCTGGAGCTGATCGGCATCGCCATCACCCGCATGCGCGACAAGCTCGGGCCGTGGCTCAAGCACGAGCAGGATCGCCTCGACACCGAAGCGGCCGAGCGCGCCCGGCTGGCAAGGGACGCTGCCGCCCAGGCGGACGCTGCCCGCGAGGCAGCGCAGCAGGATGGCACCATCGAGAGTGAGCTGGAGGTCCAGCGCGCGCAGCAGCAGCTCGAGGAAGCCCAGCGGGCCGCCGCCAAGCCTGCTCGTCGTGCCCGCGTGCGCGGCGATCTCAGCGACCGCGCCAGCTCGCTGCGCGTGACCCACTTCGCCATCGTCGTCGACGAGGACAAGGCGCTGCGCAGCTACGGCAAAGACCCCACCGTCCGATCGGCCGCCTTGGTCGTCGCGACGCGTCTCGCCAGCGCGCTGGCGCGCGAGACGAAGGGCGACGCCAAACGCTGCCCGGCAGGCTTTGAATTCCGGCGCAAGGAGATGGCGTCATGATCTACGGCGCGCTCGCCTGCCTGTTCCTCGGTGCCGTGTTCGGCGCGCTGTGGCTCGTGACGCACATCGGCCCCGGCTGGCCGTCGTCGATGCACGATCCCAAGCCCGGCGACCGGCGCATCCTGCTCGGCATCTCGCTCGTGTTGCTGCTCGTCGCTGCGTTCCTAGTCGTCGCCGATCTGATCCAGCCATGACCAAGACCGAAGCGGACGAGCTGACGAACGCGCTGCAGCGGATCGAGTCGGGGCAGGTCGATCTCGGCGTGACGCTGCTGCGCTCGATCCTTCGCGACGCCGGTTATCCCGCGCCGCCGTTCATCGTCCCCGCGCGCGAGCGCCCACCCCGCAACAAGGAGCGATAGGAGCTGACCATGGCAGTGACTGACATCCTCGACGATCTCGGCGGCCCCGGCATCCAAGAGGTCTTGGTAGCGGAAGCGCCGCCGCCTGGGCGAGCCCTGTCGACGCTCTCGGCCGACGATCTCACCAAGCTGAGCGCGCTGCACTTCGCGCCGATCACCGCCCGACGCTGCGAGGTCGAGCGCGAGCAGCCGAAGGTGCTGATGCGCATCAAGGAGGCCGCCGCCATGGCGTCCAACGAGTTTTACTACTCGTTCCCGGTGAAGAAGAAGGGCGGCGGCACCGACTACATCGAGGGCATAAGCATCGACGGCGCGATGGCCTGCCTGCAGGCATATGGCAACGCCGAGATCGACTGTCGACCGATCGACATCGGGCACAGCTGGATTTTCCTCGCGCGGTTCATCGATCACGAGCGCGGCACCAGCGTCATTCGCCCGTTCCTGCAGCGCAAAATTGGCGGGTCGCGGCTGGGCGGCGAGGACGAAGGTCGCCGCCTTGAGATCGCGTTCAACATCGGCGCGTCGAAGGCGACCCGCAACGTGATCGCTAACGCGATCCGGCCCTACACCAATTTCTGCTTCGACGAGGCGAAGAACGATCTGGTCCGGCGCGTCGGCGCGAAGCTGCCCGAGGCCAAGGCGCGAGCGCTTGAGCGGCTCAACGAGATCGGCGTCGATCTCAAGCGGGTCGAGCAGCAGCTCGGGCGCGTCGCCGCCGAATGGACCGCGCGCGAGGTCGCCGGGCTGATCACCCAGATCAGGGCGATCCAGCAAGGGCTCGCCACGCTCAACGACATCTGGCCCGCGCCGATCCCGGCCGAGCCGCGTCGCAGCGATAGCGAGGTTGCACCGACCACGGCAAACCAGACCGCGACGGCTGGGCCGGTGCCGCCCGAGGGTACAGCGACACCCCACGTCGCCGGGACGGGAGCCGACGCAGGCGATCCCGCCCCGCCCGAGGGCAAGCCCCTGGCCGAGCCCGAGCCCGAGCAGGAGCGCAACTGGCGACTGCCGCCGAACATGGTCGGGCAGGATGCCGTGATCAACGCGCTCTATGAGCTGCTGTCGATGACGCGCACGCAAGGCGATGTCGATCTCCTGCTGGAGCAGAACGCCGAGCGCATCGCAAAGATCACCGGCACGAAGGGCAGCAAATGGCGCTTTGACGTCCAGACCCGGCGCACCGCGATCTCGCAGGGGAAGGTGTCATGACCCGGCCTATGGCGAGAGGCATGATCTACGTGGCACGCATCCGCACGTCGCTCGATTTCGGCGAGTTGGCGGCTGGGCTCGGCGAGCTGGGCGAGGTCGAAAACCTGTTCATCAAGGGCGCAGACGACGCGCCGGCGCTCGACGGCCCGCGCTACAAGACCAAGCGCAGCTTTTCACCCGAGGCTCTCAAGCAGCTGCGCGACATGAACAGCAGGCGGTCGGCCGAGCGCACCGAGCTCATCGTCACGACGTTCGCCGACATCCTGCGCGCCAACGCCCATGCGCCCATGGTCAAGCTCGTGGCGCTGATGAACGCGACGGAGGTGCGACCCAACCCGCGCGGCCAGCCGTGGAGCGAGCGCAGCCTCACGAAGCACCTCGAGGCTGCACTGGCGCGCGTAACCCAGCCGGGCGGCGGGCAAATCTCCGGCTGACGAGGATCTGAAATGAGCGACGCACCCAAGCCGCCCGAGCTGACCATCGTGCTGGAGCTGGAGCCGCCCCTGTCGGCGACCATCGTCAAGCTCGCGCGCGACTACCGCGAGACGCCACGCCAGGCGGCGCACCGCCTGCTGTTCGCCGCGCTCGTGGCACGCGAGGGCCTGGCGATGTTCGTCGAGGCCATCGAGCTGCTCGCCCCGCACGAGGACGACGACGAGGAGCCGGGCCGATGACCACGCTGTCGCCTCGCCCCAGTTTCGATTGGACGCGCGTGCGCTGGGACGCCGCCGACGCGCCGCAGCGCGACGACTGCTCCTATTGCGGCGCGGCCATCCCCGAAGAGGCGGTGCCGCTGAGGATGTGGGACGCGAGCAGCAACGCGTGCGTGTTCTGCGCTCCCTGCGCCGAACGATGGTTCGGCCTTGAGGCCGATCACGACGAGCCCTCGCCATGACCCAGCAGGCGTACCCGCTCGCGTGGCCGCCCGGCTTTCCGCGCACCAAGGAGCGCGAGCGCTCGAAATTCAAGACGACGCTCGCCTCGTCGTTGGGCAACGTGCGCCGGTCGCTGGAGCTGTTCGGCAAGGACAGCCGCAAGCCGATCAGCGCGCTGGTCATCAGCTCCAACTACTCGCTGGGCGACGAGCGCCCGGCCGACCCCGGCGTGGCGGTCTACTTCCAGTGGGACGCGATCGCCGTGTGCATCCCGGTCGACCGCTACGTCACGCTCGCCGACAATTTGCAGGCCATTCACCACATCATCGAGGCGCGTCGGGTGGAGCTCAGACACGGGTCGCTACAGCTGATCCGCGCCACGTTTACCGGGTTCACCGCGCTGCCGCCGCCCAACGCCGCGTACAGCTGGCGCATGATCCTCGACTGCGGCCGCGAGGCGACGCTCGCCGACGCCGAGCGCAAGTACCGCGAGAAGGCGCGCAAGGCCCATCCCGACAACGGCGGTAGCCACGCCGACATGGCGCGTCTCAATCAGGCGATCACCGAAGCCCGCAGGGAGTTTCAGCCATGACCCCGCTGGAGAGGCTACTGCTGGAGGCGGTGCGCGTCGGCGTCGACATGCGCGCCGCCCAGGCGCGCTATTTCAAGGCGACGCGGGGCAGCGACGAGAAGTCTGCGGCGCTGCGCGAGTCCGTCGTGCTGGACCGCGGCTTCGACACGCTGGCCGCGCATGCGATCCGCGCCAGCGAGGTCGAGCAATGACCGAGCTGGAGGTTGTCCTCCTCGAAGCGGTGCAGTGCGCAATCCGCGTGCGCGAGCTGCGCGCCAAATTCACCCGCGCCGGGCCGCTTACCGCCAAGGAGCTGCGCAGGAAGCTGATCAGTGAGGAGCGCTGGTTCCGCCAGCTGTCGGATCGCGCGCTCGCCAAAGTCGAGGAGACACTAACCAAGGGGAAGCCCAGCTAATGCACCTGATCTGGTGGAGGAAAGCCGTGAACGACAACGAACACGACAGATACGGCATCGTCGAGAGCCCCGGCCTGAATCAGTACGCCGTGGTCGAGTATGACGGGCTCGGCCCGATCATGCGCCTCGGTCCCTATGCGAGCCGCCACCACGCGCTCGATCGGATGAACGCCCTGCTCATTTTGATCGCCGACCGCGGCCTCGACCGGCGGCCTGGCGGGCGCGTGTCGTCATGAGCGCCGACCGACCACGCCCGCCAGAGCCGACGCAGCGCCAGCTCACCACGATGGCGGGCGAACGCGTCGCCGAGATGCTCAGCTGGCGCACGACCGCCGATCTCGCCTTCGCCGTGGTGATTTGGCCGCGCAACGGCGACGACAAGGCCACGACCTACGTCTCCACCAACGATGCTGCGCTGGCGGTGAAGCTCAGCGCGGCAGTCACCAACGACGATTGATTCATGCCGAAGGAGCTGACGCCCCGAGTGCCTTGGCGCGAGCTGCGCAAGAGAACGCAGCCGCGCCGAGGGCTGGCTCTGCGCGAGGCGGCGCTCTACGTCGGCATCAACGTGCGCAAGTTTGCCCGCGCCGTGACGCGGCAGGAAGCACCGCAGCCGAAGGTGATTCTTGGGCAGACCGTCTGGGATATCGCCGATCTGGACGACTACATCGAGCAGCAGCCGCAGCGCGATGAGCAGCAAAAGCAGCGGCCTAGGTTGATCCCACCCAGAATTTGACAGCGTTTACAGCAGCTTCCGAACGCTGGGCCTTCGATTGTCCCACCTTAAACAGTCCGTATACTGATACGAGCTTGGACAAATTGTCCAAACAAGAAACAACGAGGACTGACGTGAAAGACAAGTTGAGAGTTGATCAATGGCGCGCGTAGGCAAGGGCACTCGGTACTTCAACCCGCAAGTCAGCCAACGCGGCAAGGCCGTCTACTACTATCGCCGGCCGGGCTTCCCCCGCATTCGGCTCGATGCCGAACCCGACACAGCGGCGATGGATCGCGCGTACTACGCTGCCGAGAAGGCGACGAACAAGCTCGCCGAAGCGAAAGCGAGCGGCAATCCCATCCGGCCTGAGCGACCTAAAGTCATCTGCAAGCCAACCACCAACCCCGAGTACGTACGCCGCTTTGGCGATCGTTCCGACCCCGGCGAACCTGGATCATTGCGCCATCTCTGCGACGCGTTCATGGCGAGCGACGAGTTTGCTGCGCTCGACGCAGGGGGGACGCAGAAGATGTACCGGCGCAACCTGCTCAAGGTCTGCGCCCTGCGCACGAAGGACGGCAAAGATGCGTACGGCGAGTGGATCGCCGAGCAGATGAAGCCGATACACGTCGAGGCGATTAGCCATCAACTGCGAAGGCATCCGACTGTCGCCGACAACTGCGCGAAGGCGCTGCGGCTCATGTTTAATTGGGCGCGCAAGCATGAGCGCTTTACTGGCGACAACCCGGCATCCGGCTTCGTCTGGCTGCGGCCCTATAACGACCAGGAGGAAGGCTTCTTCACATGGGACGACGGGCACCTCGAGGCGTACATGGCCCGTCATCCTATCGGCACTCGCGCTCGCATGGCCTTCGCGCTCATGTACTACGCAGGCGTTCGCAAGAGCGACGCCTTTCGGCTTGGGCCGTTCCACGTCAAGGCGCGGGGGACCGAGCTGCACTGGACCGAATGGAAGGGCTCGCGGTCTACTGCGCTAGGCAAGCACCGCCCCCTCCCCAAGCGCCGTCAGCTCGAAATCCACCCCGAGCTGGCTCGCACCATCGCCGCGACAGAAGCCGGCCACGGGCGGTTCGTGCTCAACAAGTATGGCCGCCCCTACTCCTACAGCGGCTTCGATCAGGCGTTTGACGACTGGTGCGACCAGGCGGGGCTGCCGTCGCAGTGCACCGCGCACGGCGTTCGCAAGGCCGCTGCCGCCCTGATGTATGAGAACGGCGCGAGCGAGGCCGAGTTGTGCGCTATCTTCGGCTGGAAAATCGGCTCACGGATGGCAGCCTACTATGCAAAGAGGTACAACGCGCGACGGGCTCAGACGCGCGCTTTGGGCCGTCTCCCTTCGCTCGGCGGCGAGAAGCAAGAGCGCTTGAGCTGATGCCGACTAGCACCCCTGGCTACGTTAGGTGGCGACCCTCCAGGACTTGGCATATACCGTGTCGCCGCACGGTGCGGGAGACAAGAACCGGAGAACGCCTTTGCGAGACCATCTCGACCATCTATCCTGAGTTCGATGGATCAGGTCATGACATCCCGCGAGCATGACTATTTGCCGGCCAAGGCCAAGGCGGAGGGGTACACGTATGACCGGGAAGCTATCGCTTTCCTGGGGATAAGTCGGCTCAGGGGTGTGGGCTTCAAGACGCTTTCTGACCTTGGAGGGCGGGCCGGGATCGCCAGGCTGCTCGACGGAGGTGATATCTCGGAGATCACGAAGCGGGTTTCGCCGCCGCCCAAGGCGGTGGCCGATTGGGATGAGTTCAGCCGCAAGATTCTGGCTCTAGGCGATGAGATGGCCGAGTCGCTTATCCGCAAGAGAGTGCGGTTCCTGTTCGCGGACGACCCTCAGTTTCCAGTCTCATTGTCCTGCCTGCCGGAGGATATGCGTCCGCAATGGCTGTTCATCGCTGGAAATCTATCCCTACTGCAGACCCCCGCTCTAGCCATCGTCGGAACCCGCGATCCAACGGAGGACGGCGAGTTCCTTGCCAAATATTCCGTGTCGTGCGCCAGAGAGGCGCAAGCGCCGGTCATCAGCGGCTTGGCATACGGCGTAGACCGTATGGTCCACGAATGGTGCTTGCACATAGGCCTCCCAACGATATCAGTGCTCGGTAATGGCATACTGGATCCATATCCCGCGAAGCACGCGCCCCTTACCGAGGCGATCCTAGAGGCCGGGGGCGTGGTCATGACTGAATACTTGCCAACCCAGGGACCTTCGGCGAACCAATTTGTCTGGCGCAACCGCCTTCAAGCTGCGCTCGGGCGGGCCACCATCCCGGTCGAATGGAAGCGCAAATCGGGTACCGCGCACACTGTGCGCTTCTCCCGCCAACTAAGCCGCCCTGTGATTGGCGTCAGGATCGATGGCACGGCACCAACCCCCGATGCCGGTGAGCCAGATCTGCAATTTGCTGTTCCGCGCGAGCACACAAATCTGCTAGACGCCCTCCAAAGAGCATTGATGGGAGGAACGCCCGAAAAAGATGCGATCCAACCGGATCTGTTCGGCTGAGACCAGGAAATGGCCCTAAAGGTCGTCCTGATCGGGCCCCGTGGCACGGTCTTCAAAGATGGGCGCGCGCAGACGCAGCTCCTCAATGATCTCATCCTTTTTATCCGCCGGATGCATCAGCGCGGTGTCCATGTCGGACTGTGGTCACAGCATCCCGTGACCTATGGGAGCGCAGGCCAAACGGAATCCCTCGAAAGTTATGTTAGCCGCCAATGCGGTCAAAACGTCCCTTTCTATCGAGCGGCTTTCGGCAATTTGCCTGTTCGCAGGCGAGCTGGTGCTGTCGATCCAATCCTTAACCAGCTCGGCGTCGGATTGCATGAAACCGTGTTGGTAGGGAACGACACAAGTGATATGCAGGCCGGTGTTAACAACAAACTCTTGCTCATCAGGCCGGAGTGGTACCCTGGCGCACACGCTTATGGCTTTCCGGTCACTACCGTGAGCGAGCTTGCGCAATTTTGCGAGATATTCGGTTTGCGGCAGCACCCGATTTACTGGTCTATCGATCAGGGTGACTTGCAGGTCCGTAGTATGGGGCCGTACTCGACATTTCGGCCGGACTTCGCGGTCTTCGGCGCTGACGCCCGAAATGTTGCGAAGCATGGGATTGGCGAACGTCAATTCTGGTTTTGGATGATGGTGTCGTCGCTTTATTTCTCGGGATTGATGCATCAGGTCGATTTCATTTGCCCGTTCCCTGGCCACGATCCTTCATCGAACAGCGCGGTCAAACAGGGCATCGATGCGGTCCTGACCACCCTCGGCAAATGTTTCCGGAAGGACTACCTGCCCGACCTCATCGTCCGGCACACCGCGTCGATCAAAAGTCAGACAGCAAGAGCAAATGAGAAGACCTTCCTCAACCAGCTCAACACGCTGCGGCTTAACAGATATCCGAAGCATTACGACCGAGAGCCGAACCGTGCTCCGCTCAGCCTGAGGAATAAACGCCTTTTGGTAGTCGACGATTTCTGCACGAACGGTCGCAGTCTTGACGTTGCGCGATCCTACATAGAAGCGGCCGGAGGTACCGCAATTCTTTTCAGCTGGCTGAAAACCATCAACTCCAGCTTCTTGCACATGACCCCGCAGCCCAAACTGAAGCCGTTCGAAGCCAACCATCTGGCGACCGAGCCAAACTCCGCCGAGTTTTATTATTCGCGGCACATCGTCAGCGCCGCCGCTCCGACAGAAATTGATGCAGCCCTCGCAGGCTACAAAAATTGGCAGTGGCCCTAAACACTAGGCTTTCAGCCTAGTGCATCTGCAACCCTTGTGCTCCTCTGCTAGGTCAGTACGGCACGAATGCTCGGTGGGATCGATGCCCCCGGAGTGCTTCGCAGAGCGCTTCAAGTAGCTCAAGAACGTTGCTGTCAAATTGTTCAATGGTGGGGATCGGCTGCCCGGTCCGCATCGGATATCGCGGCAGCAGCTCTTGATGTACCGGCGACAACAACTCAATTGCTCGGACAGTGTCACCGGAAAGCTTCAGTCCTTGGGTTGTGGCACTTTCCATCGCGGCTACAAGGTCATGACCATAGCCGCGAAGCTGACCCTCATCTTGCCCCTTCCACGACAGCCATGATTTTAGCGCGAGCTCAATGGCATGACAGGCGCATTGATAACGAGGCCAATTGAGAAGGCCGATCTGGCTGATCTGTCGAGAAGCTACAAAGAATTCTTCAGCGCGTTCGAGGAAGTCGAGCGGACGCAAGCATGCTGGCGCTTCTCGGCCCGGCGGCGGTCTGTAGGGAGGCTTTGGCACTGGCCAATCATTGCTCATCGTGGGACCGTCCAGGGTAGGCCGCTGTCAAGGCAGTACATCGTTTTGAAGCTCTCTTCGTTCTCGACGGCCGCCATGCAGTGCCCCTTGGTGGCGAACTGAGCGACCTCGGAGATGGCGCCACTATGCGCAACACGGATCAGCTGCCACTTGGTCATGACGCCAGCTCCGAAAAATGCGCTTCGACAGGGAATTCGCTCCACGTGCGCCCTTCCAGGGTTCGTCCCGCCTTCTTCTTGTTCCTGCCGCCCCACTGCTTGAAGAAGAAGGGGACGCCTGCGGCGACGCATTGGTCCCGAATATCAAGCACCCACGCCGGATCCATGGGGCGCGCCTTCGGGCCGCTCTCTCCTCCAACAATGGCCCAGTCGATGTCGGACAGATCCAGACACGGCAACGGACTAAGCAACGGCTCAAGAGACAGAAATTTCGTGTGTGCGCCGGTACGCCGAAGCGCGTCAATGCGCGAGTAGTACCTCTCGGTCTCGACGCTGACGCCCATCCAGATGTGCTGACCCCAGGGAAGTCGGGCGCTCAGGGCGGCAAGACGATCCGCTCTCTTGGTCAGCACTTGATACTCGTGCCACGGCGCTTCAGCCATCGCATTAAACACGCGAACGATGAACTCCGTCGGCACATCGCGATGAAACAGATCGCTCATCGAGTTGACGAAGATGCGCCTTGGCTTCCGCCACCGGGCGGGAATGGCAAGAGCATCTTCGTGCAACGCCAGGCGGAAGCCATCGCGATATCGCGCACTGCCCATTGCCTGCAAGCGCTTCGCGAGGCGTTCAGCGTAGCAGAACTTGCAGCCCGGGCTGATCTTGGTGCAGCCCGTCAACGGGTTCCATGTCGACTCTGTCCACTCGATACGCGACCCGTCCGCCATTGATCCCCCGGCATGCTTTCCGCAGACAGGATATCGTTCGCTACTTTCAGCGCAACGGCCTGCTGCGTCGCGAAGATCAAGTGGTAGATGATGGCATTGGTGCTGTTGCGCATAGGCAGAGGCTTGGAGACGTAGGCGAAGCCCGCCTCCTTCATCCGGCTCGTGAATGCCCAGAGCAGATTGTCGATGGGCTGCTTCACGGTCACCGGCCCAAACAGGTCGGGCTCCGTCGCATAGGCCGCGAACCGCCAACTCTCGTCGCCCCACATCATGTTCATCAGCGCGATGTAGGACGGCGCGACTTTCCGCAGGTCGTGCCGCAGCACGTTGCGCTGCACGTCGCCGGTTGGAAAGTGCAGGAACAGGTCGGTCACCCCCGTCCTAGCGGCGCTCACGATAACGTCCCACGGCACCGAGATGTTGTACGGATCGATGAAGCACAGGGCCCGCTCGAACTTGTCGTAGCGGATCGTCTTCAGGATCAACGGCAGCAGCGTGTTCGAGTCACCACAGTGAGCTGTTGCGTTCGGCCGAGCCTCACAGAGCCGCCGCATGGCAGCGGCTTTGTTGGGGTCCGCATCGATCAGGTGGTAGCCGGTGAACGGCGGCGTGATCTCCAATATCCGCGCGCCGGTCGTCACCACCGGATCGAGCGTCCCCTTGCGCAGAGCGAGGCCGCCTCCGCAGTGACCGTCTATGTAAAACCTCTTTAGCTTGTGGGCGTGCAGGATCGTCGTATGCGCCATTGCGAATTTCGACACGATCCTGATCTTGCGTTCTGACCACTCCCCGATCTCGTCGGGCGTGAAATCAATCGTCTCGCCTAGCTCCTGGCTGCTGCTGGGAAGTCCGACCATCAAGGTCTCCTCTGTGCGTAACTCAGCGCACGAGGCCGTCGACCTTGGTTGACATGGCGCCCCCTGAAATTTCAGAGTCGGGGCCGCTCCACCACGAGCTGTCTCGCAAGGCATTGGCTTCGCGGGATCAAACAACGGAATCGGCAACCGGCTATGCCGGTTGTCGGTCTCTTGCCTAAGCCACAAATGAAGTTAAGGCACACCGGCTGTGGGCAGCCACCGAATTTGGGTTGTATGTTCCATCAACCTAAAAGAGTGTTTCTCAAGTAAAATCAATTCCTTACGTGGCGTCCAGTTTGAGCGCGCCTTCTTCTCGACATCGTTGCTTGTGAACAAACTCGAAAAACCAAGGTGGAAGGGCTCGCGCTCGACGGCGCTCGGCAAGCATCCCCCGATGCCGACGCGGCGCACGCTCGAAATCCACCCCGAGCTGGCAGGTACCATCGCGGCGACCAAGGCCGACCATGGGCGGTTCGTGCTCAACAATTACGGCAAGCCCTACTCGTACAGCGGCTTCGATCAGCCGGTTGACGACTGGTGCGATCAGGCCGGGCTGCCATCTCAGTGCACCGCGCACGGCGTGCGCAAGGCAGCCGCGGCGCTTATGTACGAGAACGGCGCGAGCGAGGCCGAGCTGTGCGCCATCTTCGGCTGGAAGATCGGCTCCCGAATGGCGGCCTACTACGCGAAGAAGTACAACGCGCGACGAGCCCAGAGCCGCGCGTTGGGTCGTCTTCCCCTCCTCGGGGGCGAGAAGCGAAGATCAGCAAAATGTAGTTCGTCGGCCCCTATCCTCAGACCGAGCGAGGCTGTACCCGGCAGAATTTCCGCATCGATTCGCTGGTACCGTTGCACGGGCGATTGGTGGACTATCGGGGCAATCGCCTCTGTTGCGAAGTTCTCATCCTTCCGGACCAAACTGTTACGAAAGTGGTCGAAGCACCCGGCTCCAACGCACAGCCGAAAGTAAGTTCATTGAAACAAGGTCTGGAGCGAAGGAAAACAAAATCAAGCGAGCTTGGCCAACTACCTGATGAACGCTAATTGGACCCAGGGCGCGGCTGTCCAAGCTCCGTACCAAATTGTCTCCGACAACAAACATTTCGCCCGTTGCGACTCGCAAGCGCCTTCTGCGATGTTCCTTCAGGCAAAGTGGGCAGGTCTGTGATTGAATTCCCACACCGTCTTGCAAACGAGACACGTGTACCTTGGTCTCGCATACCTCCACTGTGTCCCCCTCCACCGCAACGCAACGCTTGATTTGCATGGGAGAAGAGCCTGCCCAACGGAAAACCACTATTTGTCCGCGTGAAGTCTTGAATTGGAAATTGCGGCGTAAGACTTGTGGAACAGAGTATGGAAACTTTTGCACGAGCACTAAATCGCCAGGACGGATCGCTTCCGCCATCGATTCGGTCGGCACATAGAATGTCTCGAAGAAATAGACCCGGCAAAGGATCCCGGCGACGACACCTGCTAGAAGAAGCACGTATAGAAGCTGCACAATACTTACGAGCTTAAAATGGGGGAGCTGCACGCGCAGCTCCCCCAAGGCTCCTTAAAGACCTTCAGTCTGATGCCCTTGCGCATTTAGCTTGGCTTGCGCCGTCAGGTCTTGCAGCGCACTCATTGCCGCAATACAGGCGCCAGACGTGGGATATCTCGAAGCTTTAACTGCTTCACCTATCTGGGAAACCGCAGCTCGGAAAGCCTCCGCGTTGCGAATTCCCGCCTTTAGACGCATTTCTACTACCGCCCTATAATCCGAAGCACCGGGGATCATTCCGATCATCTCGTTAACGCCCCGAAGAGCGGCATCCAAATGCCTTAGCGACTCATCAAAGATAGTTGGGTTGACTGATCTGACCGACTCCTGTGGATCGATCTTTTCAAGCTCTGACATTGCCCGGTAATATACTGAAACACCGAGCGCGAAGTCGGAATCTACATTTCGAGCAACTTCTAAGTAACGCTTCACCTCCGGACCGGAGGCTTGCCTGAGGGGAATTCAGGTCCAATAACAGCTTCAAGTTCCAGCGAAGCTGCGGCGTGGGAACCCCAAGGCGACTACAACAAACGCAAGCAGTGCAGCAAGTACCGCAGTCATGTTGTACCTCCCTATGCAGGGAGTCGAAGGAATACATCAGACGGGCCCCACCGTCAACGCGCGGTAGCGACACCATCGGCTACACAACGCAGAATCTCGCCGGCGGTGCCCATCGAGCAGGCAGCCCGGGTTGAACTTCCTCACACTACTCGCGCCCCCTCCCCACCTCAGGCAGCAAAGTGACAGGCCTCTCGCAGCTCTTTCTCTGACCGCGATCAAAGCGAAGACCGGTACGAACATGGGTTGTTCGGGCACTCGTCAAGATCGCAGCTTTGCACTTCAATCGAATTATCGGGCCGTGTGCGGGCCCTGCCAAAGATCGTGAGGATAGCGAGTGCTGAGAGATCGGGGCCCCGCCGGGATATTAATTGCACTCTCTCACATTTGCGCCGGGAAGCAACTGCAGTGTTATTGGCGTACCGGTCTGCACTTGTTCGATGCCAGCTCTGCAACTCAGTTTGCTGCCGACTTATCCACTTCGAAGGCTCCCCCCTCGAGACGTTATCAAAACCTCGTTGTCCCACTTCTGTCCCACCTGCCCGCTAAGTTATTGATCCAGCGTCACAGCCTAGACCTTGAAGTACCTGACGTACTGCGCCTTGATCTCGTCCGCCTTGTCGGCGACGACCGCGGGCTCCTCGCGCATGACCTTGATGTCGGAGAGCTTGCGGGTGCCCGGCTTGTCGTGGGTCTGCGGATGGGCCGAGCGCAGGCCGGCGACGTCGATGTTGAGCTGCTGCGCCTCGGCCGTCATCGACCATGCCTGGAACAGGCGCGCCGCGTTCGGGTTGGGCGCCTTGGCCATGATGCCCGACGGTCCCGTGATCAGCGGCGTGCCCTCGGTCGGATAGACGATCTCCACCGGATCGCCCTTTTCCTTCATGAGGATCACCAGGTACTCGCCGCCGTCCACCATGATCGCCCGCTCGCCAGCCAGCATCTTCTTGGGCGGCTCGGTGCCGGACTGGACCTGCATCACCTTCTGCTTGGCGAGCTTCTCGAACCACGGCCAGCCGAGCTCGCGGCTGAGCTGCTGGGTGGTGGTCATGATCACGCCGCTGTAGCCCGGATGCGCCTTGACCATCTTGCCCGACCATTTCGGATCGAGCAGGTCGGCGAACGACTTCGGCGCCTCCTCGGCCTTCACCAGCTTGGTGTTGTACGCCATCGGCGACAGGGTGACGCGCCACGAGGCGAACATGCCGTCGGCATCCTTGTGCGTCTCGGGGAAATGCTGCGCCACGTCCTCCGGCACAAAGGGCGCCAGCATCTGCTGGCGCTTCCAGATGATGAAGTGCGAGGCGTCGGAGCTGTTCACCACGTCGCAGTTGTAGATCTTGCTCGCGTACTCCTGGCCGATGCGCTGGAAGTTGCGCTCCGCGCCCGAGCGCTCGACCTTCACCGAGATGCCCGGATACTTGCCCTCGAACAGCTTGGCGACCTTCTCGCCCAGCGCCAGGTCGACCGAGGTGTACCAGACGACCTTGCCTTCCTTCCTGGCCGCCTCGATCAGCTCCGGCGTGATCTTCTCCGCCGCGGGGGCGGATTGCGCCGAGCTTATCCAGTCGCTCGCCGCAAGGGCGGTCGCGGAACCGGCAAGCACGCGCCGGCGCGTCAGCTTCCTGGTCATCCTTCGTTTCCTCCTGTCAACGCCCGGCACCTTTCGGCCGGCAAACGCAGCCACACCTCTTGACCCGGCGCGATGTCCTGCGACGGCGGTGCGGTCACTCGAAGCTCGGTCTTGTCGGCAAGCGCGACCGTGTAGTCGCGCGCCGCACCGAGGAACACCTGGCGGGTGACGACGGCGGGCAGCCGATTGGCGCTTGCCGGCTCCGTCGCCCACAGCTCGATCTCGTGCTGGCGGATCGACACCGGAACGGCTTCGCCCCTGGCCAGCGTGCGGCCGGTTGTCTCCAACGTGCTGCCGGCGATCGCAATGTGTTTCGCATCGACGGCCTTGCCCTCCAGGATGTTGCTGCCGCCGATGAAGCGCGCCACGAACACCGAGCGCGGCGCATCGTAGATCTCCTTGGGCGTGCCGAGCTGCTCGATGCGGCCGAGGTTCATGACGGCGATCTGGTCGGCGGTGGTCATCGCCTCCGACTGGTCGTGCGTCACGTAGACCGTGGTGTAGCGATACTGGTCGTGCAGGCGGCGGATCTCGAAACGCATCTCCTCACGCAGGTTGGCATCGAGGTTCGACAGCGGCTCGTCGAGCAGCAGCGTCTCCGGCTCGACGACCAGCGCGCGCGCCAGCGACACGCGCTGCTGCTGGCCGCCCGACAGCTCGCCGGGATAGCGGCCGGCCAGCGGTTCGAGCTTGGTCGTGGACAGGATCGCCTTGAGCTTGGAATCGATCGTGGCCTTGTCCATCTTCCGGATGCGCAGGCCGTAGGCGACATTCTCCGCCACCGTCATGTGCGGCCACAGCGCGTAGCTCTGGAAGATCATCGACATGTTGCGGCCTTCCGGCGGCACCGTTCGCTGTGTGGAAGACAGCGTCTTGCCGCCGACGACGATCTCGCCGGCCGACGGTTCGACGAATCCGGCGATCAGCCGGAGCGTCGTGGTCTTGCCACATCCCGATGGACCCAACAGGCAAATGAGCTGCCCGTGCCCGATCAGCAACGACACGTCATCGACCGCGACAGCGTCCCCATATCGCTTGCCGAGGCCCTTCAGTTCTACTGAGGCCACTTATCCTCCCTGTCTTCACACCTTATTCAAATCGTCGGACGCGCGCTATATTGCTGCGATCAAAAGGAGTTTCGCATGCAGGAGCAGAAGATCTACGGCAGCCGCGAAGGCGCCGTAGGCCACATCGTTTTCAACAACCCGGCGAAGCTGAATGCCGTCTCGCTCGACATGTGGGACGCCTTCGTCGCGCTCCTGAAGGATTATGAGAAGGATCCCGAGGTGCGCTGCGTCGTCGTGAGCGGCGCCGGCGGCAGGGCTTTCGTTTCGGGCGCCGACATCTCCAAGTTCGAGAGCGAGCGCGCCAACGCCGAGGCGCAGGTGCGCTACGACGCGATCTCCAAGCAGGGCTACGAGGGCCTCTACAATTTTCCGAAGCCGACCATCGCCAAGATCACTGGTTATTGCATCGGCGGCGGTATGAACCTCGCATCGTGCTGCGACATGCGCTTCTGCAACGAGGGCGCACGCTTCGGCATCCCTGCCGCCAAGCTTGGCCTGGGCTACGGCTTCCTGCGCATCGAGCGGCTGTCGCGCATCGTCGGCCTGCCGCGGGCGATGGAGTTCCTGTTCACGGCCAGGCAGTACTCCTCCAAGGAGGCCTACGAGATGGGCCTGGTGAACGGCGTGGCGGCCGATGCCGAGCTCGACGCGCTGGTCGCCAAGGCGACCGACGCGATTTCGCAGAACGCACCGCTCACGATCGCGCTGGCAAAGGCCGCAGCGCGAGAGATCGCCAAACCGGAATCGCAGCAGGATCACAAGAAGCTGGAGAAGATGGCGGAAGCGTGCTTCGACAGCGAGGACTTCAAGGAGGGCCGCCGGGCCTTCATGGAAAAGAGGAAGCCCGTCTTCAAGGGACGCTGACACCAACCACCGTCACCCCGAGCGGAGCGGAGCGAAGTCGAGGGGCCTCTTTTCGTCCACGACGAAGAGATCCCTCCGCTCCGCTTCGGTCGGGCTGACGGAGTCGCTAGAAAAAAGGGGAATCGTTCAATGGCCAAACTCCCGCTCTCCCACATCAAGGTTCTCGACCTCACCGCGCACCGCGCCGGCCCGACGGCAGTCCGTCAGCTCGCCGACTGGGGCGCGCAGGTGATCAAGATCGAGCCGCCGGCCGAGCCCGGCGCCACCGACGCCATGGGCGGCGCGCGCCACGGCTTCGACTTCCAGAACCTGCATCGCAACAAGCAGGCGATCACGCTCAACCTCAAGAGCAAGGAAGGCCACGCGATCTTCATGAAGCTCGCGAAGAAGGCCGACGTGATCGTCGAGAACTACCGTTCGGACGTGAAGTACCGCCTCAAGGTCGACTACAAGTCGGTCAAGAAGGTGAACCCGAAGATCATCTACGGCTCGATCGCGGGCTTCGGCCAGGACGGCCCGGATGCGGCGCGTCCCGGCGTCGACCAGATCGCCCAGGGCATGGGCGGGCTGATGTCGATCACCGGCGAGCCCGGCCGCGGCCCGATGCGTGTCGGCATTCCCATCTGCGACCTGACCGCTGGCCTACTGCTCGCCCAGGCGATCACGCTGGCCCTCTACAATCGCGAGCGCACCAAGAAGGGCCAGTGGGTCCATACCTCGCTGATCGAGGCGCAGATCTTCATGCTCGACTTCCAGGCCGCGCGCTGGCTGATGAAGGGCGAAGTGCCCAAGCAGGCCGGCAACGACCATCCGACCTCGATCCCGACCGGTGTCTTCCCGACCAAGGACGGCTACATCAACATCGCCGCCTCGGGCCAGCACATGTTCAAGCGGTTCGCCGAAGCGCTCGGCTCGAAGGAGCTGCTCGAGCATCCCGAGCACGCCACGCCGCAGATCCGCTCGCAGAACCGCAAGGCGCTCAACGAGCGCATCAGCGAGGTCACCAGGACCAACACCTCCGATCACTGGATCGCCGCCCTCAACAAGGCGGGCGTGCCGTGCGGGCCGATCAACACGATCGACCGGACCTTCGCCGAGCCGCAGGTCAAGCATCTCGGCATCGCGCGCGCGATCAAGCATCCCAAGCTCGGCGAGATCAGGGTGGTCGGCAACCCGATCAACCTCACGGCCTCGCCGCAGCCCAAGAGACTGAAGCCGACGCCCGAGCTCGGCCAGCACACCAATGCGGTGCTGAAGGGCCTCGGCTACTCGCCCAGGAAGATCAAGGAACTGCGCGCGGCGGGAGCGATCTGAAAATGGCGCCGAACGGCAAGGCGGCCCTCGTCACCGGCGCGGGCAAGAACATCGGTCGTGCCTGCGTGCTGGGCCTCGCCGAGGACGGCTTCAACGTCGCGATCAACGGCTCGAGCGATCGCGCCGCCTGCGAAAGGGTCGCGAAGGAAGCGGAGAAATTCGGCGTCAAGGCGATCGTCATCATGGGGGATGTCGGCAAGCCCAACGAATGCAAGCGCATTGCCGACGAGGCGATCAAGGCGTTCGGCGCGGTCGACGCGCTGCTGAACAACGCAGCACTTCGGCCCAACAAGCCGTTCCTCGAGATGAGCGACTCCGACTGGAACCGCGTGATCGACGTCGACATGAACGCCGCCGTCTGGCTCAGCCGCGCCTGCCTGCCCGGCATGATCGCCAGGGGCTGGGGCCGCATCGTCAACTTCGCCGGCATGAACGCGATCCACGGCCATGCCGGCCGCACGCCGGTGTCGGTCGCCAAGCATGGCGTGTGGGGCCTCACCAAGGCGCTGGCGATGGAGTTCGGGCCCAAGGGCATCACCGCCAACACCATCTCACCCGGCCCGATCGCGCCCGACGTCGAGGAGAAGAACGCCTCGGCCGCGGCCCGCGCCCAGACCCTGGCGCGCGTCCCGCTCGGCCGCTTCGGCAAGCCGGTCGAGGTCGCCGCGGCGGCGCGGCTGCTGGTGTCGGAGGCCGGCGGCTACATCAACGGCCAGATGATCGCGGTGAACGGCGGCGGCGCGACGTAATCTCTTCCTCCTCTCCGCTGGCGGGGAGAGGAGGATGGCTATTCCGGCTTGATGCCGGCGGCCTTGATGACGGCGCTCCAGCGGGCGCCGTCCTGGGCGACGAACTTCGCGAAGTCGGCGCGGCTCTCGAGCTCGACGCGCGCACCGCGTTCGGCCCATTGCCGCTTGACCGTTTCGCTCGCCAGGACCTTTTGCACGGCAGCGTGCATGCGATCGAGGATCGGCGCCGGCGTCGCCTTGGGCGCGAACAGGCCGTCCCAGGAGATCGCGCGGAAATCACCGCCACCTGCTTCCTTGAAGGTCGGCACGTCGGGCAGCAGTGACTCGCGCCGCCGGCCGGCCACGGCAAGCGCCCGCAACGTGCCGGCCCGTACGTAGCTCGCCGTCAGTCCGGCCGTCGCGAACAGCCCGGCCACCTGCCCGCCCAGCAGATCCTGCAAGGCCGGCGCGCCGCCGCGATAGGGCACGTGGTGCAGCCTGATCTTCGCCTCGGTCTGCAGCAGCTCGATCGCGAGATGCCCTACCGTCCCGAGCCCGCCCGACGCCATGTCGATCGACTCGGGCCTGGCGCGCGCCGCGTCGAGGAACTGCGCGAGGGTCGTGACATCGAGGCGCTTGGGATTGACCAGCAGCACGGACTGCACACGATCGATCGCCGAGATCGGCGCGAAGTCGCGCAGCAGATCGAAGCCCGGATTGGCATAGATCAGCGAGGCATAGGCATTGCCGGTGAAACCGACCAGCATGGTGTAGCCGTCCGGTGCGGCATGCGAGACGACCGCCGCACCGAGATTGCCGCCCGCCCCGCTCTTGTTGTCGATCACCACGGTCTGGCCGAGCTCCGCACCCACCAGCTCGGCCACCGTGCGGGCGAAGCCGTCGCTCGGCCCACCCGCCGGAAACGGCATCACCCAGGTCACGGTCTTCTCCGGCCAGTCGCGGGCGCGCGCGATGGGAGCCGCGAGCAGCGTGGCGAGGCCACCCAGGGCGGCACGACGATGAAGGCTCATTCTGTCTACTCGAGCTGGATGTTGGCGGCCTTGGCGATCCGATTCCAGCGCACGGTCTCCTGCTCGACGAAGCGGCCGAAGTCGGCGCGGCTTTCGAGCTCGACCTTGGCCGCCTGCTCGACCCAGACGCGCTTGATCTCGTCGCGGCCGAGCGCCGCCTGGACGGCGGCATGCACGCGGTCGAGAATCGGTACGGGCGTGCGCTTGGGCGCGAACAGGCCGAACCACGACGCGGCGCGAAAATCCTTCAGCCCCGCCTCATCGAAGGTCGGCACGTTGGACAGCAATGGCTCGCGGCGCCGGCCGGCGACGGCCAGCGCACGCAGCTTGCCGGCGTTGACGTACGGCACGAGCGTGCTGACCGAGCCGAACGTCGCCATGATCTGACCGGCCAGCAGGTCCTGCAGGGCCGGTGCGCCGCCGCGATACGGCACGTGATGCACCTCGATGCCGGTGCGGCCCTGCAGCAGGGCGATCGCCAGATGCGGCACGGTTCCGAGGCCGGGCGAGCCCATCTCGATGGAGCCCGGCTTGCGCTTTGCCACGTCGATGAATTGGGCCAGCGATGTCACGTCGAGCTTCGCGGGATTCACCACCAGCGCGGACGGGCTGCGGGCGAGGGCGCCGATCGGCGCGAAATCGCGCGCCAGATCGAAGCCGGCCTGCGGATAGATGGCCGGCGCATAAGTGTGCGGGGTGTTGGCGACCAGCATCGTGTAGCCGTCGGCCGGCGCACGGGCCGCCTGCGCGGCGCCGATCGTACCGCCGGCGCCGGCGCGATTGTCGATCACGATCGTCTGTCCGAGCGTCGCCGACGCGTTCGCGGCGACCGGGCGCGCGAAGACGTCGGTCGGGCCGCCCGCCGGGAACGGCACGATCCAGACGACGTTCTTCTGTGGCCACTCGGCCGCACGCACACCATCGGCAACCGCGGCGACAAGGCCGCCGAGCGCGGCGCGTCTGCCCAACTGCATCAAGTCCCCCCGACTGGAAGCTCCAGCATACTCGCCTGCGCGCCGCCACTCATCAGCTTCAAGGTCGGTGGACGGCCGTGCGGCGTCTGGACGAAGTGATCGGCATCGGCGCCGCTGATCGACAGGCGAATGCGGCTGCCCTTGGCGAAGCGCCACGCCACGGGCAGCAGGGCGAAGCGCAGGAGCTGCGGCTCGCCGACCGGCATGGGCTTCGCGTCCTTGCGCGCGAAGGTGCGCCACGGCCAGGTGGCCTTGTAGGTGCGCGGCGGCGGCGCTTCGGCACGATGGATCGCCCGCAGCACGCCCTCGGTGACGTAGCGCACCGTGCCGTCCGCCTCGACTTCCGACAGGTACGCGAAGACGGCGGCATCCGGTTCGCTCGACGCGAGCCACAGCGACACCACGGTGTGGCCAGCAATGTCCAGCGGTGCATCGAGCGCTGGAGTGGTGAAGCCGGCGAGCTTCGCCGAGCGCTCGCTCCAGTCGTTGTAGTAATTCGTCGCGTCGATGCCGGCGATCCGTTCGTAGCGGGTCTGCGTGCCGCTGCCGACCGTGAAGTCGGCTTTGACCTCGTCCGCTGCCACATCATTGGGCTGTGCCGCAGCGAGCTGCCGGCCGGAGGCGAGATAGAAGCGACGCGTGCCGGTGACCGGCGGCCAGCTCTTGGCCGAGCGCCATTCCTCGGCATGGACGGCGAAATAGTGGACCGGATCCTCGTCGGCCAGGCCGGTGTCGCGACCGGCAAGATGCTGGTCGAAGAAGCGCAGCACCTCGCCCAGCAGCGGAAACTCCGGCTCCTGCCTCGCCCGCCACGGCGAAGAGTTCACGCGCGCGCCGTGGTCCCACGGGCCGAGCAGCACGCGCTTGTCCTTGTTGGGCAAGGTCATGTAGCGCGACAGCGTGCCGTTGGCGTAGCCCGCACCGTCGGTCCAGCCGGACACGGCATAGACCGCGACGTCCTGCGGGATCTCGTCGACGTAGTTGTAGGGGCTGAACGAGGCCGGCGTGAAAGACGGATCGTAGGGTAGCGAGTCGTCGCGGCATTTGAACTCGGCCATGAAGTCGGGCATGCGGAAGTTCGCGAGATGCTCCTGAACCGCCGCTCTGGCGAGCGACCCGTCGTGGTCCTCGTCGACCGGGAGAGGTCCGAGCAGCGCGGGATTGGCGAAGTAGGAGAACTGCTTGCGCAAATCGCGGCGGTCGTGGTCGAGCGCCAACATCAGCTCGTCGTAGACCAGCGCCAGGCGCTTTATCAGCATGCCGCCGGGATAGTAGTTGTCCGCCCAGGTGTCCCAGACCGCGAACAGGGGCGCAATCGCCTTCACCGCCTTGTGGCCAGTGCTGGCAAGGAAGTCGCAGGCCGCACCGAGATAGGAGATCCCGGTTGCACCGATCCGGCCATCGCTCCACGGCTGCGCGACGATCCAGTCGGCGATTGCCTTGTAGTCGGCGCGCTCGCGCGGGGAGCGGAAGGAATCGCGGCTGCCGAACGAAGCGCCGGTGCCGCGCGCATCGACGACGACCACAGCGTAGCCGCGCGGCACGAACATCTCGCGATAGCGATAGGTGTTGGGCGACGGCTCGACGCCGTCATTGCCAGCCGCAACCTCGAAGCGCCGCACGTAGGGCGTCAGTATCAGGACGGTCGGCCAGCGCCGGCTCGCGTCGCCATTGGGCAGGTAGACGTCGAGCGCCAGGCGGCAGCGGTCCGGCATCGCCACGTATAAAGAGGTGGGCTTGGTCACGGAGAATTCCGCGGGGCGGCCGGCAAGGTATCGGCTGGGCGGGATGCGCCAGGCGCTTCCCAGGTCGTCACGGTCAGGCATGCGCGAGTGTCGCGATTCGTCGCGCTCGCTTCAACCGGCGTTCGTGTAGGGTCCGCGCCGTTGCGTAAATGAAGCAAGTGGGGAGTTACCGTTGAACAAGCCGATCCTGCCGCGCCGCCGCGTGCTGCTTCTCTCGGGCAGCGCGCTGGCCGCGCCGATGCTCGCCTCCGGCGTCGCGCGTGCCGTCGATGCCTGGCCGAACAAGCCGGTCAAGTACATCAACCTGTTCCCGGCCGGCGGCCCGACCGACATCCTCTCGCGCATCGTCTGCCAGAAGCTGAGCGAGCTCACCGGGCAGCAGTTCATCGTCGACGATCGCGGCGGCTCGGGCGGCAATGTCGGCGCCGAGGCGATCAAGAACTCGGCCCCAGACGGCTACACGATCGGCCTGATGAGCGTCTCTTCGCATGCCATCGCCACCACGCTCTATGCCCGCCTGCCCTTCAACGCCGACAAGGACTTCACCCCGGTCACCATGCTGTGGTCGCTGCCGAACCTGCTGATCGTGCGCAAGACGCTGGGGCCCAAGACCGTGCCCGAGCTGATTGCGCTCGCGAAGGACGAGCCGGGCAAGGTGTCCTACGCCTCGTCGGGCGCCGGCACGACGGTTCACTTGAGCGGCGCGCTGTTCGCGGCCCTCGCGAAGATCGACATCCTGCACGTGCCCTATCGCGGCAGCGCGCCGGCCACCCAGGACCTGCTGGCCGACCAGGTGGACATGATCTTCGACAACATCCCGGGCTCGCTGGCGCAGATGGGCGGCGGCAAGGTCTGGGGTCTCGCGGTCACCAGCACCGACCGCAGCCCGATGGCCCCCGAGGTGCCGACCATGGCCTCGTTCCTGCCGGGCTACGACATCAACTCGTGGGGCGGCATCTGCGCACCTGCCGGCCTGCCGCAGCCGATCGTCGAGAAGCTCAATGCGCTCGCCAAGCAGGCGCTCGACAGCGACGACGTGAAGAAGGCCTACCTCAAGAACGGCGCGACTCCCTTCTGGAAGAGCGTCGCCGACACCGTCGCCTATCGCCGCGCCGAGGAGGCCCGCTTCGCCCCGATCGTCAAGGCGAGTGGGGCCAAAGTCGATTAGCAAAAAAGGAGGGGCCTCGCGGCCCCTCCATGCCTTCTGCCAGTCGTCCGACGCGTGGGCTTACATGCCGAGCGTGGTGACGAACTTGGTGTTGAGGTAGGCCTCCAGCGCCTCGATGCCGCCCTCCGAGCCGTAGCCCGAGTCCTTCATGCCGCCGAACGGCACTTCCGGCAGGGCGAGACCGTGGTGATTGATCGATACCATGCCGCTCTCGAGGGCCGCGCCGACCTGCGCGATCGTCTTGCTGTTCCTGCTGTAGGCATAGGCGGCGAGGCCCCACGGCAGGCGGTTGGCCTCCTGCATCACGCCCTCGAAGTCCTTGAACGGCGAGATCGGCGCCAGCGGCCCGAACGGCTCGTCGTTCATGATCTTGGCGGTGAGCGGCACGTCGGTCATGACGGTCGGCTCGTAGAAGTAGCCCTTGTTGCCCTTGCGCTGGCCGCCGGTCTGGATCTTGGCGCCCTTGGCGATGGCGTCGCTGACGAAGCCGTCGATCGCGTGCAGACGGCGCTCGGCGACGAGCGGGCCCATGCGCGTGTCCTTGTCGAGGCCGTTGCCGACCTTCACGTTCTTGGCGTAGGCGGTGAACTTCTCGACGAACTCCGGATAGACCTTCTCGTGCACCAGGAAGCGGGTCGGCGCGACGCAGACCTGGCCGGCGTTGCGGAACTTGTTGGCGCCCAGGATGTTCACCGCCTGGTCGACGTCGGCGTCCTCGAACACGATCGCCGGCGAATGGCCGCCGAGCTCCATGGTGACGCGCTTCATGTGCGCGCCCGCGAGGGCGGCGAGCTGCTTGCCGACCGGGGTCGAGCCGGTGAAGGTCACCTTCTTGATGATCGGATGGGGGATCAGGTACTCGCTGATCTCCGACGGCACGCCATAGACCAGCTGGATGACGCCCGCCGGCACGCCGGCATCGACGAACGCCCGGACCAGCTCGGCGCACGAGGCGGGCGTGTCCTCCGGGCCCTTGACGATGATCGAGCAGCCGGTCGCGATCGCGGCCGAGGCCTTGCGCACGACTTGGTTGATCGGGAAGTTCCACGGCGTGAAGGCCGCGACCGGGCCGACCGGCTCCTTCATGACGAGCTGGTAGATGTTGTCACCGCGGGCGGGCACGATGCGGCCGTAGGTGCGGCGGCCTTCCTCGGCCATCCATTCGATGATGTCGGCGGCGAGCAGCGTCTCGCCCTTGGCCTCGATCACCGGCTTGCCCTGCTCCATGGTCATGATCGGCGCGATCGCATCGGCGCGCTGGCGGATCAGCTCGGCCGCCTTCCGCATCACCTTGTAGCGGTCGAACGGCGAGACCTTGCGCCACTGCTTGAAGCCCTTGTCGGCCGCGGCAAGCGCGCGGTCGAGGTCGGCCTTCTCGGCATGGGCCACCGTGCCGATCACCTCTTCGGTCGCGGGATTGATCACGGGAATCGTCCGGCCGTTGGCGCCCTTGGTCCAGGCGCCGTCGATCATCAGGGAGACATCGCTGTACGTCATTACTTCCTCCGTTTCCGGTCAGCTTCCGCGATAGGTTGAGTAGCTCCAGGGGGAGCAGAGCAGAGGGACGTGATAATGCCCCTCGGGCTCGGCGATGGAAAAGCGCAAAGGCACAATGTCCAGGAATGGCGGATCGCCGGCGTCGATACCCCTCGTGCGAAAATGGTCACCGACCGCAAAGCGCAGTTCGTAGCGCCCGATCGGCAGCGGCCGCCCGCCAATCAACGGGTGGTCGGTCCGGCCGTCGGCGTTGGTGATCGCTGTAGTCAACCGGTGATAGCGTTCCCCGGCCATCTCGTAAAGTGCGATCGCGAGGCCCGCCGCCGGCCGGCCCGCATGCGTGTCGAGCACGTGCGTGCTGAGGCGGCCGTGCACCTGCGGCACGCCCTCGCCCGTCACCTTGGCCGCGATGCGCAGGCGGGTGATGTAGAAGACCTCCTGCATCGCCTGGGCGAACTCGGTCGCCTCGTCGCGCGCCACGCGGCGCTCGAATTCCGACAGGATCGACTCTTGGGTGTGGCGGCGCACGCAGATCATGAACGGGAAGCCGAACTTCGCCTTGTAGGCATCGTTCAGGCGATGGAAGCGCTCGAACGCCTCGTCCGACAGCGTGTCGAGGCCGGCGCTCGCCTGCTCGCGCCTGGAGTCGTCAGTGACGTCGCCGGCGCGCGCGGCCTTGCCCGCAAGATCGGGATGATTGCGCAGGAAGGCGAGCTGCTGTTCGCGGGGCGCCGCCCGCACCGCACCCATCATCGCCGCATGCAGGTCGCTCACCGTCGCGAATGGAGCCCGTGCCCGTGCGGCCCTGGCGACCCATGGCGCCAGCTCGAACACGTCACCGACCGCCGCCTCGAAAGCGGCAGGGTCCATGCGATTGAGGTGGGCGAGATCGATCATGCGCGCCGACCTAGCACGCCCTCACGACGCTCTCTATAGTCCGGCCCAGCTAATCCAGGGAGGGTTGCGTGACCAACAAGAACTTTACCCGCCGCGGCTTCGGCCGGGCTGCCGCCGGCCTGGCCGTGCTCGGCGCGCCGATGCCGCTGCGCTTCGCGTCGGCCCAGTCGGCGCCGGCCAACCTCAAGGTCGGCCTGATCCTGCCGATGTCGGGCGCCCAGGCGCTGATCGGGCAGATGTGCAAGCACGGCGCCGACGTGGCCAACGACGTGTTCGCCGAGATCAAGGTGCCGGTGAAGCTCGACATCCAGACCTTCGACACCGAGACCAAGCCCGACGCCGCCCGCACCCAGGCCGAGAAGGCGGTCGAGGCGGGCTGCCACGTGCTGGTCGGCGCGTTCGACTCGGGCCAGACCATCGCCGTCGCCCAGGTCGCCGAGCAGAAGGGCATCCCGCTGGTGGTGAACATCGCCGCCGCACCGCCGCTCACCGAGTCGGGCTACAAGTTCATCGTCCGCAACTTCCCGACCGCGCCGATGCTGCTGAAGAGCGCCTTCGACCTGCAGAAGGAGATCTTCCAGGTCTCCGGCGTCACGCCCAAGACCGCGGTGCTGCTCAGCATCAACGACACGTTCGGCAGCGCCATGCTGGGCGGCATCAAGGCGATGTTCCCCAAGGCCGGCATGCCCTACGAGATCGTCGACACGATCACCTACGACGCCGCCGCCAAGGACCTGTCGGTCGAGGTCGCCAAGGCCAAGGCGAGCAAGGCCGAGATGCTGATGCCGATCTGCCGGCTCAACGACGCCAAGCTGATCGTCCAGGAGATGGTGAAGCAGCGCTGGGAGCCGATGAGCATCAATCCGGGCACGCCCGGCATGTACGAGCAGGACTTCATCAAGAGCATGGGCAAGTACAGCGAGTACACGCTGTCGATCCAGCCGTGGCTCAATCCCAAGTCGAACATGACCAAGGTTCTGGAGAAGCATCATACGGCCAAGTTCCCCGGGGTGCAGATCGACATCGACGCGGGCTTCACCTTCGAGGCGCTGCTGATCGCGGCGCAGGCCTGGCTCGCCGCGAAGTCGACCAAGCCCGACGCGCTGATGGACGCGCTGCGCAAGACCAGGATCGACGAGCACGTGATGGTCGGCGGTCCGATCGAGTTCGACGCCAAGGGCCAGAACGTCAATATCAAGGGCACGGCGCTGCAGAACCTGAAGCGCAAGCCGACCGTGGTGCTGCCCAAAGAGTCCGCCGAGGCGCCTCTCACCTTCCCGCAGCCGGGCTGGAACGACAAGCGCCGGACTTGAACGACCTCCTTCTCTCCCTCGCCCAGGCGGTCAGCAAGGGATTGCTGACCGGCATGGTGTACGGGCTGATGGCGCTCGGCCTGTCGGTGATCTTCGGCGTCATGCGCGTGGTCAACTTCGCGCATGGCGAGATGATGATCGTCGGCATGTACCTCGCGTGGATGGGCTTCGATGCCCTGCAGCTCGATCCGACCTGGAGCCTGCCGCTGATCGCCATGGTGTTCTTCGGCATTGGCTACGTCCTGCAGCGCGGCCTGATCCAGCCGTTCATCGCCCGGCCCGAGCACCAGCAGTTCCTGCTGCTGCTGGCGGTCGGCACCCTGATCTCCAACGCCTGCCTCGCCATCGCCGGGCCGGATTCGCGGACGGTCCAGCTCGATTCGCAGTTCGATTCCTACGAGCTCGGGCCGCTGGTGCTGGATGCCGTGCGCGTTCATGCGGCCGCGGTGGCGCTGGTGATCGCAGCGTTCCTTTGGCTGTTCTTCACGCGCACGCGCACCGGCAAGGCGATCCGCGCCGCGGCCGACAACCACATGGGCGCGCTGGTGGTCGGGCTCGACGTGCGCAAGCTGTATGCCATCACCTTCGGCATCGGCGCCGCCTGCGTCGGAGCCGCCGGCGCCCTGATGACCACTCTGATTCCGGTGACGCCCTTCCTCGCCAGCGAATACACGCTGCTCGCCTTCGTGATCGTGATCGTCGGCGGCCTCGGCAGCATGACCGGCGCCTTGCTGGGCGGCCTGCTGATCGGCGTCAGCGAGGCGGTGGCGGGCCTGCTGCTGCAGCCCGCGCTCAAAAGCATGTTCAGCTTCGGCCTGCTGATCGTCGTGCTGCTGCTGCGCCCGCAGGGCCTGCTCGGGCGCAAGGACCAACGATGACCCGCACGACCGTGGGTCTCGCAGCCCTGCTCGCGCTGCTGCTGGTCGCGCCGGCGCTGCTGGGCGGCTACGGCCTCTCCGTGCTGATCCTGATCCTGTACTTCGCCTATGTCGGCCAGGCCTGGAACATCATGATGGGCTTCGCCGGCCAGCTCTCGCTGGGCCACGCGCTCTACGCCGGCCTCGGCGGCTACATCGCCGCGGGACTCTATTTCCACTACGGCATCGGGCCATGGGCCGGCCTGTTCGCCGGCGTCGCGGCGGCCGTGGCGGCTGCAGCGGCCGTCGGCTACCTCGGCTTCCGCTTCTCGCTGGCCGGCGTCTACTTCGCGCTGCTGACCATCGCCTTCGCCGAGTTCACGCGCATCGGCTTCGACAACTGGCCGTGGACCGGCGGCTCGGGCGGCCTGTTCCTGCGGGTCGAGCGCGGCGTCACCGATCTCGCCAACCTGCGCGGCGGCCCGGTGCTGTTCTACTACGTGATCCTGGCGCTCGCGGTCGGCGCCTTCGTGCTGTGCCGCCTCCTGCTGGAGAGCCGGCTCGGCCGCTACTGGCTCGCCATCCGCGAGGATGCGGAAGCGGCGCAGGCGGTCGGCGTGCCGGTGCTGAAGTGCAAGATGCTGGCGGTGACCATCTCTGCGGCGCTGACCGCGCTGGCCGGCGTGTGGAACGCCTTCTACTACAACAACCTCTTCCCCGAGACGGCGTTCGCGATGGGCCGTTCGATCGAGATGACCCTGGCGCCGATCATCGGCGGGCTGGGCACGCTGTTCGGACCGTTCGTGGGCGCGGTGGTACTGACGGGGCTGGGCGAGATATTCACTTCTGTCGGCGAGCATCTGGATATTCCGGGCATCAAGCAGATCTTCTACGGCTTGGCCCTCCTGGTGATCGTGATGTATCGCCCCGCCGGGCTGTGGCCGTGGCTGGCCGCAAAGCTGAGGATCAAATGACCGGCGCACGGCTAGAGATCTCCGCCCTGGGCAAGGATTTCCGCGGCCTGCGGGCGGTGCACGATGTCACCTTCGCGGTGCCGGCCGGCGCGATCCACGCTCTGATCGGACCCAATGGCGCGGGCAAGACGACGATCTTCAACATGATCGCGGGCGTGCACGTGCCGACCGCCGGCATCGTCAGCCTCGACGGCCGGACCATCTCCGGCCTGCGCCCCGACAAGGTGTGCGACGCCGGAGTCGGGCGCACCTTCCAGATCGTGCGTCCGTTCCGCGGCCTCAGCGTGCTGGAGAACGTCACCATTGGCGCCCTGCATCGCCGTCCCCATCTCGGCGAAGCACGCGATGCTGCCGAAGCGATCCTGAAACGCCTCGGGCTCGCCGATCGCGGTCACCGTCCGGCCGAGAGCCTCACCCTGCCCGACCGCAAGCGGCTCGAGGTGGCGCGGGCGCTCGCCACCGAGCCCAAGCTGCTGCTGCTCGACGAGGTGATGGCCGGCCTGCGCCCGACCGAGGTCGACGTCATGGTCGGCTTCCTGCGCGAGCTCAACGCCGAGACCGGACTCACCATTCTGCTGATCGAGCACGTGATGCGCGCCGTGATGGCGCTGGCGGCGCATGTCGTGGTCGTGAGCTACGGCGAGAAAATCGCCGAGGGCACGCCGGCAGAGATCACGCGGCATCAGGCGGTCCTCGACGTGTATCTCGGCGAGGAGGAGGTCGCGTGAGCCTGCTGCAGGTCTCCGGCCTCGATCTCTACTACGGCGACGCGCAGGCGCTGGCGGGCGTGGGCCTGCACATCGATGCCGGCGAGATCGTCGCCATCGTTGGCGCCAACGGCGCCGGCAAGAGCTCGCTGATCCGGGCGATCCACGGCATCCATCGGCCCTCCCGCGGCCAGATCGTATTCGACGGCAAGGCCATCGCCGGCTGGCCGAGCCATCGCGTATGCGAGGCGGGCATCGGCCATGTCGCGGAAGGCCGCCAGGTCTTCCCCAACCTCACCGTGCTCGAGAATCTCGAGATGGGTGCCACGCCGAAGCATGCCCGTGCACGCGAGAAGCAGAGCCTCGAGCACGTCTACTCTCTCTTCCCGCGGCTCGCCGAGCGGCGCAGCCAGGCTGCCGGGACGCTCAGCGGCGGCGAGCAGCAGATGCTGGCGATCGGCCGCTGCCTGATGGGCGTGCCGCGCCTCGTCATGTTCGACGAGCCGTCGCTCGGCCTCGCGCCGGCGATCGTGCAGGAGATGTTCCGCATCGTGCGGCGGCTGAACGAGGAAGGCCTCACCATCCTGCTGGTCGAGCAGAACGTCACTGCGTCGCTGAAGATCGCCCATCGCGCCTACGTTCTGGAGAACGGCCGCATCGAGCTCGAAGGGTCGGGCGCCGCCCTGCTCAGTAACGACCGTGTGCGGCAGGCCTATCTGGGCTTGTGACCCACCTCCCCCTTTGCCATTCTCGCCCGCATGAATCGCCGTGACATGCTGAAGGCCGGCGTTGCTGCCGGCGCCCTCGGGCTTGCGCCGCGCCTGGCGTCCGCCCAGGTCAATTTCTCGCCGGCGCCGAAAGGCTGGCGCACCTTCGTGCTGACGACCAAGGTCGAGCCGGTTTTCGCCACCAAGGCGTGGATCCCGCTGCCGACCTTCGCCGCCAACGACTGGCAGCAACCCGGTCCCACCAGCTGGACCGGCAACGCCAAGCGCGCCGAGCGGGTCGGCGATCCCAGGCACGGGGCCGAGATGCTCGAGGTCGAATGGACGGCCGACCAGCAGAACCCGGTGCTCGAGGTCACGACCCAGGTGCGCACCCAGAGCCGATCGGTGCGCCCCGGCCAGGGCTCGGCCCAGCCTCTCAGCGAGGAGGAGCGCAACTACAATTTGATGGCGACCGCGCTGTTGCCGGTCGATGGCCTGGTCAAGGAGACCGCCGAGGGCATCGTCCGCGGCAAGACCAAGGACGTCGACAAGGCGCACGCGCTCTACGAATGGGTGGTCGAGAACACCTTCCGCAACGCCAAGACGCGCGGCTGCGGCGTCGGCGATGTCAGCTGGATGATCAAGACCGGCAACCTCAACGGCAAATGCGCGGACCTCAACGCGCTGTTCGTCGCGATGTGCCGCTCGGTCGGCGTGCCGGCGCGCGACCTCTACGGCATCCGCGTCGTCCCGTCCGAGTTCGGCTTCAAGTCGCTGGGCGCCGGCAGCGCCAACGTCACCAAGGCACAGCATTGCCGCGCCGACGTCTGGCTGGCCGGCAGCGGCTGGACGCCGGCCGATCCGGCCGACGTCCGCAAGGTCGTGCTCGAGGAGCCGCCGACCAACAACTCGATGACCGACCTCAAGGTGATGGCTGCGCGCAAGACGTTGTTCGGCGCGTGGGAAGGGAACTGGCTCGCCTTCAACACTGCACACGACGTGAAGCTGCCGGGCAGCAACGAAGATCCCCTGCCGTTCCTCATGTATCCGCAGGCGGCAGACAAGCAGGGCCTGATCGATTCGCTCGACGCGGAAGCGTTCAAATACACGATCACCGCCAAGGAACTGACCGCGTAACCGTTCCGCTCCGGCGCCAAGGCGATTATACCGGCCGTCATGACGGCCACGTCCGGAGCGGGAGTTGACCGCGACTCCCGCGCCATCATCCGGCGGTACTACATGGCGATGGCGGTCCCGTTCGGCGTCGACGTGCTCACGTCGGCGTTCTACGCCGCGATCAACGCCCGACCGCTGAGCCTGGTGCCGCTCGCCGTCGGATCGGTGCTCTTCCTGCTGCTCGGCGTGGGCATCGGCGCCTGGCGCCTGTTCCGGCCGGTCGAGCGGTTCCTGCAAGGCGACGGCGATTTCGCCGCCGTCGAGCCGGCGATCACCAGCCTGCCGCGGCGCTCGGCGACGCTGGTCGCTTGCCTCTACGGCCCGCTGCTGCTGCTCCGCCTGCTCGCGGCGCGCTACGGCTACACCTTCGGCGGCACCATCGAGGTCTCCGCGTCGGTCGACGCGATCTGCTCGTTCCTCGTGGCGACGGGCTTCAACTTCGTCCTGACCTTCTTCGTGATCAGTGCCTATCTCGACGGGCTGTGCGGCCACCTGTTCGAGCGGCACGGCGTGAACATCAGCGCCTTCCCCGGCGCCTTCCGGAACAAGGTCGGGCTGGCCGTCCTGTTTGCCTCGTTCGCCGGCATGATCCTGCTGGCGGGCGACATCGTGAGCTACGATGGCCCGCGGCTGCTGCGCGAGGCCTCGGTCGACTTCACGGCCTCCGTCGCGGCCGCCGCGACGACCTACTACTGGATCTCGCGCGCCCTGACCCGCCCGATCGGCCGCCTCGACCGCGGCATGGGCCGCGTCGCCGAGGGCGATCTCGAGGTGCGTCTGCCCGTCACCTCCGACGACGAGGTCGGCCGCGCGATCAGCGGTTTCAACCAGATGATCGACGGCCTGGCCGAACGGCAGTACCTGCGTGACATCTTCGGCAAGTACATGCCTCAGAGCGTCGCTGAGCAGATCCTCGCCGACCAGGAGCGCAGCGGCCGCGCCGCCGACATGCTGGCCGAGGCGACGCTGATGTTCGTCGACATCGAGGGCTTCACGACGCTGGCGGAGCGCCTGCCGCCGGCCGACGTGGCCAGCATCCTCAACACCTATCTCGGGCTGGTCGTACCGGTGATCCAGCGCCACCGGGGCGTCGTCAATTCGTTCATCGGCGACGGCCTGTTCGTCTCGTTCAACCTGCCGCTTGCGCTCGATGACCATGCCGCCGCCGCGATCCGCGCGGCGCTCGAGATCCAGAAGCTGGTCTCCGGCGCGACCTTCGCCTCGGGCACGCGCCTGCGGGTGCGCATCGGCATCAATACCGGGCCGGTGATCGGCCTCACCGTCGGCACGGAAGACCGGCAGCAGCATACCCTGCTCGGTGATGCGGTGAACGTCGCCTCGCGCGTCGAGCAGCTCAACAAGCGCTTCGCCAGCTTCATCCTCGCCACCGAGAGCACGGTGCAGGCCGCAGGCCCCGGCTTCCCCTGCGTGCGGCTGGGCAAGACGGACGTGCGCGGTCATCGCGGCGAGGTCGTGGTGTACCGGATCGATCCGGCATGAACGCGAGCTCGCAGGAGATAGCGGGCCTGCGCCGCCGCTATCTGTGGATGGCGGTGTCGATCTTCTTTCTCGACGCCGGCATCTCGGTGATCTTCCGCATCGTCAACGGCGGCTGGGAGACGCTCTGGATCTCGGTCGTCCCCAGCCTGGTCCTGCTGCTCGGCGCCACCAGGTGGCTGGCCGGGCGCCTGTTCGAGCCGATCGACCGCTTCCTGAAGGGCCAGACCGGCTTCGAGGCCGCCGAGCGGCGCCTGACGCAGCTGCCGCTGCTGACGGCGCGATGGGTCGCGATCTTCGCCTTCGTGCTCTACGTCTGGCGCAACTCGCTGAGCTGGTGGATGCCCGGCCCCGAATCGGAGGTCGGGCTGCAGGGCCAGACCGTCGCCGACTTCATCGCAGTATGCCTGCTGCTGCCGGTCTACTATTTCACCTACACCTACTTCGTCATCAGCGACTATCTCGCGGGCCTCTGCACCTTCATCTTCGAGCGCTACGGACGCAACCTCTCCCTCTACTTCGGCCGCTACGCCACGAAGCTGATCGTCGCCCTGCTGGTGGTGTCGATCGTGCCGCTGGCGGCGATCATCGTCGACCTGTTCTCCTACACCGGCCCGCGCCAGCAGGCGGAGATCCTGGTCGATGCCGCTTCTTCGGTGATCGGCCTTACGATCTCCGCCTATTTCGTGAGCCGCTCGCTCTTGCGGCCGATCGGCGTGCTGTCGCGCGCCATGACGCGGGTGGCCGAGGGCGATCTCGAGGTCAAGGTACCGGTCACCTCGAACGACGAGGTCGGCGCGCTGACCGGCCGGTTCAACGCCATGATCGAAGGCCTGCGCGAACGCGAGCAGCTGCGCGAGACCTTCGGCCGCTATGTCGATGAGAGCGTCGCCGCCACCATCCTGCGCCGCCAGGCAAGTGGCGGCGGGCAGGGCTCCCGCTCGGGCGAGACCGGCGAGGCGACCATCCTGTTCAGCGACATCGCCGGCTTCACCACCATCGCCGAATACCTGACGCCGGCCGAGCTGGTCGGCGCGCTCAACGACTATCTCGAGACCGTGCTGGCGCCGATCCGCGAGCACGGTGGCGTCGTCCATACGTTCATCGGTGACGGCCTGTTCGCCTCCTTCAATATGCCGCTGGCCTGCGAGAGTCATGCCGTTGCCGCGGTGCGCGCCGCGCTCGACATCCAGCGGGCCGTCGGCGGCCGCACCTTCGGCGACCACGGCGTGGCCCTCGCGACCCGCATCGGCATCAGCACGGGGCCGGTGATCGGCGGCGACATCGGCGCCGGCAAGCGCATGAACTTCACGCTGCTGGGCGACACCGTGAATCTCGCGGCGCGGCTGGAAGAGTTGAACAAGCAGTACGGCACGCGCATTCTGGTTTCGCAGAGCACGCGCGACGCCTGCGGCGAGACCTTTCGTTTCGACTCGCTGGGCCGCGTCACCGTGCGCGGCCGCAGCGAATCCGTTGCGATCTTCAGTGTCGATCCCCAACGCCAGGAACCAGCTTCATGAACGCGTCCGGTCTTTCCCCCGATCAGGTCAAGCTGCAGGCGCGCGTACGCGCGCTGGCTGCGGGCCCCGTCGCGAAGCGCGCCGCCGAGATCGACCGTACCGAGCAATATCCCTGGGACAATGTCGAGCTCCTGAAGGACGAGAAGCTGCTCGGCCTGACGATCCCGACGCAGTATGGCGGCCAGGGCAGGACCTGGCTCGACGCCGTGCTGGTGATCGAAGCCCTGTCGGCGACCTGCTCCGTGACCGGCCGCATCGCTGTCGAGACCAACATGGGCGCGATCAGCGCGGTGATGGCTTACGGCTCGGAGGAGCAGAAGAAGCTCGCGGCCGACCTGGTGCTGGCGGGCGACAAGCCGGCGATCTGCATCACCGAGCCCGAGGCAGGATCCGACGCCGGCGGCATGACCACGCGCGCCGACAAGAGGGGCAACCGCTACGTCATCAACGGCCGCAAGCACTGGATCACCGGCGGCGGCGTCTCGCGCCTGCACCTGATCTTCGCCAAGGTCTACGACGAGCAGGGCAACGAGGAAGGGACCGGCGGCTTTCTCGCCATTCGCGGCGAGACCAGGGGCCTCAAGATCACCAAGCGCGAGCCGACGATGGGCCTGCGCGGCATCCCCGAGGCGGTGATCGACTTCGAGGACATGGATGTGCCGCCCTCGTCCCTCGTGATCCCGCCGCGCGGCCTGAAGAAGGGCTTTGCCGACCTGATGAACGCCTACAACAGCCAGCGCGTGGGCGCCGCCACCGTGGCGCTGGGCATCGCCCAGGGCGCGTACCGGCTGGCCCTCGACTGGTCGGAGAAGCGCCACCAGTTCGGCCGGCCGATCAACGAGTTCCAGGGCCTGCAATGGAAGCTCGCCGACATGTCGATCAAGCTCGCGGCGGCGCAGGCCCTCGTCTACAACGCCGCGCGCTCGGGCGAAGGCGGCTTCCCCGACATGCTGCTGGCGGCGCAGGCCAAGGTCTTCACCTCGGAGAACGCGATCCAGGTGGTGAATGACGCGCTGCAGTTCTTCGGCGCCCGCGGTTACAGCCGCGAGCTGCCGCTCGAACGCATGGCGCGGGACGTCCGCATGTTCACCATCGGCGGCGGTACGGCCGAGGTCTTGCGCAACGTCGTCGCCGGCCAGCTGCTCAAGAAGAAGCTGCCGCAGACGCGCGACGGCTGGGGCAAGGCCTAGCCGACCGTTTCGACCGTTTTCGCCGTTTCTTTCAGACTCTCCGTTTTCCACCGGCTGCTCCTGGCGACATGGCGCCACGAGCAGCATAGGCATGGTTGGGCTGCTAACCCTATTATGGGCAATGGCCCGCGCTGTTTGCGCCGCGAACGCATGCGCGAACCGGGCGCCATTGCCCATCGCCGCGGTCGCGAACTGAAGGTTTTCCACAGACTCTTGCGCAACCGCGCGGCCGGTGCTCTCCTTCCCCTAGTCGAAGGGAGGAGCTGGCCAATGCAGCGACGGACCAAGCGACATGCCAAGAACCAGACGACCAACGGCGCCAACGGAAAGAAGCGGCCGCAGACCGGCAACGGCATGGGCCTGTGGATCAACAAACCCGGCGAGAATCTTTCGGGCCTGTTGTCGAGAGTTCGCGCGGCGCAAGTGATGCGCCTGCACTTCCGCTAGAACATATTCCGTCCGGCCGGAATCGACCGGACGGAATATGCCTGCTGCAACAGGCATCGTCCGTGCGCGCATTTCCGTTCAGGTGGAACCGCGCCGTTGGTCGGTGGGACAAGCGATGATCGTGCGGGCGCGGTTCCATCTGAACGGAAATCGCTCGAGCCGTCAGCGGCCAAACGTTTTCCAGGCGCCGTCGCTGCCCTTGAGCACGACGAACTCCGAGCCGCGGCGGCTTGAGCCGTCGCCGCGTGTGCAGGTGACCGCGATCCAGAATGGATTGTCCCAGCGCGCCGCGCAGGTCTCGGTCTCGTCGAGGCAGGTCGGCAGTGGGACTTCCGCCTCGGTCGCGAGCTCGCCGTTCGCCGGCGCCTGGATGGTGAGCGCGCCACGCGGCGGGATCCATGAGCAGGCGACGGTCAGGAAGCGCTTCTTGTCGGAGGTCCAGACCGGCGTGCCGTAGACCCGGTACTGCCTGCCGGTCGCCCGCATGACGAGGGTATAGGAGAAGTCCCGGTAGGCTGGCCGACGCACGACATAGAAGCGACCGGCTTCGTCGTATTGTTCGAAGAGATAGGCATGGGCCGTGATGCCGTGCCGGCAATCGGCCAGTTCCGCCGTGCCGCCGCCGTCGAGCTTGAGCCGCAGCCGCTCGCCCTCGCGCGATACGTTGTCGGCGTCGCCCTTGAAGCGCGCCGCCTCCTTCGGCCACTGCTCGGTGGCGTAGAGCTCGAACTCCTGGCTGGGCGGACCGGCGCTGGTGTCGCAGGTTTCGGTCTGCGCCCGGGCAGCGTCGGCCAGCGCGCAGAGCAACGCGATCGCCAGGGTCAGGGACCGGACTTTTTCCACGTGCCATCGCTCCCGCGCCGCACGGTGAACCGGGTTCCGTTCTTGGGCACATCCACCCCTCCGAACGGTGTGCAGGACACCGAGATCGAGGAGGGATCGTCCCAGCGTGCCGTGCACTGCTCGGACTCGCAGGGCAGCGATATCTCCCCTTCCATGCCGAGGCCCTCCCCCGACGGCGCACGAACGGTCATCGTCTTCTGATCGCGCGCGATGGCGCATCCCACCGCCAGGAAGCGCGATTTGTCGGGCGCCCAGACCGGCGGCCCTTCGAGCGTGTAGAACTGGCCCGTCTTCTTCATGACCAGCGTGTAGTGGAAGTCCTCGTACGCAGGGGTCTCCACGACATAGAAGCGGCCGGCCTCATCGTACCGGTCATTGAGGTAGGCGAAGGCCGTGTCGGTGTGCGGGCAATCGACCAGCTCGACGTGGCGCCCATCATCGAGCCGCAGGCGCAGCCGGCGTTCATGACGTTCGACATTCTCCTGGTTGCCGGCGATGCGCTTGGCCTCCGGCGGCCATTGCTCGCGCATATGGCGCGGATAGTCGAAGAACGGATCGTAGCCGGCTTGATCGCAGGCCTCGGGCCCATCGGCCGGCTGCGCGCCGGCCGCCGTGCCCATCAGGCAGCTGGCAAGCATCGCGACAGGGATCGCCAGGAGAATCCGGCCCGTCATTCAGAGCCTGAGCATAGCCGAGATGACCGTCGGCTACGACGTGGCGGCCGCCGTCCGGGGCTGCTGGCGACCGGCGACCAGCACGCTGATGGTGCCGAGGGTCGCCACGAAGGCGATCGGCATCAGCGCCAGCGGGAAGCTGTGGGTCTCCGCCTGGATGTAGCCGATCAGGTAGTTGAAGCCGAAGGCCGAGAGATTGCCCAGGGCGTTGATCTGCGCCAGGCCGGCCGCCGCGGCGCCCGCGCCCAGCCATTCCGAGCAGAGCGCCCAGAACGGTCCCTTGCTGGCATAGGTGCCGGCGGCGATCAGGGTCAGCAATGGGATCATCGCCCAGAGATTGTGGATGGCGAAGAAGGTGCCGAGCATGGCCAGCGCCATCCAGGCGAGCGGCAACGCGTTGTGCCAGACGCGCTCGCCCGTGCGGTCCGAGTTGCGGCCCCACAGGATCATCACCACCGCGCTGATGCCGAACGGCACGGCGTTCACCAGGCCGGTCTCCCAGTTGGTGAGGCCGAACGACTTGACCAGCTGCGGCATCCAGAGCGCGAGCGAGGTCGAGGCGCCGGACGCGCCGGCATAGACCAACGCCATGATCAGCACGTACTTGTTGGTCATCACCCGCCACACCGAGGACGGCGCGACCCGGGGCATGCGGCTCCGCTCGAGCTGCAGCTGGCCCGTGAGCCACCGCTGCTGCTCGGCCGTCAGCCACGTCGCGTTCTCGGGACGGTCGGTGAGCCAGACATAGGCGGCGAGGCCCAGCAGCACCGCCGGCAGGGCCTCGAGGATGAAGATCCACTGCCAGCCGCCCAGCCCGAGCATGCCGTCCATGTAGAGGATCGCGCCGGAGATCGGCGAGCCGACCAGGCCGGCCACCGGAATGGCCACCATGAAGATGCCGACGATGACGGCGCGGTAGTGCGCCGGGTACCAATAGGTGATGTAGAGGATCACGCCCGGGAAGAAGCCCGCCTCGGCAGCGCCCAGCAGGAAGCGCAGCACGAGGAACGAGATCGGGCCGCCGATCAGGGCGAATGCCGCGGAAACGAGGCCCCATGAGATCATGATGCGCGCGATCCAGACCCGCGCGCCGAAGCGCTGCAGGGCCAGGTTGCTCGGGACTTCGAGGATGAAGTAGCCGACGAAGAAGATGCCGGCGCCGAGGCCGTAGATCTTGGGATCGAGGCCCACCGCCTTGTTCATCTGCAGCGCCGCAAAGCCCACGTTCACGCGGTCGATGTAGCAGATCAGATAGGCCAGGAGCAGGAAGGGCATGAGCCGCCAGGACACGCGGCGGATCGTGCTGGCCTCGACGACGCGATCGGACGCAAACGCTTGCATGGTGCCGTTTCCTCCAATTGCCTGTTTGTTGGTGGAAACGGTAGCAGCGTGGGCAACCGCAAGGCATCCGGCCGGCCGGAAGCTCCCATGCGTTTATAGGTGGGCCAGCAGGGTCTCCAGGCTGATCGAGCGCAGGGTCGCCTCGGCAATTTCGTCGACCTCGTCGAGCACACGCTGCAGCGCGCCGCCGATGTCGGTCTCCTCGCCCGGTTCCGTCGGGCGGCTGCCGGGGGCGGGCTCGAACAGGGCGACGATGTCCATCAGGGTCGTGCGCTTGCGGTTGCCGGTGAAGCGGTAACCGCCCGAGGCGCCGCGGCCGCCGCGCACCAGGCCGGCGTTGGACAGCGTGCCCAGCACCTTCGCGAGATGGTGGTTGGAGACGCCGAAGCGCTCCGCGAGATCCGCGGACGACAGGGTCCGCTCGGAATCGCGCGCCAGCTCGAGGACGGCGTAGAGCGCCAGCCGTGTTCCTGTTTGAAGTTTCATGTCTTGCCGGACCGCGGGCGTCCCGCCCGCCTCATGGTCTGGAAGAGTCTGAGCGGGCCGGAGGCCCGCGGTCCGGCAAGACAGCACTCCCTCACGACAGGTCCTTGTCGAGCTGGAGCGATGGGCCTGCCACCATGCCCTGCGCGCGGAAGAACGACAGGATCAGGTGGTCCTTGCGATCGACCAGCGTGCGCACGCGGGTGACGCCGTTCTCCTTGAAGCGCGCGACCAGCGCCTCGAACAGCGCCGTGCCGACGCCCTTCAGGCGCAGCTTCGGCTCGATCTGGATCGCGAACACCCAGCCGGCCGGCGGCTGGCCGAACTCCCAGGCGCGGACTTCGCCGGCGACGAAGCCTGCGAGCGTGCCCTTATCGGTCTCGGCCAGCAGGAAATGGCGGCCGGGAGAGAGCATGTCCTGCCAGTAGGCCGGCTTCTCCGAGCCGGTCAGGCGCGCGTCCAAGGCGGAAATCGCCGGCAAATCAGTGGCTTGTACGGGACGGATCGCGACCATAGCTCTGGCGACAGAATGCGCTTGCGGATCAGAATGTAAATAGGTATTTCAGTACCGAATTACAGAAATAGGGAACGCCATGGCCCCAGAGTCTGTGAACGCCGCGCCCATCGACTTCCGCACCCAGCCGAGCCGCTACAAGCATTGGAAGCTCTCGACCGAGAACGGCGTCGCCTACCTCACCATGGACGTGAACGAAGATGGCGGCCTGCGTCCCGGCTACAAGCTGAAGCTCAACTCCTACGATCTCGGCGTCGACATCGAGCTGGCGGACGCCGTGCAGCGGCTGCGCTTCGAGCATCCCGAGGTCGGCGCCGTCGTGATCAGGAGCCAGCGCGACCGCATCTTCTGCTCCGGCGCCAACATCAACATGCTTGGCCTCTCGACCCACGACCACAAGGTCAACTTCTGCAAGTTCACCAACGAGACGCGTCTCGCCATCGAGGACGCGACCGAGCATTCCGACCAGACCTACATCTGCTCGATCAACGGCATTGCCGCGGGCGGCGGCTATGAGCTGGCGCTGGCCTGCGATCAGATCCTGCTGGCCGATGATGGATCCAGCGCCGTGTCATTGCCCGAGTTGCCGTTGCTTGCGGTGCTGCCCGGCACCGGCGGCCTGACGCGCCTGGTCGACAAGCGCCTGGTCCGGCGCGACCACGCCGACTTCTTCTGCACCACCGCCGAGGGCCTGCGCGGCAAGCGCGCGCAGCAATGGCGCCTGGTCGACAAGCTGATCCCGCCCAGCAAGCTCGCCGACGAGACGAGGAAGATCGCCGAGGACGTCGCCAGCAAATCGAAGCGCCCGAAGGATGCCAAGGGCATTGCCCTGCCCGACGTCGAGCGGACGTTCGACGGCGACACGCTGCGCTATGCGCATCTTACGGTCGAGATCGACCGCGAGCGCCGCGCCGCGCACTTCCGCATCAACGGTCCCTCTTCCGCGCCGCCGGCCGATGCTTCGGCCGTCCACGCGCAGGGCGCGGCCTTCTGGCCGCTGGCGCTCGCCCGCGCGCTCGACGATGCGATGATGCATCTGCGCCTGAACGAGACCGAGATCGGCACCTGGGTGCTGCACAGCCAGGGCGATGCCGCGCTGGTCGAAGCGTACGATGCGCTGCTGGCCAAGGAGCAGTCGAACTGGCTGGTGCGCGAGATCGTGCTCTACTGGAAACGCACCCTGAAGCGGCTCGACGTGAGCTCGCGCAGCCTGATCGCGCTCGTCGAGCCGGGCTCCTGCTTTGCCGGCACGCTGTTCGAATTGGTGCTGGCCGCGGACCGGTCGTACATGCTCGACGGCGTGTTCGAGGGCTCCAACCTGCCGGCCGCGACGGTCAAGCTGACCACCATGAACTTCGGCCCGTACCCGATGGGCAATGGGCTGACGCGGCTCGGCACGCGCTTCCTGTCGGCACCCGAGCATGTCGACGAGCTGAAGAACGAGATCGCCCAGCCGATCGAGGCGGAAGCGGCCGACGAGCTCGGCCTGGTCACCTTCACCCCCGACGACATCGACTGGGAGGACGAGGTGCGCCTCGCGATCGAGGAGCGCGCCGGCTTCTCGCCCGACGGGCTGATCGGCATGGAGGCGAACCTGCGCTTCGCCGGCCCCGAGACGATGGAGACCAAGATCTTCTCCCGCCTCTCGGCCTGGCAGAACTGGATCTTCCAGCGGCCCAACGCCACCGGACCGGAGGGCGCGCTGAAACTCTACGGAACCGGCAAGCAAGCCAAGTACGACCGCAAGCGGGCGTGAGCGCCACAAGCGCCAGGAGGCACATATGGCCATCGACTACACCCAGCGCATTCCCAACAACGTCGACCTTTCCAGCGACCGCCGGCTGCAGCGCGCGCTCGAGAACTGGCAGCCGCGCTTCCTCGACTGGTGGAAGGACATGGGGCCGGACGGCACGTCGAACTTCGACGTCTATCTGCGCACCGCCATCTCGGCCGAGGCCAATGGCTGGGCCAACTTCGGCTACGTGAAGATGCCGGACTATCGCTGGGGCATCTTCCTGGCCGGCCAGGACGCGAACCGCACGATCGCCTACGGCGACAACAAGGGCAAGCCGGCTTGGCAGGAAGTGCCCGGCGAGCTGCGCTCGACCCTGCGGCGCCTGATCGTCACCCAGGGCGACACCGAGCCCGCGTCGGTCGAGCAGCAGCGCCTGCTCGGCAAGACCGCGCCGTCGCTCTACGACCTGCGCAACGTCTTCCAGATCAACTGCGAGGAAGGCCGCCACCTGTGGGCCATGGTCTATCTGTTGCACGCCTATTTCGGCCGCGACGGCCGCGAGGAGGCGGAGATGCTGCTGGAGCGCCATTCGGGCGACCCGGACAAGCCGCGCATCCTCGGCGCCTTCAACGAGAAGACGCCAGACTGGCTCAGCTTCTTCATGTTCACCTACTTCACCGACCGCGACGGCAAGTACCAGCTCGCCTCGCTGGCCGAATCGGGCTTCGATCCGCTGGCGCGGTCCTGCCGTTTCATGCTGATCGAGGAGGCGCACCACATGTTCGTGGGCGAATCGGGGGTGCAGCGCATCGTCCAGCGGACCTGCGACCTGATGAAGGAGCACAAGACCGACGACGTGCGCGCATTCGGCGCGATCGACCTCGCGACCATCCAGAAGTACCTGAACTTCCACTTTTCGGTGTCCCTGGACCTTTTCGGCCAGGAGGCGTCGACCAACGCCGCGAACTACTACACGATGGGGGTCAAGGGCCGGTACCTCGAGACCCGCCTCACCGACGACCACGTGCTGACCAACGACACGTTCGAGATCGACACGGTCGAGGACGGCCGCATCGTGCGCAAGGCCGTGCCGGCGCTGTCGGCACTGAACGAGCGGCTGCGCAACGACTATGTCGAGGACTGCGCCAAGGGCCTGCAGCGCTGGAACAAGGTGATCGCCGACGCCGGCATCGCCTTCGAGCTCAAGCTGCCGCACCGCGCCTTCAACCGCCGCATCGGCGCATTCAACGAGCTCAACGTCTCGCCCGACGGCGCGGTGATGAACGCCGAGGACTGGAAGGCCAGCGCCCATAAGTGGCTGCCGACAGCAGAGGACCGCGCCTACGTCACCTCGCTGATGGGCCCGGCGGTGATCGAGCCCGGCAAGTTCGCCAACTGGATCGCGCCGCCGGCGCGCGGCATCAACAACCAGCCTGCGAACTTCGAGTACGTGCGGTTCAACTGAACCCCCACCCCAACCCTCCCCCTTCGGGGGAGGGAGTTATAAAAAAGATCATATTCCCTCCCCCGCAGGGGGGAGGGTTAGGGAGGGGGACGCAGTGGGAGGAACAGCAGCAATGGTCGAGGGCATCAGCTTCGATCGCAACAACAAGGTCCATCTGCCCGACCGTTTCAACGTCGCGGTGCCCTTCATCGACCGGCACGTGCCCGAGGGGCGCGGCGCCAAGGTGGCGATCCGCACCGTGCACGGCGAGGACGTCACCTACGCCGAACTCGCGGAGAACGTGAACCGCGCGGGCAACGTCCTGCTCGCTCAAGGGCTGAAGCCTGGCGACCGCCTGCTCATGGTGGTGAAGGACTGCCCGGCGTTCTTCTATCTGTTCTGGGGGGCCATCAAGGCCGGCATCGTGCCGGTCCCGCCCAATACGCTGCTGCGCGCGCCCGACTACGCCTACATGTTCGAGGATTCGGGCTGCGGGCTGGTGGTCTATTCCAGCGAATATGCCGGCGAGATCGATGCCGCGCTGCTGATGACTCCGGTCAAGGCGCTCACGGTCGACGCATTCCTCGGCGAGATGGCCAAGGCCTCGCCAACCCTCGAAGCGCGGCTCGCGGCGCCGACGGACGATTGCTTCTGGCTCTACTCGTCGGGCTCGACTGGCCGGCCCAAGGGCGCCGTCCACGCCCAGCGCGACATGGTGGTGACGAGCGAGCTCTACGGCACACGCGTGCTCGGCGTAACCGCGAACGACATTTGCTATTCGGCTGCCAAGCTGTTCTTTGCCTACGGTCTCGGCAACGCCCTGACCTTCCCGCTGTGGGCGGGCGCCACAGCGATCCTCGACGACCGGCGGCCGACGCCGGACGTCACTTTCGAGAACATCGAAAAGTTCAAGCCGACGCTCTATTTCGGCGTGCCCACCTTGTACGCCGCGCAGCTTGCCGCCCTGGATGCGGCACCGCGGCAGCTGTCCAGCCTGCGCGCCTGCGTCTCGGCCGGCGAGGCCCTGCCGGCCGACATCTTCCGCCGCTGGAAGGAAAAGACCGGCACGATCATCCTCGACGGCATCGGCTCGACCGAATGCCTGCACATCTTCATCGGCAACCGGCTCGACGAGTACCGCCCCGGTACCTCAGGCAAGCCGGTGCCCGGCTACGAGATCAAGGTGCTCGACGACAAGGGCAGCCGGTGAAGAAGGGCGAGAGCGGCGCGCTGTGGATCCGCGCGGAATCGGCCGCCAAGTACTATTGGAACAAGCCGGAGAAGACCGCCGAGACTATGGTCGACGGCTGGCTCAACACCGGCGACACCTACCGCGAGGATCCCGACGGCTTCCTGATCTACGAGGGCCGCAGCGACGACATGCTGAAGGTGGGCGGCATCTGGTGCTCGCCGGTCGAGATCGAAAGCTGCCTGATCACCCATCCTGCCGTGCTCGAAGCCGCGGTGATCGGCCAGGCCGACGCCGACCGGCTGATCAAACCCAAGGCGATCGTCGTGCTGAAGCAGGCCGGCTCGGAAGGCGCAGCACTCACCGACGAGTTGGCGGCGCTCTGCAAGAAGACGCTGGCGCCCTACAAGTACCCGCGCTGGATCGAGTATGTCGCCGAGCTGCCCAAGACGGCGACCGGCAAGATCCAGCGCTTCAAGCTCAGGGCGTGACGCGCCTCCGCCGCTTTGCGCCAGGCGACCTCGAAGCGTGCTATGCCACGGTCGCGTGCGAAGAGCGGCTCGAGCGCGAGTGGCACGCAGCGCCGCGGCATCGAATCGACGCTGCTGGGCGCCTGGCTGGAACGGGTCAGCGCGCCGGCGGTGCATGTCGGCGCCAATCGAGCGAATGTCGGCGGAACGCGATTTTGGGCGGCGCGCGGCTTCGCGGAGCTGCTCGGTTCCGGACGAACGCTCTGGATGGGACGTGCGCTCCGTGCTTCTATACACCACGACTGAAACAGGGAGTTGGGACGATGGCGGGGAAATTGTTGGGGGCCGCAACAATAGCGGCCATGGCCTTCGGCCTGCAGCCGGTCTGGGCGCAGGACAGCATCAAGATCGGCTTCGTCAGCACCTTCTCGGGGCCGCAGGCGGCGATCGGTGAGGACATGCGCCGCTCCGTGGATCTGGCGGTCGAGCATCTCGGCGGCAAGGTCGCCGGCAAGAAGATCGAGATCGTCTACGAGGACGACCAGTTCAAGCCGGATGTCGGCAAGGCGCGCTCGGAGAAGCTGGTCCAGCAGGACAAGGTGAACTTCGTCGCCGGGTACATCTGGTCGAACGTGCTGCTCGCCTCGCTCAAGACCGTGACCGACGAGGGCGACACGGTCCTGATCTCGGCCAATGCCGGGCCTTCGCAGATCGCGGGCGAGCTCTGCAACAAGAACTTCTTCTCGACCTCGTGGCAGAACGACCAGACGCCGATGGCGATGGGCGAGTACCTCAACCAGAAGGGCGTGAAGAGCCTTTACGTCGTCGCGCCCAACTACGCCGCGGGCAAGGACATGGCGGCGGGCGTCAAGCGCACCTACAAGGGCAAGATCGCCGGCGAGGACTACACCAAGTGGCCCGATCAGCTCGACTTCTCCGCCGAGCTCACCAAGATCGCCGCGGCCAAGCCGGACGGCATCTTCATCTTCTATCCCGGCGCGCACGGCGTGCAGTTCGTCAAGCAGTGGGTGCAGGCCGGGCTCAACAAGACCGTGCCGCTCTACCAGGTGTTCTCGATCGACGCGATCACCCTGCCGCAGCAGGGCGAGCTGGCGCTCGGCACGCTGGGCGCGCAGGAATGGGTCAACGACCTGCCGAACGAGCAGAACAAGAAGTACGTCGAGGACTTCAAGAAGAAGTACAAGGTCTACCCGTCCTACTACGGCGCGCAGAGCTACGACGCGATCATGCTGATCGCGTCGGCCGCCGAGGCGCTGAAGGGCGACCTCTCCAACAAGGACAAGGTCCGCGCCGAGCTGAAGAAGGCCAACTTCAAGTCGCTGCGCGGCGACTTCGAGTTCAACACCAACCAGTTCCCGATCCAGAACTTCTACATCCAGGAGACGGTCAAGGACCCGCAGGGCCTGATGACCGTGAAGACCATCGCCACCGCGGTGAAGGACGGCAAGGACTCCTACTACCAGAAGTGCTCGATGAAGTGATACCGGCGCACTCACGCCGATATCATCCCGAGCGTAGCGAGGGATCTTCGCGCCGCAGGAAAGATCCCTCCCTTCGGCTTCGCTCAGGGCAGGCGCCTGCGGCTCGGGATGACAAGTCATGGAAGCCCTGATCCAGGTCCTGAACGGCGTGCAGCTCGGGCTGCTGATGTTCCTGCTCGCCGCCGGCCTGACCCTCACCTTCGGCATCATGGACCTGGTGAACCTGGCGCACGGCTCGCTCTACATGATGGGCGCCTACATCGCCTGGACCTTCATCACCTGGACCGATTCCTTCGTGCTGGGCGCGCTGCTGGCGCTGCCGGCGACCTTCATCGTCGGCGTGGTCGTCGAGGTCGTGATCGCGCGCCGCCTTTATGCCCGCGACCATCTCGACCAGGTGCTGGCGACCTTCGGCCTGATCCTGTTCTTCAACGACCTGGTGCGCGCGATCTGGGGCCCGGCCGGCAAGAGCATCGCCGTGCCGCCGTTCCTGAACCACACGATCGAGATCCTGCCGGGCGCCCTCTATCCCGCCTATCGCCTCGCCATCATCGTGGTCGGCACGGTCGTGGCGCTGCTGCTGGCATGGCTGGTGGCGCGCACGCGGCTCGGCATGCTGATCCGCGCCGGCGCCTCCAACCGGCGCATGATCGCGGCGCTCGGCGTCAACATCGAGCTGCTGTTCAGCCTGGTGTTCGGCCTCGGTGCCGTGTTCGCCGGGCTGGCCGGCCTGATGGCGGCACCGATCTCGTCGGTGAAGATCGGCATGGGCGACGACATCCTGATCCTCGCCTTCGTGATCATCGTCACCGGCGGCATCGGCTCGATCAAGGGGGCCTTCGTGGCGGCGATGGGCGTGGGCCAGCTCGACATCATCGGCCGCGTCTACCTCTCCGACTGGCTGAAGGCGGTGATGGATCCCGCCGCCGCCTCGGCCGCCGCGCCGGCGATCAGCCAGGTGCTGATCTACATTGTCATGGCCGCCGTGCTGGTGTGGCGCCCGACCGGCCTGTTCGGACAGCGCCAATGACCGAGCAGCGCCTGATGGGGCGACTGTTCACGCCGCGCGCGTTGATCACGGCCCTGCTCCTGGTGCTGCTGGCCGCGCTGCCGCTGATCGCCCAGGCGATGGGCGACCGCTACATCCTGTCTGTCGGCACGCGCATCGTCATCTGGGCGATCGCTGCGGTCAGCCTGAACATGATCCTGGGCTATGGCGGGCTGGTGAGCTTCGGCCACGCCGCCTTCATCGGCATCGGCGGCTACGCGGTCGGCATCCTGTCGGCCAACGAGATTTCGAGCGGCTGGATACAGTGGCCGGTCGCGCTCTTCGCGGCGACGCTGTGGGCCGCGCTGGTGGCGGCGCTGTCGCTGCGCACCCGCGGCGTCTACTTCATCATGATCACCTTGGCCTTCGCGCAGCTGGTCTACTATCTCGGCTCCGGCCTCGAGGCTTATGGCGGCGACGACGGGCTCAACATCAGCCGCAGCCGCTTCGCCGGCCTGATCGACCTGCGCGACAAGGCCGCGTTCCACTGGCTCTGCTTCGCTCTGCTCTGCGCCACGCTGTGGTTCTGCGGCCGTTTCGCCCATTCGCCGTTCGGCCACGTGCTGCGCGGCGCCAAGTCGAACGAGAGCCGCATGGCCGCGCTGGGCTTCCCGGTGTTCCGCTACCGCCTGGTCGCCTGCCTGATCGCCGGCGCCTTCGGCGGCCTCAGCGGCATCCTGCTCGCCAACGAGGGGGCCTACATCTCGCCCGCCATGATGTCGTGGGTGAAGTCGGGCGACCTGATCGTGATGGTGGTGCTGGGCGGCATCGGCGTGCGCTTCGGACCGTTGTACGGTGCGCTCGCCTTCTTCGTGCTGGAGGAATCGCTCAAGCCCGGCCTCGACCTGCTGCACAAGGGCTGGGGCGAATATTGGCAGCTCGTGTTCGGTCCCCTGCTGGTGATCATCGCGCTCTATGCCAAGGGCGGCATCGCCGCCCTGCTGGGCTTCCGCCATGAGTGAGCTGCTCGCCACCGACAGGCTGGTGAAGCGCTTCGGCGGCCTGCTCGCGACCGACAACGTCTCGATCGACGTGCAGCACGGCGAGATCCATGCGCTGATCGGCCCCAACGGTGCGGGCAAGACGACGCTGGTCAGCCAGCTCACCGGCGGTTTGGCGCCCGATGCGGGCACAATCCGCTTCCTCGGCCGCGACATCACCCGCCTGCCGACCCATGCGCGCGTGCGGCTGGGGCTGGCGCGCTCGTTCCAGATCACCTCGGTGCTGCGCGACTTCAGCGCGCTCGAGAACGTGGCGCTCGCCCAGCAGGCCCATCGCGGCCATTCCTTCCGCTTCCTGGCCGACGTGCGCCGCGACACCAACCGCACCGAAGCGGCCCGCCGCGGCCTTGCTGCCGTCGGGCTCGACGCGCGCGCCAGCACGCGCGCCTCCGCGCTGAGCCATGGCGAGCAGCGCCAGCTCGAAATCGCCATGGCGCTGGGCGGCGAGCCCAGGCTGCTGCTGCTGGACGAGCCGATGGCCGGAATGGGCCCGGAGGAGAGCCAGCGCATGGTGGCCCTCCTGCGCGGACTGAAGCAGCGCTGCGGCATGCTGCTGATCGAGCACGACATGGAGGCCGTCTTCGCGCTGGCCGACCGTATCACGGTGCTGGTCTATGGCCGCGCGATCTTCACCGGCACGCCGGACGAGATCCGCCGCCATCCCGAGGTGCGCCAGGCCTATCTCGGCGAGGAAAGCTGATGCTGCGGGTCGAGGACCTCGAAGCGTTCTACGGCGCGAGCCAGGCACTTTTCGGCATGGCCTTCGCGGTGGACGCCGGCGAGGTCGTGACCCTGATGGGCCGCAACGGCATGGGCAAGACCACGACGGTGCACGCCGTGATGGGCGTGCTGCCCGGGTGCCGCGGCACGGTCGAGCTCGACGGCAGGCGCGTCGATCACCTGCCCTCGTTCCGCATCGCCCGGCTCGGTCTGGGCCTGGTGCCCGAGGGCCGGCAGATCTTCCCCAACCTCTCGGTGCGCGAGAACCTGGTCGCGGCCTCGGCCAACCGCACCGGCCGCGCCAATCCCTGGACGCTGGCCCGCGTGTTCGAGTTCTTTCCGCGGCTGGCCGAGCGGCAGGGCAATCGCGGCAACCAGCTCTCGGGCGGCGAGCAGCAGATGCTGGCGATCGGCCGCGCCCTGATGACCAACCCGCGCCTGCTGATCCTCGACGAGGCGACCGAGGGCTTGGCGCCGCTGATCCGGCAGGAGATCTGGGCCTGCCTGGCTCGGCTCAAGGGCGAGGGCCAGGCGATCCTGGTGATCGACAAGAACGTCAAGAACCTGATCGCGCTCGCCGACCGCCACTACATCGTCGAGAAGGGCCGCGTCGTGTGGTCGGGCCCATCGGCCGCTCTGGCGGTCGACGAGGCTTTGCAGCACCGCTATCTCGGCGTGTAGCGAGTGCTCGTCTTTTGCCGGGAGCGCTCTCCAGAGCCGCTCATGGTCATCGGACCGCGGAGCTCCAGCTCCGCTCATGAGCGGGCCTGGAGGCCCGCGATCCGCTGAGCATGAGAAGAGCGGCTCTGGAGAGCCGCGCTCCCAGCAAAGACAATCATGTTCTAGGATACCGCGCTGACGAGCCGCGACAGCGCGCGGATGTCCTCCATTCCCTCCAGCCGGTCGACGGCTTCGATCAGGCGTTCCGCCGCGTCCGGCAGCGGAGCCTCGGCGAAATCCAGGCAGCGGCGAAACTTGGCGAGATGCTGCTCGCGCGTCAGCGGGCGCGCCGGGTTGGCGAGCATGGTCTCGCAGCGCCACGAGAGCGACGTGCCGTTCTTGAGATGGATGGTCACGCGCTGCGGCGCCAGCGCGTTCGGATCGGGGTTACCGTCGTCGCGGGTCGTCACCCGCGCTGCCAGCGCATGTGTCGCGGGATCGACGAGCGCGTCGCCGCGGAAGTCCGCCAGGTCGAGCACGCCCCTCTGCAGAACCTTCGCCACGGCGTATTGCAGGCAGAGGCGCGCGTAGCTCGGCTCGACGGGTGACACGAGCGGCCGTCCGACCAGGCGCACGATCAAGGGCGGCGCGTCGATCTCGACGCGGTCGACGTCGGCCGCGGCGAAACGGTGCTGAGCCTGCAGCGCCATGACGCCTTCGATGCCGCCGTGCGTGGCGCGGCCGGCGGGAAACGGCTTGTGGCTGAAGTCGGCGATGCGCCAGGTGCGGCCGAACCCGTCGATGATCGGCGCGAGATCGTAGGTGCCTTCGAACAGGGCGAGATAGCCGTAGGCGCCTTCGAACACCTCGCGGGCCGGCGCGAAGCCCAGGGTCGCCATCTCGCACGACTGAAGCGCGGCCCGCGCGTTGAAGGCGAGCTGCACCGGCAGGATGGGGCTGCCTTCGGTGTGGGCCTGCATGGTCCCGCTGACTTGCGCGAGCTGCCACGCGAACGCGGCTTCGAGCGTGCGGCCGTCGAGGCCGAGGATGCGGCCGGCCGCCGCCACCGCCCCGAACCCGCCAGCTGTGCCTGGACGGAAGAAGCGAAAAGCCGACTGCGACGCGAGGCCCAGGCCCGCAGCGATGTCCGTGCCGACGGCGATCGCGGCGATCAGCTCGGCGCCCGTCACGCCACCGCGCAGCTCCGCGGCGGCCAGCGAGACCGGCAGCACGGTCGCCATGGCATGCACCACCGCGCCCTCGTGCAGGCAGTCGTATTCCTGATTGTGCATCTGCCAGGCGTTCATGAATGCGGCGGCCGGCGCCGCGAGCCGCGCGTCCCGGCCCCAGACCGGCACCTTGGGCTCGCCCCAGCCGGACGCCACGCGCAGCAGGCCGTCGCCGCCCTCGACCGACGAGCCCGCGATGCCGACACCGAGGCTGTCGAGCACATAGACCTTCGCGCGCTCGACGGCCGCCGCCGGCAAGTCGGCGAAGCGTGTTTCCAGGGCGTGGGCGGCAAAACGGGCAGCGACAGTCATGCGCGGCAGGATAGAGGACTGCGGATACCCCGTCGCGCCGCACAAGCCTCTTGCGCAAGGAGCGGAAGTGGCTTTGTCGCTGGAAGCACGGCCTGTTGCCAGTCGCGCACGGATTTTTTCTTTGTGGTCGACAGAGAAATTTCCAACGCCGCGGCGCGCGATTCCCTGGGAATCTCGCTCCGAACGTCAAAGGGCCACGAATCTGGCCCTCGCCGCGCGCTCATGATGGGCAATGGACCGAGATTGGACGACTGCAAACAGCGGCTTTTCCTCCCGGCCATTGCCCATAATAGGTGTTCGACGCGAGATCATGCAGACTCGCGCGCATGATGATGATCGTGCTGCGCCTGCTGTCGCTCCGGGGACTGGATAGGGGTGTTTCTCAGTTGGGACAGAATCGGTGGATTCGTGGACTCCAGGCCCAAAACCCTTGTGCCATCGGCATCCAACCGGTCCACACCCGAGTGGACTCCAGTGGACTCCCGCCACGGGCGATTCGTCGTGGCGGGAAAGCGGAGTTGGAGCTATTGCGCTACCCCCTCGACCGGCTACTCCGCCGGCTTGGCAACCGCGCCGTGGCCATGCATCGCCTCCGCCTCGTCGGTGCGCGGCGCCACATTGGCGTACTTGCTGCAGGCCACCAGGATCGCCGCGATGCCGAGATAACTCACCACCATCGCCGGCGTGCGGCCGATGCCCATCGCCTCGGCATGGATCAGCCCGAAGAAGGTGCAGACTGCGCCGACGGCGGAGAACGCCGCGGCCTTCATGAAGTCGCGCTCGATGATGAACACTGTGATCGAGGCCAGGATGATGCCGGCGAGCGTCGCGCCGCCGCCCAGGATCTCGAGCCCCTGGTAGAGCACGCCGGTCTGGTCGAGCTTGTCGAGGCCCAGCTGCGCGGCGCTGGTGCCCGCGGCGCCGAGCGCGCCGTCGATCTGCGTCTTGCCCCAGGCCGCGATCTGCGGCACCAGCGCCAGCACGATCGCCGGCGCATGCCGGGCCGGCGTCTCCTGGAAGGCCTGCGAGCCGATCAGCATGCCGATGTAGAGCAGGATCGGCAGGATCGCGACCACCGGGATCAGCGCCATCATCAGAGCGATCACGCCGAACCAGGCGAGCACGATCACGAGTGCGCCGGTCGCGGCCGAGTAGCCGATGCGGCCGCCCATCGCCTTCCAGCCGGGATGGCCGATATACACGGCGTTGATGAAGGGATTGCCCATCAGGCAGCCGATCAGGCTGACCACGCCGTCGGCTGTCAGAACCCGCGTTGTCGGGAACGAATCGCCCGCCGCCGCCGCGCTCTCGACATTGTCCATCGCCTCGACGAGGTCGTAGATGCCGAACGGGATCGCCGTCACCAGGATGACGCCGATGTACTTGAAGCCACCGAAGGTCTCGGCGACCGCGGGCATCGGATAGGAGAAGCCGAAGCTCGACACCGCCGCCTTCACGCCCGCGACCGTCAGGCCGCCGAAGTTGAAGCCGAAAAGCGTCGAGCCCCAGGCGATGGCGGCGCCGACGACGATCGCCACCAGCCCGCCCGGCACGCCCTTGAACCAGCGCACGCCGCCGAACCAGTCGACGAGAATGACGGCGAAGCAGACCAGGCCGATCACCGGCGTCATCGCCATCTGCGCGCCCGGCCGCATGGCGATGAAGGTGATCGAGATGCCGGCCAGCGAGCCCAGCAGCGCGGCCCGCGGCGTGATGCGGCGGATCACCGGGGCGATGAAGCCGCCGGCCATCAGCACGAAGCTCTGCACGAACACCCAGGTGAGTCCCGCTTCCCACGCCTGGATCGGGTCCCTGGTGGCGATCAGGATCGGCAGCATGACCACGAACACCACGACGAACATGTGCGGCACGCTGATGCCCGACGGCAGCGCACAGACGTCGGTGCGTCCGGTTTCCCCCGCCAGCTTGTAGGCGAGCCAGGCGTAGTAGAGCGTGCTGAGCAGCAGCATCAGGCCGGTCGCCGGCAGGATGCGCCCGAACACCAGCTCGTCGGGCATCTTGAGCACGAAGCGCAGCAGGCCGGTCAGCACCAGCATGTTGACCAGGATGTTGGTGCCGAAGCCGAAGAAGGCGTTCCAGTCGCCCGGAACCCAGAGCTTGGGCTTGGTGGTCGTCGTCATTGCCATGATGCCCTCCTCAACCTTGGCCGCTCAACTCTGGCCGATCGCCTCGATGACGGCGGGCGAGCTGCCGACCCAGCCGAAGATGCCGCCCTGCGCCTTGATCATTTTCAGTCCCATCTCCTGGAACTCGGGAAAGTAGGAGCCGACGCAATCCTCGAGGACGAGGCAGTCGTAGCCGCGGTCGTTGGCCTCGCGGACGGTGGTGTTCACGCACACCTCGGTGGTGACGCCGGTGACGACGAGCTGGTCGATGCCGCGATGCTGCAGGATCGCGTGCAGGTCGGTGGCGTGGAACGCGCCCTTGCCGGGCTTGTCGATCACCGGCTCGCCCGGCAGTGGCGCGAGCTCGGGGATGATGTCGTGGCCCGCCTCGCCGCGGACCAGGATGCGGCCCATCGGGCCTCGGTCACCGATCGTGATCGCGCCCTTGCCGCGTGCCGTCTTGGACGGCGGCAGGTCGGAGAGATCGGGTCGATGGCCCTCGCGGGTGTGCAGGACCGGCAGACGGGCGGCGCGCCAGGCCGCCAGCAGCCGGCGGTTGGGCTCGATCGTGCGGCGCAGCTGGGAGACGTCGTTGCCCAGCATTTCGCCGAAGCCGCCGGGTTCGAGGAAGTCGCGCTGCATGTCGATGATCAGCAGGGCGCAGTCGAGCGGCTTAAGCTCGAATGCGTACGGCTCGGCCGGAACCAGCGACGTCTTTGCCTGCATCACGCGGCGGCTACCCCCCGCGCGTCCGACGCAAGCGTCGTGCCACAATTTTACAGACTAAAGACCAGCCTTCAGGCGGACGTGGAAGGCTGCAGCTCCAGGATGTCGCCCTCCTCTCGGGCTCGATCCTGCTGTTCCTGCTGTCGCTGGCGATGTGGTTCACCTGCAACCTGCACCGCAGCCAGCCCGCCTGGCCGCGACCTTGGGACCATCGGGCCGGCGCTTGCGTTTAGGCCGGTCGGCCGGAATGATGCGCCGCCCCTTGCTCCCCATCCGGAGTCGTTGATGCGCCTTGGCTTTTTTGCCTGCCTGCTCGCTGTTTTCGCCGTCAGTCCAGCCTTCGCCCAGAAGCAGGTCAACGTCTACAACTGGTCCGACTATATCGCCGAGGACCAGCTCAAGGCCTTCACGCAGCAGACCGGCATAAAGGTCAACTACACGACCTACGATTCCAACGAGATCCTCGACGCCAAGCTCCGCGCCGGCCGCTCCGGCTACGACGTGGTCGTGCCGACCGCCTCGCCCTTCCTCGTCCGCCAGCTCGCCGCCAAGCTCTACCAGCCGATCGACAAGGCCAAGCTCAAGAACTACGGCAACCTCGATCCCAAGATCATGGCCGAGCTCGCCAAGTACGACCCCGGCAACGCGCACGCCATTCCGTGGATGTGGGGCACGATCGGCATCGGCTACAACGTGCCGGAGATCAAGAAGCGCATGGTCAATGCGCCGGTCGATTCGCTCGCCATGGTGTTCGACCCGGCGATCGTCTCGCGCTTCATGGATTGCGGCGTGATGATGCTCGACAGCCCGACCGACGTCTTCCCGGCGGCGCTCAAGTACCTGGCGCTCGACCCCGATTCCAAGGATCCGGCGGAGCTCACGCGCGCGGCCGAGGTGCTGAAGGCGATCCGGCCGTTCATTCGCAAGTTCCATTCGTCGGAGTACATCAACGCGCTGGCGGGCGGCGACATCTGCCTCGCCTTCGGCTATTCGGGCGACATCCTCCAGGCGCGCGACCGCGCAGCCAAGGCGGCGCAGAGGCGGGACATCGCCTACGCCATTCCCAACCAGGGGGCGATGCTGTGGATCGACACCGCGGCGATCCCGAAGGACGCACCCAATCCCGACGCGGCGCACAAGTTCCTCGACTTCATGCTCGATCCGAAGGTCGCCGCCGCCTCGAGCGCCCTCACCGGCTACGCCAACGCCAACGTCCCGGCGACGGCGCTGCTCGACAAGTCGATCACCCAGAATCCGTGGATCTATCCCAAGCCCGACGACCGCGCGAAGCTCTACACCATCTCGCCCGGCAACGCCGAGCAGACGCGCGAGCGCACGCGGCTGTGGACCGCGATCAAGACCGGCCGTTAAGTTGACGGCGTGAACGAAACCATCGTCAGACTCGAAGGCGTCACCAAGCGCTTCGGCGAGGTGCAGGCCGTGGCCGGCGTCGACCTCGAGATCGCGCGCGGCGAGCTGTTCGCCCTGCTGGGCGGCTCGGGCTGCGGCAAGACCACGCTGCTGCGCATGATGGCGGGCTTCGAGACGCCCGACAGCGGCCGCGTGGTGATCGACGGCCAGGACATGACCGGCGTGCCGCCGCACAAGCGGCCGGTCAACATGATGTTCCAGTCCTATGCGCTGTTCCCGCATCTCGATGTCGCGGGCAATGTCGGCTACGGGCTGAAGCGCGAGGGCGTACCCAAGGCGGAGATCGCCCAGCGCGTCGCCGAGGTGCTGAACCTGGTGAAGCTCGACGGACTGGGCGCGCGGCGTCCGGCGCAGCTGTCGGGAGGACAACGCCAGCGCGTGGCGCTTGCGCGCGCGCTGGTGAAGCGGCCGAAGCTGCTGCTGCTCGACGAGCCACTGGCCGCGCTCGACCGCAAGCTGCGCGAGGGCACGCGTTTCGAGATGGTGCGGCTGCAGGAGCAGCTCGGCCTGACCTTCGTGGTCGTGACCCACGACCAGGAGGAGGCGATGTCGATGGCGACGCGGCTTGCGGTGATGAACGCCGGGCGGATCGCCCAGACCGGATCGCCGCACGATCTCTACGAGCGGCCGGCCTCGCGCTTCGTCGCCGACTTCATCGGCATCGCCAATATCCTGCAGACCGGGACCCGGCGGTGGCTGGCGCTGCGGCCGGAGAAGGTCGTGCTGTCGTCGCAGCGACCCGCAACCGCGCATGCTGCGACCGGCAAGGTGATCGACATCGCCTACGAGGGGGACCGCTCGCTCTATCGCGTCGCCATCGAGAACGGGCCGGTCATGCTGGTCGCCGTCATGAACATCGCGCGCGCCCACGGCAGCGCCCATCGCCGCGGCGACACCGTGTGGCTCGGCTGGTCCGAGGATGCCGGGCAGGTACTCGATGAGTGAGTCGTCGGACCGCGCCACTCCAGTGGCGCATCGGGCTCATGAGCGCCGCTGGAGTGGCGCGGTCCGATGAGATTCGTGATCGCCCTGCCGTTCGCGTGGCTGGCCGTGTTCTTCCTGCTGCCGCTGATCCTGGTGCTGGGCCTCTCGTTCGGCACCAATGCGCCCGATCTCGCGCCGCCGGTCGAGCTCGGCGTGAGCTTCGCCAGCTTCAAGCTCCTGTTCACCGACGACCTCTACCTCGCCGCCTGGCTGTCCTCGCTGCGCATCGCCGCCGTCTCGACGCTCGGTACGCTGTTGCTGGGCTATCCGATGGCCTATGCCATCGCCCGCGCACGGCCCTCACTCCGCCCACTGCTGCTGACCCTGGTGATCCTGCCGTTCTGGACCTCGTTCCTGATCCGCGTCTATGCCTGGATGGGGTTGCTGTCGGAGAACGGCATCCTCAACCAGTTCCTGCGCTGGTCGGGCCTGTCGTCCCATCCGGGCACCATCCTGGGCACCGAATGGGCGGTCCATCTCGGCATCGTCTACGCCTACCTGCCATTCATGGTGCTGCCGCTCTACAGCAGCCTCGAGAAGCTCGACTGGAGCCTGCTCGAGGCGGCGTCGGACTTGGGTGCCAGGCCGCTACCGGCCTTCCTCACCGTGACCCTGCCGCTGTCGCTGCCGGGCATCATCGCCGGCTGCCTGATGGTCTTCATCCCGGCGGTCGGCGAGTTCGTGATTCCCGACCTGCTGGGCGGCACGCGCACCCTGATGATCGGCAAGGTGTTGTGGGACGAGTTCTTCACCAACTCCGACTGGCCGCTCGCCTCGGCAGTGGCGATCTGCCTGCTGATCCTGCTGGTCGGGCCGATCGTGATCTTCCAGCGCCATCAGCAGCGCAGCCTGGAGCGGACATGACGATCGGCCGCGCTCGCTTCGCCTTCACGGTGCTCGCCTTCGGCTACGCCTTCCTCTACCTGCCGCTCGCGCTGGTGATCCTCTACTCGTTCAACGAATCGCGCCTGGTAACGGTATGGGCGGGCTTCTCGACCAAATGGTGGGTGGCGCTGTTCCACAACGAGGCGATGCTCGACGCCGCCTGGCTGTCGCTGCGCATCGGCCTGGCGAGCGCCACGCTCTCGACGCTGCTGGGCCTCGCCGCGGGCTATGCGCTGGCCCGCGTGCCGCGCTTCACCGGCCGCACGCTGTTTGCGAGCCTCGTGGTCGCGCCGATGGTGATGCCCGAGGTGGTGATGGGCATCTCCATGCTGTTGCTGTTCGTCGGCAGCGACCAGCTGCTCGGTGGGCCCGAGCGCGGCTTCCTCACCATCACCATCGGTCACGTCACCTTCTCGCTCGCCTTCGTCGCCATCGTCGTGCAGGCAAGACTTGCCGACTTCGACCGCACGCTCGAGGAGGCGGCGATGGACCTCGGCGCCACGCCTTGGACGACCTTTCGCACGGTCACCCTGCCGCTGCTCATGCCGGCGCTCGCCTCCGGCTGGCTGCTCGCCTTCACGCTGTCGCTCGATGATCTCATCCTCACGCAGTTCGTCGCCGGCGCGCAGTCGCAGACGCTGCCGATGCGCGTCTACTCCAGCGTGCGCCTCGGCGTCGATCCGCAGATCAACGTGCTCGCGACCATCATCGTCGCGATCGCGGCGAGCGCGCTGATTGCGTCAGCACTCTTGACTCGTCGTTCCCGAGTTCACTCGCGAACGACTTAGAAGAAGCGTTGACAAGCGCGCGCCACAGTGACGAGATGAATGCATCGCATCAATGGACGCGGAGGTTTAGATGCTTCCACCGGACAGGCGTGCCGCAGTGATTGCCGCAGCAGTCATTCGGGCGGCGGCATAGCGGTTAGATGCGGATGACGCACCGGGGGCGGCCCTCGCGGGTCGCATCAGTCAGGCCAGACCCCACCACGGCCGCTCCCGTTGTGCGTTTCTAGGCGAGGTTCCTCGCCCACTTCTCCGACCAGACATGCAGCGGCAGCATCAGCCGCAACAGCTCCTCGCCCGGTGCGGTAAGGCGATAGCCGCTGTCCGGATCGAGCTCGATCAACTTCGCCTCGCGCAACTCGCTGAGGCGGCTGTTGATGACGGTCGGGCTGGCGCCGATCGTGTCCTGCAGCTCGCGGAACCGCCGCGGCTCCTCCCGCAGCTCCCAGACGATCCGGAGCGTCCAGCGCCGGCCCAGCAGGTCGAGCAGCACCATGATCGGCCGCCCGGTCCGCGAGCCGCGCGCGCCCTTCACCATCCATTTCACTCCGTTACTACAATTTCTGTAGCGCCGGGAACGAGGATACTACATTATTTGTAGCATGTCCCGCATCGCTCCCGCCGAACCGCCCTACCCACCCGCCATCGCCGAATCGCTCGAGCGCATCATGCCGCCGGGCCTCGAGCCGCTCATCCTGTTCCGCACCATGGCGAAGAGCCCCCGTGTGTTCGGCAGGATGTTCGCCGGCGGCCTGCTGGACAAAGGGCCGCTCAGCCTGCGCCAGCGCGAGATCGTGATCGACCGCACCACGGGGCGGCTGGGCTGCGCGTACGAATGGGGCGTCCACGTCGCCCTGTTCGCCGGCAAGGCCGGCTTCGGCGATGCCGAGATCGCCGCCACCGTGTCAGGCTCGCCGGATGCCGATTGCTGGACGGCCGAGGAACAGGCGCTGATCGCGCTGGTGGACGACCTCGTCGATCGACGCACGCTCAGCGACGCGACCTGGGGCTCGCTCACCGAGCATTTCGACGAACCGCAGATCCTCGAGGCGATCGCACTGGTCGGCTATTACCACACGATCAGCTTCCTGTGCCGCGGCCTCAGCCTCCCGCTCGAAGCCTGGAGCGCACGCTTTCCAGACCGAGCACCAGCAGGCCGAACACAAGCCCCCAGAACGCCGAGCCGACACCCATCAAGGTGATGCCTGACGCCGTCACCGCGAGCGTGCCGGCCGCCGCGAAGCGATCCTTCTCCGGGCCGAGCGCCGCGCCCAGCGCGCTCGCCATCGAGCCGAGCAGGGCGAGGCCCGCGACCGTCATCAGCAGCGCCGGCGGCAGCGCGCCGAACAGGCCGACCAGCGACGCGCCGAACAGCGCGATCAGCCCCCACCACAGCGCGTAGAAGACCCCGGCGATCCAGCGCCTGGCCGGATCGGGATGCGCCTCGGGCCCGGTGCAGAGGGCCGCCGAGATCGCCGCGAGGTTCGACGTGTGCGCGCCGACGAACGCCGTGGCGAGCGAAGCAAGGCCGGTGACGGCCAGCACCGGCTGGCTCGGCGGCTTGTAGCCGAAGGCGCGCAGCACCGCGAAGCCCGGCAGGTTCTGCGATGCCATGGTGACGAGATAGAGCGGCACGCCGAGCCCGATCAGCGTCGCGGCATCCCAGGCCGGGGTCACGGCAACCAGCGACGACACGCCGAGCGGCGGGATGGATTGCACCAATCCCAGCGCCCAGGCGAGGAGCGCACCCGCCGCCAGCACCACGAGCGAGGCGAGCGCCGGCCAGACCTGGCGCATGACCAGGAACAGCACGATCAGCGCCAGCACCAGCAACGGCTGGTGTGGCACCTGCTCGACCATCGCCACCACCAAATGCAACAGGATGCCGCCCAGCATGGCCGCGGCGATGCTGCCGGGAATGCGCTCGATCAGCCGGGACAACGGCCCGATCGCCGCGGTCAGCAGGATCAGCACGGCCGACAACACGAACGCCCCAACCGCCGCGCCCAGGCTCGGCAGGCCGGAGGTCGACGCGATCAGCGCGGCGCCGGGCGTCGACCAGGCGGTAATGATCGGCATGCGATAGCGCAACGAGAGGATGAGCGCGGTCGCCGCGGTGGCGATGCCGAGTCCCGACACCCACGAGCTCGCTTCTGCGGGCGTTGCACCGGCCGCCTGGGCGGCGGCCAGCACCACCGGCAGGGTGCCGCCGACGCCCGCCACCGTCGCGACCAGCGCCGCGGACGCGGCCGCGAGAACTCCGCTTTTCATCCGCCGGCGCTCAGGCGTTCGCGCGCTCGATCATCGCCTGCAGCAGGATCTGGCAACCGGCGCCGATATCGGATTTGGTCGCGTCCTCGACCTCGTTGTGGCTGATGCCGTCCTTGCAGGGCACAAAGACCATCGCGGTGGGGGCGACGCGGCTGACGTAGCAGGCGTCGTGACCGGCGCCGCTCACGATGTCCATGTGCGGATAGCCTGCCTGCTCGGCGCCACGCCGCACCGAGTCGACCAGTTCCTTCGCGAACGGCGACGGCGGGAAGTACCAGATCTGCTCGATCTTCACATCGAGCCGATGGCGCTTGGCGATGTCGGCCGCGGCTGCGCGCATTTCGGAGTCCATCTTCGTCAGCTCACGATCGTCGGGATGGCGGAAATCGATGGTCATGAATACGCGGCCAGGAATGGTGTTGCGCGACTGCGGCTGGCTTTCGAGCACGCCCACCGTCGAGCGGCCGTTCGGCCGGTTGCCGATCTCGCGGCACCTCACGATCAGCTCGGCCGCGCCGACCAACGCATCGCGCCGGCCCTCCATCGGCGTGGTGCCGGCGTGGCTCTCCATGCCGGTCCACGACACCTCGTACCAGCGCTGCCCCTGCGCGCCGGTGACGACGCCGATCGTCTTCTTCTCGCGCTCGAGGATCGGCCCCTGCTCGATATGCGCCTCGAAGAACGCCCCGACGGTGCGACCGCCGACCTTCTCCCGCCCGTCATAGCCGATCTTCTTCAATGCCTCGGCGAAGCTCACCCCGTCGCGGTCCTTGATCGACAGCGCGTGGTCGAGCGTGAAGGCGCCGCCGAACACGCCCGATGCCACCATCGCCGGCGCGAAGCGGCAGCCTTCCTCGTTGGTCCACACTGCGACCTCGATCGGCGCTTCGGTGACGTAGTTGGAATCGTGCAGCACCCGCAGAACCTCCAGCCCCGCCATCACGCCATAGGCGCCATCGAACTTGCCGCCGGTCGGCTGCGTGTCGAGATGGCTCCCCGTCATGATCGGCGGCTTCGACGGATCGCGCCCCTCGCGCCGCGCGAAGATATTGCCGAGCTGGTCGATCTTGATCGTCGCCCCCGCCGCCTTCGCCCAGCGCACGAACAGGTCACGCCCCTGCCGGTCGAGATCGGTCAGCGCAATGCGACACACCCCGCCCTTCTCCGTCGCGCCGATCTCAGCCAGCTCCATCAAGCTGCCCCACAACCGGTCGGCATCGATACGCAGGTTCGGGCGGTCGGACGTCATGGCAACTCCCATTGTGGGCGAACCGTTAACGGACTAAATTAAGGCCAGGAGCCTATAGCATGCCTCGCGCCAGCCGGATCAAGCCCATCAGCTATTTCAAGGCCAACGCCGCCGAGATCATCCAGGAGCTGGGCGAGGTCGGCGAGCCCATGATCATAACCCAGAACGGCGAGGCCAAGGCCATCGTCCAGGACATCGTTTCCTACGAGAAGACTCAGGAGACCCTGGCGCTGCTTAAGATCCTGGCGATGGCCAACCAGAACATCGAGAAGGGCCGGTATCGTCCCGCCAAGGAGGTCTTCGGCGATCTCCGCAAGCGCCTCAACGCGCGCAAGACAGCCAAGTGAAGCTCTACAGGTGAAGCGCTACACGGTCGCCGTCGAACCCGGCGCGGAGAAAGACCTCGACGAGATTACCGAATACATTGCGGAGCATGAATCGGTCGATCGGGCGATCGATATCGCCATGCGGATCGAACGCAGCATTGCCGGCCTGGAGATGTTTCCGAACCGCGGCGCCTATCCGAAGGAATTGCTGGAACTGGGCATTCGTGACTACCGCGAGGTCCATTTCAAGCCCTATCGGATCATATATCGGGTTCTCGAACGCGAAGTCGTCGTTGTGCTAATCGCCGATGGCCGGCGCGACATGCAAACTTTGCTGACCTCACGCACGCTCGGCGCCTAGCCTTCGGCGTCTAGCGACGCTATTGCTCGATCATGCTTCCTCTTTCCGACACGCTCGTCCTCGATCTCACGCAGGTCATCGCCGGGCCGACGGCCGGGCAGATTCTGGGCGACATGGGCGCCGATGTGATCAAGGTTGAGCCGTTGAACGGCGAGCATTTCCGGCCGCATTTCGGAGGCGCCTGGGTGCCGTCGATGAATCGCAACAAGCGCGGCCTGGCGCTCGACCTGCGCACCGACGGCGGACGGGGCGTGCTGATGCGGCTGGTGAGGAAGGCCGACGTCTTCATGGAGGCCTTCACGCCCGGCGTGATCGACAAGCTGGGCTTCGGCTGGGAGGTCGTGTCGCAGGAGAATCCGAGACTGGTCTACGCCTCGGTGTCGGGCTACGGCCAGACAGGGCCCTATGCGCATCGCGCCGGCTACGATCCCTGCCTGCAGGCCGAGATCGGGCTGATGGACGCAACCGGTCCGTACAAGGGCGAGATGTGCCGCGTCGGCACCGCGCCGATCGACTACTCGACCGGCCTCGCCTGTGCCGGCGGCATCGCCTTCGCGCTGCTGCATCGCCACAAGACCGGCAAGGGCCAGCGGCTCGACCTGTCGCTGTTCGACGTCGGCATGCATCTGATGAGCCACTGGATCACCAACCACGGGCTGACCGGCGAGGATCCCGAGCGCATGGGGACCTCGAACACCATCCTCTGCCCGCTGCGCGTGTTCCCCACGAAGACGCAGCCGGTATTCATCGCCGGCACCAACGATGCCTTCTGGAAGCTGCTCTGCAGCGCGCTCGGCAAGCCCGACTGGCTGGCCGACACGCGCTTCGCCACCAACAAGGACCGTGTCGCCCACCGCGCCATCCTCGAGCCGATGATCGAGGCGCATTTTCTGCAGCACACCGCCGACGAGCTGCTCGACAAGCTGATCCCTGCCGGCATGCCCTGCTCGGCCGCCTACAAGATCAGCGAGGCGATGGCCACCGCGCACGCGCAAGCGCGCGGCAGCGTGATCGAGATCGACTATCCCGGCATCGGCAAGGTGAAATCGGCCAACAATCCGATCAAGCTTTCTGACGCTCCCGTGAGCGTGCGCCGGAAGTCGCCGATGGTAGGCGAGCACACCGTCGAGATCATGCGCGAAGTGGGCTATAGCGATGCCGAGATCGCGGCCCTTCGCGAGGCTAAGGCGATCGCCGGACCCTAGAGGAGGCATCCGATGGACGGGCTCGTGAAGCAGCACGACTGGATCGACCAGCGCGTTTTCGATCTCTACGACGAGTATTGCCACGGCCGGATCGACCGGCGCTCGTTCCTGCAGCAGGCGGCGCTGGTCGTGGGCGGTCTCGCCATGGCGCAGGCGCTGATGCCGCGCTACGCCAACGCGCAGACCATTTCCTTCACCGACGAGCGCATCAAGGGTACCTACGTCACATATGACTCGCCGGGCGGCAATTCAGGCAAGATGCGCGGCTATCTCGTGCAGCCGAAAGGCAATGGCCCGTTTCCGGTCGTGCTGGTGGTGCACGAGAATCGCGGCCTCAATCCCTACATCGAGGACGTGGCGCGGCGCTGCGCCGTCGAGGGTTTCCTGGCGCTGGCGCCGGACGGGCTGTTCCCGGCCGGCGGCTATCCGGGCAACGACGATGACGGCCGCGACCTGCAGGCCAAGCTCGACCAGAACAAGCTGCGCACCGACATGCTGAACAGCGCGAGGTGGCTCAAGGCGCACCCGCTGTCGTCGGGCAAGCTCGGCGCGACCGGCTTCTGCTGGGGCGGCGGCACGGTCAACTATCTCGCCGTGATGCTGGGCCCGGACCTCAAGGCCGCGGCGCCGTTCTATGGCGCGGCGCCCGCCGCCACGGCGGTGCCCGACATCAAGGCGCAGCTGGTGATCCACTATGCCGAGAACGATGAACGCATCGATTCGATGTGGCCGGATTACGAGAAGGCCCTGAAGGCTAACAACGTGAAGTACGAGCAGTACACCTATCCCGGCACCCAGCACGGCTTCCACAACAACTCCACGCCCCGCTACAAGGAGGAGGCTGCCAAGCTCGCCTGGGAGCGCACCATGGGCCTGTTCAAGGAGGCCCTCGCGTAGGGAGATCGTGTGAAGATCGTCTATTCCGACAAGCATGCCGCGCACGATCCGCAGACCTTCTTCGTGCGCGGCGTCAACCGGCCCGCGGCCGAGCAACCCGAGCGTGCCACACGCCTGCTCGGCGCGGCGACCGAGGCCGGCCACAAGGTGGTGGCGCCGCGCGCCTACGGTTCGGCGCCGGCCGCGACGATTCACACGCCCGAATATCTCGACTTCCTGCAGACCGCAGCGCGCGACTGGGCGCAACTCGCCAATGCCTCCGCCGAGGTCGTGCCCAATGTCCATCCGTCGCGCTATCCCGCGACCTATCCCAAGATTTTGGTCGGTCGCGCCGGCTGGCATCAGACCGATCTCGCCTGCCCGATCGGGCCCGGCACATGGGACGCAGCGCTCGCCGCGAGTGAGGTGGCGGCGACGGCCGCCGACCTGGTGCTCGAAGGCGCACGCGAAGCCTATGCGCTCTGCCGGCCGCCGGGCCATCACGCCTATGCCGATATGGCCGGCGGCTTCTGTTACCTGAACAACACCGCGATCGCGGCGCAGCGACTGCGCGCGAAGCATCAGCGCGTCGCGATCCTCGATGTCGACGTGCACCACGGCAACGGCACGCAAGGCATCTTCTGGGAGTGCGCCGACGTGCTCACCATTTCGATCCACGCCGATCCGGCGAATTACTACCCCTACTTCTGGGGCCATGCGCACGAGAGCGGCGCTGGCGCCGGCGCTGGCTTCAACCTCAACCTGCCGCAGCCGATCGGCTCCCCCGACGCACCGTGGCTTGCCGCGGGCGACACGGCGATCGCGCGCATCAAGCAGTTCGCTCCAACCGTGCTGATCGTGGCGCTCGGCCTCGATGCGAGCGCGAGCGATCCGCTGCAAGGCCTCAAGATCACGGGGCCGGGCTTTCACACCATGGGCAGGAAGATCGCCGCGCTCGGCCTCCCGACAGTGCTCGTGCAGGAAGGCGGCTACCTGAGCGACGATCTCGGCCAGAACCTCGCGCAATTCCTTTCGGGCTTCGAAACGGGCCGCTAGCCGCGCTTTTCGTTCGGTCCTAATGTGGTCTGACCACGGCATGACCACGATCGAAGTCACCAAGCCGGACGCGGAGGAAACCAGGAGCGGCGCGACCCGCGTGCTCACCTTCTTCCGCGACCGCCTCCTGTCCGGCGAGCTCAAGGCCGGCGACCGGCTGCTGCCCGAGCGCGAGCTGGCCGCAGCGCTCGATGTGAGCCGGCCCGTGCTGCGTGAGGCGCTGCGGTCGCTCGCCATGCTCGGCCTGCTCGACATCCAGCACGGCCGCGGCGCCTTCGTGAGGAGCGCCGACGCCTCGGTGCTGGGCCAGGCACTGACCCTCTGCCTCGCGCCCGAACCCAACATCCTCGACGACGTGCTGCAGGCGCGCATCGCCATCGAATGCCAGGCCATTCGGCTGGCCTGCGTGCGCGTCAGCGAGCGCGACCTGCAGACGATCGCGGCCACGCTCGACACACTGGTCGATTCGCTCGACGACCCGCAGCGTGGCGGCAATGCCGACTACGCCTTCCATCTCGCCATCGTGAAGGCAAGCGGCAGCGCCTCGCTGATGAAGATCTACGAGGCGATCTCGCCGCTGCTGATGCGCTCCCACGTCGAGCGCCGGCGCGACACCTTCCGCGAGCCCGCCATCACCTCCGGCCTGGTCGATGCCCACCGCCGGGTGTTCCTCTCGCTCGCCAACCGCGATCCCGATGCGGCCGAGGCGGGCCTGCGTGACCATTTCGCGATCGGCGACGATCTCCGTCGCCGCAATCTGATCTCCGCCTACCAGCCCGCTGCCCAGCCCAAGAGGAAACGTTCATGAAGCTCGTCGTCGGCTCCGACCACGCCGGCTTTCCGATGAAAGCCGAGATTCTCGCCTTCCTGAAGGAGAAGGGCCACGAGGTGCTCGACGTCGGCTCCTACGATCCCGAGCCGGTCGACTTTCCCGACATTGCGCGCCAGGTCGCGGCCGCGATCACGTCCGGCAAGGCCGAGCGCGGGCTGATGATCTGCGGCACCGGCGTCGGCGCCTCAATCGGCGCCAACAAGATGAAGGGCATCCGGGCCGCGGTCGGCCACGACGTGCATTCGGCGCACCAGTGCGTCGAGCACGACGACGTCAACGTCCTGTGCATCGGCGCGCAGATCGTCGGTCCCTGGCTCGCCAAGGACCTGATCGCCGCCTACCTCGACGCCAGGTTCTCGACGGCGGAGGAGTTCCGCCGCCGGGTCGCCAAGCTCGCCGACATGGATGCGGGCCGATAAGAGTTTCAAAGGAGGAGGAAACGATGAAGACCACCCTGACGGCGCTCGCCGTCGCGCTCGCCGCGATCATCGGCGTGAGCCACGTCGCGAACGCCGATGCGCTCGACGACATCAAGAAATCCGGCAAGATCCGCATAGCCATCGATCTCGGCGTGCCGCCCTACGGCATGACCGACGCGCAGATGAAGCCGACCGGCCTCGACGTCGAGGCCGCCGAGATGCTGGCCAAGGACTGGGGCCTGCAGTTCGAGCACGTCTCGACCACCGGCGCCTCCCGCATTCCGGCGCTGCAGACCGGCAAGGCCGACCTGGTGATCTCGAGCCTGTCCTACACGCCCGAGCGCGCCAAGGTGATCGACTTCTCACAGGGCTATGCCGTGCTGCGCACGGTGATCGCCGCGCCGAAGTCGGTGAAGATTGCCAAGCTCGCCGATCTCGACGGCAAGACCGTCGGCACCGTCCGCAGCACGACGCACGACACCCAGCTCACCAAGGAAGGGCCCAAGGGCATGAAGCTGGTGCGCTACGAGGACGATGCCACCGAGGGCCAGGCGTTCCTGAGCGGCCAGGTCGACATCTTCTCGACCGCCGAGATGATCGTGCCGCAGCTCGACAAGAAGAACCCGGCGCGCCAGGTCGAGATCAAGTTCATCCTCGACAACTTCAAGCTCTGCGTCGGCGTCAAGAAGGGCGAGCAGCGGTTGCTCGACGAGGTCAACAAGTGGGTGCTGGCCAACATCAAGAACGGCAAGCTGAACGCCCTCAACAAGAAGTACTTCGGCAGCGATCTGCCGGACCTGATCACCAAGCAACAGTAGGTTCATGATGAAAAGACTGATCGCAGGCGTCGCTGTTGCCCTGCTCGCGCTGAGCGCGGTCGCGCACGCCGATGCGCTGGACGACATCAAGAAGGCCGGCAAGGTCCGGATCGCGATCGACACCGCGATCCCGCCCTTCGGCATGACCGACGACAAGATGCAGCCGGCGGGCTCCGACGTGGATACCGCCAAGCTGCTGGCCCAGGATCTCGGCGTGCCGCTCGAGATCGTGACCACGACCGGCCCGTCGCGCATCCCGGCCCTGCAGACCAACAAGGCCGACCTGGTGATCTCGACGCTATCGATCACGCCCGAGCGCGCCAAGGTGATCGACTTCTCCGTGCCCTACGCCGACCACCCGTCGGTCGTGGCGGCGCTGCCGTCGATCGCGATCAAGAGTTACGCCGACCTCGCCGGCAAGAAGGTGGCGGTCGTGCGCGGCACGACGCAGGACACCGACCTCACGCGCGAGGCCAAGGGTGCGCAGCTGGTGCGCTACGAGGACGACGCCACCATGGCGCTCGCCTTCGCCTCGGGCCAGGTCGATATCCTCGCCACCGCGCGGTCGCTCTTGCCGGCGATCAGCAAGAAGAACCCGGCCCGCACCGCCGAGTCGAAGATCACCATGCAGACCTTCTATCTCGCGGTCGGCCTGCGCAAGAACGAGCCCAAGCTCAAGGCCTGGGTCGACGAGTGGGTGAGGGCAAACCTCAAGAACGGGAAGCTCGCCGCGATCTACAAGAAGTGGCACGGCATCGACATCCCGACCGACCAGTTGCTGAAGGTCGGGGGATGACGACTCTTCGCTGGGAGCGCGCCTCTCCAGAGGCGCATCATGATCATGAGCGGGTCTGGAGACCCGCGCTCCCAGCATGAGCTACCAGTTCGACTTCTCGTTCCTGGCGGAGCGCTGGCCGGACTTCGTCGCCGGGGCCTGGCTCACGGTCCAGCTCACCGTGGTGTCGATCGCGCTCGGCCTCGTCGTCGGCACGGTCTGCGCCCTGATCCGGGTCTACGGCACGCGCTGGATGAAGGCCCCGGTCGGCGTCTATGTCGAGCTGATCCGCAACACGCCATTGCTGGTCCAGATCTTCATCGTCTATTTCGGCCTGTCGAGCCTCGGCCTCAAGCTCTCGGCCGAGGTCTCCGCCGTGATCGCCCTGGTCGTGAACATGGGCGCCTACACGACGGAGATCATGCGGGCCGGCATCCAGTCGATCCAGCGTACCCAGCTGGAGGCCGCCGATTGCCTTGGCCTCACCCGCCTGCAGACCATCATCCATGTCGTCCTGCTGCCGGCGATGGAGCGTGTTTACCCTGCCTTGTCGAGCCAGTTCGTGCTGCTGATGCTCGCCTCCTCGATCACCTCGCAGATCTCGGCGGAGGAGCTGACCGCCACCGCCAATCTCGTGCAGTCCGACACCTATCGCAGCTTCGAGGTCTACATCGTCGTGGCGCTGGTCTACCTCGCGCTGTCCTTCCTCTACCGCTTCGGCTTCTGGCTGATCGGGCTGGTGCTGTTCGAGCGCAAGCGCAAGCTGGGGACAGCGCTGTGATCCAGCTAAACGCCAACCATTTCATCTATCTGCTGCAGGCGGCGACCTGGACCCTGCTGCTGTCGCTGATCGCCTTCGTCGGCGGCTCGATCGTCGGCCTCGCGATCGCGCTGCTGCGTACCTTGCAGGTCCGCGCGCTGCGTGCGCTCGCCAGCGGCTACATCCAGCTCATCCAGGGCACGCCGCTGCTGATCATCCTGTTCCTGTCGTACTTCGGCCTCGGCATCCTGGGCTACAAGCTGGTGCCGATCGTCGCCGCGGGCCTGTCGCTCACCTTTTACGCCGCGGCCTTCCTGGGCGAGATCTGGCGCGGCTGCATCGAGGCGGTACCGAAGACCCAGTGGGAGGCGTCGGATTGCCTGGGCCTCAACCGCTTCCAGCAATATGCCTACGTCGTGCTGCCGCAGGCGGTGAAGCTCGCGATCCCGCCGACCGTCGGCTTCATGGTGCAGATCGTGAAGAACACCTCGCTGGCTTCGGTGATCGGCTTCGTCGAGCTCGCCCGCGCCGGCCAGATCATCAACAACTCGACCTTCGAGCCGTTCGTGATCTTCACCGTGGTCGCCGCCATCTACTTCGCGCTGTGCTACCCGCTGTCGCTGGCGGCGCGCGCCCTGGAAAGGAAAGCCCATGCCGGTCGCTGAGGCGCCCAGAGCGGCAGCCAGAGAGCCCATCGTCCAGATCAACAACGTGGTGAAGGAATTCGGCCCCCTGCGCGTGCTGGACGGAGTCGGCTTCGACGTGGCCCCCGGCCAAGTCGCCGCCATCGTCGGCCGCAGCGGCTCGGGCAAGAGCACCCTGCTGCGCTGCATTGCCGGGCTGGAGACGGTGCAGGGTGGCAGCATCTCGGTGTGCGGCCACGATGTCGGCCGGCCGGGCAGCGCCGCTCGCGCGCAGCTGCGGCGCGATGTCGGCATGGTGTTCCAGAGCTACAATCTCTTCCCGCACCTCACGGTCGAGCGAAACATCACCCTGGCGCTCACCCTGGTGAAGAAACAGTCGCGCGACGAGGCCAACGCCAAGGCCGCGGAAGTCCTCTCCATGGTCGGCCTGACGGACAAGCGCACCGCCTATCCCGAGCAGCTCTCCGGCGGCCAGCAGCAGCGCGTCGCGATCGCCCGTTCGTTGGCCCTGCAGCCGCAGGTCATGCTGTTCGACGAGGTGACCTCGGCGCTCGATCCCGAGCTCACCGCCGAGGTGCTGGCGGTGATGGAGGACCTTGCCCGGCGCGGCATGACCATGATCACCGTTACCCACGAGATGGGCTTCGCCCGCCGCGTCGCCGACCTGGTCGTGTTCATGCACAAGGGCAAGGTGTGGGAGATCGGTCCGACTGCCGAGCTGTTCGCGAACCCGAAGACTGCCGAATTCAGCCAGTTCGTCGCCAGCGAGCTCTGAATGGTCTAGGCTCGGCGCTGCGATGAACGATAAAGACTCGCAGCAGCGCTACCGCGCCAACCTCCAGGGAGAGGTCGACGGCGCGGCCGTCTACCGCGCTCTGGCCGAGAGCGAAGCCGATCCCAAGCTCGCCCAGGTGTTCGGCCGACTCGCCTCGGTCGAGGAGGCGCATGCCGAGTTCTGGCGCGGCCGCCTGGGCGCGAAGGGTACGAAGTCGACGCTGAGGCCGTCGCTGCACGCCCACCTCCTCGCCTGGCTGGCGCGCCGCTTCGGCCCGGGCTTCGTGATCCCCACCTTGGCCGCCGCCGAAGCGCGCGACAGCAGCGCTTACGACAACCAGGCGGACGCCAGGGGCGCGGGCCTGCCGGCCGACGAGCGTTCGCACGCCCGCATCATGCAGGCGATTGCGAGCCAGAGCGGGCTGAGCGGCCCGGAGCTTGCAATGCTCGAAGGCCGCCATCGCGGCGGCGGCAATACGCTGCGCGCAGCCGTGCTGGGCGCAAACGATGGGCTGGTCTCCAACCTCAGCCTGGTCATGGGCGTGGCCGGCGCGGCCGCGGCAGAGAGCACGCTGCTCCTGACCGGTCTGGCCGGCCTGGTGGCCGGCGCCTGCTCGATGGCGATGGGCGAATGGCTGTCGGTCACCAGCTCGCGCGAGCTGAGCCAGAAGCAGATCGCGACCGAGGCTGAGGAGCTGCGCGAGGCGCCCGAGGAGGAGAAAGAGGAACTGGTCCTGATCTACCAGGCCAAGGGCCTGGACGAGGCGCAGGCCCACGCGCTGGCCGACAAGCTCCTGGGCAACAAGGAGACGGCGCTCGACACCTTGGCGCGCGAGGAGCTCGGCATCGACCCCCAGGAGCTGGGCGGCTCGGCCTGGCAGGCGGGCGCCTGGTCGTTCCTGCTGTTCTCCGCCGGCGCGATCGTGCCGGTGGCGCCGTTCTTCTTCCTGACGGGCAGCGCGGCCTTCGGGGCGAGCGTTGCGGCCAGCGCCGTCGCGCTGATGGCGATCGGCGCCGGCACCAGCCTGTTCACCGGACGGTCGATGGCGTTCTCCGCGCTGCGCCAACTGGCCATCGGCGCGGCCGCCGCCGGCATCACCTACGGCGTGGGCAAAATCGTCGGCGTGTCGATCAGCTGATCAGCCGCCGCCGTCGCCCGCGACGGCGACTATGGTCAGCTTCTCGGGCAGCTCTTCCTTAACGACGTCGATGCTGCGTTCGTCCGGATATATGAAATCGGGCTCGAGCGGCGCGATCAGGCCCATGAAGCGGTCGAGCTGGGAGCGGCCCCAGTAGTGCATCGGCAGCACGATCCTGGGATCGATCTGCTTCACCACGTCGGCCATGAACGGCACGCCCATGGTGAAGGAGCCGTCGATCGGCACCATCAGCACGTCGATACGGCCGAGCGCCTCGAGATGCGCCGGCGTCAGGCGCTGATGCAGGTGACCGAGATGGGCGATGCAGAGATCGCCGATCGCGTAGATGAAGATCGAGTTGCCGTTGATGCGCACGCCGCCCGACCAGTCGCGCGCATTGGTCGGCACGTTCCACACCCGCATGTCCTTCAGCGTGACGTCGTGATGGGCCTCGGTCTCGCCCTCGGTGGGCCACCCCTTCAGCACATGGGTGATGCCCTCCTCCGGCTCGTCGGTGAAGTGCGTGCTGTGCGCGTTGTTCATGGTGACGATGTCGGGATGGCGGCCGAAGCCGTTGACGCCGTTGTAGTCGGTGATCGCCCGCACGCCCTGCGGCGTGTCGATCTGGTAGCTGGCGTGGCCCAGGAAGGTGATCAGCGCCCGGTTGGGCGAGTTCTCGCTCCCGCCTTTGGCCAGCCACACGTCCGGCGGCAGCGTCCGCTCGACCAGGTTCTTGGAGCAGCGGGCCCAGGCCGGGCCGGCCAGCAGGGCGAACACGGCTAAAGCCGCGGAAAGACGCAGGAACATGCCGAAAACGATAGCAGGCCGTGGGCCAATGGGCGGCTCACGCTTGGCTGATAGGAACATCCATTGACTCTTTCCGTTGATCCGAATAGAACAAAAACAGAACAATTTTACTCACACCTGCTGGAAAAGAATCGAGGGGGCGATGGCCGTCATTTCCCCAAATGCCTTTGCTCCCCCTGCGGCCAACAGCCAGGGGGCTAACCTGCCATCCCTGCTGCGCGAGCAGGTGCGGCGGCTGGAACGCGCCCACAGCGCCGAGCGGCCGGGCCGGACCACCGCGCCGCTGGGTCTGCCGGAGATCGACCGACTGCTGCCCGACGGCGGCCTGCTGACCGGCGCGCTGCACGAGATCGAGGCCGGCCCGTCACCTTCCGGCCGGGTGGCCCCGCATGACGGTGCGGCGCTGGGCTTCACCGCTTTCCTGCTGGGCCGGCTCGGTCCCGGCACGCTGCTGTGGTGCCGCCAGGCTTCCGGGGCCGACGCAGTCCCCTACGCGCCCGCGCTCGCGACCTGGTTCGATCCCGCCCGGCTGCTGATGGTCACGGCGCGGCGCGACGAGGATCTGTTCTGGGCGATGGAGGAAGGCCTGCGCACGCCGGGCATCGCCGCGATCGTGGGCGAGACCCGTGCGGCCGATCCGACCGCCGGCCGCCGCCTGTCGCTCGCGGCGGAGAAGAACGGCGTGCCGGCGCTGCTGCTGCGGCCGCAGCCCGCGCCGCCGCAAAGCGTCTGCGCCACGCGCTGGCGGGTGGCGTCGGCCCCGTCGCTCGATCTCACGCAATTCCGCTGGCAGGTCGAGTTGCGGCGCAACCGCTTCGGCATGCCGTCGGCCGAGGAGACGCCATCCTGGCTCCTGGAGTGGAACGATGAAACGCGTCGTCTCGCTGTGGTTTCCCAAGCTCAGCACGGATCGGCTGGCGCGCCTCAACGCCAAAGACTGGTCGGCTAGAGCCGCCGCCACCGTCGCCTGGCGCGACAGCTGCCCGCGCCTGGCGGCCGTCAACCCGCACGCGCGCGCCGCGGGCCTGCGTCCTTACATGCGGCTCGCCGATTCGCGCACGCTGCTGCCCGACCTCGTGACCGCGCCGGTCGAGCCGCAGGCCGACCGTCGCCTGATCGAGACGCTGGCGAGCTGGTGCGACCGCTACACGCCATGGGTCGCGATCGACCCGCTGGGCGACGCCGTCGCCCAGGAAGACGTCGATCCCTGCAGCGCCGGCGGCTTCGGCGGCGATGCCGGCCTGCTGCTCGACGTGACCGGATGCGGTCATCTGTTCGGCCAAGGCGAGGCCGGCGAGCGCGCCCTGCTGGCCGACCTCACCGAGCGCCTCAGCCGCCACGACTTCGCCTGCCGCGCCGCAATGGCCGATACCGCAGGCGCCGCCTGGGCGCTTGCCCGCTATGCCGAGAAGCAGGCCGATCTTTTCTGCCCGGCCAAGGGCCAGCGCGAGGCCTTGGCCGCGCTGCCGGTCGACGGCCTGCGCCTCGCCAGGCCGATCCTCAAGACGTTCCTCAAGCTCGGCCTGCGCCGCATCGGCGATCTCTACCCCTTGCCGCGTGCCCCGCTTGCCCGTCGTTTCGGCGATCAGCCGCTCACCCGCCTTGACCAGGCGCTGGGCCGGATCGACGAGCCGATCGAGCCGCGCCGGCCGCCGCCCGCTTTTCGCACGCGCCTCGCCTTTGCCGAACCGATTGGCCGGGCCGAGGACATCGCCGCCGCGACCAGCCGCCTGCTGGCGGCGCTCTGCCGGCAGTTCGAGCAGGCGAGCGTCGGCGCGCGCCAGCTCGAGATCGCGCTCTATCGCGTCGACGGCTCGGTCGACCGCACGGCGATCGGCACCAGCCGGCCCAACCGCGATTGCCCGAAGCTTATGAAGCTGTTCGAGGAGAAGCTCGGCGAGCTCGATCCCGGCTTCGGCGTCGAGCTGATGATCCTGTCGGCGCCCGAGGTCGAGGAATGGACCGGCTCGCAGGACGCGCTGCCTGAAACCGCCGTGCGCAATCCGCTGGCGGAGGACGGCACGATCGATCTCGCCGACCGGCTGGCGCTCAGGCTCGGCCAGGATAATGTCGTGCGCCTGCTGCCGCGCGACAGTCACATCCCCGAGCGCGTGCAGACGGCTGCGGCGATCTCCGTTGCCGTGCCCGACGGGGCCTGGGCGCGGCTTGCCTCGATGAAGGGTGCGCGGCCGACGCGGCTGCTGCAGCGGCCCGAGCCGGTCGAGGTCACCGCGCTGCTGCCCGACGAGCCGCCGCGTCAGTTCACCTGGCGCCGCCACGCCCACAAGGTGGTGAAGGTCGAGGGGCCCGAGCGCATCGCCGACGAATGGTGGCGCCCGCGCCCCAGCGGCAAGGTGATGCCTGCCAACATCGTCCCGCCGGTGCGCGACTACTATCGAATAGAGGACGATGACGGCATCCGCTTCTGGCTGTTCCGCGACGGGCCGCTGAACGCCGCCAAGTGGTTCCTGCACGGCTTTTGCGCCTGAATGACTGGTTGAAGGCCATGCCGTACGCCGAGCTTCAGGTCACCACCAACTACAGCTTCCTGCGCGGCGGCTCGCATCCGGGCGAGCTGGTCTTCCAGGCGGCGAGCCTCGGCCATTACGCGATCGGCATCGCCGACCGCAACACGCTGGCCGGCGTGGTGCGTGCCTATTCGGCGGTGAAGGAATTCTACGAAGATACCGCCATTCCCGAGGACAGCTGGATCAAGCTGCTGGTCGGCGCGCGTCTGGAGACGATCGACGGCTATTCGCTGCTCGCCTATCCGATGAACGTCGAGGGCTATAAGCGGCTGTCGCTGCTGCTGAGCAAGGGCAACGAGCACGCGGCGAAGGGTGAATGCAAGCTCACCTTCGAGCTCCTCGCCGAGCATGCCGATCACATCCTGGCCATCGTCCTGCCGCCCCGGAACGTCGAGGATCCGGCCTTCCACGACAAGCTGCGCCGGCTCACCGGCCTCTATCGCCACTGCTATCTCGCCGCGACCATGCTGTTCCGCGGCGACGATGCCGCGCGCGTGGCCTATCTCGACAATCTCGCGACGCAGACGAAGGTGAAGCTCGTCGCCACCAACGACGTGCACTATCACGTGCCCGACCGCCGTGCGCTGCACGACGTGGTCACCGCGATCCGCCTCAAATGCACCGTAGAGGAGCTGGGCTTCCGCCGCTTCGCCTCGGCCGAGCGTCATTTGAAGAAGCCGGAGGAGATGGAGCGCCTGTTCCGCAGGCATCCGCAGGCGATCCGATGCATCCGCGAGATCGTCGATCTCTGTGATTTCTCGCTCAAGGACCTCAGCTACCAGTATCCCGTCATGTACGAGGGCGGCGAGACGCCGATGCAGAAGCTCGAGCGCCTCACCTGGAAAGGTGCGGCTCGCCGGTTTCCCAAGGGCATCCCGGAGAAAGTCGTCACCAACCTGAAAAAAGAGTTCGATCTGATCGCGCACAAGAAGATCGCGCCCTACTTCCTGACGGTGCACGAGATCGTCGAGAAGTCGCGCAGCCTGGGCATCCTGTGTCAGGGCCGCGGATCGGCCGCCAATTCCTCCGTTTGCTACTGTCTCGGCATCACGGAGGTGGATACCAATAAAAGTGAGGTCCTGTTCGAGCGTTTCCTGTCCAACGAGCGCGACGAGCCGCCCGACATCGACGTCGATTTCGAGCACGAGCGACGCGAGGACATCATCCAGTGGATCTACGAGGAGAAAGGCCGCAGCCGCGCCGCCCTGGCCGCGACCGTGATCGCCTATCGCAGCCGCAGCGCCATCCGCGACGTCGGCAAGGCGCTCGGCCTGTCACCCGATACAGTGGGCGTGATGGCTAACACGGTGTGGGGCAGCGGCGGCAGCGGCATCGATCTTAGGCACGTGAAGGAGGCCGGCCTCGACGCCAGCGATCCGCGACTGGCCCTGGCGCTCGAACTGTCCGGGACCCTGATCGGCTTCCCGCGCCATCTTTCGCAGCATGTCGGCGGCTTCGTCCTGACCGAGGGACCGCTCAACGAGCTGGTGCCGATCCAGAACGCGGCGATGAAGGACCGCACCGTCATCGAATGGGACAAGGACGATCTCGACGCGCTCAAGATCTACAAGGTCGATGTACTGGCGCTCGGCATGCTGACGGCGCTGCGCAAGAGCTTCGACCTGATCAAGCGGCATTACGACGAAGAGCACGATCTCGGCATGCCGTCCGAAGACCCCAAGGTCTACGACATGCTCTCCAAGGCCGATTCGGTCGGCGTGTTCCAGGTCGAGAGCCGGGCGCAGATGTCCATGCTGCCGCGCCTCAAACCGCAGAAGTATTACGATCTCGTCGTCGAGGTGGCGATCGTGCGGCCGGGCCCGATCCAGGGCGGCATGGTCCATCCGTACCTGAAGAATCGCGATCTTCCCGAGGACGAGATTCCTTATCCCAGGGATAAGGACGGCAAGCTGAAATCTATCCTGAAGCGCACGCGCGGCGTGCCGCTGTTCCAGGAGCAGGCGATGCAGATTGCCATCGACTGCGCGGGGTTTCTGCCCGCCAAGGCCGACAAGCTCAGGCGCGCCATGGCGACCTTCCGGCGCGCCGGCACCATCCACAAGCTGAAGAACGACTTCATCAACGGCATGGTGAACAACGAGTACGAACGGGACTTCGCCGAGCGCTGCTTCAAGCAGATCGAGGGCTTCGGCGAGTACGGCTTCCCCGAGAGCCATGCCGCGAGCTTCGCGATCCTGGTCTACGTCTCGTCCTGGGTGAAGTATCACTATCCCGAGGTCTTCGCTGCGGCCCTGCTCAACTCCCAGCCGATGGGCTTTTATGCGCCGGCCCAGCTCGTGCGCGACGCGCGCGAGCACAAGGTCGAGGTGCGGCCGCCCGACATCAATGCCAGCGACTGGGACTGCACGCTGGAGCCCCCCACCCTTCCTTCCCCCGCAGGGGGAGGGCCAGGGAGGGGGAAGTGCGCCCTGCGGCTCGGCTTCCGCCAGATCAGCGGCCTCAAGAAAGACGACATCAAGCGCATGGTCGAGCGGCGCACCATGCCCTATCGCGATCCGGCCGACGTGTGGCGGCGGGGTGGATTGAACAAGCGGCAGATCCTGGCACTGGCCCGCGCCGATGCCTTCGCCTCGATGGGCCTGACGCGGCGCGACGTGCTGTGGGCGGTGCGCGCCTTCTCCGAAGCCTCTCTGCCGTTGCTCGACGGAGCACATATCACCGAGCCGTCGGTCAGCCTGCCCAAGCTCACCCTGGGCGAACAGGTGGTCGACGATTACTCGACGATCTCGATGTCGTTGCGCGCCCATCCGCTGCAGCTGCTGCGGCCGACCCTATGGGAGCGGCGCATGGCCGATTCCAAGAAGCTGCGCGAGGCTGAGACCGGCGACTTCCTGCAGATGGCCGGGCTGGTGCTGGTGCGCCAGCGGCCGGGCACTGCCTCCGGCGTGGTGTTCGTCACCCTGGAGGACGAGTTCGGCATCGCCAATCTCGTGGTCTGGCCCAAGGTGTTCGAAGCCCATCGCCGCATCGTCATGGGCGCGCGCCTGCTGGGCGTCGCCGGCAAGGTCCAGCGCGACGTGCAGAAGGACGGCGCGCCCGGGCTGGTGATCCATCTCGTCGCCGAGCGGCTGTGGGACTGGTCGGCCGACCTCGACCGTATCGCCGACATAGACGGCCGCTTCGAGTTGCGCATGGGTCGCGGCGACCAGGCCCATTCCTCGACGCCCGATCCGCGCGACGAGCCCAAGCGTTCGCCTCCTCTCCGCAAGCCGTCGGCCAAGCAACCCTACGACCGCAGCCGCATCCACCTCGACCGGCCGGCGATCAAAATAGCCTCACGCGATTTCCACTAGAGGCTCGCGTACACCGCCCGCTCGAACGCCTCGAACGTTGCGATCGCACGCGGGTCGTAGAACGGCAGGAGCTGGGTCGCCCACACACCGGTCACCTTCCGCGTCGGATCGATCCAGTAGTAGGAGTTCGCCAGCCCGCCCCAGGTGAGGCTGTTCGCCGAGCGGCGGCCGGGGAAGGCCGTCGGGTTGATCATGAAGGAGAGGCCCCACGTCATGCCGTCGACGAAGTCGAGATCGGTGCTCATGTGCGCGAGCTGGCTCTTGAGGGGCCGGCACAGCACGCCCTCGGCCATGTGGTTCTGGCCCATCAGCTTCACGGTCTCGGGCTTCAGGATCGGCCCGCCGCCCCTCAGCAGCGCCTGCGTGAACTTGAGATAATCGATGATCGTCGAATAGAGCCCGCCGCCGCCCATGTGGAACTCGGGCGTCTGCGGGATCTCGTGTTCCATCACGTTGAAGCCGCCGGCGCTGCGCGTGTGCATCTTCGCCTTGCGCAGGCGCTGCGCCGGGCCGATCGCGAAGCCGGTGTCGCTCATGCCGAGTGGCGTGAACAGGCGCTCGGTCATGTAGCGGTCGAGCCGCTGGCCGCTCGCCGCCTCGACCATCTTGCCGACCCAGTCGATCGAGATGCCGTACTCCCAGCGCTCGCCCGGCTCGAACAGGAGGGGCGTGGTGAGGGCCGCGTTCTGGCACGAGCCGACCGCGGGAATGCCGGTCGCCTGCCGGTATCTCATGACGTCGGCGTTCCAGGTGTCGTAGCCCAGCCCCGACGTATGGGTCAGCAGGTGCCGCAAAGTCACCGGCCGCCGGGGCTTGCGGGTGATCGCCTTCCCATCCTTGTCGAAGCCCTCGAGCACGCCCTTGCTGCCGATCTCCGGCACGACCTCGGCCGCCGGCGCATCCAATGAAAGCTTGCCGCGCTCGACCAGCTGCATCGCCGCCGCCGCGGTGACCGCCTTGGTCATCGACGCGATCCAGATCACCGAATCGGGCCGCAGCCCACCCGCGCCGCCCTCGAAGATCACGCCCTCGTCGGTCGCCGCAGCCGCCGCCACCCCCGGCACCGCGCCACTCGCCACCGCTTCTTCCAACGTCTTCGCGATATCCATGCTTCCTCCGGTCGGGGCCGGAGCCTACGTCAAACGCGTCGCCTCATCGATCAATTCCTGGGCAGCGATGTCGAGCAGCTCGTCCTCCGCCGTGCCGTCGAGCACGCGCTCCTTGCCGATCTCGAGCAGCACCGGCACGGCGAGCGGCGAGATGCGGTCGAGCCGGCGGTACTCGATGCGGCCTCTGGCGCGGCGCAGCAGCTCGCCGAGGCGGCGCAGGTCGGCGAGCTGGTGGGCGGCGTCCTGGCGCGTGGCGCGCAGCAGGATGTGGTCGGGCTCGTGCTTGCGCAGCGCGTCGTAGATCAGGTCGGAGCTGAAGGTGACCTGCCGGCGCGACTTCTCCTCGCCTGGGAAGCGCCGCTCGATCAGCCCGGCGATCACCGCGACGTTGCGGAACGAGCGGCGCAGCATGGTCGATTCGTCCATCCACGCCTCGAGATCGTCGCCCAGCATGTCCTCGTCGAACAGCTGGTCGAGCTGCACCTTGGTCGGCGGCCGCAGGCTCCACAAGCCGAGCACGTAATCGGTGGCGACGAAGCCCAGCGGCTTCAGGCCCATCCGCTCCATGCGCCGGGTCAGCAGCATGCCCAGCGTCTGGTGCGCGTTACGCCCCTCGAAGCAGTAGGCGACGATGAATTGCTTGGCGCCGCGCGGGAATCCCTCGATCAGGAGATTGCGCTCGTTCGGCAGGCCAGAGCGCCACTTCTGGATGTCGAGCCAGCGCCGCACTTCCGGCGGCAGCTTGGGATGCTTGGACGGATCCTGCAGGATGCCGCGCACGCGGCTGGCGAGGAACGTCGACAGCGGCAGCCGGCCGCCGCCATAGGCCGGCACCTTGGGATCGCCGCCGCTCGCCAGCGAACATTGCGCCGCGAGCTCCTTCACGCCCTCGAAGCGCAGCAGCCGGCCGGCGAAGACGAAGGTGTCGCCCGGCACCAGCCCCTGGATGAACGCCTCCTCGACCTCGCCCAGCACCGGGCCGCGCCGCAGCTTCACCTTGAGCAGAGGCAATTCGACGATGGTGCCGACATTCATGCGGAACTGCCGCGCGACCAGGGGCGAGCTGAGCATCCAGCGCCCGTCGGGCAGCTTCTTCAGCCGGTGCCAGCGCTCGTAGGCCGCCAGCGCGTAGCCGCCGGTGGCGACGAAGTCGAAGGTGTCGTCGAAGTCCTTCTTCGGCAGGTCGCGATAGGGCTGGGCGCGGCGCACTTCGTGGAAGAACGCCTCGCGGTCGATCGGCTGGGCGCAGGCGGTGCCGACGATGTGCTGGGCCAGCACGTCGAGGCAGGCCGGCCGCGGCGGATCGCCGTCGAGCTCGCGCGCCTCGATGGCCTCCAGCGCCGCCAGCGATTCCAGCACCTCGAAGCGGTTGGCCGGCGCGATCATGGCGCGGCTCGGCTCGTCGAGCCGGTGGTTGGCGCGGCCGATGCGCTGCATCAGGCGGCTGACGCCCTTGGGCGCGCCCATCTGGATCACGAGATCGACGTCGCCCCAGTCGATGCCGAGATCGAGCGAGCTCGTTGCCACCACTGCGCGGAGCTTGCCCGCCGCCATCGCCGCCTCGACCTTGCGGCGCTGCTCCACCGCCAGCGACCCATGATGCAGGCCGATCGCCAGGTTCTCCTCGTTGATCCGCCACAGATGGTCGAACACCAGCTCGGCCTGCGCGCGCGTGTTGACGAACACGATCGAGGTCTTGTGCTGGCGAATGATGTTGTAGACCTCGGGCACGGCGTGGTGGCCCATGTGGCCGCCCCACGGCAGGCGCTCCTGCGCGTCGACGATGGTGACCTTGGGCGCCGCGCCGGGCTCGCCCTGGACGATCTCGACCGGCTCGTCGTCACGCAGGCGCAGGTAGTCGGCCAACTCGGGCGGATCGGCAACCGTGGCGGACAGGCCGACGAAGCGTGCCTGCGGCGACAGGACGGCGAGGCGCGCCAAGCAGAGCGCAAGATGATGGCCGCGCTTGGAGGTGGCGAAGGAATGCAGCTCGTCGATGATGACGCAGCGCAGGCTGGCGAAGAACTTCTCGGCGTCGGGATAGGACAGCAGCAGCGCCAGCGACTCGGGCGTGGTCATCAGCAGGTCCGGCGGCCGCTCTCGCTGGCGCAGGCGGCGGCTCTGCGGCGTGTCGCCGGTCCGGCTCTCGGCGCGCACCGGCAGCTGCATCTCGGCGATCGGCAGCTCGAGGTTCCGGCGGATGTCGGTGGCCAGCGCCTTGAGCGGCGAGATGTAGAGCGTGTGCAGCTCGCCCTTGCCCTTGGCCCAGGCGAGGTCCTTGCCGGCCTGGCGGCGCACCGTGAGCTCGATCAGCGACGGCAGAAATCCTGCCAAAGTCTTGCCACCGCCGGTGGGCGCGATCAGCAGCGCGCTCTTGCCCCGGCGCGCAAGGTCGATCAAAGCCAGCTGATGCTGGCGGGGTGTCCAGCCGCGACCTTCGAACCAGCGGGCAAAAAGGTCCGGCAGCACCATATCTGCGGCGTAGGATGCCTCGCGTTCAATGACCGACAACCTGAATCCTCGCTCCTGGCTCTATCCGACGCCGCGCGGCCTCTATTGTGAGCCGGGTGACTTCTATGTCGACCCCGCCGTGGCGGTGAATCGCGCGGTGATCACCCACGGCCACGGCGACCACGCCCGGCCCGGCCATCGCAGCGCGCTGGCCACGCCCGAGACGCTGGCCATCATGCGTGCCCGCTTCCAGGACATGCCGGACACGGCCCAACAGCCCCTGAAATACGGCGAGAGCGTCACAATCGGCGACGTCGAGGTGAGCCTGGTGCCAGCCGGCCACATCCTTGGTTCGGCACAGGTCGTGCTGGAACATCGCCGCCAGCGCATCGTCGTGTCGGGCGACTACAAGCGCCGGCCCGACGCGACCTGTCCGCCGTTCGAGCCGGTGCCGTGCGACGTGTTCATCACCGAGGCGACCTTCGCGCTTCCGGTCTTCCATCATCCCTCCGATGCCGGCGAGATCGGCAAGCTCTTGCGCTCGCTCGAGACCTTTCCCGAACGCACTCATCTGGTGGGCGTCTATGCGCTGGGCAAGTGCCAGCGGGTGATCAAGCTCCTGCGTGCCGCCGGCTGGGACAAGCGCATCTGGCTGCATGGCGGGCTCCAGTCGATGTGCACGCTCTACCAGCAGCACGGCGTCGATCTCGGCGATATCGCGCTGGTGTCGGACGCGATCCTCGAGACCTTTCGCGGCGCGCTCGTGCTCTGCCCACCGTCGGCCATTTCCGATCGCTGGACCCGCCGCTTCAACGAGCCGATCCCGGCGATGGCCTCGGGCTGGATGGGCGTGCGCGCCCGCGCTCGCCAGCGCGGAGCCGAGCTGCCGCTCGTCATCTCCGACCACGCCGACTGGCCCGAGCTCTGCCAGACCCTGAAGGACGTCGGCGCCCCGAAGGTCTGGGTGACCCACGGTCGCGAGGAGGCGCTGGTCCACATGGCCCGCTCCCTCGGCATCGAGGCCGAGGCCCTGCACCTCGCCGGGCGGGAGGAAGAAGAGGGCGAGTCGTGACCCGCTCCTCATCACCTCATTTCGTACCCCTCGCCCCCGCTAGGGGGAGAGGTGGGGAGAGGGGGCCACGCAAATCGGCTGTAACCCCCTCTCCTAGCCTCTCCCCCTGTCGGGGGAGAGGGATTCGAAAGAGAAGGATTCGCGAGGGCGTGCGCTGATGCAGGCGTTCGCCCAACTCCTCGACGCCCTCTCTTTCCAGCCGGCGCGCAACGCGAAGCTGCGGCTGATCGAGGCGTACCTGAAGCAGACGCCCGACCCGGACCGCGGCTGGGCGCTGGCGGCACTGACGGGCGGGCTCGATTTTCCAAGCGCCAAGCCTGCGATGCTGCGCAGCTTCGGCGAGGACAAGATCGGCGCCGAACTCTGGCATTGGAGCCACGACTATGTCGGCGACCTCGCCGAGACGCTGGCGCTGATCTGGGAAACCAAGCCCGAGTCCGGCCCGCCACCGACGCTGGGCGAGGTCGTAGAGACGCTGCAGCGCGCGACCAAGATGCAGACGCCGGCGATCCTGAAGCGCTGGCTCGATTCGCTCGATTCGACCGGCCGCTGGGCGCTGCTCAAGCTGCTGACCGGCGCGCTGCGCGTCGGTGTCTCGGCGCGGCTCGCCAAGCAGGCGGCGGCCAATATCGGCAACCAGCCGGTCGCCGAGGTCGAGGACGTCTGGCATGCCCTCTCGCCGCCCTATCGCCCGCTGTTCGATTGGCTGACCGGCGACGGGCCCAAGCCCAGCACCAACAGCGGCGGGGCGTTCCTGCCGGCGATGCTCGCCAATCCCATCGAGCGCGCGGAACTGGACACGCTCGATCCGGCGCACTTCCGCGCCGAATGGAAATGGGACGGCATCCGCGTCCAGGTCTCCTCCTCCGGCAGCATGAAGAAGCTCTACAGCCGGGCCGGGGAGGATGTGTCCGGCGCCTTCCCCGACATCCTCTCGGCCATCGACTTCGACGGCGTGTTCGACGGCGAGCTGCTGGTGCGCCGCGAGGAGACGATCGCACCGTTCAACGACCTGCAGCAGCGGCTGAACCGTAAGGTCGTCACGCCCAAGATGCTCAAGGAACATCCCGCGCACGTCCGCCTCTACGATGCGCTGTGGATCGAGGGCGAGGACCTGCGCGCCCTGCCGTTCGACGAGCGCCGCGCCCGGCTCGAGGCCTGGATGGCGCTGAAGCCGCGGCCGCGTTTCGACCTGTCGCCGCTGGTCCAGTTCACCGACTGGGCGCATCTCGCCCAGCTGCGTGAAGAGATGCGCAGCGACGGCATCGAGGGCCTGATGCTGAAACGCGCCGACTCGCCCTACCTCGCCGGCCGTCCCAAGGGGCCGTGGTTCAAGTGGAAGCGCGACCCTCATCTGGTCGACTGCGTGCTGATGTACGCTCAGCGCGGCCACGGCAAGCGCAGCTCGTTCTATTCCGACTACACGTTCGGCTGCTGGCGCGAGGCCCCTTCCGACTCTGGGGGCGTCAAGCGCGAGCTGGCGCCGGTCGGAAAGGCCTATTTCGGCTTCACCGACGAGGAGCTGCGCTGGCTCGACAAATGGGTGCGCGACCACACCACCAACCGCTTCGGCCCGGTGCGTGAGGTCGAGCCCAAGCTGGTGCTGGAAATCGCCTTCGATGGCATCGCCCGCTCGAGCCGCCACAAGTCGGGCCTGGCCATGCGCTTCCCACGGATCAATCGCATACGGACTGACAAACCCGCGAGTGAAGCCGATACCGTCGACAACCTGATGCGCCTTGTGCCATCAGGCCGTCATGGCTGACATCGCCGATCCCCTGCCCTTCCAGACCCACGCCTTGCCGGTCAAGCAGCGCGTGGAAAAGGGCCGCGCCCTGCGCGAGGCCGCCAGGCGCGGCGCGCACGCCGGCTGGACGGTCGCCAAGCGCGATCCGATCGACATCCTGATCGAGCAGGACAGGATGCGCCTGCCCGAGCTGGTGCCGCTGCGCTATGCCCGCATGAAGGCCTCGCCCTTCGCCTTCCTGCGCGGCTCGGCGAAGGTGATGGCCACCGATCTCGCCACGACGCCATCGAACGGCCTGCTGGTGCAGGCGGCGGGCGACTGCCATTGCCTGAACTTCGGCGGCTTCGCCACGCCCGAGCGGCGCCTCTCCTTCGACCTCAACGACTTCGACGAGACGTCCGTCGCGCCCTGGGAATGGGACGTGAAGCGCCTCGCCACCAGCTTCGTCGTCGCGACCTTGCAGGACTTCGACAAGGCGACGCGCCTTGAGCTCGCGCAGACCGTCGCCCGCGCCTATCGCGCGCAGATGGCCGTGCTCGCCGAATCGCCCATTCTCGAGACCTGGTATCGCGTGCTCGAGCTCGACAACGCGAAGGTCATGGAGTCGATCGGCCTCGACCCGGCGCCGGCCCGCAAGGCCGACCGCGAATTGAAGCATCGGCCGATGCTGATCGACATCGCCCACAGCGGCGGGACCGAGCCCAAGCTGCAGGACAAGCTGCCCGACCTCTACCATCCGAAGCCCGCCGAGGCGGCGGAGTTCAGGAGGGGCGTCGAGGAGCTTCTCCGGCAGTACAGGCAGTCGCTGATCCCCGAGCGCCGCGTCCTGATCGAGCGTTACCGGCTGGCCGATGCGGCCTACAAGGTGGTCGGCGTCGGCTCGGTCGGCACGCTGTGCGGCGTGGCGCTGATGGTGTCGGGCGACGGCGAGACGCTGCAGCTGCAATTCAAGGAGGCCGACGCCTCGGTGCTCGAGGAGGCGGCCCAGCGGCCGAGCCCCTACGCCAACCATGGCGAGCGCGTGGTGCGCGGGCAGCGGCTGCTCCAGGCGGCCTCCGACATCCTGCTGGGTTTCGGCGTCGGCCCGCGCGGCAAGGACCTCTATGTCCGCCAACTGCGCGACGCCAAGGTCAAGCCGGTGCTGGACAACCTGCCGGAGCGCAATTTCCGGCGGTATGCGCGCACCTGCGGCGAGGTGCTGGCGCGCGCCCACGCCCGGTCGACCGATGCGTTGGTGCTATCGGCCTACCTCGGGAAAAGCACCGCTTTCGACGAGGCGATCGGCCAGTTCGCGGTGGGGTATGCCAAGCAGACAGTGTCGGACCACGCTGCTCTGGTCTCGGCAATAAAGTCCGGTCGGTTGCCCGCGGAGCCGCAGGATTCGTAAGGCAGGCCCCTTGGCCTCTTGGGAGATGACTGGCTACATCACTAGTGATGGCAACCGCACGCAAGTCCGCGCACGCCGCAAGTGCACGCCGATACCGGGAGCGGATGCGCGCGCAAGGCCTTCGGCAGGTCAGCCTGTGGCTGTATGACCGGTCCGATCCGCAATTCCGGCGGGAATGCCGTCGGCAATCGCTCGTCGCATCGCGGGCGAGGAGCGGCGGCGATATCGATGCTGTGCTCGATCAGGCGCTGGCCGAGATCGAGGACTGGACCGCTTGAAGCGCGGGACGTCGTCATCGTGGCCCTGCAGGGCGACTTAGGCAAATCGCGGCCCGCCGTCGTCGTGCAGTCCGATGCGTTCAATGAATCGCATGCGACTGTCACCGTTGCCCCCATAACCAGTACAGTCATTCCGGCCCCGCTCTTCCGGATTACGGTGGACCCATCGCGTGCAAACGGCTTGCGCCGGATTTCGCAAGTCATGGCCGACAAGATCGTTACCGTCCGACGCGAGCGCGTCGGGAAGGCTGTTGGCGCATTGGACAGCGACACCATGGCGCGGCTCGGCCGCTCGATCGCCCTGTGGCTCGAGCTGGGCTAGCCGTACCGCCCTCCTTCTCCGGGGTCGAAAACACCGCGAATCGATACTACATTACACGGGCAATGATCGATCCCTTTGGCCGGCACATTACCTACCTGCGCGTCTCCGTGACGGATCGCTGCGATTTCCGCTGCGTCTACTGCATGGCCGAGGACATGACCTTCCTGCCCAAGGCGGAGGTCCTGTCGCTCGAGGAGCTGGAGCGGCTGTGCAGCGCGTTCGTGCGGCGCGGCGTCAAGAAGCTGCGGCTGACCGGCGGCGAGCCGCTGGTGCGCAAGAACGTCATGAGCCTGATCCGGGGCCTCGGCCGGCACCTCGACAGCGGCGCGCTCGAGGAGCTGACCCTGACGACCAACGGCAGCCAACTCGCCAAGTATGCGCGGGAGCTTGCCCAGGTTGGGGTGAAGCGCGTGAACGTCTCGATCGACACGCTCGACAAGGACAAGTTCCGCCAGATCACCCGCTGGGGCAACCTCGACCAGGTGATGCGGGGCCTCGACGCGGCGCAGGAGGCGGGCCTGCACATCAAGATCAACGCGGTGGCGCTGCGCGGCGTCAACGACACGGAATTCGAGAAGCTGATCCGCTGGAGCCACGGCCGTGGCATGGACCTGGTGTTCATCGAGGTCATGCCGATGGGCGAGCTGGGCGGCGAGGCGCGGCTCGACCAGTACCTGCCCTTGTCGATGGTGCGGGCCGACATCGCGCGGCACTTCACGCTCAACGAGAGCGACTATCACACCGGCGGACCGGCGCGGTACTTCACGGTCGAGGAGACCGGCGGCCGGCTCGGCTTCATCACGCCGCTCACCCATAATTTCTGCGAAAGCTGCAATCGCGTGCGGCTGACCTGCACCGGCACGCTCTACATGTGCCTCGGTCAGGAGGATGCCGCCGACCTGCGCGCCCCGCTGCGCGCCTCCGAGAGCGACGACCTGCTCGACAAGGCCATCACCGAGGCGATCTCCCGCAAGCCCAAGGGCCACGACTTCATCATCGACCGCCGCCACACTGCCCCCGCCGTGCGCCGGCACATGAGCGTGACGGGCGGCTAGTAGATTTCCGGTTCGGCCGTACCCTCCGGTGGAGTCGGCTCTCCTCCGGACAAACCGAGCCGTCGTCGTGCCGAAAAGGCCGTGCCGCGCGCAGGCAGCGCCGGGGCAAACGCCATCAGGCCGGTCGGCTTGTGGACATCGTCGTAGACGGCCTCGATGCCGCCCTGCCGGCGATAGGTCTCATGCCAGAAGCCCGTCCCGCCGGAGCCGCGCATGAAGCGCTGCCACCAGAGACGATGGGGCTCCGAACGCGTCCAGCGTTCCATCGAATCGTAGTCCCGCCAATACCAGCGCATGCCGACATGCAGCGGGAACAGGCTGTAGATGATGCCGTTCTCGACATGCAGCAGACCGTCCGGCCGTTCTGTCCCGGCCTTGGCGATCTGCGGGCCCAGCCCGGCGATACGCAGGATGCCCCGCAGTGTTCGCACGCGCATGCCGAGGTAGATCACGACCAGATCCGGGAAGGCCGACAAATCCACCGTCTGCCGACTGACTTTCGTCTTCACGCCGCGCCTCCTCCCTTGTCGACAATACGCGGAGAGCCAACGCCCGGATGGGCGGCGGCGTCCCCGGAGGATAAGCCTGTGGATAGCCCCTGTATAACAGCGGCCCCTTGGGCATTGGCTCTCGAATCGCCGAGCCGGAATTGGGCGTCGATCGCCGGTCCAATGCCCATAATAGGTGTTCGACGCCCACGTCGTGCAGACTGGCGTCCATGACGCCGCCGCTCGCCTCGCATCACGCAGAACATCTCACCACCGCGACAACGCAGGTTTTTCGCACCCCCTCCCGGGGGGTGCGGGCAGAGTGGCAGGAATGGCGTAAAACGTTGGCCCGCTTGCACCGGATGCCTGCCACGGCGGTTGGCAGTACGTGGCAGGCGTTCGCCGATCTAGGTTGCCGGTCCTGCCGGTCCCACGGCGCTCTTCACCTTCGCCCGCCGCACGGCCTCGCGGTGGGAGATGTACATGGCGCTGGCGAAGATCACCGCCGCGCCGACGAAGGTCCACACATCGGGCCGCTGGAAGAACAGGAAGTAGCCGAGCAGCGCGTTCCACAGGAGAGACAGGAAGCCGATCGGCTGCAGCAGGGTGATGTCGGCGAGCTGGTAGCCGTTCTGCTGGCACATGTGGCCGAGCGTGCCGCACAGGCCGGCCGCGATGAACCATACGAGGTCGGACCATTGCGGCGTCTGCCAGAACCACAGCGCGACCGGAAGCGCGGCGAGCGAGATGGTGAGGTTCTGCCAGACCACGATGGTGGGCGCGGATTCGGTGCGGGCCAGCGCCTTGGAGATCAGGTTGGAGGCCGAGAAGATCGGCGTCGAGATCAGGATCACGACGGCGCCGAGGCCGAGATCGCCGATGCCGGGCCGGATGATGATCATGGCGCCGGCGAAGCCGACCGCGACGGCGATCCAGCGGCGCAAGCGGACGTCCTCGCCGAGGAACAGCGCCGCGCCGATGGTGACGAAGATCGGGCCGGTGAAGCCGAGCGCCGTGATGCTGGCCAGCGTGGTGAGCGGAAGGCCGATGAACCACAGGAACATTCCGCCGGCATGGATGCAGCCCCGGAACAGATGCAGCGGGAGGCGATGGGTGCGCATGGTGCGATGGACGCCGAGCCGCAGCACGATCGGCACCAGGAACAGCGTGCCGAAGAGATAGCGCAGGAACGCCATCACGTACGGATTGAGATGCTGCGCCGGGATCAGCGTGAATACGTTGAGCAGCGCGAACAGGAGGCCCGCCAGGCCGGACCACAGAATGCCACGCAGGTTGGCGGGCAGGGTTTGCCAGCGGACGACGAGAGCGCTCACGCGCGAACTATGTCACAGCGACTGCAGAGGCGCACAGCACCCCGGCATGAGATTTTCGAGACGCGGTCAGTTGCCGGTGACGGCGCTTTCGACGGCCGGCGGCACCGACTGGGCCACGGTCTCGCCGCGCAGATGCGCGACGCGGACGACCATGTCCTCGATGTACGGGTCATGGATGCCCAAGGCCCGGGCTTGGGCAGCGGTGTTGGCGAGATAGTCGCGGCAGGCGCCGCGGCGGCCCTCGGCGAAGGCGATGTGTCGCGCCTGCCTGTCGATCGGCAGGTCGCCACAGTATTGGCAGTGCGCGGCATCGACCTCGAAGGTCACCGCCGTCACCGTGCGGCCGTCGCGCAGGGTCACCGGCATCCATACCGGCTGGTAGTAGCCCGCCAGCATCTCGCGATTCCACAGGATCGCCAGCTCGCTGCGCACCTGCTGCGGTGCGATCCGATAGGCGATGCCCTCGCATTCGCCGCCGCGCTCCAGCGCCAGCATCAGGCCGGGCAGTTCGGGCGTGCCGCGTCCGAGCGGCGTCCAGAAGCAGAAGGAGCGGTGCCAGCCCTGTACGTGGCAGGTCGAGGCCTCCGCATATTCGAGCGCCGGGTTCCACATGAGGGAGCCGTAGGCGAACACCCACGCTTCCTCGCCGGGGGCGTAGCGGGTCAGCGCCTGCTCGAGGCTGGCGGCGCGCTCCTCGGCGGTCAGGAAGAAATCGTAGCCGGCCTTGCGCGCGTCCTGGACGATCTGCTCGATCCGCTCGGCCGTCAGCTCTTCACGCGTGACCAACACCCGGCTCCGCTACTTGCCGTAAACGATCGACATGGTCTCGGCCACGCAGGCCGGCTTGTCCTGCCCCTCGATCTCGATGGTCATCTCGTTGGTGAGACGCACGCCGCCGCCCTTCATCGGATCGGCCGCGATCAGCTTGGCGCGAGCCCGCACTCGCGAGCCTGCCTGCACCGGGTTGGTGAAGCGCACCTTGTTGCAGCCGTAGTTGATGCCGTTGCGCACGTTGTTGATGTGGCTGATCTGGTGATTGAGCATCGGGATCAGCGACAGCGTCAGGAAACCGTGGGCGATCGTCTTGCCGCCCGGCATGTCTTTCTTGGCGCGCTCGACATCGACATGAATCCACTGATGATCGCCGGTTGCCTCGGCAAACTGGTCGATTCTCTCCTGAGTGACTTCGACCCAGTCACTCACGCCGATCTCCTGCCCGACGTATTTGTGCATCTCATCGGGGTGGGCGAACTCACGCTTGGCCATTCCCTACCTCAGAAAGTTTCTGCCACGCTCATGCAACGATATCATAATACCGGCGCGCCCAGTCGGGTTTCACCACCCATCCCGACTCTCGCGTGTCGTTTGTATGGTCGCCGGGATTTCCCCATCATGCGACCTACAAAAATGCACAGGAGAATGCGCCTTGGCTTATGAAACCGTGCTTTACGAGGTCGCCGACCGCCTTTGCACCATCACTTTGAATCGTCCGGAGAAATTGAACGCCTGGACGCGGCAGATGCATCTCGACCTCAAGGACGCAATGCAAAAAGCTGGCGCCGATGAAAATATAAGGGCGATCATCCTCACCGGCGCAGGCCGCGGTTTTTGTGCAGGGGCGGACATGGGCGGCCTGCAGGCGATCGGCGCCGGCGCTCCGACTGGCGACCGCAGCCCGAAAGCGGGCACTGACGTGCCGGGCGGCAGCACCTTGGCCGACTTCCGGATGACCTATTCCTATTTCCCGGCGATCCCGAAATTCATCATCGCCGCAATCAACGGACCGGCGGCGGGGCTGGGCTTCGTCATGCCGCTCTACGCCGACTTGCGCTTCGCGGGTGAATCGGCGGTGTTTACAACCGCGTTCGCCCAGCGCGGGCTGATCGCCGAGCATGGCGTGAGCTGGCTGCTGCCGCGGCTGGTCGGGCTGCCGACCGCGCTCGATCTGCTGTGCTCCGCCCGCAAGTTCCGTGCGGCCGAGGCGCTGTCGCTCGGGCTGGTGAACCGGGTGATCGCCGACGACAAGCTGATGGCCGAGACCCGCGCCTATGCCCGGCTGCTGGCCGACACGGTCTCTCCGCGCTCGGTCGCGGTGATAAAGAAGCAGATCTGGGAGGCGCAATTCCAGACGCTCGCCGAGGCGACCGTGCAGGCCAACCACGAGATGGAGCTCTCGTTCCAGACCGCCGACTTCAAGGAGGGCGTCGCGCACTACCTCGAGAAGCGCGCAGCGCGGTTCACGGGGCGGTGAATGGATCCCTCGCCTTGCTCGGGATGTTCGCTTCGCTCACACCTTCTCCGTCTCGCTCGCCCGCGGTTGCCATGTCATCAGGCGCTTCTCGACCAGGGTCACGACCCAGTCGAGCACCAGGGCGAAGCCGGTCAGGACGATGATGCCGGCGAACACGGTGTTGATGTCGAACGTGCCCTCGGCCTGGAGGATGAGGTAGCCGACACCCTGCGAGGAGCCGAGATACTCGCCCACCACGGCGCCGACGAAGGCCAAACCGACGGCGTTGTGCAGGCTGGCGAACACCCAGCTCATGGCCGACGGCAGGTAGATCGACCGCAGCAGCTGGCCGCGGCTCGCGCCCAGCATGCGGGCGTTGGCCAGCAGCACCGGGCTCACCTCGCGCACGCCCTGATAGACGTTGAAGAATACCACGAAGAACACCAGCGTGACGCCGAGCGCCACCTTCGACCAGATGCCGAGGCCGAACCACACCGCGAAGATCGGCGCCAGCACGACGCGCGGCATCGAGTTCAGGCCCTTGATGTAGGGCTCGGTCACCGCCGAAGCGGTGTCGCTGAGCGCGAGCCACAGGCCGATGCCGAGGCCGGCCACCGCGCCGATGACGAAGCCCAGCACCGTCTCGAGCAGGGTGACGCCGAGATGCTGGAAGATCTCGAACGAGGTGAACCAGTCGACGATCACCCAGAATACCTTGGCCGGCTCGCCGAAGAAGAAGGCGGCGCGGTTGTCCGCGTCGAAGTAGAAATTCGGGAGCAGCCCAGGCTTGGTGAAGATGTGCCAGAGCAGGATCAGCACCGCGAGGACCGCGAATTGCAGGACGCGCAGCCTCACGTCACGCCGCCTTCTGGCGCTGATAGGCCTTCAGCACCTCTTCCTTCATGGCGCCCCAGATCTCCTTGTGCAGCGCCAAGAACGCGGGCGTCATGCGGATCTCCGAGACGTCGCGCGGCCGCGGCAGGTCGATCCTGAAGTCGCCGATCGGTCGCGTGCCCGGGCCGGCCGACAGCACCACGACGCGGTCCGAGAGCGCGATCGCCTCCTCGAGGTCGTGGGTGATGAACAGGACCGACTTCCTGTCCTCGGCCCACAGCGCCAGCAGCTCGTTCTCCATGAGCTGGCGCGTCTGCACGTCGAGCGCCGAGAACGGCTCGTCCATCAGCAGGATGTCCGGGCTCAGGATCAGCGTCTGCGCCAGCGCCAGGCGCTTCCTCATGCCGCCCGACATCTGATGCGGGTAGCGGTCGCCGAAGCCGGCCAAACCGACGCGGCGCAGCCAGTCCTCGCCCTGTGCCGCCGCCTTCGAGCGCGGCACGCCACGGAACTCGAGTCCGGCGATGACATTGTCGAGCCCGGTGCGCCACGGCATCAGCGCATCGGCCTGGAACATGTAGCCGGCGCGCCTGTTGACGCCGGCCAATGCCCTGAGCGGCTCGCCGAACACCGAGACGGTGCCCGACGACGGCGCGAGCAGGCCGGCGGCGACGTTCAGCAGGGTGGACTTGCCGCACCCGGTCGGGCCGACGACGGACACGAACTCGCCCACGCCGACATGGAGGGTGGCGTCGGCCACCGCCGTGTAGGCACTGCCGCCGTCACGGGCGGCGAAGCGGCAGGTGACGTCGTCGAGCGCCAGAGCGGGCGCGGTTGCCACGATGCTCGTCACGATGCTCGCCCCGGGGCGCCTTACGCGTGCTTCTTGGCGCGCTCAGCGAACTCGTTGGTCCAGCTGTCGGCGATCTTGATCTTGTCCTTGTCGGCGGCGAACTTGGGATCCGCCTCGACCAGGAACTTCATGCAGTTCTCCTGGGCACCGGCCGGCATCAGGCCGTCCGGCGAGATGCATTCGCGCACGCCGGCGAACGACTTCTCGTAGATCTTCTGGTCGCCCAGCAGGTAGGCCTCGGGCACGGTCTTGGCGACGTCGGCGGGCGCGGCCGTCTGCAGCCATTCGTCGGCACGCACGATCGCCGTGGCGAGAGCCTGGGCCGTGTTCGGGTACTTGGTGAGGAAGGCCGGCTGCGCGTAGAGGCAGGCCGCCGGAAAGAAGCCGCCGAACACCTCCTGGTTGCCCTTGGCGGTGCGGGTGTCGACCTTGATGTCGATCATGCCCTTGTCCTGCAGGATGGTGAGCGCGGGATCCGTCTGGGACACGCCGTCGACCTGGCCCTTCTCGATGGCGGCCACCACGGTCGCGCCGGCGCCGACGCCGATCGCCACGATGTCGGTCGCCTTCAGGCCGCCCTTGGCCGCCCAGCTCAGCAGCAGCATGTGGGTCGAGGAGCCCGGCGCGCTGACGCCGAACTTCATGCCCTTGATGTCCGCCGGTCCCTTGACCTTGGCCGCCACTTCCTTGCGCAGGCCGATCGCGATCTGCATGCCGCGGCCCATCAGGACGAAGCCCTTGATGGCCTGGCCGCGCTGCTGCATGCGCAGCGTGTGCTCGTAGGCGCCCGACGTCACGTCGACGCTGCCGCCCATCAGGGCCTCGAGCGACTTGGAGCCGCCCTGGAAGTCGCTGATCTCGACGTCGAGGCCGGCGTCCTTGAAGAAGCCCTTCCGCTCCGCGATGGTCAGCGGGAGATAGTAGAGGGCCGACTTGCCGCCGACCGCGAGCGCGACCTTGGTCTTCTCGGGCTTGCTTTGCGCACGGGCAATGTAGGGGGCGGCGACGAGCGCCGGCACCGCGGCGAGAACCGCGCGGCGCGGCAGGTAAATCTTGGACATATCGTTCCTCCTTGAATTCCCTTTACCGGAACTTGCGCTCCGTCCACCACGGAAAATAGGACGGCATTCCGTCGCTGACTTTCATGGGAAATCTGGCCGGCCGCTTCTCCAGGAAGGCCGTCACCCCCTCCTTCACGTCGGCCGACTTGCCGCGCTCGTAGATGCCCTTGGAATCGACCTTGTGGGCCTCCATGGGATGGTCGGCGCCGAGCATCTTCCAGATCATCTGCCGGTTGAGCGCGACCGACACGGGGGCGGTGTTGTCGGCGATCTCCCGGGCCAGCGCGTAGGCTGCCGGCAGGAGCTCGTCGGGCTTGTGGACCGACCGCACCAGGCGGCCGCGCAACGCTTCCTCGGCCGGGAAAACGCGGCCGGTCATCACCCATTCCAGCGCCTGCTGCGGGCCCACGAGGCGCGGCAGGAACCAGCTCGAGCAGGCCTCCATGACGATGGCGCGGCGGGTGAAGACGAAACCGTAGCGCGCCGCTTCCGAGGCCAGCCGCACGTCCATCGCCAGCTGCATGGTGATGCCGACCCCGACCGCCGGGCCGTTGCAGGCGGCGATGGTGGGCTTCAGCGAATCGTAGAGGCGGAGCGTGAACAGCCCGCCGCCGTCGCGATGGCCGTCGAGGCCGGGGTCGACCGGTCCGCGATTCTCGGCGTTGAAGGTATTGGCGCCGCCCGAAAGATCGGCGCCGGCGCAGAAGCCGCGACCGGCGCCGGTGAAGACCACGGCGCGGACGTCGTCGTCGCGGTCGGAGCGGTCCATCGCATCGAGCAGCTCCGACAGCATCCTTCCGGTGAAGGCGTTGAGCTTGTCCGGCCGGTTGAGCGTTACCGTGAGGATGCCGTCCTTCGCCTCGTACCTGATCTGCTCGTACTGCACGGCCGTCTCCTCAGTGTTGATTGATCAGCATCACGCCGCCCATGATGAGCACGATGCCGCCGATCTGCTTGACGCCGAACGGCTCGTTGAAAAGAAAGTGCCCCATGACGGCGACGATCGCATAGGACAGCGACACGCTGGGGAAGGCGACCGACACCGGAATCCTGCGCAGCGCGAAGATGTACATGAAGGCCGCGGAGCCATAGAGCGCCAGCCCGAGGAGCGTGGCGGGCCGCAGGACCTGTTCCACCACGGTCGGTGCATCGGCGCCGGCCTTGAGCAGCATCTGGCCGCCGATGCCGGCCAGGATGCCGAAGCCCAGGACCACGTAGTAGATCGTCACGGTTGACGCTCCTTGGGCGGCGACGGCACGCGGTAGGGCTGGCTGGCGGCCTGTGTGTTGATCGGCGGACGCTCGACGGCGACGCCCTGATCGCCCCGCGTGAACACCTCGCGGATCAGGTACTGCGGCTTGCGGTTGACGGCGAGGAACATGCGGCCGAGATACTCGCCGATCAGCCCGACGACGATCAGCTGCACTCCCGCCAGCACCAGGACGGCGACCATCAGCGACGCCCAGCCCTGTGGCGGGTGGTGCTCCGAGATCGCCTCGCCGATCACCAGGATCGCAGCCAGTGCCCCGAGAAGGCCGAAGGCGATGCCGAACATCGTGGCGAAGCGCAGCGGGATCACCGAGAAGTTCAGGAACATCGACAGCCACAGGCGGAACAGGCGGGCAAGCGTGTAGTTCGAGCGGCCCTCGATGCGCGGCAGATGCGCCACCTGAAGGCGACCGACATTCTGCGTCACCTGGAAGATCAGCCCGTCGACATAGGGGTACGGCCCCTCGTAGCTCGCCGTGATGTGCTCGCGGATGAAGCCCGAGATGCAGCGGAAGCTCGAGAGATAGAGGCCCCTGGGCTTGTCGATCAGATGATCGGCGCACCAGTTGGTGAAGCGGCTGCCGAGGTTGCGCCAGGCCGCATGCTTCTTCTCCTCGTAGTAGGTGTAGACCACGTCGTAGGCGCCGTCGCGGGCATACTCGTAGAGCCGTTTCACCTCGGACGGCGGGTTCTGCAGGTCGTCGTCCATGGTGATCGCGTAGGCGCCGCGCGCCCGCGAGAGGCCGGCCATAACGGCATTGTGCTCGCCGTAATTGCGGCTGAGGCTCAGCACCGTGACCGGCGCGCCCGGCTTTGCCGCGAGCTCCTTGCAGACGGCGAGGCTGTTGTCCGGGCTGCCGTCGACCGCCAGCACGATCTCGAGCCCGCCTTCGATGTCGAGGGCGCGCAGCGCCTCGACCAGCTCTCCGATGGTCGCCGCGCCGTTGTAGACCGGGACCACGATCGACAGGGCGGGATCAGGCATCGCGCCTCGCCACGATCAGCAACGAGCCGCCGAACGGCAGCGACAGGCCCCAGCCGATGACCGCGCGCTCGATGGCCAGCGCCGCCGAGAACAGCGTATCGAGCCAGGCCGGAAAATCGCGCACGTCGCTCTCGGCGTCGTCGCGTTCAGTGACGCGGTGCAGCAGCATCAGGGGAAAGAGCAAGGTGTTCCAGTAGCTCGCCTTGAGGACCTCGAAGCCGCGGCCGGCCAGAAGCATACGCGCCTGACTGCGGGTGAAGCGGCGGACATTGTGCACGCGCCGGTCATGCGCCGACAACAGCCAGCCATAAGCCGGCAGGTTGAACAGCGCGATCGCGCCGGGCTCGAGGCAGCGCCGCGCCTCTTGTGCGGCGCGCTCGGGATCGACTCCGCCGTGGCACAGCACGTCGAGCGACACGTAGCCCGCGAGCGTGTGGTCGCCCAGTGGCATTTCGTTGACCGAACCGCAGGCGACGGGACGCCCGGCCTTTTTGCAGGCGAGGGCCGCGGCGACCGAGTCGTATTCGAGGCCGACGGCCGACGGGCCGAGTCGCGCCAGCATGCCCCCTGTGCCGCATCCCGCGTCGAGCACAATTCCGCCACCGCCACGCATTGCGCGCACCAATTCCTGCACGACCAGGGCGCGCAGGCCGCGATACCACCACATGCGATCCTCGACCGCATGCATGCGCTCGTACTCAATCCGCTCCACGCCCCCGCTTATGATATCTTGCCCGCGCCTTGCCAACCGTCACGACCAAACCACCCCCGAAGCCACCCACCAGACCGCCGGTCGTCTCGCCGGGTCTCGAGACGCTCCTGCTGCTGCCGCTGTTCGCCCTGCCGGTGATCTGGCTGGTGGGCTATTTCTTCCCGCCGATCAACCACGATGTCGGCGCGATCCTCGACGTCACAGGGCGCTGGATCGACGGCGAGAAGCTCTACGTCCAGGTCATCGACGAGAACCTGCCGCTCACCTTCATCGTCCACGCCCTGCCGGTGCTGACGGCCAAGGTCCTGCCGGGCGGCGTGCCGTTCTGGTTCACCGCCTGGGTGGTCGCCGGCATCTTCGCCTCGTTCTACGCCTGCAGCCGGCTGGTGCGGCTGGTGCCGTCGGCCGACCACGCGCTAACCGAGGCGCTGCTGCCGCCGGTGTTGTTGTTCCTGTTCACCGTATTGCCCAACGAGCATTTCGGCCAGCGCGAGCACATCATGTTCGTCGCCAGCGCGCCCTACCTGATCGGCTCGATGGCGCGCGCGGAGGGCGTGCGGCTCGGCAGGACGAGCTCGCTCGCGATGGGCCTGGTGGCTGGCCTGTTCTTCGCGATGAAGCCCTACTACCTCGCCATCCCGGCGGCCGTTGAGCTGTTCCTGCTGGTGCGCCGCGGCTGGCGGCCGACGCTCACCGACCCGATCCCCTGGGCGATCTTCGCGGTGGCGCTCGGTCATCTCGTGCTGATGTACACGGTCTTCTCCGAGTACGGCCGATTCGTGATGCCGATGGCGCTCGAATCCTACGAGCCGATCGGCGATTCGAGCTGGCAGCAGGTCCTGACCAGCAATGTGATGCTGCCGACCCTGGTCGCGCTGCTGATTTTCGGCGCCTTCGCGATCTTCCTTACGCGCGCGCTGGCCGCCCGCGCCCTGTTGGCGTTCGGCCTCGGGGCGGCGCTGTCGGCGATCGCCCAGGCCAAGGGCTGGCCCTATCACGTGCTGCCCGCGCTCTCGGCGGCAATCCTGCTCGCGACCTTCACGCTGTCGCAGACCATCGACCGCTATCTGCCGATCAGCCGCAGCGGTCACCGCCTGCCGGTGGCTGTCATCTCCGCGACCCTGATGGTGCTGCTCTACTTCCAGGCCGCGCTCTACACGCCGCCGTTCTACAAGCAGCGCCAGTACGAGGATTCAATCGGCGGCATCCTGCGCCACATCGTCGAGCAAAACGCGCCGCATCGGACGATCATGACCCTGTCGCCCGGCATCTACCCGTTCTGGCCGATGCTGAACTACGTGCATGGCCGCATGACCATGCGGTTCCTGACCATGTGGGTGGTCCAGGGCGTGTATGCCGACTGCGAGGACTTTCCCGCCCTCTACAATGCCCCCGACACGATGGGCGACACCGAGAAATTCGTGTTCGACGCCGTCTCCGAGGACTTCGCCAAGGGCAAGCCGGATCTCCTGATCCTGGACACCATCCCCGGGATGCGGCGCTGCCAGGGCAAGGTCTTCGACTATCTGGAGTACTTCCAGCAGAACAAGGTTTTCTCCGACGCCTTCGAGAACTACGAGCACCTGATGGACGTCGACCGCTACAAGATCTACCGCCGGAAGAAGCACCACGGGTAACCGGCGGCGGCGTCTTCATCGGCGACTACTCCCATTTACCGAGGACCTGCGAGCGAACAGACTCGGGGATCTTGTCGATGTCGGGCACCTTGAACACGCCGGAGGCGACCAGGACGATGTCGCCGCCACAGACCAGGTCGCACGAGCAGAAGCAGAAGTTCACCGTGCGTCGGGCGATGCGCGCGGTGCCCTCCAGCCACTGGCCGAGCCTGGCACCACGGACGAACTCGGTGCTGAGGGACACGGTGGGATGCGGCCAGCGGATGCCGGTGGCGTGACCCGAGCCCGCCCCCATCACCATGTCGGCGACCGTCACCAGCAGGCCGCCATGCGCCCAGCCCATCGGATTGCCGTGGCGCGGCTCGAGCGGCAGGCCGACGCGCAGCTTGTCGCCCTCGGCCTTGAACCAGAGCGGGCCGATCAGGCCGACGAAGTCGTCGCCGACGCGCAGCTCACGGAAGCCTTCGGGGATCAGCTCGTTCATGCGGCCACGTCGCTCATAGGGGCAGTCCGTCCTTGGAGGCGGCGAGCGTCTCAAGCGCCGCACGCACGGCCGGATCGAACGGCGTGCTTTTGTGCGTCTGCTCGTTCAGCGACACCATGATGACTTTCTGCACCGCCGTGCACTGGCCGTCGCCGTCGAACAGCGCCTGCCCAATCACCACCTTGCGCGGGTGCGCCTCGACCAGGCGGGCGCAGGCGGTGGCGCTGCCGGGATAGAACATCTGCCGCTTGAAGTCCGCCTCGATGCGGCCGATCACGAGCCGGAAGCGCGGCAAACCGGAGCGGACGATCTGGCGCAAGTAGGAAACGCGCGCGTTCTCCATCATCTCGATGAATGAGCCGTTGTTGATGTGGCCGTTGGCGTCGACGTCGGCGAAGCGCAGATGCTCTGTTGTCGAAAAGCCGTAAATGCTCCGGTCGGCAAGATCCACTCAACGCTCCGCGAATTCGATGGTGAGATGGGCCGCTTGCGAGGGCGGCACGAGCACGCAGCCGGGGTTGGGCTTTAGGAACGCCACGCCGTTCCTCTTCAGGAGCGCCTCGCAGGTCGGCAGATTGTCGACCCGGATGCGCAGCAACGCCGGATGATCGCCCGGCCGCACCGGGGTGATGCCGGGATAGCGCAGCGCATAGTCCTGGCGCGTCACGTAGCGGATATAGTGCGAGCCGGTATTGGCGACCATCGACTCGCCCTCGCGCCGGGCAGATGTCGGGCCGAAATATTTGCGCAGCTCGTCGGCCCACCTGGCGGGCTGCCCGGCGATCACCGTCACGCCCAGAATGCCCCGCGCGCCGTTGGGGTGCTTCGCCCATTCCGGCCGGTACACGAAGTGCGGCGTCAGGTGCTCGCAGACGAAGAAGCCGACCACCGGCATGTTGGTCTTGGGGATGCGGACGGTGCGGAACTTCGCATGCTCGGTCCTGCCTTCGATCTCGACCGCGCGGTCGAAGTCGAGCGGCGCGTCGGGATTGAGGCCGGCAGCCTTGAACGCCTCGTAGGCGAGGTCCGCACCATCGGTCGCCAGCGCCACATTGGCCAGTCCGCCGCCCTGCTTCAGCCATTCGCGGCGTTCGGCGTTGTACGGCGTGGGCTCGACGATGCCGAGGATCTCGAAATAGTCGCGCTCGAAGATCATCAGGTGGTTGGCCGTGCCGAGCTTCTTGTGGAAGCCGCGTGGCTGGACCTGGAAGCCGAGCTTCTCGTACTGCCTCTCGGCCGCGTCGATGCCGTCGACCATCACGACGACATGGTCGAGGCCCTTCACCGCGCGTCCGCTCATGAGGGCCTCCGCCGCACCATGTTGATGCCCTTGGTGGTCATCACCAGCTCGCCTTTCTGGTTGGTCACTTCCCACTGCTCGTGGATGACGCCCATGGTCGGCCGGCTCCTCGACGGCACCTTGGCGGCGCAGGTCACCCAACCGGTCAGCGTGTCGCCGCCCCGCACCGGCTTCAGCCAGCGCAGCGCATCGAGTCCGGGCGAGCCGAGCGCGGTGCGCCCGTCGACATAGTTGTCGACGAACAGCCGCATCATCTTCGACGCCACGTGCCAGCCCGAGGCGATGATGCCGCCGTAGATCGACTGCCTCGCAGCCTCGGGATCGATGTGGAAGGGCTGCGGGTCGAACTGCCTCGCGAAGTCGACGATCTCCTGCTCGGAGAAGCTCGTGCTGCCCAGCGGAAACTTCTGGCCGACCTCGTAGTCGTCCCAATAGCGGGGTTCACTCATTGCATCGGTTCTTCGCAGAGGCCATCCGTCGATTCAAGCTCATTGGACCGCGGGCCTCCAGGACCGCGGTCCAATGACTCAATCCGACAGGGCCTGCCCGAACCGCTTGGCGACTTCCTCGAGCATCACCTCCGATGCGCCGCCGCCGATCGCCTGCACGCGCGCGTCGCGGGCCATGCGTTCGACCGCGGTCTCGCGGATGAACCCCATGCCGCCATGGAACTGCACGCAGTCGTAGAGGACCTCGTTCACCAGGTCGCCGGCCAGCGCCTTCACCATCGACACCTGCGCCACGCAATCGGTACCCTGCGCATCGAGCCAGGCTGTGTGGTGCACCAGCTGGCGCGCCGCCTCGACCTCGGCCAGGCGGCGCGACAGGCGCTGGCGGATCGTCTGCTTCTCCCACAGCGGCGCACCGAAGGCGGTACGCTGGTTGACGTAGTCGAAGGTGAGCCGGATCGCTTCGCGCGCCTCGGCCATCGCCATGGCGCCGATCACCAGCCGCTCGGTCTGGAAGTTGGCCATGATCGAGTAGAAGCCGCGGTTCGGCTCGCCCAGCACGTTCTCGGCCGGCACGCGGCAGTCCTCGAACACCAGCTCGGCGGTGTCGGAGCTGCGCCAGCCGGTCTTGTCGAGCGCGCGGCCGACGCGAAAGCCGGGCGTGCCCTTCTCGACGATGAACATCGTGAGCGCGCGGCTGCCCTTGGCTTCGGGATCGGTCCGGGCGGCGATGAAATAGAGATCGGCATGCACGCCGTTGGTGATGAACATCTTGGCGCCGTTCAGCACGTAGTGGTCGCCGTCGCGCACGGCCCGCGTCCGGATGCTGGCAACGTCCGAGCCGGCGCCCGGCTCGGTGACGCCGACCGCGGTGATGCTGGTCCCGGCCATGACGCCGGGCAGGTACTTCTCCAACTGGCGCCTGGTGCCGAACCGGATCAGGTGCGGACTGGCCATGTCCGTGTGCACCAGCACGGTGATGGCGAAGCCGCCATGCGTCGAGCGGCCGACCTCCTCGGCCAGCACGACCGACGCCCGTGCATCGAGGCCGGCACCGCCCAGCGCCTCCGGCACCCGCAGGGAGAAGAAGCCGAGCGATCCCATCTGGCGCAGCACCTCTCGCGGAACGAAACCCGCCTCCTCCCACTTCGGCCCCTCGGGCTTCACCTTCTCGTCGACGAAGCGGCGCAGCTGGGCGCGGATGAGGTCGTGCTCTTCGGTGAAGATGGGATGTGTCATGCGGCGCGGATGCTACACTCGCGCCATGTCACGCGACAAACGCCTGCAGGATCGCTCCATCTATCCGCACTGGTGCTCCGACACCGTTCGCTTCTCCGATCAGGACGGCGCAGGCCACGTCAACAATGTCGCCATCTGCGCCTACATGGAGACCGCCCGCCTCACCTTCATGCGCGACATGGGGATGATGGCGCCCCGCGAGGAAGGCATCCGCGGCATCTCCGCCGGCATGACCGTGTCGTTCCTCGCCGAATCGCACTGGCCGGGGAAGGTCGAGCTCGGCACCGGCGTGCTCAAGGTCGGCACCAGCTCGATCACCGTCGCTTCGGCCGCCTTCCGGGACGAGCTCTGCATCGCCGCCGCGGAGATGACGGTCGTGCGGCTGAAGGGCAAGACGCCTCATCCGATCGACGGAGCGTTTCGGGCAGCCTTGGAGAAATATCGGCTGAAAGGCCTCTGACAATGGCACTGTCACCGCGATGACAGGGTGAAAATGCAAGCGGGCGTGGATTAGGTGCCATTACTGTCAGCTATCACCGACCCCTGTCCGGACCTACTTGAGCCCCTTGACTCGTGTGCGAATGCTTCTTAACTTCCGGCTATTGCGAGTAAGTCGCAACTGCAGAGCGGAAGAGTCAAGGGCACATGTATCTTTGCGTCTGCCGGGCCATCCGGGAACGAGAAGTCGACGCCGCCGTCCGGGCCGGCGCCCGTCGGCCGGTCGATGTCTTTCGGGCCTGCGGAAAGACCCCGCAATGCGGCGGTTGCGCCCCTGAGTTGCGCAAACGCATCGACAAGACCATCGCCTGCGAAGAGGCCGCTGCGCCATCGCTTCTCGCCGCCGATTGAGTCCGGCCCGGTCAGGGGTGCCCGACTAGGGTCGGCCCTGCTCGACAGAGAACGAAACGTTCCCCTGGTACACCGTCGACCCATTCGCCGACGGGACCGACCAATGCATGACGTACTTGCCGGGCGCCAGGTTCGGCGCGCGGGCGAACAGCACATTCGGTTCGCTCTTGAGGCGCGGGTGCAGCATCTGCACCGTCTTGCCATTCTGCATGATGTCGATCGTCGCATGGATGTGATCGACCGGCTGATCGAAGCGCACGAAGTAGTCGCCATCGGCACTCGATAGCGTACCGTCCTTCGCCGGCATCGTCTCGACGACCTTCTGGGCCCATACCCCGGGACCCGCCGCAAAGACCGCCGGGATCGCGAGGCCAATAAACGTGAAACGTCGTCCGATCATGGGAACCTACTCCCAGTTGATCAGGACTCCTTGCCCTCGCCGATCTGGGTCTGCAAGTAATTCTGCTCGCCGACCTTCTCGATCAGGCTGATTTCAGTCTCGAGGAAATCGATGTGCTCCTCAGCGTCCTCGAGGATGTCCACGACGATCTCGCGGCTGACGAAGTCCTGTGCGGCTTCGCACCGCGCGACCGCAGCGACGAGGTCGGTGCGCGCCGCCGTCTCGAGCTGCAGGTCGGCCTGCAGGCACTCCGCCACCGTCTCGCCGACGCCCAGCCGGCCGAGATCCTGCAGGTTGGGCAGACCGTCGAGGAACAGGATGCGCTTGATCAACCGGTCGGCATGCTTCATCTCGCCGATCGATTCGTCGTAGACCTTCTTGCCGAGCCGCTGGAAGCCCCAATGCTCCAGCATGCGGGCGTGGAGGAAGTACTGGTTGATGGCCGTGAGTTCGTTCTTCAGGAGCTTGTTCAGCTCAGCAATGATCTGCGGATTGCCTTGCACGACGAACCTCCCCGAAGAGCGTTCGCCCTAGATACGCCTTGCCGTACGCGATGCAACTGAAGAGCACGCGACTGCGAACCGTTCGCGGGAAAAATGGTGGACGACCCTCATATCGCAGGTGCGGCCACTTGCATTCTCTCAATGAAGACCGAAAAAGGACAGGATCGCCAGGACGACGACGACCAGTCCGACAAGGTAAATGATCGCGTCCATCGCAGTCTCTCCGGAGAAACACGGGCTCCACGCTTAACGCCCGCCTTTCTTTGGAGGTTGCGCCGCCGGAACGTCTTCCCCCCGGCGGCGTTTAGCCTGAGTTCCGGGGAAGCAGAGGAGCAAGTCATGCCATTGGACAATCCCAAAGCCCCGTTTTCCCTCCCGAAGCTTCCTTACGATGAGAGCGCCCTCGACCCGGTTGTGTCCGCCAAGACGATCTCTTTCCACTACCACAAGCATCACAAGGCCTATGTCGACAATCTCAACAAGATGATCGTCGGCACGCCGTACGAGCACATGGACCTCGAGGGGATCGTCAAGAAGTCCGCCGGCAACGACAAGGAAAAGGGCATCTTCAACAACGCCGGCCAGATCTGGAACCACAACTTCTACTGGGAGAGCATGGCGCCGAAGGGCGGCGCGCCTGCCGGCAAGATCGCCGACGCCATCAAGTCGAGCTTCGGCGGCATCAAGGAATTCAACGAGGCCTTCCAGAAGGCCGCGGTCGGCCAGTTCGGCAGCGGCTGGGCCTGGCTGGTGAAGGGCACGGGCGGCAAGCTCGAGATCGTCACCACGTCCAACGCCGACACGCCGATCGCGCACGGCAAGACGCCGTTGCTGACCTGCGACGTGTGGGAACACGCCTACTACCTCGATTACCAGAATCGCCGGCCGGACCACGTGAAGGACTGGCTGGAGAAGCTCGCGAACTGGTCGTTCGCAGAGAAAAACCTCGGCTAACCAGGAGACCTAACATGCTGGGCACTATTCTGCTGATCATCCTCATCCTGATCCTGATTGGTGCCCTGCCGACATGGCCGTACAGCAGCGGCTGGGGCTACTACCCGAGCGGCGGTGCCGGCCTGATCCTGATCATCGTGATCATCCTGTTGATCATGGGCCGCATATAGCGACAACGACCGCGGGCCTTAGGGCCCGCGGTTTTCGTTTGCGTGCTCAATACCGGAACGTCACGTTGATCGAGGCGAACTGGTCCCAGCGGTCCTGCTCGTAGAAGTCCGGGGTCCGCAGCACCTGCGTAAAGCTGATGCGCATGCCGCGGAACAGGATGGCCAGGCCAGCCTGGAACTCGCCGACGAACGGGCGATGAGTGACATGGACGATGCTGCTCCCGTCCGAGTTGCCGTCGAGGAACATGTTGCGCGCCACCGCCTCGCCATCGGCACCGATGAAGAAGTACCAGCCGAATCCCTCGCCGATGAAGCCTTCCGACCCGGGCAAGGCCGGGCGGGCGCGGGCCGGCCCGAAGTCGTTCTGCAGATCCTTGCCGATGCGGATCGTGCCGCCGGCGCTCGCATAGGTCTGGACGTTGCCGAGCATCGCGCCGATGCGCGGTACGACGTCGTATTCGAGCTTGGGATCCTCGAACACCACCCCGTGGTTGGTGCGCCAGCGGCGCTCGAACGACAGGTCGATCGTCGGCTCGTTGTGCAGCTGGTTCGCCCAGCCGTTGGCCGTGGTGTCGCCGATCAAGCGGTGGAAATTGTTCTGCACGAACGCGCCGCCCGCGGCTGGGCCGACCAGACCGACATCGAGTTGCAGGGTATCGAGCCGCACCGGGATGTCCTGCAGGGTCCGCGGGTCGACCCGTTTGTAGGTCGATTGCATGGCGAAGGCCATGTAGAGCCACGCGGCATAGGGCCGGTCGTTGAAGATCGGTGTCGAGACGTCGGTGTTCTGCGGGGTATAGAGGTTCTGACCAATTGAAATGCCGAGCCGGCGGGTTACCGACGACACCGGATCCTCGCCAAAGAAAGTGGGAATGGTGGTGAGCCGCGTCAGCCCGTCCGGTAGGTCCGGCAAGGCGGGTGACAGCCAGCCGAGCCGCAGGCCGTTGGTGTAGTCCCGGTCCGACCTGCCGAAGAGATTGAAAAAGTCGTTCTCGACCTGGAGAGTGAAGATGTTGCGCAACTCGTCCGGCGCCGGGTTGGTGTCGATTGGGATGCGCTGGGCGTGGACGGACGCTGCGGCGGTCAGCGCGGCAATTGCGGCGGCGAGAGGAAGCGTCCTTTTTTTCGCCATTCTGGCGAGAACGCCAAGTTGCCCGAAAAGTTCCGGCTACAGCTGGTTGGCCGCGGCCTCCGGATGCCAGAGCTGCTCGCGCCAGCGATAGGCGACCAGGCCCGCTAGGCCGAGGCCTCCCAGGCTGTACAGCGTGCCCGTCCAGGCAAAGCCGATCCGCTCGATCAGGGGCCCGCTCAGCAACATGCCGAGCGGCAAGCCATAGACGGCCAGCATCCGCACCCCCATCACCCGGCCGCGATAGGCGGGATCGGCGGTCTTCAGCAGGATCACCGCCATCGGCACCATGCAGAGGCTTTGTACGAAACCGATCGCGACCAGCAGGAGCTCGCCGCGCAGCGGCACCGTCACCCAGGCGAACACGAAGTTGAGCGCGAACCACAGGATTGCGCCGACCAGCATGGTGCGGGCCGGCCGGATCCAGGCGCCGCGCGAGCTCAGGGTGACCGAGCCTGCGAGCGCGCCCAGCGCGAAGCAGGAGATCATCCAGCCGAGTCCGCTCTGGTCGAGCCCATAGATGTTCTTGGCGACATGGGCGAGCAGCTGCCCGACGAACGGATAGGCCGCGAAGTTCATCAGGAAGGCGAGCAGCGTCGCCGCCCGCACGTCGGGCGTCGACCACACATAGGCGAAGCCCTGGCGCAGCGCCTGGATCGGCGAGAGCGCGACCGCACTCTCGCTCAGCACCCGCAGCCGCCGCACGCCGACATTCAACGTCATCAGCAGGGCGACGATATAGACGCCGCAGACCACGACATAGGCCACGCCCGATCCTAGCCACGCCACCAGGCCCGCGCCACTCAGCGCGCCGACAACGCGCGCAGAGTCGGCGGTGGTGCGCGACACGCCCATCGCCGCCATCAGCAGCTCCTTGGGCATGGTCTCGCCCACCAGCAGGTTGCGCATGGTGATGTCGGAGGGCCGCACCAGGCCTGCGACGATGCCGAGCGCAAACACCGAGAGCGGCGTCGCCTCGTCGAGCACGAACAAGACGGCGAGGATCGCCGCCACCGCGATGTAGACCAGCCGCATCAGGCAAATCAGGTTGCGATTGCCGATGCGATCACCGGCCATGCCGAAGAACGGCGATATCAGGGTGCCGAGGAACTGCAGCGAAGCGAAGATCGCCAGGACCACCACCGAGCCGGTCGCAACCAGCACGAACCAGTTCAGGATCACGCCTTCCATCTCGAAGGCCCAGGACGTCAGCAGATCGGCGGGCCACTGGAAGCGGAAGCTCCGGATCCGGAACGGCGCCAGCAGCGGGACTTGGGAGAAGGCAATCACAGTCTTGTTCGTTTCCTCCGGCCGGCGCTGTTGGCACGCCTTCAATGGCGAAAGTGCGGCCATGCCACGGCGAGTGCAACGAACTCCTGCTCATGGCGATAGCGCGGCCGGCGCGGGGCTGCGCCCCGAAAGCCGATTGACATTCCTCAAGCGTAAATATTCATTGCCCTTGGTACAGTCATAAAGGCAGGTTCTTTTCCCACGCTCGTGGTAGGACACTTGGCAGACAGCAGACCGTCACGCGGCCGAGCGGGGAGCCGCACGCGGATTGGTGGAGATGATCCGCAGATGGGCGGGGTAATGAAGCAGACCTTTCAGCTGGTGCTGATCAAGCCGACGCATTACGACGACGACGGCTATCCGATCACTTGGCTGCGCTCCCACATTCCATCCAACACCTTGGCCGCGCTCTATGGCCTGGGCGAGGACTGCCGGCGCCGCGCCGTGCTCGGGCCGGACGTCGACATCGCGGTGACGCCGATCGACGAAACGAACACCCGCGTCCGGGTCGATCGCCTGGTGCGCGACTTCCGGCGGTCGGGCGGCAAGGGGCTGGTCTGCCTGGTCGGCGTCCAGTCCAATCAGTTCCCGCGTGCGGTCGATCTCGCCCGTCAGTTCATCAAGGCCGGCGTGCCGGTGGCGATGGGCGGCTTCCATGCCGCCGGCTGCCTGTCGATGCTGCCGGTCGTGCCGCCGGAGATCGAGGCGGCGATGGACATGGGCGTCTCGATCTACGCCGGCGAGGCCGAGGAAGGCCGCTTCGACGAGGTGATCCGCGACGCCTGGAACGGCACGCTGAAGCGGCTCTACAACTACATGGACGACCTGCCGGGCATCGAGAGCGCACCGACGCCGCACCTGCCGGCAGCGGCCCTCGCCCGCAACGAGGGCAAGAAGTCGAGCTTCGATCTCGGCCGCGGCTGCCCGTTCCAGTGCTCGTTCTGCACCATCATCAACGTGCAGGGCCGCAAGAGCCGCTTCCGCAACGCCGACGATCTCGAGTCGATCATCCGCGAGAACCACAAGCAGGGCATCACGTCGTTCTTCATCACCGACGACAACATGGCGCGCAATCGCCATTGGGAAGACTTCTTCGACCGCATCATCGAGCTCAAGGAGAACGAGGGCATCGAGGTCTCCCTGCTCATCCAGGTCGACACCCAGTGCCATCGCATTCCGCGCTTCATCCAGAAGGCCGAATGGGCCGGCGTCTACCGCGTCTTCATCGGCCTCGAGAACGTCAATCCCGACAACCTGTTGGCGGCCAAGAAACGGCAGAACAAGATCACGGAATACCGCAAGATGCTGCAGGCCTGGCATCGGGCCGGCATCTCGACCTGGGCGGGCTATATCCTGGGTTTCCCCGGCGACACGCGCGACTCGATCCTGCGCGACATGGAGATCATCAAGAAGGAGCTGCCGCTCGACATCCTGGAGCTGTTCATCCTGACGCCGTTGCCGGGCTCGGAGGATCATCAGACGCTGTGGAAGCAGGGTGTGTGGATGGACCCCGACCTCAACAAGTACGACCTGCATCATCGCGTCACGCACCATCCAAAGATGAGCGACGCGGAGCTCGACCGGACCTACCGCGATGCCTGGCGCACCTACTACACGCCCGAGCACATCGAGACGGTGGCGCGTCGCCACGGCTCGGTGAAGGGCCGCAATCCAGCCGAGCCCGCCCAGTTCATGACCATGTTCAAGATCATGTTCGAGGCCGAGGGGATCCATCCGCTGGAAGGCGGCATCCTGCGGCTGAAGTACCGCCGCGACCGCCGCCACGGCCTGCCGATCGAGCCGATCGGCGTGTTCCACTGGAAGCTTGCAGTCGAGAGCTGGAAGAAGATCCGCATCTACGCCAAGCTCGCCTGGCAGGGCTGGCGGATCGGCCAGAAGGTCAAGCACGATCCCAAGCGCCATGAGTACATGGACCTCGCCCTCTCCCCGGTGAACGACGAGGACGACAAGCTCGCCCTGTTTGCCGAGACCGCGGGCGGCGAGGCTGCCCTCAGCAAGGTCCGCAACGAGGACCTCGCCCGCGCCAAGGTCGCCGCCGCCCGCAACCAGCGGATGGAAGCGGCGGAGTAGGCCCTCATCGGCCGGGCCACTGGAATGGCGCGGTCCGATGATATGATGGCGCCATGGACGACGAGATCGCCCAGCGCGTCTACAGCGACCCGGTCGCGCGCTGGTTCGTCACCGAGGCCTATCGCATCACCGACACCGCCGAGCTCGTCGCGGCGGCGGGCGAGCAGCTCGTGCTGTCGGGCATCCCGCTCTACCGCCTGGCCTATTTCCAGCTGACCCTGCATCCGGAGTTCGCCGGCAAGGGCTACATGTGGCGGCGCGGCCGCGGCGTCGAGACGGGCACCCGCCCGCACGGCGACGGCCAGGATTCGGCGTACCGCGACAATCCGCTGCCGCCGGTCCTCGAGCAGCAGAAGACGGTGCGGGTGCGCCTCGACCGGGTCGAGCCGCAGGCGCCATTGCTGCGCCAGCTCAAGGCCGAGGGCGCAACCGACTACGTCGCCCTGCCGCTGCTCTTCACCACCGGCCATGTCGATGCGCTGAGCGTGGTGTCGGATGCGCCGGACGGATTCTCGATGGCCGATCTCGACCGCATGTTCCTGCTGCAGTTCGCCTTCACCCGGCTGGTCGAGATCCATTCCCTGCGCGATACCGCGACCCACTTGCTTGACGCCTATGTCGGCCGCGCCGCCGGCCAGCGCATCCTTGCCGGCGAGGTCCGGCGCGGCGAAGGCCAGACCATCGAGGCGGTGATCTGGTATTGCGACCTGCGTGGCTTCACCCGCGCCTCCGACAGCCTGCGGCGCGACGCCATCATCGCGCTGCTCAACGACTACTTCGACACGATGGGCGCGCTGGTCACCAGCGCCGGCGGCGAGATCGTGAAGTTCATGGGCGACGGCATGCTGGCGATCTTCCCGGTCGCCGCGGCCGGCCAGCGCGCCGAGACCGCCGCCCGCGCCGCGCGCGCCGCCGCCTCGGCGATGGATGCCATGCTGGTGCTGAACCGGGTGCGCGCCGCCGAAGGCGAGCCCGCGGTGCGCTTCGGCCTGGCGCTGCATATCGGCGAGGTGATGTTCGGCAACATCGGAGCCAGCCGGCGGCTCGACTTCACGGTGATCGGCCCGGCGGTCAACCATGCCGCGCGGCTGGAGAAGCTGTGCAGCCCGCTCGACCGCAGCGTGGTCCTGTCCGCATCGCTCGCCGAGCTGTTGCCGCAGAACGAGATCGAGCCGCTGGGCCGGCACGCGATGAAGGATATCGACGCGCCGCAGAGCATCTACGGGCTGCGCTAGTGAAGCGTCGGCGGCCGCACGTTGGCCAAACCGTCGGCGTCGGTGGCGGAGATCGTGGTGCGCACCATCGAGCGCTCCTTGCTGTAGTCCCACGGCCGGCCACGATGGAGCATCGCGCGGTTGTCCCACATCACGACGTCGCCCGGCCGCCACTTGTGGACGTAGACGAACTCGCGCCTGGTCGTTTCGTCCATCAGCTCGGCCAGCAGCTGGCGGGCGTCGCGGTCGTCCATGCCGTCGATCGCATAGGCGTGGCTGGCGATATAGAGCGCGCGCCGGCCGTTGCTCGGATTGAGCCAGTTCATGCGCCAGCGCACCGGCGGCAGCGCCTTGCGCTCCTCCGCGTTGGCCAGATCGGGATGGATCTGGTCGCGGCTGTTGGCATAGGAGTGCGTGGCCACCGCGTCCTTGAGCCTGCCCTGCAGGTCGGACGGCAGGCGCTCCCAGGCGAGCCGCGTCGAGGTGAACTCGGTGTCGCCGTCGGCGCCCGGTAGCACGCGCGCGCTCAGCACCGAGGCGAGCGCCGGAGTCTTCTTGAACGAGGAGTCGGTGTGCCACAGGGCGTTGGCCTGCGCGACCAGCACTTGGCGGTCGGTCGGCGGCACGATCTCGCCGTTGGCGCCGACATTGGTCAACCGCGAATAGAAGCTGCCTGCGCCGAGCGAGGCGACTTTGGTGAGCTCGAGCGGCCCGAAGGCGCGGCTGTACGCGACCTGGATGTCGTCGGCGATCGGCTGGCCGCGGAACAGCAGCAGCGAGTGCTCCTCGAACGCGGCGCGCACGGCCTTGTAGGCCTCGCCGTCGGAGGCGACGTCGAGGATGCCCACGCCCCGCACCTCCACGCCGAATCCCGGCCCCAGCGGCACCAGCTCCATGTGGTTTCCTCCTGCGAGTCTGATACTCCCCGGATTCTATCGCAACGCCGCCAACGGCCGCTATAGTGCCGTTCTCGCACCGAAAGCAGCGCAGATACCGATGGCCGCCTCTCCCGCTCCCCGCCTTGCTTTCGTTGCCGGGCCGACAAAAGCAGCCCGCATGGCCAAGGCCGCACTCGACAAGCGCTATGACGGCGTTTCGCCAGCCGGAGCCGACATCATCGTCGCGCTGGGCGGCGACGGGCTGATGCTGCAGACCCTGCACCGCAACCTGCGCCGCCGCACGCCGATCTTCGGCATGAATCTCGGCACGGTCGGCTTCCTGATGAACACCTACCGCGTCTCCGGCCTGCCGGCGCGGCTCAGGAAGGCGCGGCACGTCTCGCTCACGCCCTTGCGCATGATCGCCACCGACGAACGCGGCAAGACGCACACGGTCATCGCCATCAACGAGGTATCGCTGCTGCGCTCCAGCCGCCAGACCGCGCGCATCGGCGTGGCGGTCGACGGCACGGTGCGCCTGCCCGACCTCTATTGCGACGGCGCGCTCGTCGCCACGCCCGCAGGATCGACGGCCTACAATCTCTCCGCCCATGGCCCGATCCTGCCGCTGGGCGCCGACCTTCTGGCGCTGACGCCGATCAACGCCTTCCGCCCGCGTCGCTGGCGCGGCGCCCTGCTGCCGCGCGATTCGAAGGTCGAGTTCGCCATCCTCGAATCGAGGAAGCGTCCGGTCGCGGCGGCCGCGGATTCCGTCGAGATCGCCAACGTCGTGAAGGTGGTCGTGACCGAGGCCGCCGACATCGAGCTCACGCTGCTGTTCGATCCCGAGCACGACCTCGAGGAGCGCATCCTGAAAGAGCAGTTCGCGCCGTGATCCCTACTCCTTCGCGACCGGTCGCGCCTTGAACGAAACCAGGGACTTCCCCTTCAGGCCGGAGCGCAAGCACATCATCGGCCACGACGGCATCGGACCCGTCGTGCTCGCCATCGCGATCGGCGGGATCGGCGGCTTCCTGTTCAACTGGCTGAAGATGCCGCTCGCCTGGATGCTGGGCTCCTGCCTGTTCACCACGGTGGCCGCCTTCGCTGGCCTGCGGGTCGGCATGCGGGTGCGGCTGCGCCAGGGCATGATCATCATCCTGGGCGTGCTGCTGGGCTCGGGCTTCTCGGCCGATCTCGTGCAGCGGCTCGGCCAGTGGGCGGTGAGCCTGGCCGTGGTATCGCTGATGACGCTGACCGCGGCCACGCTCTGTTACCTCTGGCTGCGCCGCACCACCGACTGGAACCGCCAGACCTGCTACTTCGCCGCGATGCCCGGCGGCTTGAACGACATGACCATCCTGGGCGGCGCGATGGGCGGCGAGGAGCGCGCGATTGCGCTGGCCCAGGCGCTGCGCATCCTCACCGTGGTGATGACCATCCCGGTCTGGTACCGGCTGGTGAACGGCGCACAGACCAGCGTGCTCACCATGGTGCATGGCCCGACCGGCAACGACTGGCGCGACTACGCCATCTTGGTCGCCTGCGGCCTGGTCGGCGCCGCGATCGCCCGGACCTTGCGCCTGCCGGCGGCCTTCATGATGGGGCCGATGATCCTGAGCGCGATCGCCCATCTCGGCGGCTTCACCGCGTCCAAGCCGCCCGGCGAGCTGGTCGCGGCGGCGCAGGTCGTGGTCGGCGCGGGCATCGGCTGCCGCTTCGTCGGCGCCGCGATCGATAAGCTGCACAAGGAGATGGCCGCCTCGGTCGGCGCAGCAGCGATCATGATCGGCGTGGCCGTGGCCTTCGCGAAGGTCTCGGTGGCGCTCACCGGCCTGAACCTCGACGCGGTGGTGCTGAGCTACGCGCCCGGCGGCTTCGCCGAGATGAGCCTGATCGGCCTGGCCCTCGGCATCGAGATCGCCATGGTGGCGACCCACCATCTGTTCCGGCTGTTCCTGATCCTGCTGACCAGCCCGGTCATCTTCCGCCTCTGGCTGCGGCGCGCGGAGGCCACCCCTTAGCCTTCGCCAGTCCCAAACCGTCCCACGGCATAAACGGCTCCGATGCCGATGGCATCGGCATTTTAGGGCCATGAGTCCCGGAATCCCACGATACCCCCACCCCGCTTCGTGTTCTTTTCGGCGCGCTTCATCCTCATGGGCACCATAGTGCAGCAGGCCGGCTCAGACTCCTATTCCGGGCAATGGCTTCGACGAATGCCGAGCATTCGAGGGGCCGAATGCGGGTCCAATGCCCATCGAGGGCTTACAGCCGCACAGTTGCTCACAGGGTTCTGTGGACTCATTCGGACCGCGGTCCAGAAGACGCCTACGCCCGCGTCGTGATCCCACCGTCCACCACCAGCAGGTGGCCGTTCACGTAGGCGGCATCGTCCGAGGCCAGGAACAGCGCTGCCTTCGCGGTGTCCCAGCCGGTGCCCATCTTGCCGGTCGGCGAGGCCTTGTGGCGGATGGCGATCATCTTGTCGTAGGCCTGGTTATGGTCCTTCTCGCCCTTGGCGTACTGCTCGGCGAGGAAGTCGATCATCGGCGTGTGCATCAGGCCGGGCAGGATGGCATTGCAGCGAATGCCCTTGTCGGCATACTGCGAGGCGATCGCCATGGTGAGCGCGTTCACCGCGCCCTTGCTGGCATTGTAGGCGATGTAGCTCACGCCCTTGGGCGAGCGGATCGAGGCGATCGAGCTCACGTTGACGATCGCCCCGCCGCCCTGCTTCTCCATCACCGGCAGCACGTGCTTGGCCGTCAGGAAGAAGCTCTTCACGTTGACGTCGAACACGCGGTCCCACTCCTCCTCGCCCAGCTCGACCGGCCCGCCGGTCGAGCCGATGCCGACATTGTTGTCGAGCACGTCGATGCGGCCCCACTTGGCGAGGCAGGCATCGACCATCGCCTTGACCGAGGCGTTCTTCGAGGAGTCGGCCTCGAAGGCCATCGCCTCGCCGCCTTCCTTCTGGATCAGGCCGACCGTCTCCTCGGCCGCGGCGCGCCTCAGGTCGACGCACATCACCTTCGCGCCTTCGCGGGCGAAGGTCACGGCGGTGCACTTGCCGTTGCCCCAGCCGGGGCCGCTCGATCCCGCGCCCACCACGATCGCCACCCGGTCCTTGAGCCTGCCCGCCATTGCCGTTCCCTCCGTTTGCAGCGACTGTACCATCCCATGAACGACCACAAAGACTTCATGCGCCAGGCGATGGCGCTCGGCGAGATCGCCGGCCGCGAGGGGGATCTCGGCATCGGCTGCGTGATCGTGCGCGACGGCAAGGTGATCGGCCGGGGCCGCAACCGGATGAAAACGCAGCGCAATCCGATGATCCATGCCGAGACAGATGCCATCGCCGACGCGCTCAAGGCGCTCGGAACCGCGGACCTGTCCGGGGGTGCCCCGGACCTGTCGGGCTCCACGCTCTACACCACCATGGAACCCTGCCCGATGTGCGCCGGTGCGATGATGAATACCGGCATCCGGCACTGGGTCATGGGCGGCCGGCTCAAGGCCGTCGGCCGCGCCTATGGCCAATACTCGGCCGAGAGCTTCGTCAAGTTCGTCGCCGCCGACGTCACCACCGGCATCCTGGCCGAGGAGTGCGAGGCTCTGCGCAATCGGTACGTGCGGCCCTGAGCTCAAGCCATGTCCAATCCTGCCGTGACCGACCACGAGGCCTTCATGCGCCGGGCGCTCGAGCTGGCGGCGGAGGCCGACCGCGAGGGCGACATGGGGGTGGGCGCGCTGCTCGTGCGCGACGGCGAGATCGTCGGCCGCGGCCGCAACCGCATCCGCACCCGGCGCGATCCGCTGGGCCATGCCGAAACCGAGGCGATCGCCGATGCCTGCCGCGCGCTCGCCACGGACACGCTCAAGGGCTGCACGCTCTACACGACGATGGAGCCCTGTCCGATGTGCGCCGGCGCGCTGCTGAACGCCAAGGTGGGTCATTGGGTGATGGGCGGACGTTTCAAGTCGGTGGGCCGCACCGATATCGGCCGCTACTCGGTCGAAACGTTCGCAAAGTTCATGGACGCCAGCGTCGAGGTCACCGGCGGAATCCTCCAGACGGAATGCGAGATGTTGCGCGCGCGCTTCTTCCAGCGCTGAATACTCGAAAGAGTTCCGGGAGGTTCGTCTTGCGTCGTCGTCAATTCGTCACCGTGGCCGCGTTGGCTGCCCTGCCCACACCCTCGATCGTACGGGCCGAGCAATGGCCCACCCGTCAGGTCAAGGTCGTGATCCCCTACCCGCCCGGCGGCCCGACCGACATCTCGACCCGGATTGTCATGGAGAAGGTCGGCCGTCTCCTCGGCCAGCCCATCCTGTTCGACAACAAGGGCGGTGCGTCCGGCATGATTGGCGCGGAGTATGCCAAGACCCAGCCGCCTGACGGCTACACCTTCCTCGCCAACACCATCGCCATGATGGCGATCACCCGGCATCTGCAGCCGATCCCGTTCGATCCCGACAAGGACTTCGTCACCGTCGCCCGCATGGCGACCTCGTGGGGCGCGATGGCCGTCCATCCTTCGGTGCCGGCCGAGACCGTGGCGGAGTTCGTTGCCTACGTGAAAGCCAATCCCGGCAAGGTCAACTGGGGCTCGTCCGGCCTCGGCACCATCACCCAGCTCTACGGCGAGATGCTCAATCTCGAGGCCGGCATCAAGATGGTTCATGTGCCATACAAGGGAAGCGCTCAGGCGACCCAGGACTTGCTCAGCGGGCAGGTGCAGGTGCAGTTCGACTCGACGGTACTGCCGCATATCGAGGCCGGCCGCCTGCGCGGGCTCGCCATGCTGGCCGACAGCCGCTGGCCGCACAGGCCCGAGATCCCGACCCTCAAGGAGACCGGCTACGGCAAGAACGGCGGCGACAGCTGGTTCGGAATCGTGGCGCCAGCCGGCATGCCGGCACCGATCGTCACCCGCATGACCCAGGCGATCGATGAGGCGCTGAAATCGCCCGACGTGCTCGACAAACTCGACAAGGGCGGCCTCAAGGCGACCTATCTCGACCCGGCCGCGATGCGCGCCGAGATCGACACCGAAAGCAAATACTTCGCCGACATCATCAAGCGCGGGCATGTTACTTTGAATTAGAACCCTCCCCATTCAAATGGCAGGGCTATCGCGTTTGACCCGAAAACCGTCGTCCCGAGCGAAGCAAAGCGCAGCCGAGGGACCTCTTTTGGCGCCGGATGCTTCAAAAAGAGATCGCTCCACTTCGCCTCGCTACGCTCGGCGCCAGTCGGGATGACGGAGTTGGGGTCAAAATGCGATAGCCCCTGATTCAAGGGGGAGGTGCCCGCGTCCTACGCGGCCGCAGCGGTCATCAGCTCCACCGAGGCAGTTGCTTCTGGTCCCTCCGTCGCGGGTTACCGCGCCGCCTCCCCATCTGAATGCGGAGGGGTTTCTACTGCCTGCGATCGATGAACATCCGGTCGGTCTCGTCGGCCAGTACGCCGCCCAGGAGCATCGGCTTGTGGAACGGCGTCGCGTCGATCACCTGCTGCGCCGAGAGCTTGATCGGCTCGCCGACCGCCGTCGCTACCACGCCGAACGAGGAGCTCGCGAACACCACCCCGCCGATGCCGGCCCAGATCAGCGTGGTCATGCACATCGGGCACGGCTCGCAGGTCGTGTAGAGGACCATCTGCGCCCAGTCGCGATTGCCGTGCTTCCGGACATAGTCGTTCAGGCAGACCATCTCGCCGTGCCAGGTCGGATTGGACCGGACATCGTTCACGCCCGCCGCCATGAGCTCAACCGTCGTCGCACGCACGATCACCGCGCCGTAGGGATAGACCGGATTCTTCCGGGCCTGCTCGATGGCCAGCCGCATCGCCTGCTCGTGCCGCTCCTTCGAGATCGGCGGCAATTCGGTCCTGGCGAACGCCGCGCCGGGCGTGCAGATCAATCCGCCGAGGCCCATCAGGAGCCTGCGTTTGGACAGCATCGACATCTCCTACTTCGAGAACCAGGCCCGCGGCTGCAGGCAGGACAGCGCCAATGTCGCCAGAAGGCCGCCGCCCGCGGCCGTCAGGGCGAAGCGGTAGCCCATGAGGAAGTCGCCGCCGACCGCCCCGGCCGTGAACAGCGCGCTCAGCACGGCGGCGCCGCTCACATTGCCCATGGTGCGGGTGAGCAGCGCCAGGCTGCCGGCGACGCCGCGGTCGTGCGCCGGCAGGGTGTCGACCACCAGGTCGGTGTAGGCGACCCCCAGCAGGCCGATCCCCAGCCCCTCGGCTGCCAGCAGCAGCCCCACGACGCCCAGCGGCGTGCGCGCGTCGGTCAGGCCGAGCGGGATCAGGGCCAGGCCGATCAGGGCGACCCCGCTGAACACCGTCTGCCGCCGGCCGATGCGCGGCACCAGCCAGGCCGCGACCGGAGCGCCCGCCAGGCCCGCGATGTAGGCGATGCCCAGCACCAGCCCGGCGACTGCCGCGGACAGCTTGAGCATGTTCACGAGGTAGTAGGGCGTCAGCAGCAGGATCGAGAAAGCTGCCAGGCTCGCGAACCAGTTCATGACGTTTGGGATCGTGAACGTCAGGTCGGCGAACAGGCCCGGCCGGATGATCGGCTCGGCGACGGTGCGGCTGCGCTTCACGTACCAGAGGGTCAGCGCGACCGAGAGCACGAACACCGCCGGTGCCAGCCAGAACGCCACCTCCCTGTGCTGCGCCAGCACCAGCGCCGCGAGGAAAGTGCTCATGATGGAGGCGACCAGCGCGCCGCCCCAGAAATCGAACGGCCGCGCATCGACGACCGGCCGCGGCAGCAGCACCGACAGGCCGAGCGTCACCAGCGAGATCGGCACCCTGATCCAGTAGACCGCGGGCCAGCCCCCCAGCTCGACCAGCACGCCGCCCAGCATCGGACCGATCGCCGAGGCGAGCGACACCGTCATCGAGAAAGCCGCCAGCGCGCGCAGCCGCTGGGCCGGCGGATAGAGCGAGACGGCGAGCGCCGGCGTGCAAGAGATCGCCAGCGCCGTGCCGACGCCCTGCAGGGCACGCGCGGCCAGGAACCAGGACCAGTCGGTCGCAGCCGCGCAGGCGGCGCAGCCGATCGCCGACACGGCGAGGCCGAGACGAAAGATCAGGCGGTGGCCGAACAGGTCGCCCAGCTTGCCGCACACCAGCATCAGCGAGCCGTAGACCAGCACGTAGCAGATCACGAGCCACTGCACGTCGCCGAGCTTGAGCCTGAAGTAGGTCGTGATCGCCGGCAGCGCCACGTTGACGGCGATGTCGAGCGGCGCAAGCGACGCGCCCATCCCGACGATCGCCAGGCCGAGCGCCGGATATGTCATCCCGAGCGCAGGCAGGGATCCTTCCTGAGACCTCAAGGATCCCCGGGCTGTTCGTCTCGCGACGACAGCTTCCCCGTCAGAGGTGGGCGCCCAGGAAGATCATCATGCGGTCCCACGCCTTGGTGGCGCAGGCGGCGTCGTACGCCGGGCTCCTCTCGTTGGCGAAGGCGTGTGCGGCGTCGTAGCGGTAGATCTCGGGCTTGTGACCCGCATTCGTCATCGCCTTCTCGAAATCGTTCACGAGCTGCGGCGTGCACCAGTCGTCCTGGTTGGCGAAGTGGCCCTGGATCGGAATCCTGATCTTCGCCGGATCGGCCAGTGCGGTCGGCGGGATGCCATAGAATGGCACGCCGCAGGCGATGCCGCCGACCCGCGCCGCCGCCGCAATGGTGAGTGCGCCGCCCATGCAGAAGCCCATCACGCCCACCTTGCGGCTGATTCCCGCGAGATGCTTCACCATGCCGGCGATGTCCTGGTCAGACGCACCGACGAAGTCGAGGCCGTTCATCATGTGATTGGCCTCGTCCGGCTTCTGCGTCACGCGGCCCTTGTAGAGGTCGGGCGCCAGCGCGTTGTAGCCTGCCTTGGCGAAACGGTCGGCGACGCCCTTGATCTGGTCGTTCAGCCCCCACCATTCCTGGATGACGACGATGCCGGGCTTGCCCTGGCCCGCCTCGGCCAGATAGCCCTTGCAGGTGCCGCCGTCCGGTCGCTTGACGTCGATCATGTTTCCCATCGTTTCCTCCTTGCTCGCGCAATCGCGACGTTAGCGCGGCGTTGACAACGTGCGCCAGTCCCGGCAGTGAAAGCGCAAGCCATTGCGACAATATCCAAACGCCGCTTGCCCTACACGCCATCGCCTGCACAAGCCACCGGCCCATCACGACTGATCTACCTCGACGGCCTGCGCGGCTGGATGGCTCTCTTTGTGGTGTTCTCCCATCTCTGTCGCACCTGGCTGCTGGGGCCGCGCGAGCTCGAGCAGCACGGTGCCGAATGGGCTTTCTTCTGGCTGAAGTGGACCCCGCTCGGGGTCCTGACAGACGGAATCCAGGCGGTCTACGTCTTTTTCGTCATCAGCGGCGTTGCGCTTTCCTATCCCATCCTGCGCGCGCAACAACCCGGCCGAACGCTGGTCACCATGGCGCTCTATCGCTACCCGCGCCTCACGGTGCCGATCCTGATGTCGTCCCTCGCAGTCTTCGCGCTGCTAGCATTCGGCCTCTTCCATCATCATGAGGCGGCGGCCCGCCATCACACCGATACCGACTGGTGGCGCGAGCTCTACAGCTTCCCGCTGGACTTCGGGGCGATGCTCCGGTTCGCGCTATGGGAGGTCTACAAACCCGGACTGCCGAACGAGCAATCCTGGAACGTGGTTCTCTGGACTATGCCGATCGAACTGACCGGCTCGTTCATGATCTTCTTCGTGCTGGCGGCGGTGCCCTGGAGAGGGCTCAGGATCATGCTGGCGGCCTATATCTCGATCCGTGACGTCGGGACGGGGATCTACGGCTACTTCGTCTGCTTCTTCGTGGGGTATCTGCTGGCCGAGTTGATCCTGGCCGCCGAACGGCGGCCAGACCTCGGCCGTCGTCTCGCCGCGGCCGCACCATTCGGCTGGTTTTTCCTCGTCGCTGCGCTCGTCTGCTCGATCCGCCTGGAGGTCGTATCGTTCGACAGCTCACGCGCCGAATACATGATGGCGATGAACATCGTCGCCGCGTTGACCGTAACTGGTATCGTGCTGACACCGGCCGCGCAGATCTGGCTTTCTCGCCCTTTCTCGCACTTCCTCGGTCGAATCTCGTTCGGTCTCTATCTCACGCATCTGCCTCTGATCTGTTCGCTATCGAGCGCCCTCTATCTCGCTCTGATCGACGTCCTGCCCTACGGACTGCTGGTTGTCGCCGTCGTCGTGCCGTCCGTCCTTGCAGCGCTCGCCGTCGGTTGGGGCTTCAGCGAGATCGTAGAGGAGAGACTCCTGCCGGCGATCAAGCAGCCGATCGTAGGCATCGCCCAGTGGTTTTACGCGCAGCTCTACAGCTTCGTCCGCAGCTCGGTCTTGAGGATCTTGCCGTAGTTGTTCTTCGGCAGCGCGTCGATGAAGCGGTAGTCCTTGGGCCGCTTGAAGCGCGCGATGTTGTCGAGGCAGAGCTGGTCGAGCTCGGCCGGCGTCAGGGTTCTGCCGGGACGCGGCACCACGAACGCCACCACCTCCTCGCCCCATTCCGGATGCGGCCGGCCGACCACGGAGCATTCGGCGACCGCGGGATGGAGGTTCAGCACGTCCTCGATCTCGCGTGGATAGATGTTGGAGCCGCCGGAGATGATCATGTCCTTCGAGCGGTCCTTCAAGGTCAGGAAGCCGTCGTCGTCGAACGCGCCGACATCGCCGGTCCACAGCCAGCCGTCGCGCAATGACCTGGCGGTGGCCTCGGGATTGTTCCAGTAGCCCGCCATCACCGTGTCGCCCTTGACGATGATCTCGCCGACCTCCCCGACCGGCAGCCGCCGCCCCTCCTCGTCGACGACCCGCACCTCGACGCAAGTGTCGGCGACGCCGGCCGAGGCGAGCCGCGCCTCCCAGCGCGGATGCTGGCGGTCGGCGTGGACCTCGCGGCTGAGATGGGTAATCGTCATCGGACTCTCGCCCTGGCCGTAGAGCTGGCACAGCACGTTGCCCAGCAGGTCGAGGCCGCGCTTGAGATCGCTGACATACATCGGCGCGCCGCCGTAGGAGATCAGCCGCAGCGCGCCGGGCCTGAGCTCGTGCACGCTGGGATGCTCGATCAGCCGTTTCACCATGGTCGGCGCGAGGAAGATGCTGCAGTCGGGCCAGCGGTTCATCAGCGCGACCGTCTCGGGCACCTCGTACTTGCCGGTCTCCGGGAAGACCTGGGTGACGCCCCGGCCCACCATCGAGAAGTTCCACAGCCCCGAACCGTGGCTGATCGGGGCGGCATGCACCATCGAGCTGCCGGTCGGCGGCCGGTCGACGTCGGCGTAGTAGTTCAGCGCCATGACCAGCAGGTTCCGATGGGTAAGCGTGGCGCCCTTTGGCCGCCCGGTGGTGCCCGAGGTGTAGAACAGCCAGGCCGGATCGGTCGGCTCGCAGTCGGCGATCAGGCTGGGGTCGCCCACGTCCATGAATCGGTAGGCCTTGGTCGAGACGTCGACGATCTCCTTCAGCGCCGGTGCTTCCTTGGCGGCCTCGGCGATGGTGCCCGCGAGATCCTCGGTGACGAAGCAGAGCCTGGCGCCGGAGTTCTCCAGGATGAAGGCGAACTCCCTGGCGTGCAGCTTGGCGTTCATCGGCACCGCGCACAGGCCGGCGTGCCAGATCGCGTACATGACCTCGAGCGCTTCCACGCAATTGGTCATGGCGAAGGCGAGGCGATCGCCTCTCTCGAGCCTGAAGCGCTGAGTGAGGTGCGTGCTCATCACCGAGACCTTGCGCCAGAAATCGCGGTAGCTGAGATATGGCTGCTCGCCGCGTGCGAGTGCGGTGACGTCGCGGAACTCCTGGGCCGCACCGAGCAGCAGATGGGCGATGTTCATGGCAGCCAACTATTGCAGGCCGGCCGCAGCCCTTGCAATGTGAGCGCATGCAGGAATTCGATTTCGCCATCGTCGGCGCGGGCATCGCCGGCGTCTCCCTCGCCTACCATCTCGCCCCGCAGGCCCGGGTGATCATCCTCGAGCGCGAGAACGTGCCGGCCTATCACACGACCGGCCGCTCGGCGGCGCTGCATTCGGAGACCTACGGCTCGGCCGAGATTCGCGCCATCACCGTCGCTGCCGGCCACTTCTACCGCAAGCCGCCGGATGGCTTCACGGACCATCCGCTCCTGACGCCGCGCGGCGCGCTGCTCGCCGGCCGGGCCGAGCAGGAGGCGGCTGTGCGCAAGGCGGCTGCGGAATTCGCCAAGCTGGTGCCGAGCGTGCGCTGGCTCGAGCCGGCGGAGGCGCTGCGTCGGCAGCCGCTGCTGCGGCCCGAGGCCTGTGCGGGCGGCGCGGTGTTCGAGGAGGCCGAGGACATGGACGTTGCGGCGATCCATGCCGGCTTCCTGAAGGGCGCGCGTGCGGCGGGCGCCGTTCTGCGGCTCGACGCGGAAGTCGCTGCACTCGATCGCGCAGACGGCCGCTGGACGATCACGTTGCGCGACGGCGAGGCCGTCGCTGCCGCCAATCTCGTCAACGCCGCAGGCGCGTGGGCCGACGTCGTCGCGGGCCTAGCCGGCGCCAAGCCCGTCGGGCTCGTCCCCAAGCGGCGCACCGCCTTCACCTTCGACGCGCCAGCGGGCGTCGCACTGGCGAGCCTGCCGGCGGTGATCGATTTCGACGAGAGCTGGTACATCAAGCCCGAGGTCGGCCAGATCCTCGGCTCGCCGGCCGACGAGACGCCGTCGCCGCCGTGCGATGCGCAGCCCGAGGAACTCGACATCGCCATCGCCGTCGATCGAATCCAAACGTCGACCACGCTGCAAATACCCCGCATCAAGAACAAATGGGCGGGACTTCGGAGCTTCGTCGCCGACAAGAATCTCGTCGTCGGCTACGACCTCGCCGTCGAGGGCTTCTTCTGGCTGGCCGGCCAGGGCGGCTACGGCATCCAAACCGGCGCCGCCGCAGGCCGGCTCGCGGCCAGCCTCGCCCTGGGCAAGGGCCTGCCCTCCGACATCGCCTCACTCGGCGTGGCCGAGAAGGCTCTATCGCCTGCCCGCTTCACGTAGGGGTGATCGCAAAATCACGCCCACGCCGGCTTCCGTGGCTTTCCGTTTGCGTTATGTCGAGGCATCTTGCCGCCGTGGGAACAGGAGTCGCCATGGGTAAGTTCACTCTCGTCGCCGCTTCGGCTGCCGCCTTGTTCGCGGTGGGAGCGACGGTGACGGCGCGTGCCGAGGGCACGGTGAAATGCAGCGGTGTGAATTCCTGCAAGGGCACGAGCGCGTGCAAGACCTCGCTGTCGTCCTGCAAGGGCAAGAACTCCTGCAAGGGCCTCGGCTGGACGACCACCTCCACCGAGCAGGAATGCACGGCCAAGGGCGGCAAGGTTCTCTAACCGGCTCACGCCGTCTCACGCTATTTTTCTTCGCGAAAGAGCGACTCACGGCCTGGTGAGGCTCAGGCGAAGCGGCACCTACGGCCAGCACGCGCTGCGGGATCACTTTCGCCCATCACGTGCCTGTCAACTTAGTTTGACCGCCGGCCGGTCATCGTCCTCCCGAACCCTCGCGTAGACCCGCTGCAGGGTCGTCCTGCCGCGCCTTGGGCGCGACATTGTCAGGGAGCAAATCATGACCAAGCGCACACTCGTCGCTGCAGCCGCGTCGATCTTCGCCGCCGGCACGTTCGCCACCGCGGCGCATGCCGAAGGCGTGAAGTGTCACGGCACCAACGCCTGCAAGGGCCAGAGCGCGTGCAAGAGCGCGACCAACGCCTGCAAGGGCCAGAATGCCTGCAAGGGCCAGGGCTTCACCGAGACCAAGGATGCGGTCAGCTGCGCCAACCAGGGCGGCAAGGTGATGTGACCGATTTCGGCAGCGGTGCGGCAGGCCGCGCCGCAGGCCATATTGGACGATGGACGGGCGCCTCGGTCGGCCGGCGGCGCCCTTCCCTTTTTGGGGTACAATCGCCGGATGGAAAAAGTCGGTTTCGGCCTGGGCCTGCGCCACGAGCACTACGAGGAAATCCTCGCGGCGCCGGGCCAGGTCGAGTGGTTCGAGGCGCTCAGCGAGAACTACATGGTTGCAGGCGGCCAGCCGCTGCATTGGCTCGACACCATCCGCCGCGACTATCCGATGGCGCTGCACGGCGTGTCGCTGTCGATCGGCTCGATCGATCCGCTCGACGAGCAGTACCTCAGGGACCTCGAGACGCTGGTTGCGCGGGTCGAGCCGATGTGGGTCAGCGACCATCTCTGCTTCACCGGCCTGCGCGGCATCAACATGCACGACCTGCTGCCGCTGCCCTACACCGAGGAGGCGCTGAACCACGTGGCCGAGCGGGTGATGCGGGTGCAGGACCGGCTGCGGCGCCGGCTGGTGCTGGAGAACGTGTCGAGCTACGTCACTTACGCGGCGTCCGAGCTTACCGAATGGACGTTCATCGCCGAGCTCTGCAAGCGCGCCGACTGCGACGTGCTGCTCGACGTCAACAACGTCTTCGTGAGCGCCTTCAACCACGAGTTCGAGCCGATGGATTTCCTGCGTGGCATCCCGCGCGAGCGGGTGCGGCAGTTCCATCTCGCCGGCCACCAGAACAACGGCACGCACATCGTCGACACCCACGACCATCCGATCATCGATGGAGTGTGGGAGCTGTATGCCGAGGCGGTGCGGTTGTTCCCGGGCACGCCGACCATGATCGAGCGGGACGCCAACATCCCCTCCTATACCGAGCTGCTGGCCGAGCTCGATGTGGCGCGCAACATCGCCAAGCGCATCACGGTGCGCGAGGCCGCAGAACCCGCCCTGAGCGGAGCCGAAGGGTGATGCGCAGCAACGCGGGCTCGCTGGCCGACCTGCAGCGCGCCTTCCAGGACTACGTGCTGGCGAACGGCGATGGCTTCGCCGCGCAGGTGCGCGACACCCGCAAGGCCGACCGGGTCACCCTGCTCGACGTCTATCGCGACGGCTATGCGCTGCGCCTGATCGAGGTGCTCACCAACGATTTCCCCGGCGTTCTGGCGATGGTCGGGCTCGAGGGCTTCGACGTCCTGTCGCGCGCCTACATCGCCGCTCATCCGTCGCGCCATCCCTCGGTCCGGTGGTTCGGCCGACAGCTAGCCGATTTCCTGGCCGCCACCGGGCCGTACGACCGCACGCCGGCGCTTGCCGAGATGGCGCGCTTCGAATGGGCGCTGGGCGAGGCCTTCGATTCGGTCGACGTTCAGCCCATCAAGGCCGAGGCCGTCATGGCCGTTCCGCCCGAGGCGTGGGAGACGATCGCCTTTGCGCCGATCCCGTCGCTGCAGCGACTTACCTTTGGCCACGACGTTCCGCCGTCCTGGCAGCGCCGCGAGCAGGTCGAGTCGGGCACGCTCGAGGTCGCACGCCTCGACGAGCCGGCGCCGTGGGTAATCTGGCGGCCGGGACGGGTATCGAATTTCCGCTCGCTCGAACGCGACGAAGCGGCGATGCTGGAGGCAATGATCGAACGCCAGCCGTTTCCGGCGCTCTGCGAGGCGCTGTTGCCCCATGTCGAAGAGGACCAGGCGGCCGCCCGTGCCGCCGGTCTGTTACGCGCCTGGGTCGAGGAAGGAATGATCGGCTCCTTCAGCCCCTAGCCTCAGGCCGCCTGGCCCTGCCCGCTTGATGGAATTGGTAGACATACGGGACTTAAAATCCCGAGGCCCGTGAGGGCCGTGCCGGTTCGAGTCCGGCAGCGGGCACCAGCCTTCGGTCACAAGACCGCCCGACCGGCGGACGCAACCACCCCCTCTGTTCGCCGTTTCTTCTCCGAGTGCGCGACTCGTCCGGAGGAGGCGGTGATGGCCCATGTTCTTTATGCGCGGCGCCGCTGGCTCGTTGGAGCCGCGGGTCTGTCTTTCGCCGCAGCATCATCCCGCACTTTGGCTGCGCCCCAGAGTCCGACCGGCAAGAAGAGCGCCGAATCGGTGGCGGTCACGGCGACCGAGGATTTGATGCGCGAGCACGGCGTGGTCGAGCGCCTGCTGCTGATCTACGACACCGGCATCCGTCGACTGGGACAGGGCGAGGATCTCGATCCCACGATCCTGACCCAGGCGGCCGAGACGATGCGCGATTTCGTACACGACTATCATGAGAAGAACGAGGAGGATCAGGTCTTCCCGCGCTTCAAGACCGCCGGCCGCATGGTCGAGCTGGTGACCGTCCTGCAGGCGCAGCACGTGGCCTGCCGCAAACTCACGCAGCAGGTGCTCGACCTTGCGCCCAAGAGCGCGGGCAAGCCGCAGCGCGAGCAGCTGATCGGGGCCATGCAGGCCACCATCACCATGTATCGGCCCCATGCCGCGCGCGAGGACACCGACGTCTTCCCGACTTTGCGCAGCCTGGTGACGCCCAACGAGTTCGAGCAGATCGGCGAGGCGCTGGAGAAGAGCGAGACCGAGAAATTCGGCGCAGACGGCTTCGAGAAGGTGGCCAAGAAAGTCGAGGCCCTGGAGAAGCGGCTCGGCATCAACGATCTCAGTCAGTTCACGCCGAAGTCATAAGCCGGGACTGCACCACGGAGTGGTGCAGTCCGGCCTATCCCCTGTAGTGGCACGCCACCCAGTGGCCCGGTCGCTTCTCGAGCAGCTCGGGATCGCGCTGCGCGCAATCGGGCTTGGCGATCGGGCAGCGGGTGTGGAAGTGGCAGCCTGACGGCGGGCGGATCGGATTGGGTACGTCGCCCTGCAGCATGATGCGCTTGCGCTTCACCGTCGGGTCGGGAATCGGCACCGCCGACAGCAGCGCCTCCGTATAGGGGTGCAGGGGCGTGTCGTAGAGCGCGCGGGACGGCGCGATCTCGACCACGCGGCCGAGATACATCACCGCGACGCGGCTCGATATGTGCTCCACCACCGAGAGATCGTGAGCGATGAAGAGATAGGTCAGCCCGAACTTCTCCTGCAGGTCCTCCAGCAGGTTGATCACCTGCGCCTGGATCGATACGTCGAGCGCTGAGACCGGCTCGTCGCACACCACCAGCTTGGGCTCGACCGCGAGCGCGCGCGCGATGCCGATGCGCTGGCGCTGGCCGCCCGAGAATTCGTGCGGGAAGCGGAAGAGATGATCCGGCTGCAGGCCGACCGTCTCGAGCAGCTCCACCACGCGCTCCTCCAGCGCCTTGCGCGACTTGGCGAGGCCGTGGATCTGCAGCGCCTCGCCGATGATCGCACCGACCGTCAGGCGCGGATTGAGCGAGGCATAGGGGTCCTGGAAGATGATCTGCATGTCGCGCCGCAGCTGGCGCAGCGCGTCGGAGCCGAGGCGCGTCACGTCGGCGCCCTGGAACCACACCTCACCCGAGGTCGGCTCGATCAGCCGCAGGATGCAGCGGCCGGTCGTCGACTTGCCGCAGCCCGATTCGCCCACCAGGCCGAGCGTCTCGCCCTTGCCGATGTCGAAGCTCACGCCGTCGACCGCGTGCACGTAGTCGTGCGTGCGCGAGAACACGCCGCTCGAGATGGCGAAGTGCTTCTTGAGGTTTTTTACGGAGATCAGGGTCTCGGTCATCGCACGCCCATCACAGGACACAGGCCACGCGGTGGCCCGGCCCGACTTCCTTGAGCGGCGGCATGCCGCGCACACAGATATCCATCGCGTACTTGCAGCGCGAGGCGAAGCGGCACCCGGTCGGCGGGTTCAGGAGGCTCGGCACCGAGCCGGGGATCGATTCGAGCCGCTCCTTGTGCTCGGCGGCGCGGTCGACGCGCGGGATCGAGCGGATCAGGCCCTGCGTGTAGGGATGCCGCGGGTCGCCGAAAAGCGCCTCGACGGGCGCCTCCTCGACCACCTTGCCGGCATACATCACCACCACGCGCTGGCAGGTCTCGGCAACCACGCCCATGGCATGGGTGATCAGCATGACCGACATGCCGATCTTGTCCTTCATTTCCTGCATCAGCTCGAGGATCTGCGCCTGGATGGTGACGTCGAGCGCGGTGGTCGGCTCGTCGGCGATCAGCAGCTTGGGCTTGCACGACATCGCCATCGCGATCATCACGCGCTGGCGCATGCCGCCGGAGAATTGGTGCGGATAGTCATGCACCCGCTTCTGCGGATTGGGAATGTTGACCAGGCGCAGCATCTCGACCGCAGCCTGGATCGCCTGTTTGCGCGACAGCTTCTCGTGCTGCTGCAGCACTTCGGCGATCTGGTGGCCGACCGTATAGACCGGATTGAGCGAGGTCATCGGCTCCTGGAAGATGATGGCGATCTCGCGTGCGCGTATCTTGTCCATCTCGTCCTGGCCGAGAGGAATCAGGTCGCGGCCCTGCCACAGGATCTGGCCGTCCTCGAAGCGGCCGGGCGGCATGTCGATCAGCTTCAGCACCGAGCGGGCGGTCACGGTCTTGCCGCAGCCCGATTCGCCGACCACGCCGAGCGTCTCACCGCGATCGATGTGCAGGTCGACGCCATCGACGGCGCGCACCAGCCCGTCGTCCGTCGCGAACCAGGTCTTCAGTCCGCGAATGTCGAGCAGGGTTTCGGCCATGGGGCTACAGCACGCGCCGGGGGTCGAACGCGTCGCGCAGCCCGTCGCCGATGAAGTTGATGGTCAGGACGGCGAGGAAGATCGCGCCGCCCGAGAACAGCGCCCAGTGCGGCGCGATGTCGATCGTATCCTTGGCGTCGAACAGGACACGCCCCCAGGTCGGGATGTCCGGCGGGAAGCCGAGGCCGAGGAACGACAGGGTCGATTCGGCGATGATCGCCGCGGCGACGTCGATCGTGCCGGCGACGATCACCGGCCCGAGCGCATTCGGCAGGATGTGCCGAACGACCTGGCGGAAGCTCGACGCCCCGAGCGCGCGGGCCGCCTCGATGAACTCCTTCTCGCGGATCGACAGGATCTGGGCCCGCACCAGGCGCGCCACCTGCATCCAGCGCAGGCCGCCGATCACGACCACGATCATGACGAAGATGCCGCCCTGCGTGCCCAGGATCTTGGTGAGCGAGTCGCGGAACAGATAGCTGATCAACAGCAGAAGCGGCAGCTGCGGCAGCGACAGGAACAGGTCGGCCAGCCACATCAGGGCGGCGTCGATACTGCCGCGCGACATGCCGGCGATCGCGCCGACCATCACGCCGACCACCGCGGCCACCAACATGGCGCAGAAACCGACCGCCAGCGAGATGCGGCCGCCGTACAGCAGGCGGGCCAGGATGTCCTGGCCTAGATCGTCGGTGCCCAGCGGATGGGCCCATGACGGCCCGTCGAGCTTGGAGGCGAAGTCGATCTCGTTGATCGGCACCCGCCAGATCAGCGGTCCGAGCAGCACCGCCACCACGATCAGCCCGAGGATGATCGAGCTCGCCATCGCGAGCTTGTGCCGGCGGAAGCGCCGCCATGCCTCGAGCCCGGGCGAGAAGCGCGCCTTCTTGCGCGGCGTGACGCCCGCCGCAATCCCGGCCGGCGCCGGGCGCTCAGCGGTAAGAGATGCGGGGGTCGAGCCAGCCATAGAGAACGTCCGCAATGAGGTTGAAGAAGACCACGAGACAGGCGAACACGAAGGTCACGGCCATGATGACCGGGGTGTCGTTGGCCAGCATCGCCGAGATCAGCAGCGAGCCGATGCCGGGTACGCGAAAGATCTGCTCGGTTACGATCGCGCCCGAGAACACGATGGGCATCTGCAGCGCGACCAGGGTAACGACCGGAATCAGCGCGGTGCGCACGACATGCCGGGTGATCACCCGGCGTTCGCCGATGCCCTTGGAGCGCGCGGTCGTGATGTAGTCGAGCCGCACGACGTCGAGCACCGCCGAGCGCACGTAGCGCACCAGCGAGGCCCCCTGGAACAGCCCGAGCACCATCACAGGCATGATCGACTGCTTGACCTGATCCCACAGCCAGGTCCACCCGGTCGAGCTGAGCTCGGCGTTGTAGACCATCGGCAGCCAGTCGAGCTTGATGCTGAACAGCATGATCAGCAGCAGCCCGGTGAAGAAGGTCGGCAGCGAGAAGCCGATGAAGGCCAGCGTGTTGGCGATCTGATCGAAGACCGAATAGGGCCGCGTGCCGGCCAGCACGCCGACCGGCAGGGCGACGATGATCGCCAGCAGCTGGGCCGCGCCGATCACGATCAGCGTGGTCGGGAGGCGCTGCAGGATCAGCGTGTCGACATTGATGCGGCTAGCGAACGAGAAACCCCAGTCGCCGTGCGCCATCGCGCTCAGCCAGTGCAGATAGCGGAGCCAGACCGGGTCATCGAGCCCGAACTTGGCGCGCAGCGAGGCCGCCACCTCCGGCGGGATCGCCGGGTTGGCGGCGATCTCGCTGAACGGATCGCCCGGCGCCAGGGCCAGCACGCAGAACAGTATGATGCTGATCCCGAGCAGGCTCGGGATAGCCACAAGCAGTCGGCGGATGATGTACTGGCGCGACACTAGCGGCTCCGCGCCGCTGGTGTCGGCGGCGTGTAGCGCTGCAGGGCTCGAAGCGACCGAGGCGCGGGCGCCGCGCCGTGCAGAACGAATCCCGGCGCCCTCGTGGCCACGATCAGGCCTCCTTGTACCAGTCCTGGATGTCCCAGGTGTTGTTGTCCCAGCCGCTCATGTTGGCCTTCAGCTTGTTGCTCAGCGCCGCGACGCCGGGGCGGGCGACGACCGGGATCACGACCACGTCCTTGATCACCAGGTCATTGGCCTTGATGAAGATCGCGGCGCGCTTGACCGGGTCGAGCTCGTTCTGGCCGGCCTTGTAGTTGTCGTCGTACTCCTGGCTCCGCCAGCGCGTGATGTTGCGGCCCTGCCACTTGTTGGCCTTGCTCGCCGCCTCCCACGAGCAGAACTGGTTCATGAACAGCTCGGGATCGGGCTGCGTCATGGTCGTGGTATACATCTGCAGGTCACAGTAGAAGTGCGGGTAGGTGTCGGGGTTCGCTACGTCGGACGAGAAGAACACCGACGCCGTCACGGCCTTCACCTCGATCTCGATGCCCGCCTTCTGACACGCCTGCTTGACGATCGCCTGCGTCTTCTGGCGCGGCTGGTTGATCGAGGTCTGATAGACGAACTTCAGCCTCTTGCCGTCCTTCTCGCGGATGCCGTCGCCGCCCTTCTTCCAGCCGGCCTTCTCGAGGATGTCTGCGGCCTTGTCGACATTGAACTCGAACTTCGTGTCCTTGGACCGGAACTTGTCCGGGTTGTTGACGAAGTTCGCGGTGGCGATGCCGGTGCGGCCGTAGATGAACTTCTCGACCGAGGCGCGGTCGACCAGCAGGTTGAGCGCCTGGCGCACCGCCGGATCGCTGAGGGTCGGATGCTTGGTCTTGAGCGAGGAGCGCTCGCCGTCGACCTCGGTCCACGGGTCCGTCGTGTTGAGCTGGATGTGCTCGATGTTGCCGCCCGGCGAGATGACCGCATGGCCCTTGCCGCTCTTCTCGAGCCGCGCGAGGATCTCGTCCTCGACCTGCAGGTTCCAGGCAAAGTCGTACTCGCCGGTCTGCAATACGGCCCGCGCCGCCGAAATGGCGTCGCCGCCGCCCTTCATCTCGATCGCGTCGAAATAGGGCCGGTTGTCCTGGTGGTAGTTCGGATTGATCACGCCCGAGACCATGTCGCCCGGCTTGAAGTCCTTGAACATGTACGGGCCGGTGCCGACCGGCTTGAGGTTGGTCGGTGCATCGCGCGACTTGGCGCCGATGTAGTCGCCGAACAGATGCTTGGGAATGATCATGCCCTGCGTTCCGACGAAGGCGTTGGCCCAGAAGGGCGTCGGCTTGTCGAACTCGATGCGCACGGTGTAGTCGTCGACCTTCTTGACGACGATGTCCTTGTAGTTGGCGATGGTGACGGCCGCTGTCGCCGGATCCTTCGAGTATTCCCAGTTGAACACCAGGTCGTCGGCGGTGAATGGCTGGCCGTCGTGCCACTTCACGTTCTTCTTGAGCTTCCAGGTGACCGACTTGCCGTCCTTGGCGAGCGTGCCGTCCTCGAGACCGGGAATCGACTCGGCCAGCACCGGCTTCATGTTGCCGTCGGCGTCCCAGTTGGCGAGCGGCTCGTAGAACAGGCGCGAGCCGTCCTGGTCCTTGGTGCCGACCGCGAAGTGCGGATTGAGCAGGGTCGGACCCTGCCACCACAGCACCTTCAAGAGTCCGCCGCCGCCCCGCTTGGTCGGCTTGTACGTCGACTTCGGCTGCGCCATTGCCACGCCGCCGATCGCCAGCAGCTGCGTCGCCATCGGTGCGGTCAGACCCACTGCCGCCATACGGCGCACGAAGCCGCGCCTGGACAGGCGGCCAGCCTTCACGTTCGCGATCAGGCCCCGCAATTCACGTTCGTTCATGACACATCCCTTCTTGGCCATCCCTCGACCGCTCTCGCTATCTTGCAAGATGCGTGCAATCCTTTGATCTGAACAGGCCAGCACGCTGCAGTCAACGAGTGCGCGCCAGTTTGGGGGGAGAGGGCGCATGGCTTGGCTGTATCTTGTCGTCGCAGGCTTGTTCGAGATCGGCTGGCCGCTCGGCCTCAAGAAGGGTTGGACCGTAGCCGGCCTGCAGGTCTGGTGGATCGTGTTCGCGATCGTCTGCATGACGGTGAGCGGCGCCCTGCTCATGACGGCGCAGCGTGCCGTTCCGATGGGCACCGCGTATGCCGTGTGGACCGGCATCGGCGCGGTCGGTGCTTTTGTCACCGGCATCCTGCTGTTCGGCGATTCTGCATCGGCCGTGCGCATCGCCTCGATCGCGCTGATCATCGCCGGCATCGTCGGGCTCAAGATGGCCTGAAGCCAGAGAAGAAGGAGGAACGCCAATGCGCATGAAGGACAAGGTCGCGCTGATCAGCGGCGCAGCGAGCGGCATGGGAGCGGCGACGGCGCGGCTGTTCGGCCGCGAGGGTGCCGCCATGGTCTTCGTCGCCGATCTGCTCGACAAGGAAGGCGCCGAGGTCGTCGAGAGCATCAACAAGGCCGGCGGCAAGGCGCGGTACCTGCATCTCGACGTCACCGACGAGGCCGGCTGGCAGGCGGCGATCGCGGAGATCGAGAAGAGCGCCGGCGGCCTCGACGTGCTGGTGAACAATGCGGGAATCTCCGGCTCGGCCGAGCAGGATCTCTACGACACGGCGGCTTGGAACCGGCTGATGAACATCAACGCCACCGGCGTCTTCCTCGGCATGAAGCACGGCATCGCGCTCATGAAGAAGCGCGGCAAAGGAGGCTCGGTGATCAATCTCAGCTCGGTCTCCGGTATCGTCGGCCAGGGCTTCATCCATGTCGGCTACAACGCCTCGAAGGGCGCGGTGCGCCTGATCACCAAGTCGGGCGCCGCGCAGCACGGCCGGGACAACATCCGCGTGAACTCGGTGCATCCCGGCCTGATGCCGCCGATGCGCACCTCGGGCCGCACTGCCGATCCGGCGACACGGGCCAAGACGCTCAAGGGCGTGCCGCTGGGCCGCGCCGGCGAGGTCGACGAGGTGGCCTACGCCATCCTGTTCCTCGCGTCGGACGAATCGTCCTACGTCACGGGGGCGGAGCTGGTCGTCGACGGGGGCTGGACTGCCGTCTGAGGCGGCGCTGCAGCGCGTCGCCGTCACGGTCCCGCCACCGCACTGGCTGCATGGGATCCTGCGCGCCTACCACGACCTCTATCGCCAGGGCCTGAACGATCTCGGCGTGGCGACGTTCGACGTACCGCTGCAAACGTTCCTGGAGGCGCAAGAACGTCCCATCGCCGACCTCGTGTCCGAGCTGCGGGCTTTCGGGCCGCAAGCTGCGATGGGAATCAGCGTCGGCGCCTGGCTGCCGTTCTGCCGGCTGCCGCCGCGGCGCGACGGCTGGGCGCCGAACGTCTTCACAGAGGTTCTGGAAATCCCCTCGATCTGCATTTGGGACGGCGCGCCGCTGGACTTCGCCGCAAACCAGCTGCGCGTGTTCGGTCCCGGGACCAGCGGATTGCCGACTCCGGCGACGTCCCGGCCCGGCGCTCTGGCGGCGTTGCGGCGCGAGCTGCGCCATCCCCGCCTGATCCACTGGTCGCGCGACAGCGGGCAGACCCGCGTGATGCAGGATCTCGGCTTTCTCTCGGCCGGCAAGGTGCTCACGGAGCCCACCCCCATCCTGCCCGGCTTCAGCCCCGAGCCCGACGCAACGCCGATCGAGCAGGCCGTCTTCGTCGGCCATCTCAACGACCATCCCTACCCCTGGTCCGACGCCTTCCTGGCCGCGCTTTCCGACGAGATCGTCGAAGAAAGCCTGCGCGATCTCGATCGTCCGATCTGGGACACCCTGCTGCGCAAGACCGCGGATCGGCCGGAGCTCGATCCGGACCAGACCTTGTTCTGGGGCTTCGCCAATCGCGTCATCGTCCATGACGCGCAAGCGGCCCAGCGGCGTGCCATTCTCAAGCATGCGCGAGTGAACATGCTGGAGGGCCACGTCCCGTTGGGCCGGGCGCTCGCCCACACCTTCGCGCGCCACGCCATCACCGTCGACGTGCTGAACCCCTCCTTCATTGCCGGCTTCGGCCACAAGCCGCTCCTGGGCTTCGCCGCCGGCGGATTTGTGCTGCTGAATCGCAAGCGCGATTTCATCGCGGCCTTCGGCGATGCCGGCGAGGCGGTGTCGTACTCCAGCGCCGACGAACTCGCCGCCAAGATCGACCTCCATCTCACCAAGCCTGCGCTGCGGCGTGAGATTGGCGCGGCGATCCGGGAGAAGCTCTTCGCGCATCACACATTGCAAGCGACGCTCGCGCGCGTGCTCGAACAGGCGGCGGCCGAGATCACGGAACGCAAGCCGTGGAAGGTGCCGAAGCTGCCGACATCGGTTCCCATCCTTGACCTGCTCCCCGAGTTGCGGCGGTGGAGCAAATGGCCGTGGCAGCCCCACCGCGTACAGCATCGACGCGACGGCGTGTTGGTGTCCTGCCATGCCAGGGACTGGGGCTATGCTGCGCGCGCCGTGTTGCCCGAGCAGATCGCCGAGCTGAACGAGCCTCATATTCAGGTCAGCCTGACGGTCCAGGCCGGCCGGATCGGCATCGGCCTCGTGCGCGATCCCTTCGCGCCGCCCATCCTGGAACGGATCGTCGCGCCGGACCGCAGGCCCGTCGAGATCACGCTCGAGCTGCCGCACGATCCGTCGGTCCAGGCACTCATCCGCAAAACCTCGGACGAGCCCGCCCGCGTCCTGGTCACGCAGCTGGTGCTCTGCGACCGGCGCTGAACCTTCGCTTCATTTGCGCCAGGCGGCGGCGCGGCGTTCGAGCTCGGCGCGCGCCGCTTCGAGCGCCCCGGGATCCTCGAGTGCCCACGCCGAAAGGCGCTGGCGCAACGTCGCCACAGCCACAGGAACATCGCTCAGCGGCAATCCGTTGACGAAGCCGCGTGTCAGCAGACCGCCACTGGCGCCGAGCCGCGGATACTGCGCATAGACGAGCTCGCTCGGGATCGGCATGCCGGCATCGCCGGCACGTGCCACTCCGCCAACGCTGAACGGACGACCGTCCCGGCGCATGACCGCGCAGATGCCGTCCATGATCGGCGAGGCCAGCACCTCGAAGTGATTGGCGACACCCAGCTGCAGGCGCAGGTCGTTGAGGCCGATCATCACCTCCTCGACGCCGCGAACCCCGAGAATCTCGCGCATGCGCACGAACGACGACGCCGTCTCGACCAGGCACATCACCTCGGCCCGACCGCGGACCAGGGCAACGAATCGCTCGACCTCCTCGCGACCGCGGAAGAACGGCAGCATCAGCACCTTTGCGCCGCACGAGAGGGCCGTCTCGATCTCCGCCTCGGTGCCCTCGTGCAAGGGGTTCAGCCGCGCGAAGGCCTTGGCTCGCCTGAGCACGCACGCGATTGCCGCGAGATCGCTCCAGCCGTGGCGCGACAGTCGTGTATCGTAGCCCGCCTGACGCTCGGACTTGCCGATATGCTCGAAGTCGATGCCGATGCGCTCGACGCACGGATCGGCAGCCGCCGCGAGCGCCGGATCGTCGGTCAGCAGGATGAGCCGGAAGGTCGCGCCGAAATCGCCCGCCTTGCCGCGACTAGAGGATATCGGGGACTCCGGGCGTGCCCGGCGCCAGCCGGTAGTTGTCGGGCCGCGCGTAGTCGTAGAGCTCGTCTACCATGTTCAGGTAGCCGGCGGGCGCGCCGCTCTCGTTGCGCAGGGCGTGCCAGACGCCCGGCGGCACGATCACCATGACCGGCCGCAGAGCACCGAGGCGAATGACCTCGCTGGCGCCGTGCGTCGGCGAATCGTCGCGCCCATCCCACAGCGCCAGCCGGATGTTGCCGCCGACTCCGACCAGATGATCGGTCTGCAGCGCATGGCGATGCCAGTCGGTCACGCTGCCGGGGTTGAGCTGTACCCAATTGACCTGCTGCACGCCGATCGCGATCGACGGCCAATCCTTGCGAAAGATCTCGAGCAGGCTGCCGCTGCGGGTGAGCACGTTGCCCAGCTCGACGATCCGCACGCCGGCAATCCTCGGCAACGTCGCGCGCACGCCGCCGGCGGATACGGTCTGCTGGTCACGTGTCCCGGCAGCCGTCGTCGATGCCCCGACTGGGCTATGGTCCATGCAAGTACGCCCCCGTACTCAAGTGCAGTCCGTCTAACGCACATGCGATTGATTTACAACCTTCACTGGTTGCTCCATAAGGCAGGCATGGATTGCGAAAAGTCCTACTCGGACCGCCGCGCCCTGGCCCTGGCCACGGCGCTGCTCGCAATCACCCTGAATTTCCTGCAGCCGCTGGTCCATGCCGCCCTGATGCGCGACGGCGCACCGGCGACGCTGTGGAGCGTATTCTGCAATGCCGCGTCCGACACGCGCTCCGATCCGGGCGGCAACGTGCCGGTCGCACTGGACAAGCACCAGTGCTGCCTGGGCCTTGCCCACGCCGTGGCCTTCACGGCACCGACGGCGAGCTTCATGCCGGTCGAGCGCGTCGCCGCGACCGCACGGCCGCTTGCGTCCTTCGACCAGCTCACGCCGGTCGGCATTCGCGACGGCCCGTACCGACCAAGAGGTCCCCCGTCCTTCGTCTGACCACCGTCTTGTGCGTCCGACGAAGGAGTAGCTCATGTCGTTTCCCCGTGCGGCAGCCGTAGCCGCCCTCGCGGGCCTGTCCGCAGGCCCGACGCTCGTGCGTGCGCAGACGCCGGGCGACCAGCAATTGCCGCCGGTCACCGTCACCGCCGGCCGAGGTTCCGATCTCGAGAAGCTCGACGTCAGCACCACGGTCATTCCGCGCGCGCAGATCCAGGCGATGCCGCAAACCAGCGTCGACCAGATCGTCAATCACATCCCCGGTATCTGGGCGCCGACCATCCCGACCGGCCAGCTCCACCCGACGGCTCAGCCCTTCAACATCCGCGGCTTCGGGTCGAGCACCACCATCAACACGCTGGTCATGGTCGACGGGGTGCCGATCAACGACCCGTTCTTCAGGACGGTCGACTGGAGCCAGATACCCAAGGCCTCGATCGAGCGCATCGAGGTGATCCGCGGCGGCGGCGCCACCAGCCTGTGGGGAAACATGGCGATGGGCGGCGTGGTCAACATCGTCACCCGCCAGCCCTCGCGCACCGGCGTGGATCTCGACGCCAACTACGGCAGCTACAACACCTTCAATGGCGAGGGCTACGGCAGCCTCCTCTTCAACGACAAGCTGAAGGTCGGACTGAGCTACGGCCATTCGCAAAGCAGCGGCTACAACCTCACGCCGCCGCAGTACCAAAATCCCAACCTCGTGCCGACCGCGTCGTGGGCCGACAACGTCAACTTCTCCGCCTACCTCAACCCCTCTGATTCGACCAAGCTGTTCGCCAAGGCCTATTTCCACCAGGCGTCGGAAAGCGGCCTGACGTGGCAGATGGCGAACAACCAGTGGTCGGCCTATCGCCTGCTGCTGGGCGGCACGCACAAGCTCGACGAGAAGTCATCGATCAATTTCAGCGCCTGGGCGGGCGGCGGCGTCTTTTCCACGACCAACGCCAGCAGCGGCAGCTACACGCTGAACAACATCAACGCGCTCAACCAGTTCGTCAGCCAGCGCGAGCAGGCCCCGAACAACAACCAGGGCGGATCGGTCTTCTACCAGCTCGACGCCGGCGCCCTGAAGGACATCAGGATCGGCGTCGATGGGCGGCGGATCCAGGTGACCGACAATCTCAATCTCTTCGCCAGCGCGACAGCCGCGCCCACCACCTTCATCGCCCAGGGCGAGCACCGGCTGGAAGGCGTGTTCGGTCAGGGCACCTACTCGTTCTCCGCGCTCCCGCTCGACGTCACGATCGGCCTGCGCGGCGACTTCTATCAGGCGATGAATGCCAGCGTGCTGAACGTGAACTCGGCCGCGCTCAACTCGATCCCGAACTCCGCCTACTCCAGCTTCGATCCGCGCATCGGCCTCAAGTACTACGTCACCGACGAGCTGACGCTGCGCGGCGCGGCCTACCGCAACTTCTCGGCGCCGGGGATGAACCAGATGTACCGCAGCTTCGCCGCCGGCACGAGCTTCACCACCACCAATCCGAACCTGCAGCCGATGAACAATTTCGGCCAGGAGGTCGGCTTCGACTTCAACTGGAAGACGGTCTCGCTGTCGGCGACGTACTTCAACAACAACCTCGACAACTACATCGACTTCGTCGCGGTCTGTAACGCCAACGCCGCCTGCGCCGCGCCCTTCGCAGCGGCGGCCGGCCTGACCGGCATCACCACGGTCAACCAGTACATCAATGTCGGCAGCGCGCGCTTCGCGGGTTTCGAGGTCCTGGGCAGCTGGCAGGCCCTGCCGGAGCTGAAGCTCAGCGGCGGCTTCACCCAGACCAGCGCCTACCTGACGAGCACGACGATGCCCAACCTGCTGCGCACCGGCGTCCAGCTCGGCCAGGTGCCCGCCTGGACGCTCAATGCCGCGGCGGAATGGCGGCCGATCCCCGACCTCGCGATCATCGTCAATCTCAAGTCCTTCCCGGCCTACTGGAACAACACCGGTCACACGCAGCTGAACGACGGCGCGACGCTGATCGATCTCGCCGTGAGCTATTCCTTCAACAAGTCGGTCGACATCTACGGGACGATCCAGAACCTGACGAACGTGCAGTACTTGGCACAGGGCTACACGACGACCACATTCGAAGGGCCGATCGTCAACGCCACCGCCATTCCGGCCCTCGGGATGCCGCTGACCGCCGCCGTCGGTCTGCGCGCGCGCTTCTGAGGTCCATCATGGAGGGAGTCACCATGCGTCTCACGATCTCAGCGCTCGCCCTCATGGCTCTGGCCGGCAGCGCCGCCGCCCAACATCACGATCACGGCGGCGCGATGCACTCCTTCTCCGCCGACGCGCGCAAAGCGTTCACCGCGACGCCGGCCTTCGGACCGGACGGCGCGTTGTGGGTGGCGCGCGGCACGGCGGACCGGGTCGTGCTCGCCAGGTCAACCGACCTCGGCAAGACCTTCACCGATCCGGTGTCGGTCACCGCGGACGCGCTCAACATGGACTGGGGGCCCGATTCGCGGCCACAGCTCGCCGTCGACAAGACCGGCGCGATCGTCGTCACCTACGCGGTGTTCCAGGACAAGCGCTTCAACGGCCGCATCTACGCGACTCGCTCGACGGATGGCGGCGCCACGTTCGCAACGCCGGTCCCGATCACGTCCGATTCGACCAGCCAGCGCTTCCAGGCCGTCGGGATCGATCCCGATGGCCGGATGTTCGCCGCCTGGCTCGACAAGCGCAATGCCGCCGCGGCGATCGCCGCGGGCAAGCCCTATCCCGGCGCAGCCCTCGCCTACGCCTGGTCGGACGACGGCGGGAGGCGCTTCTCCGACACCCGGATCGCCGTCGACAATACCTGCGAGTGCTGCCGGCTCGGCCTCGCCTTTGCCGGCCCCGGCCGGCCGGCGCTGATGTTCCGCAATGTCTTCGAGGGATCG